>CAYZJH010000005.1:0-89771 GCA_964478625.1 uncultured Desulfobacteraceae bacterium
ATTCAAATTGTCATTCTGAGGAGGCCAACATCTTACACGATCATATGGCACACCCTCAGCGGTCAAAGAAGAATCTTTCCTTCACGCCGGCACGGTCTTTCTTTTTTCAACCCCATGCCGAACCTGATGACCGGTCCGGTTTCAGGAAGAGAGATTCTTCGGTCGCCGTGGTTTCAATTTACTTCATGGCAAATATTTTCTTTTCAGGCTCCGGTTGTTGCGAATTGCTCCCTCAGAATGACATGCAAGAACAGGCGCCATCCATGCGATATAACCATTGGACCGGATACCGGTTCCCGGTTCAGGCCCGGGACAGGCTTCGCCGGTATGAGGTTAGGAGTTTTCGGCAATTGAAATCGTTCAATTTGGGTATGAAATAGTTGCACCCGGCTATTCGCCGCCGCAGGCTTTGAACCCGGCCGCTACTTTTGTACAATCGATTGTGTATGTTCCGGTGAGTCCAATTTGACCGGAACACCGGCTTTTTCCGGTAGTAATGCCGCGCAGAGAAACGACAACTTTTTTCCAATAGGACTGAGCCGCTGCCGGTACACCGGTACTGCAGCATGTCATAAATTCGAGCTGTTTTTTGATATCCTGCACATTATAGGATTCAACCCCCCTGTTATAGGTACACAAATCAGGTTTTGTGCCGGTCCATCGTGTTTCCCAATGTTTTTTTATACAATTCTGAGCGTGTCCGCGGGCCCGTTCCCGACATCTGTTAGGCACCAGATTTCCACAGTTCCCCCGGCTTTCGAAATCACCAAACCGGATTTTTGGACCGCTTTGAATAGGATCATCGTTAATGGAAAGGTATTGAAGCTCATAATAGCTTTGGCAACGCCTGACGGTATCTGCGTTGACTGTTCCACCACCTAGTATCAGCAATAAAACCCCTGACAGAATCGCACTTTTTAGGACTAATCCGCTCATGATGCGCCTCCTTGTTCTAACCGGATAAACGATTATATTCTTACTTTCTCAAGGTATTTCCCCTCATCAGCAACCGGGCCTTCGTGTAAATCCATCCGGGAGCCAAAGTTGAGCGATTCCACTTGGAAAAAGTCATTGTTCTCAATCCGGCGTTAACCGGTATCCGGTGTGATGGTTGGACCTCCTGGATAGAGCTGAAATGCATCAGCCGCTTTCCTCATAGAAATTGAAGGGTTCTGTTCGGAAATATAAAGACAATAACGGGGAATGGATTAAATTAGAATCAGAAATTTCAATCCTGCCAGTCGGAAATTCTCCGTCATGCCGGACTCGATTCGGTATCCGAAAAAGCCGACTTCTGGAATCCATCCGGATTCCGACTCCCGATTCTAGCCCGGAACAGGCTTTATCGGAATAACGATCCAAAAAGATTGATATTAAATGATCTCGGGTATGTTTGAGAAATTAAGACTGTCAGGTTTCCATGTCAATTATCATTTTTTCTTCTGAAAGAACTTTTCATTCAGGCTCCTTTGATTTTTCAACTCAACACCCTAAACCGCCATCGGTTAAATTTCGTTGCATTTTGTATAGGGTTGTGATTTAAAACTGATTCAAAATTCTGCGTGGGTGTTGTGGGTGTTTCTCCCATGATGAAAAGGGAATACGGTGAAAGTCCGTAGCGTTGGACCGGCGCTGTAAGCAGGGACTTTCGGGTCGCAGGATGCCACTGTCCATAATCGCGGGATGGGAAGGCGCGGCCGGATACAGGGATGATCTGCAAGCCAGAAGACCTGCCCGTGCAGAAATGATGGAATCTATTATCAGATGGTTACCGTGTTAGGGGGTCATTTCCTTGTCACGGTTTTTTTTTTTGCCTGAAATTATTTGAATTTTCTGGAGACCGACAGACATGAACCTCATAGATAAAACCATAAATCAGATCAAAGTTCCTGACAAAACAGTTTATGAAACCGCCAAAGAGCGTCTTCGCCAACAGGCCAGGCCGGCAGGAAGTCTTGGCATCCTTGAAGAAGTCAGCGCACGGCTGGCCGGAATTTTTGGGACCCTGGATGTTCGGCTGAAAAACAGAATCGTGGTGACCTGTGCCGGAGATCACGGCATTTGCGAAGAGGGGGTCAGCCTGTTTCCCCCGGAAGTGACCCCGCAGATGGTCTATAACTTTGTCAGCGACGGCGCTTCGATCAATGTGCTGGCCAGGCATGCCGGGGCAAGGGTTTGCGTGGCCGACCTGGGAGTCAATCATGATTTTGAGCCGCACCTTCCCATATTTCACAAAAAAGTACGAAAAGGGACCGCCAATTTTTCCAAAGGACCGGCCATGACCAGGGATGAAGCGATCAGAAGCGTGGAGGCCGGAATTGAAATCGTCGAAGAATTGCTTCAGGACGGCCCCGTGGATATTCTGGGGACCGGAGACATGGGAATCGGAAACACCACACCTTCAACAGCCATTATTGCGGTCTACTCAAAGCTTCCGGTGTCACGCCTTGTGGGAAGAGGCACCGGCGTGGACAATGCCGGCCTTGAACGGAAAATCAGGGCCATCCAAACCGGAATAAACGTTAACCTGCCCGACCCTTCAGATCCAATCGATGTTCTGGCCAAAGTCGGTGGTTTTGAAATCGGCGGGCTGGCCGGTCTGGTAATCGGGGCAGCCGCCCATTCCATCCCGGTCATTTGCGACGGTCTTATCTCCACAGCCGGAGCACTGCTTGCCTGCGAAATATCACCCATGGCAAGACAATACCTGTTTGCAGGTCACCATTCGGTTGAAACCGGCCATCGTTTTATGCTGGATCATCTCAAGCTTGAACCCCTGCTCGATTTAAAGTTCAGACTTGGCGAAGGAACCGGAGCCGCACTGGCCATGGAACTGATGGATGCGGCCACGAGAATTTTATTCGAGATCAAGACGTTCGATGAAGTAGCCATCCGCGATGCCCAATAGAATTAGAGATCGGAAAACTTTTCATCGAATTTCGGCCAAATTTTTCCCATTAAAATTCCATCGCTCAGGAAAAGGCAAGAAGGTGTGAAGTTGGCGAAAAACCAGGGAATCAGGCATTATTGAATCCCTTCAGCAGCAGACTCCAAGGTTTCCGGCGAAGTCCGGGGCACCATCCGGAATTCGCCGGAAAAAACTTGAACAGGGGACATGATCTCGCACCTGTCATTTCCAACCTCATTCATGCCCCATTAGGAAACCAACATAGTAGGGTATTCATCGACAAAGTCAACAGCACATATCAGATATTGAGGACGAACTGATCAGGTTCTGGATAGAGAAACCATTAATCAGGGTGTACCAGGTCTCTGGAAGTCATGAATCAGTCGTTTACCTTCATCCGGGGTCACATTGATCATTTTCTCCCCGCAACAAACCAGCTCCCCTGCCCCTTCCTGCATTACAGCGATAATCTGATTGCATTTGAGGCATTTAAACACCTCACCTTTCTTTGCCATGGCATCCTCCTTTTCCTTAATGTTGAATAACGAATTTTGATACGGGTTTCCATAAACCTGTATCAAAATCTATTCTTAGGGTTTCTTTCTCAAAAATGACTTTGTCTCAACATACTAAACAGATAGATAACCGATGGTAAGGAATTTGGATCAATTAAAAACAGCCTAAATAGTGACCTAACTTTTGTCAAGAAAAATATCTGAATTTTCAACTCACAACTGAAACGGGTTTAATGCATCCAGGTCAAATGCTTCAATCACCGGTCTTCGCCTGAGCAGGTAAACCTGGAAAAATTTTCTTCGTTTACGGGCTCCAGGTGAAATGAGAAAAAAACAGCCTCAAACTGTCTGGCACTGGAAAGCTCCTAAGGAATTTATTAAATATCATTGGGGTATTTAGGATGTGAATTACAAATGTTGCACTTTGTCAAAACATACCTTTTTAAAAATATCCTTTTTTGCTATATAATCTATTAGGAATGGCATTTTTCTAAGAGTTTTGTAAGGAAATTATCGTTATGAATTTGGTTTTTGGATCTTTCCCTTCCCTGGAACGTGGGTGCGGTAAGGGAGAAATATGGTTCACATGAAAAATATCTGGCAAATCCATGACCTGATTGACCTGGAATACTTTCTCGGGAAAAAATTCAGGGAACCGGTAGAAAACAACGATAAGGAAAGTAGAAATTTTGACAGGACGGCATATCTTTCGTTTCCGGACCATGACCGGCAATCGGACAATTCGATCTACCGGAAAAGATTGATCAGGCACTGGCTTGAAAAACGGCGGGAACAGGAGAAAATATCGGGAAATACAAAAGGGGTACTTCCGGGTGACGCATTCTTGGATGCCATGGGAATCATCAGGCTTTTGACCCTGTGTATCGCCCTTGTTTGCGGAGCCGGCTTGACATGGAGCCTGTTATCCTACCAGGGGAAAGAGCCTGTCAATGTGTTTACATGTCTTTGGGTTCTTGTCGCACCTCAGGTGTTGCTTTTGTTTTTACTGGTGATTTCATCATCGCTGCACAAAATTCGGATTTTGAAATCTTTTAAGATGCTATATCCGATGGTTACGACCATTGTTCTGGGAACCCTGAGAAAAGTCGGCCATTTTGCGGAAAAAAGGACAGATACCGACATGGCCAACCGGATCAGGGAAACCTATGCCTTGTTGGGAAAAACTAAAACCGTGTATGGATCTGTTTTTTTCTGGCCCATCTTTATTCTGTCACAACTTTTCGGCATTTTTTTCAATTTAGGGGTTCTGGGTGCCATGTTTATCAAGGTTGCCATCACGGACCTGGCTTTCGGATGGCAGACCACTCTCCGGGTGGCTCCGGAATCCGTTCTCTATTTTGTTGAGTTTCTGGCTTTGCCTTGGTCATGGTTGTTTTCACCACCAGTTGCCCATCCGACCCTTTCGCAAATTGCCGGGTCCCAGATGATTTTAAAAGATGGTATTTTTCATCTGGCCACAGGTGATCTGGTGGCCTGGTGGCCTTTTATTTTTCTGGCGGTCATTTTTTACGCATTCATTCCGAGACTGATTTTGTTTGGAGCAGGTTGTTATTTGAAACAACGGGCGATTGAATCCATCGATTTTAATCATGCGGAATGCGACCGGCTTCTGATACGCATGAAAACCCCTGAAATTGAAACGGTCAGCCAACCTTACCACGGCGTGGATTCCGACGAAAAAATGGGTGAATCCGACCACACGCCTGTTGAATTTTCCGAATCCCCCCTTACACCCGCAGTCGTGCTTGTACCAGAGGAAATTTTCGAACAGTTCAGCAATGCCCGGAATGACAACAACCTGTTTGACGGGCTCGGAATTCGTCCAATAAGGGTCATCCCCGCAGAAATGGATACCACCAGGGATATCAGCCAACTCATTCAAACCTTGGCGGAGTTAAAAGACCAAAATATTTCTTACCGGATTCTGATTGTCCAGGAAGCCTGGCAGCCTCCCATAAAGGAAAGCATTATATGGATCAAAAGCCTTAAAGCCGCCGTAAATAAAAACGCAGGCATGGTGATCGGGCTGTTGGGAAAGCCCGGCCGGGATACATTTTTCGCCCCACCATCGGACATGGACAAACTGATCTGGAAACAGGCGATCAACAGTCTGGGAGATCCTTATATACGGGTCGAATCTTTTGGAGGATAAAAACACCTACAGTGAAAGATAAATCACCTCTTTTTGCGGTTCTTGGCCATCCCAACGAAGGGAAATCTTCGGTTGTATCGACCCTGGCAGAGGATGACAGTGTCAAGATCAGTCCCACGCCCGGAGAAACGCGCGTGTGCCAGGAATATCCGGTCATCATTGATGGTCGCACGATTATCCGTTTTGTGGATACACCGGGATTTCAGAACCCCAGGCGGACACTCGAGTGGATCGAAAACTACCGGGGGCCGGCCGAACGGTTGATCCCGGAATTTATCCGCACTCATCAGGGAGATGAAAACTTTACCGATGAATGCGAACTGCTGGCACCTCTTGCAGAAGGTGCCGGCATCATTTTTGTGGTTGACGGCGCCAGACCTTTCAGGCAGATCGATTCCATTGAGATGGAAATTCTTCGCAAAACAGGCCTTCCCCGAATGATCGTCATTAATGCCAAAGAAAAAGGTGCCCTGGAAAACATCAATATTTGGAAAAATGAAGCCAGAAAGCACTTTAACAATATAAGGCTCTTTGATGCCCATAAAGCCAGTTTCGCCCAGCGCATCGACCTTCTGGAGAGCCTTAAGCATATCGATCCGGATTGGCAACCCGCTCTCGAAGACACCATTTACGCCTTCAAGGCCGACTGGCACCATCGGCTGAATGAAACAGCATCCATTCTTGACCAACTTCTTCAAACGGTCATCGGATATAAGGTCGAAAAAACATGCCGAGATGAAAGTGAAATTGAAGCGATACGTGATCAACTGTCTCAAATGTATCAGCAACGCATTTCAGAAATTGAAAGGAAAGCCCACAAGAGTATCAAAAAACGCTTCAAGCATAATATTTTTTCCTATGAACTTCCTCCACAGTCAATTCTTAAAAACGATCTGTTCAATAAAAAAACCTGGCAGGTTCTCGGTTTGACCCTGCGTCAATTGGCTCTAGCAGGTGCCGGTATCGGCGCAGGGATTGGTTCTCAGGTTGACCTGGCTCTGGGAGGAATCACTTTCGGAGTCTTCACGGCCATGGGAACACTTCTTGGAGCAGGATCGGCTGCAGCCGGTACCAAAAAAATTGCAGCCACCAGAATAAAAGGAATTCCTCTGGGAGGACTCAAAATAGAAGTCGGCCCGGTGGAAAACGATCAGCTTCTTTATGTCCTCACGGATCGGTTTATTCTCTATTTTTCCCATGTGATCAATTGGGCCCACAGTCGTCGGGACACACCCGGAGAAGGCGCTTTTGGAGATTTCGATATCACCCCGCACCTTTCCGCCAGATGGAGTGAAGAAAAAAGACGGGTTGTCCGAAATTTTTTTACTACCCTTCGAAAAGAGGACAAAAGCCTGATTAAAAATGCTTCCACCGAATTTCGCAACACTATGGTCACCATTTTTAAGGAAATATCAGGATTTCAGCCCGGATTTTAGGCAAAACCAGAATTTTCTTTCAAAACATCGAATCACTGCGAGTCGCTCCCTCAGAATGACATGCAAGAGACTGCTTTCGGACCATGTTAAAAATGGTTCCCGAATCGTTTTGTTGCTCAATCCGGAAAAGTCCAATCCTGATCCCTGTCAATTCGTGACCTTAAAATCCACTCGATTCAAAACGGCCCCGTTTTCAGCCACAGTCTCCACATGCCATGAACCGGCAAGATTTGAGCCTTTTAAGGTAATTAAACTCCATGTACGATTGCGGCGGTATTCAATTTTGAGAGGAACCTCGACATATTTTTGACCTTCATGATAATAGACGTGCTTTAATACATAGGGGACCCTGTCTGAATAAACTTCCATCCATACATGCGGATTCTGATTTCTGCTGAGTGAAAAAACGGTTTCTCTGGAGATACATTTTCGGCCTTTAATCCCCGTGCATACAAAATTCTGGGCTATCCGTGTACCGTAACTCGCGGATATATCTTCAGATGCCGCTGTCTCGCCGACTTTCATATCCCCGGATTCAACTGTTTCAACACCCTCTTCTGTGGACAGGCCTGAAGAATCCCCAAAGGAATCCTGTTCATCCAACCCGGTATTAGATGCTTGATCTATGGGGTGTGACTCAATTTCAGTCTCTGATTGTTTTGCCACATGGGTTTCAACCGGAGATCCTTCCTGATCATCATCGGATTTAATCGGAATTGCGTTTTGAGCTTCAGTCTGAATTTCAGAATCTTTTCCGGAATCATCCGTCAGATGACCGACCGATGAAGACTCGGAACCGGCTATTTTTCCGGTTTCACGGGGATCTCCGCCTGTCGGTTCTTTTTGATCTGATGGAACTGGATATCGATATTCTGCCGTTTCCAATTTATCCGGGATGGTTGCTGATTCAAGCTGATGGCTTCGGATGGTTTTCCCCGCAAAATATCCTCCCACCACTATCACCAGAAGAATCGGGATGACCATTCTGGCACGCTTGGGTTGCGGCTTGTTTTGTTCCATCTGCGCCAATATCTGCCGCTTAGCCAGATTTAGGCGCATTTCCTTTAATTTGTTCCGAAATTCCCTATCCTTGTTTTCAATATATTCTTTTTCCATTCAGTTTCTCACAGCAGATGATATGATTGTATATGCAAAGATTACCTATTGTAAAACCAATCAATCAAGCGGATATTCAAAAAAAGGTTCTGTTTCAACTTCTTTTTTTTGAAGCCAAATTAAAACCGCTTCAATGAAAGGGCATTGAAATGGTGCAAATATGGCAGATCGCTGATTGTGTGTCAAGAAGCAATTGTCCACAATATCTTGAGAATTTTGAACCTCATGACCCAATGGGTGCCTTTTTGGATGCAGCCATGGGGAATCGGATCCCCATCAGGGAAAACGAATTCGATGTCATGAGCTTTCATTCCGATTTTAAGTGCTATAATAAAATCCAGGTGGATTGAGATGAGTTTTGTTGGGATTGGGTTATTTGTACTCAACATTTTTATTTCTGCTAAATAAAAAGGTTTCAGTATTCAGTGTTCGGTGTTCAGGGAAGCGACCCAACAGTCTGGAACCCTTTCTCAAACGTGACCACAGACACCTTGCTATTTATCGGTTCGGGCCCGGCACAGCCGGGTGGAGCGCGTAAAAGTACTTTGGATCAATCATCATCGATCTTTTTTATATCGTCATTCCGGCGAAAGCCGCATTAAGGTCAAGTTAAGAAATTAAATAGGAATTCAAGGTTGTCATTCTGAGGAGGCCGACATGGTAAACGGTTATATGGCACGCGGTGAATGGCCGACAAAGAATCTTTCCTGCACACCAGTACGGTATCTTTGGTTTAAACTTCGAGTCGGATTCGATAACCGGACCAGACTCGGGAAGAGAGATTCTTCGGTCGCTGCCGCTCCCTCAGAATGACAGGTAATAAAACGTTTTTGGCCCCTAATGCTGGTATTATAAGGACCGTAACTTGACGCCATTGGGCAAAAGCCGGAATCCAGATGAATTTAAGAAGTTTATTTTTCCGGATACCGGATCAAGTCCGGCATGACGGAATACTTTGGACTGGCGAGATATGAAAAAAATATGGATCATTGGTATCGGAAAATTCGGTCGGCAGGCCCTTAATTGTCTGGAAAGGGTATATCCTGACAGCCACTTTGTCCTGATAGATTTTTCACATAAACGATTGGCCGGGGTCAGCGGACCGGATCGAACTCCGGTTCATTCCGATGGAGTGACGTTTCTTGTTGAAAATCTTCATTCTGATAAAGATCCTGACTGGATCATTCCGGCTGTTCCAATCCATTTGGTTTCCCAATGGATACTCACAAAAAAAGCGGTTGATGGGTGGAGGCGTAGCCGAATTCCTGAAGCGGTCATGAAATTTCTTCCCAATTGTATTGAAGGCAAAACCGGTGATATGTATGTCAGTCATGCCGATTTTATCTGTCCTGATAATTGCCCGGAGCCTGCTGACAGTTGCTTTTTTACAGGTAAAAAACGCAAAGAGAATATGTTCGATTTGCTCAGTAAAATCAAGGTGCCCGGATTTCACCCGGTAGTTGTCAGGAGCTATCAACTGGTCCCGGGAGTAGGCGGTTACCAGCCGAAACAGCTTTTCCGGGCGTTGCGGGAAATATCCACCATTGGCAACGCGATTTTACTGAGCACAGCCTGCCGGTGTCATGGTGTAATCACCGGATTGAAATCGAAAAAATCGTAACAGGTTGAATGATGGAACACGCAAGGTTGACCATATGGGATATCAGGTGCGAATGAGACCTTAAGCCGGCAGGTGCCAATTTTTTTTGGTAAATGGCATGACTCGATAGGAGAACACCATCGATCAGGATGATTCGGGATGTTGTGGCGATTCCAGATTTTTTGGAAGAAGGTAAAACAGGGCCATAAGTAGCAGGATGGTAATGGCCTGGTGTTTTTCTCCAAAAAGAGCCCATGCAATTAACGCCAAAAACGGCAATGCGACAATCATCACATGCATTTTCAGTATCTGAGCCTGAAAAGGGAGGAAAATTCTTTTCCAGGGATTTTTTTGGATAAAATCTTTCCAGTTGGCAACCAAGGTTCCCAGGGCCATGGGCCAGAAAAAAACAATGAGATGCCGGACCGGAGAAAAAAAATCCGAGTTGATAAAACCATCTCTGCCAAAATAAGAATGAGGCTCCATTTCAGCAAAAAAGGAAAGAAACAGCCCGTAGAATGCGAACAGATAATTGTATATTTTCACTGAGATCACAGAGATGACGCCAATCAGCACAAGAACCAGAGACAAAAAACCAATCCACGAAATATGTTTGAAAAAAGGAATGCGGTCTTCATAGGTTTCCTTTTCCGATGGTGCCGTAAGGATGATCTGAAAGGCTGCCGTTATGACACAGGCCCAGGCATAGACAAGCCCGGCAATCCATGTGCTCCAGCAGAATTCAGGAAGAGACCATTTTTGAATAACGGCAAAGGATGAAGCCAGGGCAAATCCTATCACTCCGAATGAATTGAATTTTGGTTTCAAGGTGAAGCTGCTTTCCCTTCAATCCAGTTTCAAGTTTGAACAATGATCATGGATCAGACCTGTCGAAAAAGGTCAGACTCCACTGCATGGATTGATGATCATGGCGAATGATATAGATCGATTGATCATCTCCAAGAAACTTAAAATACCGATGATCCGGAGAAAGCCACCGGTCAAGGATTTCTTTCACCTCAATTGTATTGTCGCCGATTCTGACCGTCCTCGGTGTTTCTTCCCCGCGATATCCGGAATAACAGTCAACCGTGATGTTCATTAAAAAACCTCTCTGAGACCAGACTTTTTTCCGAATCCGAATCGGTCAGCGAAAGCCGGGTTCTCAACTGGGTCGGTTGTTATATAATGCAGGATTTATGCGTATCCATTGTCTTTGAGATATTGAAGCCTGTTTTTTTTGGAAAATCCGATTTTTTCGGCAATTCTTCGAGCGTGGGATATCCTTGAGATACCAGGTATTATCCTGTACGTGGGGTTTTCCCCCTCAAATTCAGCCATCAGAGATTGCCCTTTTTTTTCCTCCATGAAACGGTCCACCAACGAATGGTTATGGGTGACAAGAACGGTATTGTTGCCGATGGTATAAAAATCACTCAAAATTTCAAATGACTCTTTCAGCCTTTCTTCAACGGTGGTTCCTTCCGCCAGTTCGTCAAGAATCACCAGGCTCTTTGGACCGGTCGAAAAAAAGATATCCCGTGTCCGGCTAAGTTCGGTGCCGAATCTCCCTTCATCATCCTGCAATCCGTCAAATTTCGGAGCCTGATAACTGATCCTGTCGGCAATATTGATCACCGCCTTCTCAGCCAACACATAGGATCCAATTTGTGCCAGAATCTGATTATGCACTATGGTCTTGCACAGGGTGGTTTTACCTCCGCTGTTGGGTCCGGTGATAAAGGTCAGTCTTGTCCCGTTCATGGTCACAGTATTGGCCACACAATCTGTTTTGTGTTTTACTAGAACAGGGCTTTTCAACCCGGTCGCTTCGAAACGATGACGTTCCTGATCGGTAATTTTCGGAAGGGTCGCATCATTGGAAAATTCCCGCCCAAACTCATGGAAAGACAAAAGTTCATCGATCATTCCTACGGCATCAATAGCCCTGTTAAACCCGCTATCATCGATACAGTGTCTCCGGAATGGTTCAATGAATTTTTCCGTATCCTTGATGGGTTTTAAAAACAGGCTGTGAAAACCATACAGGCCCGTCCAGATCATTCCAATGGGTGTCATCAAGGTAGAAACGGCCGTTTCCAGTCCAAATTTGTTTTGAATGAAGGGCACCAGGGCTATCATAGGGCCGGCAAGAACCCACTCTGAGAGGCGCCGGGGAACAAATTTCCATTTAGGTGTAAACAATCCCACTTCCTGATCGGATTTCAGTCCGTTAAAAGTCTTAAAAATCCGCCCATTCATCATCCGATCGATCGGTGATCCATTGTAAGATTCAAGAATGGCGACCAGGCCTTTGAGATAGGGCGATTCCGGAACCGGAACGGTTTTGAGAATCCTGGTGATTCGGGCGGCTGATTTCTTAGCTTTTTTGAGTTCCTGATAAGGAAACAAGGCAAAAAGGCCTTTGTTGAAAAATCTGTACAGAGCGTTTTCTCCGGCCCCGTATTCAGCAACAAAATCTTTCAGGGCAAGTCGAAGCCTGTTATGGGATGCAATCTCGGATAATGACTCGTGCTTGGATTGGATCACCTCCAGATCCGTTTGAGGCCGGACAAGTGATCGCAGAAGAACGGCTGAACCCGTTGCTGTCTGAGTATGATCGATTGCCTTGTGCAGTTGCAGGATCTGAATCAGCTTGAGGGATTCTTGGTCAATAACCTTCAAAGAGCACAGTTTCAGGAACAATTCCCGGTAGAATTTTACAGGTTTCCCATGTCCGCCATGCCTGATGAAATTTTTTCTTTCATTGGTTATAATCAGCGGTTCAAAATGTTGAATTGCCATTTCCCCAAAAACCGGAAAAATATCTTTGATTCAGAAATACAGGATGCAGCATCCGGAAGACAACATGAATATATATTGTGTATCTTTCATCAGCAAGTCTAATCAGCAGCGGATGAACAAAAAGTCGTTTAGTCCCTTCCCCCCGCTCCTTCTGCTGGGAGATGATCTTAATACCTACCTGGCACCGGAGGGCACTATTCGGCTTTTAGATCAGTAAAGGTGATCCGGCGAGATCATTTAGTCCGGATCTTATCCATTACCTCTCAGGCAACGCTTAAGAATTCATGCGGGTTTGAGGCCTGAAAGGCCGTTACATATCAGCCCAGGACAACGCCCTGGGAATGGATATGTGAGGTTCGGATAAATATAATGATCCTGACATGTTTTTCACCAACAATGTCAGGTGTGCATAAAAAATCTGCCGCTTGAAGAAGAGGTTTCGTTCAGCCACTTCTACCACATGGTTAAAGAATTTTTTGGGTGCAGGCCATCATTCGGATAAATGTAACAATGCGGGCAAATGCTGCTATGGTCGTCTTCCTTAAAAGTGAACCCATCAATTTTCCACATTTTATTTCTCATTCCGCACCCGTTTTTACAAATGCCACATAATGTATGTTCGACAACCAGATCTCCGCACCCATAGACTTTTTTGCATTTCTTACAATAATAATAGGACATGGATTGATCCTCCCGTGCATGATTATTCCTAACCCAAAACGGATCGATTTCACAGAGAGCATTCCGTCATTACGGCAATAGCCGGTGATGAATTGATGCGATTCAGCGGCATTCAGGATTTGAGACATGAAACCGGTACTGTGGGCCCGAATGACGCCGAAGGCTTTTGCGAAACAGAATGGCTCAACCTAAGACTTTTTTAGCAATAATTGTACCATGATATTCTAGATCAATCATTCGGCTCATTTTTTTTGACAAAAACGAGTATTTTTTCTATGTAGGGGATGAACAAAACCTAACCCTCCATTGGGAGGGGTGGTCTTAATAAACACTTGATACAGGGGGTACTGTTATCATTCTGAATTTTTAATTGTTATCTTGACATTACAAAGTTCTCCGTCATGCCGGACTTGATCCGGCATCCAGAAAAACCAGCTTCCTTAATCCACCTGGATTCCTTTGGATTCCTGCTTTCACAGGAATGACGAAAAAAATCTCGATCATGAGGATTCAAACTGCTAAAAATGCCCCTTATGTCATGAATAGCCTAAGAACAACCCGATGGGAGGGAATAAAGGACTTTTCGTTCATGATATGCAAAAAGGAGAGTCGTCGTCACTTTTTATGGATGGAGGGTATTTAAATGAAAAACAGAGACACTTTGAAAAAGGCATTTTTGACGTTATTGCTTAGCATTTTTTTTGTCGCTCTTTTTGCCTGCGATAAACCCGAAGAAAGTGCTGAGATAGAAAAGATCGAACCGGATCGGGCATTTTCGGTAGATGAACTCGATGTGCCCTATGATCCGACCCCGCAACCGGTTGTTGAGGAAATGCTGAAATTAGCCGATGTGAAACCAGACGATGTGGTTTACGATCTTGGCTGCGGTGACGGCAGAATTGTCGTGACTGCAGCTAAAATTTACGGGGTCAGGGCCGTTGGTGTTGATTTAGACCCTGAGAGGGTTCGGGAATCGGAAGAAAACGTGAGAATAAACGGCGTTGAACATCTTGTGACCATCAGACATGAAAACATATTTGATACGGACTTTTCCGAAGCCACCGTGGTCATGCTCTACCTATATCCCAGTGTCAATCTTGCACTTAAACCGATCCTTCTGGAAAAGCTTAAACCAGGATCAAGAATCGTATCCCACGCTTTTGACATGGGGGAATGGGAGCCTGACGAAGTCGTGACGGTGGATTACCAGGACGCTCCTTATGAGATTTTTCTCTGGAGAATTCCCGGATAAAATTTCTGAGAAAAAGCACAACCGGTATAGTTTCATCACCTGTGGACAGGATCTGCTTTGAATCTCTTTTCCGGGGGTGCAGGATATCGTTATTTTCGAATCAAATAAAAAAAGCGGTTGCGGCCTCGGCGATTCGAATCAGGCCGGCCGGAAAAAAACCGAAGGCTATGATGGCTGCCATCATGGCGGTGGCAAGTATTTTTACCGGCATGGGGGTTGTAATTTCTGGCAATTTCGTTTCCGGTTCGGTGAGATAGGCCGCTTTGAGCACAAGCAGGTAGTAGTAAAGGGATACCACCACATTGATCATGGCGATGAGCACCAGAATGAAGTATCCTTTTTGAATTGCAGCGCTGAAAACGAGAAGTTTCCCGGTAAATCCAACCGTGGGGGGGATGCCTGCCAACCCGAACAATGCCAGCAGCAAGGTTAGCGCTAGAATCGGAGAACGGCGGTGAAGGCCGGCCAGATGGGCCATTGTGGGGTTTCCGCCATCGGAGGCAGCCTTGATAATGACAAAAAAACACGTAAATTTAAGTATTAAAAGGGCTACCGCGTAAAAGATCGCTCCCGAGTATCCGGCATGATTCATGCTCAAAATGCCGATAAGTACATAACCGGCATGGGCGATACTGCTGTAGGCCAAAAGTTTTTTCAGATCATTCTGGACAATGGCGGATACATTCCCCACGGTCATGGATATGATGGAAAGAAAAATAAGGATGTTCGCCAGGTAATCGCTCTGCCCTCCGGCCAGCGCAACGATTCGGATCAAAATGGCAATGGCTGCCACCTTGGATGCGGTGGCAATATAAGCAGCTACCTGATTCGAAGCCCCCTGGTAGGTTTCGGAAACCCAGAAATGAAAAGGAAACACAGCCAGTTTGAAAAAAAATCCGGCCAGAGTTAAAAAAAATCCGATGATCACAATCGGGCGATCGATGATGTCCGGAAGGGCTTTTACAATATCGATCAGATGAGCAGACCCCGCAAAGCTGTAGAGTATCGCAATACCGAAAAGCATCAAGGCCGATGCGATCGCACCCACGATAAAATAGCGAAGCGTGGCTGTCAGGCTCGATTGATGGTCTGTTCTCAGGTAAACCAGAACATACAGGGAATAACTGGACAGTTCCAGGGATATATAAACGGTCAGTAAATGAACACTGCTCACCAGAATCATCATGGACAGCGTGGCAATGGTCAGCAGAAAGTAAAATTCCGGGTGAAGCCTTTGCGGAACGCTTTCCAACTCCGAACAGGTAAAGACGATGAGAAAGAAGCCTATAGCCAGCAAAACTTTAAACACCTGGGAAAACAGATCAATCCGATAGGCATGGGAAAACATGTCTCCCTGCTGGTTGATTCCGGAGAAAGCCACCCCGATTCCAACGGCTGAAAGAGCCAGTGCAGCTAAATAGTCATGTTGTGCGTTACCTTTTGGCAACAGAGATAACACCAGAAAGCCGGCGGATGCTAACAGAAAATAAATTTCAATATTCAAAAGAGCCCAGTTCATCATGGCAATCCCTTAAAAAAAGACCCGGAAGCAGTATCAATCATATCAAACATATAAGAGGGAAAAAGGCCGAAAAAAATAATCACCACGGCAAGGATCATTCTGGGAATCCCTGGCACAAATGATAGATCCCGGATTTGGGTATGATGCTCCTTAGGAGATCCGTAGCAGGTTTTCTGAACCACCCGGAGCATAAACAGAGCCGTCACCACCAAACCGAAGATGGACGTCACCGCCAGCAACGGATAGACTTTGAAGCACGAGATAAAGACGACCAGTTCTCCCCAGAAGCTTGCCAGACCCGGCACCCCTATAGAAGTGAGCGCCGCCAGTATAAAGTAAAAGGCTGCAACCGGTATGATCCGGCTTAACCCTCCCAGTTCAGGGATCATTTTCGTATGGGTCTTATCATAAATATACCCGACAGATGAGAAGAACAGGGCCGTCATTATGCCATGAGCAAACATCTGGTAAACGGCTCCATTGAGCCCTTCCACCGTGAGGGTAGAAAGCCCGAGTCCCACAATGCCCATATGGGAGACACTGGAGTAGCCGATGACATATTTGAGATCATCCTGGGTCAATCCCACAAACGCCCCGTACACAATTCCTATGGTCGCCAAAACCGCCATCAAGGGAGCAAAAAACTGCCATCCCTCGGGGCAAAGGAAAATTCCTACCCGTAAAACACCGAATGCCCCGATTTTCATCAACACTCCCGCATGAACCATGCTCACCGAGGTTGGAGCCGCCACATGACCTACCGGAGACCAGGTGTGAAACGGCCAGACACCCGCCAGGATTCCAAAACCGATGTAGATAAAGATAAAGGCAAATTTTTGCTGAAAAGGAGTGAGAGTGCCCGGAGCCATCAATGCCGTAAGATCGAAAGTTTTCAGACCGGATGCATTCACCACATAAAGGATGGCCGGAAGAATCAGGGCGCTGCCGGCCAATAGATAGAGTGTGAGTTTCATGGCGCCGTACTCTTTACGGGTACTTCCCCATACCGCAATCAGCAGATACATGGGAAACAGTGAAACATCATACCAGACAAAGATAAAAAACAGGTCCAGGCTCATGAAAAGTCCGAACACACCGGTCACCAGCAAAAAATAGAGTGCAAAAAATTCTTTGACCCGTGTATTCAGTTCCCACATGGAAAGCACTCCGGTAAAAAAGACAATGCCGGTCAGAAGCAGCATGGGAAGGTTAAAACCATCGGCACCGTTGAAATAATAGATGCCCATGGAAGGAATCCACAACATACGTTCCACAAACTGCAGCCCGCCGGTATTTTTATCGTAGGCAAGAAAAAGGAAAATAGAAATCACCATGGTCATGCCTGAAAATCCGGCACTAACCCATTTAATCTTGTTATGTTCCCTGGCCGGTAAAAATAAGATTGTAAAAAGTCCCGCAATACAAACCATCAGGAGTGTTGAAAGGTAAGGGAAAGTTGCATATTGCATATCCATGGGATTGTTATCCTAAAAAAATATAGAGACTTAAAAAAAATATGGTCAAAAATAAAACGATCAGCCGATATTGAATCATTCCCGTATGCAAAAAAGACAGAAATCGGCTGCTTTCAACAATACCACCACAAAAGCTGTCAATACTGCGGTCGATCACCTTTTTGTCGCTTTGAGTACATATTTTGGCCACACCCCGGTCGATCACGTAGTCCACAAAGAACCGGTAAAAATGATCGATATACCAGCGTTGTAAAAACAGCCGGTAAACAAGGGGAACCCGTTCAGCAAATCCCACCTGACGGGCTTTGGGCAAACCGAATTCAATCAGGGCCAGAAGAACACCGGCCGCAGAAAGCCCCAGTGCCAAATAAAGAATCCATCCATGGTGCGTATCGGCAAATACCGGCACCTCCGTTAGGGTCACGGATAAAAATCGTTCAATTGGACCTTCAAAAAATCCAAGGATCAGGGTGGCCGCTGCCAGAAAAACTAGAGGAAGGACCATCACAAGCCCGGTTGCATGAGGTTTTATTTCAGATCGTTCACCTTCGTTTTCTGATGTAGCATTGGAATGACCATCTGAAATATCCGGTTTGGGAAACAAAATGATAAAGATCAGCCGAAATGTGTAATATGCGGTGAGAAAGACTCCCACCAGAGCACAGGCAAGCCATAGAGGGTTGTCTAGAGCGGCCAGGTTCGCCAGGATCAATTCCTTGCTGAAAAATCCGGAGAAAGGCGGAAGACCGGCAAGTGCCGCGCCGGCAATGATGAGGCAAACGAGAGGGATTTTCATTCGGTTTGCACCGGATTTTGCAATGTCAAAAATGTCATTGGTATGAAATGCATGAATAAAGACACCCGAGCATAAAAACAACAGGGCTTTAAATGCGGCATGAGTGGTCAGATGAAAAACGCCTGCGACATAGCCGCCCGCAGCAAGCCCCATGATCATGTATCCCAGTTGGCTGATGGTGGAATATGCCCACACCTGCTTAATATCGCGGCTTACCAGGGCCATGGTGGATGCCAGGAGCATGCTCAGGGTACCGACACCCAGACAGATCGCCATGGCTGTCGGTGACATGCTGAAAAAAGGAAACAGGCGGGCAAAAAGGTAAACTCCGGCTGCCACCATCGTTGCCGAGTGCAGAAGGGCACTGACTGGTGTGGGACCTTCCATGGCATCCGGAAGCCAGGTGAGAAGAGGAAACTGGGCGCTTTTACCGATAATACCCCCAAAAATCAGAAGAACCGCCAGGGTGGTCATGAAAGGGGACATGGACTCAAAAGGATCAGGCCTGTTCATTTCGAAAATATTTAAATTGCCCAGATGAATCAATACAAGCAATAGCCCGAGAAGAAATGCCACATCCCCCAGACGGGTCATGACAAAAGCCTTTTTGCCGGCCTGAGTCGCACTGAATTTTTCATACCAGAACCCGATTAAAAGATAAGATGACAGGCCGACCAACTCCCAGAAAACATAAAGCTGAAGCATCGTCGGTGAAAGGGTCAGGGTAATCATGGCCCAAGCAAACAAAGACATGAAAGTAAAATACCGGGAAAAACCGGAATCCCCTGACATATACCCGATTGAATAAATCTGAACGAGCAGACAGATACTGCTGACAAGAACAAGCATCAGGATACTCAGCGGATCGAGCAATAAGCCAACGGGTATAATGAGCGAACCGGAAACGACCCAGTTGGAAGTATACAGTACCGGTTCGTCCATTCCCCAGTGCCGGAACAACAAAAAGAATGCACACATGCACGATAGGGAAATCGCCCCAACCGAAACACCGGCGGAAACTCTCGGACGGTTTCGGGTCAGAATGAATGTAACAAAAAATGCAGTGAATGGTGCAGTTGCCGCTAATGCGGCAGCGATTACACTCATGGTGTTTCCTTTTTCGAGTTGAGTCTTTTCACTCGTCGAACCCCGGGTCCAGTGACCCTGTACGACGGTATAAACAGACAAACAGAGCCAGTCCGACAGATACCTCGGCTGCTGCTGCGGCAATAATAAACAGAGCAAACACCTGCCCTTCCATGAGCTGAAAATGCAGCGAGGCTCCGACAAAAGAAATGGATGCGGCATTGAGCATAATCTCTATGCCCAGTAAAATCATGATCAGATTTCGGCGTGCAACAGCACAGAATATTCCCATGAGAAAGACGATACCCGATAGAATCATGACATGGCTGAAAGGAACAATCATGACGGCTCCTTAGATGGATCAGGCGGTTTTGTTTTGCCAAGATGAAATGCACCTATCAGGGCAACAAGAAGCAGGATGGAAACCAGTTCAATAGAAAGCCAGTGCCATTTGAAAAGATAAAAGCCAAAATGATCAGGCGTTGCAATGGCGGTTTCAAGAGGTTTACCCAGTTGCGGTTCCGAAATCAAAATCAACAGCCCCAACACGCCACTGGCGACACAAAGGGCAGCCGCCGGCACCCACTGACTCAATGGGAACACGGAACTTTCCGGGATTTCAACTTTGAGCATCATGATGATAAATAAAAACAAAACCATGATGGCTCCGGCATAAATAATAATCTGCAATACAGCCAGAAGGGGGGCACCGAAAAGATAGAAAAGCATGGCCGTGCCGAAAAATGAAATAATAAGGTAAACGACCACATGAACCATGTTGCGGCGGGTGATGGCAACACCTGTTGAAATGATGATCAATGCCGCCAAAAGATAGAATATAACGGAATAAAGGGTCATGGCATATTACTTCTGATATTGACTGGTGCGGTCTCTTTTTCATGCTCTCCCTTGCCCCTTGCAAAAGTGACCACTCCGGCATATTTATAAAAATTGTAATCCTTGTCCTTTCCGGTGTGATTTACCAAAAGATCTTCCTTTTCATACACCATTGAAAGAACATCCCGTTTACAGATTTCAAAATCCGGGGTCAGTTGAATGGCAGATGTAGGGCAAGCTTCTTCACATAAACCGCAATAGATACAGCGTCCAAAATTAATTCTAAACCACCGGGCATACCGCCGACCATCTCTTTTCCGCTCGCCTGCTTCCATGGAGATACAACTTACCGGGCAGGCTGCGGAACATAAAAAACAGGCCACACACCGTTCATCTCCGTTGGGATCACACGTGAGGATGATCCTGGCCCGAGACCGTTCCGGAAGCCGACGTTTATATTCCGGATATTGTTCGGTGATCGGTTTGCGGCCCAGATGTTTAATCGTGGTCCCAAAACCTTCCGCCAACGCCTTTAATGCCTCTATTGCAGATGCCATAACTTCTAATTTTCCCTGGTTTGCAATGAATAGATCAAATAATCAAAATTACCGCACCCGTGATCACAATGTTAATTAAAGCTGCGGGTACAAGGATTTTCCACCCCAGAGCCATAAGCTGGTCATACCGAAGCCGCGGAAGCGTTCCCCGGATCCAAATCATGACCAGGGCGACACCAATGATTTTGATTATCAGCCATACCGGTGCAGGCAGAAGAGGCCCTTGCCAGCCTCCCAGAAAAAATACCGCCACCAGTGCCCCCAGCACCTGCATGTGCACATATTCTCCGATAAAAAAAAGCCCGAAACGCATGCCGCTGTACTCCATATGGTAACCGGCTCCCAGTTCATTTTCAGCTTCCGGGATATCGAAGGGAATCCGTTTGCTCTCTGCCATGGCGCTGATAAAAAAAATGATAAATGAAACCGGTTGGAGAAAAATGAACCAGACATTTTGCTGAGCCGATACGATATCAACCAGACTGAACGAGCCTGCGATCATGACAATGGGAATGAGGGATAATCCTAAAGACAGCTCATAGCTGATCATCTGGGCGGCACCCCGGATACCGCCAAGAAGGCTGTATTTGGAGTTGGATGCCCATCCTCCCAGTGCCACTCCGTAAACCCCGAGGGAGGAAAGCGCAAATACATAGAGCAATCCCACATTCAGGTCGCTGATAACCATGGGAATGGTTTGACCTAGCAAGGTCATTTCATTTCCAAACGGAACCACGGCAAACATTAACATGGCCGTGGCGGCCACAATAGCCGGAGCCAGGAGAAAAATGAAACGGTCAGCGCCGTCCGGCATGACATCCTCTTTGGTAATCATTTTGATCCCATCGGCGATGGGCTGGAGCAATCCGAACTTTCCTGCGCGATTCGGACCATATCTTACCTGAAGGCGGGCAAGAAATTTTCGCTCCGCCCAGACCAGGTATGCCGCCATAATCAGAAGGACGAACAACATGGCAGCCATTTTTAAAAGCAACAGTAAAAAACCGAGGACCCATCCTACCATTTGAAATATTCCTTCAGGATACTCCTTAAATTCTCAATCACGAATTTTTCAGGCATTTCTACCGGTCAATATCCGGCAGAATATAATCAATCGAACCGGCAATTGCGATCAGGTCCGCAAGGCTCCAACCAACAGTCATCAAAGGTATTACCTGGATATTGGCAAAACCCGGTGTTCTGATCCGCATGCGGTAGGCATAGCCCACCCCATCGCTGACCACATAATAGCCCTGCTCCCCTCTGGGAATTTCACAAGATGCATATGCTTCACCTTCAGGAATTTTCGGACCGCGGGTGACGTTAATAAAATGATGGATCAACGATTCGATATCCTTGAGCATATCTTCCCGCTTTGGAATTATGTACCGGTAATCATCGGTAACATATCTTCCATCCGGCATCCCCGAAGCTGCCTGATCGATAATGCGAAGGCTCTGGCGCATCTCTTCCACGCGAATTAAGTAACGGTCATAACAATCACCTTCTGTGCCTGTAGGCACCTCGAAATCAAAAGCATCGTATCCGGAATAGGGAATTTTTTTTCTCAAATCCCACTCCAACCCGCAAGCACGAAGGTTTGGGCCGCTGACCCCCCAATCCATGGCCTGATCTAAAGTCAGTTTGCCGATCCCTTTGGTCCTGGCCTTGAAAATGGGATTTTTGGTGATCAACGCCTCATATTCCCTGAGCCGTTCGGGAAATATTTTTACAAATTGATCCACCATTTCTTTCCAGCCTTCTGGAAGATCGGCCTGAAGGCCTCCCAGCCGAAACCACGAAGGATGAAGTCTTCCACCGGTGATCAGTTCCACGATGTCGAGAATCATCTCTCGCTCCCGAAACGCATAGAAGTTTGGGGTCATGGCACCGACATCATGGGCAAAAGTGGAGAGATAAACCAGATGATTGCTCAGGCGGAAAAGCTCGCTAAGCAACACCCTGGTAAATTGCGCTCTTTCAGGGACTTTGATCCCTGTCAGCTTTTCAACAGCCAACACATAGGGAAGATTATTTGCAGCTCCCGCCAGGTAATCCACGCGGTCGGTATAGGGGATGAACTGATTCCAGGTCTGGCGTTCTCCGATTTTTTCAACCCCCCGGTGATGATACCCGATATCCATATCGATATCTGTGATAATTTCTCCCTCCAGAGACACTACATACCGCATCAGGCCGTGGGTGCTGACATGATGGGGACCGACATTTAAAACCATATGGTGCCTGCCGTCTTTGTCCCTGACATAAAGGCCGGCATCCACGGGCTGAAGATTCACTGCATCATCATGAGTATAAGCCGCCATTTCGGTGGCTCTTCCCGGATAGGATTTTCTCAATGGGTGGCCTTCCCAGTGAGAAGGCATCAAAATTCTTTTCAGGTTAGGATGTCCATCAAACCGGATTCCCATCATATCGAAAACTTCCCGCTCATACCAGTCGGCTGAAGGCCATATATCCACAATGGATTGTGTGGACGGATTTTCCCCCTGAAGCGGTACTTTAACACGAACCCGTGTAGGGGGGTCAAAAGCCAGAAGGCTATATACCATTGTGTAATCCGGATAGTCATCCCTCTTTCTGCGGGCGGATTCATCAATGGCAGTTAAGTCTTCCATGCGTTGAAATTTCGGGTTGCTCTCCTTTTTTAAAAAATTTAAAACCTTCTTAAAGTTTTTTTTCTCAACATGAACAGTAAGCATGTCCGAGGTGTGATCTGAAAAAGCGACTTTTTCTCCGAATTTTCCTTTCAGGGCTTGGAAAAGTGTTGTTTCATCCTGGTTCAGTTCGATCCGGGCTGCCGGCGGTGCCCACATCAGGTCACTTCGGCTTTCTTTAAAAAAAGGAGGAGTCACCGAGCTACCACGAATCATGGTGCCTTCCATGGAAGGGCCGCGAGGATCCCGGGATTTGGTTATTCCGTCTATTAAAACAGGTACCTGGGTTCCCTGGTTCCCACCGCCAAGGTGAAAAATGGAACGAGCCGGTTTTTCTTCAGAAACAATTTTTTCCTGGAGCATCACAAGACCCTGAAGAACAGCTTCAGGACGTGGCGGGCAGCCGGGAATATAAACATCCACAGGCAGAATCTGATTGACCCCCTGCACCACACTATAGACATCGTACATTCCACCGGTATTGGCACAGGATCCCATTGAGATGACCCATTTGGGTTCAGCCATCTGCTCATACAACCTCAAAACCACCGGTGCGATTTTTTTAAAAACTGTCCCTGAAATGATCAGCAGATCGGCCTGACGGGGTGAAGGTCTGAGCACCTCCGCTCCGAACCGGGCAATATCATATCGAGGTGTAAAAGCGGTAACCTCTTCCACAAAACAACACGACAGTCCGAAAAACATGGGCCACAAGCTGTTTTTTCGCGCCCAGTTGACCACGGTATCCAAAGGAGTGGACAACAACTCCACTGTCTGAGTTATTTTTCGGATGATTCCGGACCCCAATCAAGACCTCCTTTTTTCCAGATATAAACCAGACCGATCAATAAAACAAAAATAAAATAGGTCATCTGAAGCCATCCAGCCCATCCCAGGTATTCGCAGGCTACCGCCCAGGAGAAAATAAACGCGGCTTCGACATCAAAAATGAGAAAAAAAATAGCAATAAGATAAAAAGGTATCGGATATCTGAAACGCGCACTGCCGGTAGGAATGATTCCGCACTCATAAGGTCTTTGTTTTTCAGGCGTTTGTTTTCTTTCCCCCAGCCATGAACAGAAAAACAAAAGAACGGCAATAATTACCAGAACAACAATGGTGTAGATGCTCAGGCTGAAGATCCCTGGAGTCCAGGGTGATAGAACAGCGCTTCCTGAAACTGGTTGCATAAATTTTCCTCCTGCGGTGACAGGTCTGGTTGCAAGAGAAGCAGATTTCACTTATACCTGAAAAATCCCTTTTTCCCCCTCAATTTTAGGTGCGTTCAAGATTGGAAGTACATCCTATCAGGATGTTATCCTTCCTGTCTGCCGCCTCTTCCGGGCGTTAGGGCGGTTTTAGTTCAGGCACTACTTATCCGGTAATAAAAAAACCGTAAAAATTATATCCGCTTCTATAAAATTTGGTGGATTGCTTGTCAAGCGTTTGAATCAATTTACACAGTGATTTTAGACCCCGGTAGTTTTTTGTCGATTCAAACCAATCCGGGTTCAATGGGATATTGGATTCAAAAGCAAAGGTTTTCATAACCGCAATTTTTGCCGGTTTTGATTTGATCTTGACACCATTGCTTGTTTTAACTTATCTTTTTTAAGCTATGGCCTGAACGTAAAATCCTTTAAACCATGTAAACCAATTCAAAAAATAACCCTGGACCATAATGACTATTGCAAAGCCTTTTCAAATCCCCCGCTGTTTCTTGATTCTTTTGTCACTTTTAGGGATTGGATTTCTTTCCGGATGTTCCGTTATGTTTTCTTCGGCAACTTCACGTTTAGCAGATAATTTTTCCTACGCCTTTGAAAACCAGACGGATCTTGTTGTTGTTGAAGAAGCCACACCTGCTTATTTACTCATGATGGATGCACTGATCAGAGAAAATCCTGACAATGCTTCTCTGCTGAGAAATGCTGCAAAATTAAATGCCGCCTATGCGGAAATTTTCGTTAAGGATACCGAGCGGTCTGTCATAATCATCCATAAGGCCTTGAATCTGGCTTTCCGGGCGGCATGTTCCAACAGCAAGCGGTTTTGCAATATTCAGGATAAAAACTATCATGATTTCAAACTGATAATTGATGATTCAGGCAAGGATGAAATTGATGCGATATACACATTGGGAACCGTATGGGCTAGCTGGATACAAGCCAACCAGAAAGATTGGAATGCTGTTGCTGAAATTCCAAAAGTGGAGGCCATCATGGAACAGGTTGCCAGACTAAAACCCGAGTATGATGACGGGGGGGCGTTCTTGTATCTCGGAACCTTAGCAACACTACTTCCTCCGGCATTAGGGGGAAATCCGGAAAAAGGACGCGAATTTTTTGAAAAAACCATAGCAATAAGCAATGGAAAAAATCTGTATGCCAAAGTCTTATATGCCCAACGATATGCCCGAAGTGTTTTTGATAAGGAACTTCATGACCAGCTTCTCCAGGAAGTGATTGATTCGGACCCCAAGGTCGAAGGCTACACGTTGATCAATATTATTGCCCAAAGAGAGGCCCGATTGCTGTTGGAATCATCGGATGATTACTTTTTGGAATAGTTAAACCCAATGGAAGGTTTGACATTAATGAACCCACATTTATAATACTTTTGAAAGTTAACGATATGAGTTTAAATAAGAAATACGGATATGGCGTAAAATTCTTTTTTGTCCTGGCAAGCATGCTTGCTTTTTGTACAGGTACGGCCGGAGGGGAAATATTTAAAATCGGCACTCTGTCTCCTGAAGGGTCCGTCTGGATGGAAACCATGCGCGAAGGTGCGGATATGGTAGCCAAACAAACCGACAACAGGGTACGGTTTAAATTTTATCCCGGCGGAGTCATGGGAAGCGACCAGGCGGTATTGAGAAAAATCAGAATCGGCCAGCTTCAGGGCGGAGCGGTCGTTGCAGGAAGTCTCTCTCAGATCTACCCTGATTTAATGATTTATGGATTGCCGTTTATTTTCAATTCATTCAAAGAAGTCGATTATGTAAGAGAGCGCATGGATCCCATGCTTATCGATGGGCTTGAAAAACATGGCTTTGTAAATTTCGGAATGGCCGAAGGCGGATTTGTTTATGTGATGTCCAATTCTCCGGTCAGAACCGTCAGGGACTTGTCAAACAAGAAGGTATGGATTCCTGATAATGATTTTATTTCCCTGGAAACCGTGAGATCCTTCGGGATAACTCCGGTTACATTGTCAATCGGCGAGGTTCGCACCGGTCTTCAAACGGGTTTGATCAATACCATCGGTACATCTCCCATCGGAGCGCTGGCCCTTCAGTGGCATACCCAGGTGGGTTATCTGATGGATGTTCCGATGATGTATGTTCATGCAACCATGGTACTGGATAAAAAAGCTTTTTCCAGAATTTCGCCCCAGGATCAGAAAACGGTACGGGATATCATGGTTAAAACTTTCGAGAAAATTGACCAATACAATCGTCAGGACAACATCAGCGCAATCGATGCCTTACATAATCAGGGGATCGAGTTTGTCACTCTTCCTGAAGAAACGATCAATCAATGGAAAGAAGCTGTATCGGAAGTCCCTGACCGGTTGATTGAAAAAGGTCAGATTTCACGGGATATCTATAAGAAACTGAAAGAACATCTTGCCGATTACAGATCAAAACACGCCAAAGCAGATCATTGACAGCTCATCTTTTCCAATAGCCCATAAGATTCAGTTATGGCTCTATCGAATCGAGGACGGCTTATTGGTGGGGCTGTTGCTTCTGATGATCCTGTTGGCTGTTACCCAAATCATTTTAAGAAACTTTTTGAGCGGTGGTCTTGTTTGGGCCGACATACTAGTGCGCATTCTGGTACTTTGGGTGGGGCTCATCGGGGCCATGGTGGCCGCCAGAAAAGGAGACCATATCAAAATTGATCTGATCTCCAAATACATTAAATCCAAATCGGCCTGGATCGTTTCGGCCATAACGGATTTTTTCACCTCGATTGTATGTCTCATTGTCCTGTTTTTCAGTATCAAACTGATCCGTTTCGAGTATATCGACGGAATTGTTGCCTTTGGCCAGGTGCCTGTCTGGTTTTGTCAAGCCATTATCCCTTTTTCTTTTTTGGTGATGTCCCTGAGATATTTTTCAAGAACCGTTTTAAATCTGAAGGCATTTTTTGACCAAAAGACGCCATGAGTTTTCTGATTTCATTCATATTGGTTTTATTGGCTTTTTTGGGAGCACCTCTCTTTGCCATTATTCTGGCCGTGGCCATGATCGGTTTTTACATCCAGGGGGTCGACCTTTCGGTAATTCCCATTGAAATTTACCGAATATCCGATACACCGGTTTTGCTGGCCCTGCCGCTTTTTACCTTCGCAGGCTACATCCTTGCAGAAAGCCGGACCTCCGAGCGGGTGGTACGTCTATCCAGGGCTTTTCTGGGATGGATGCCTGGCGGGCTTGCTATTGTGTCTTTTATGGCATGTGCGCTTTTTACCGCATTTACAGGAGCTTCGGGAATCACCATTGTCGCATTGGGTGCATTATTGTATCCGGCGCTTCTTCAGGATGGATATTCTGAAAACTTCAGTATGGGACTTGTCACTACCTCCGGAAGTCTCGGACTGCTCTTTGCACCCTCCCTGCCCCTGATCCTTTATGGAATTATCGCCCAGCAGATGACGGCAGGAGCGGAAGTTTCCGTGGAAAAATTGTTTCTGGCGGGGTTGCTTCCGGGACTTCTGATGCTGTTGACCTTATCCCTCTGGAGCCTTTGGATCAATCGCGCTATGCCCATCCAAAACAAACGGTTTGATTTTAAAGAGGCTGTCCTGGCAGCAAAAGAAGCCAGATGGGAATTACCTCTTCCGGTATTTGTGCTCGGCGGTGTTTACGGAGGGTTTTTTGCTATTTCTGAAGCAGCGGCCGTTACCGCTCTTTACGTGCTTGTTGTTGAGGTATTCATTTATCGCGAAATCAGCCTGAGAAAACTCCCTGAAATCATGCGCGAATCCATGGTCATGGTGGGAGGAATTCTATTGATTTTAGGGGTTTCCATGGCATCGACCAATTTTTTAATCGATGCGGAAATTCCTACCCGTCTCTTTACGTTCATTCAAGCCCATGTGACTGAAAAATTAACCTTTTTAATCCTTTTAAATATTTTATTGTTGATTCTGGGAGCTATTCTGGATATTTTTTCAGCCCTGGTGATTATGGTTCCCTTGATTCTTCCGGTTGCGGTAAGTTATGACATCAATCCGATCCACCTGGGGATTATTTTTCTGGCCAATATGCAGATCGGTTATTTTACACCGCCGGTCGGTATGAACCTGTTTATTGCCTCCTATCGTTTCAAAAAATCCATCATGTCCTTGTACCGGTCCACCATTCCTTTCATGCTGTTGTTATTGATAGTCGTGCTGATCATTACCTACTGGCCTGCCCTCAGCATGCTTTTGATCAATTAGGGCAATCTTTTTCATTTCCCTCCGCCCTCATCCGGGACAAGAGTCTTTTTTCAGGCCTAATATGATCTCGAAAAATGAAAAATAAGACCTACTTTATCCTATAATTCGACAGTGCAAAGTTCTCCGTCATGACAGACTTGATTTGGCATCCAGAAAAACCAACTTCTTGAATCCATCTGGATGCCGGTTCCCGGTTCAAGCCGGGGACAGGCTTCGCCGGAAAGGCAAACCAAAAAGGTAGATAATAATTGATTCCAATCAGTTACGAGAACTTAAGACTGTCAAGCTTATAATTGAAAAAACGGATATCGCAAGAATCGAATCTCAGATGAAAAAAAACCGAACCATTATGGAAATGACGATTTTTCAACGTCTTACGGCAGGCTACCTGGCAATCATGTTCATGGTGATTTCCTTCGGAGGATACGTAACATTTCAACTGAATCGGCTTTCCGAGATCACTCACCTTGCAGCCGGTCCTTACAGTGATGCCGTCCAAACGGCGGAATCCTTGTCTACCAGACTTTCCACAATAGTGGCTCTGGAAAAAAAATACTGGATCTCCAAGGACAATGATTTCCTCATACTCTATCTCAAACGTCAGCATGAATTCATAAAGGCATTAGATTCTATGATTCCGTTGGTTTCCGAAGATGAAACAAAGATGATGATTCAGGAAGCAGTCAAGCTGAGCCAATTATATTTACAAAGGGTGGAAACGTTGACATCCCAGGTCAATGATTCCCTGCCGTTCAAAACTTATGAGTCTGAAAGAGATGAATTGATCCGCCAACTTTTCAAATCTTTAAAACAGATTATATGGGCCGGCGACAAGGCAAGGGATCAAAAAATCCGAAAATCCGAACTCATAAGCACTAAAGTACTCAAAATGACAATCGGTTTTGCTACGGCTTGGATTTTAGTGGCTCTTGCAGTATCCTTTTTGACCACAAGACGCATTGTTCACCCCTTGGTAGTGCTCCAAAAAAAAACGCGAGAAATCT
The DNA here is from genome assembly GCA_964478625.1 of uncultured Desulfobacteraceae bacterium. Taxonomy (GTDB): domain Bacteria; phylum Desulfobacterota; class Desulfobacteria; order Desulfobacterales; family SKZT01; genus SKZT01. The sequence goes on from CAYZJH010000005.1 coordinate 29,893, forward strand.
CTGCCGGCCGTTTTGTGATAATCAAGGACTTGCAGGCCCCGATGGAAATTCGTCAACTGGCCGAAGATTTCAATGCCATGAGTGATAGACTCAGCGAACTTGACTCGATGAAAGAAGATTTTATCAGTCATATGTCCCATGCTTTGAGGACGCCACTTACCGCCATACGGGAAGCTTCTGAAATGCTCATCAAAGGCACTTTCGATAAAGATCCGGAAAGCAGACGGCAACTGATTACCATCATTCGGGATGAGTGTAAAAGTTTGATTTTATCGGTTAACCGGATTCTTGATTTGTCACGGATGGAAGCTGGAATGATGGATTACCAATTTGCAAAAGTTGACCTGAACGATCTGATCCGGTCCACAATTGTAAAGCTCAGTCCCATTGCACAGGCAAAAAATATCCGGTTGGAATTCGAGTCCCAAAGCGATTTGCCGCCGGTTCTGGGGGATAATGAGCAACTAAAACAACTGATTGAAAACCTGATCGGCAACGCCTTGAAGTTTACGGATTCCAAAGGAAGGATCACCCTGAAAATAGATCCCCCGAAACCGGGAGAGGCCAGAATCCAGGTGGCTGTTACAGATACCGGATGCGGCATTGAACCGGAGCACCTTGAAAGCATTTTCGAAAAATTTCGAAGAATTGAAAAAGGGAAAAATACAACCAGGGGTACCGGCCTGGGGTTGGCAATCGCCAAACACATCGTAACAGCCCACGGAGGAAACATATGGGTAGAAAGCCAAAAAGGCAAAGGCAGCACATTTTACTTTTCTCTGCCTCATGCTTAATTTTACTGATTATGATGGGAGGGTGCAAGGCAATGCTGGAAGGACTTGTTGTTTCCAAAAAGGCAGATCCATCAATCGAATCACCGCCTCCGATCTTTATCGGGAACATGAAAAATGGACAAATTGCGGAATTGGAATCCTTGGAATCACAACTTCTGGACCAAGCGGAATTTTTTCTGCAAAAAAAAGACTACACAAACTCACTAAATTCCGTCAAGAAGTCAATTACATGCTGTGGAGGGCATTTCTCCGATCGAACTCTGCATATCCTTGCGACGGTTCTGGAATACCCTGAAAACCTGATCAGCCATCGCAATGATTCGATTACTTGTTTTAAATGGCTGGAAGCGTCATTTCCTGACTCAGTGTATGGCCCGGCTTCCAGGTGCTGGGTGGCTGTAGTGAATGAATTTTGGATTTACGAAGCCGAAATTCTGAAAATGAGGACTACTATCCAATCCCAACTGAAAAAGATCCAGTTTCTGGAGAGCCAGATTGAGCAGCTAAAAGCTGTTGATCTTGAACTTGAAACCCTAAACCCTGATGATGAAGCCCCATGAACACTGCAAAAAATCAGCAAGACTCTTTCACCATATTAACGGTTGATGACGACCCCAGTATTCTGAAAGTGTTGGGGATGCGGATCGGGTCCCATGGCTATCGCGTTTTATCAGCCCCTGACGGACGGAAAGCTTTGGAGCTTGCCGAAAAAACAGTTATCGACCTTGCGGTTATTGATTATAAACTTAATGGTGAGGATGGTATTTCTTTAATGGAAAAACTGCGAGAAATTCAGCCGGAAATGCCTGTGATCATCCTTACAGCCTATGGCACCATCAGAAAAGCGGTGGATGCTTTGCATCACGGTGCTTGCAATTATCTGACCAAGCCCTTTGATGGTGAAGAACTGATCCAACAAATTGAAACCTGCCTGGAAAAGACCGCGCCCTTTCGCTCAACTTATCCTTCAGACCTTCAACCGGAACAACAAGGAGCTTGTGCCCGGATTATCGCCCGAAGCAAGGCAATGAAAACCGTGCTGGCAAAAGTGGGTCAGGTTGCCGTTACCGATTCCAGCGTCTATATAGAAGGGGAAAGCGGAACCGGCAAGGAGCTTATCGCCCGGTGCCTTCATGCGGCCGGAACAAGAAAAGCGGGTCCATTTATTGCCATCAATTGTGCAGCAATCCCTGAGAATTTGTTGGAAAGTGAACTGTTGGGATATGAAAAGGGAGCATTTACAAGTGCAGATCGCAGTCGGGAAGGATTATTCGCTCGAGCCCATGGCGGGAGTTTTTTCTTTGATGAAATATCGGAATTGCCTTTGTCCATGCAGGCCAAACTTCTTCGAATACTTGAAGAAAAGGAATTTTATCCATTAGGGAGCAACCGCAAGGTTATAGTCGATGTCAGAATCATTGCAGCATCCAACTGCAATCTGAAAAAGCGGGTCGCTGATGGTCTCTTTCGCGAAGATCTTTTCTATCGCATCCACGTGATTCCTATCCTGATTCCTCCACTTCGAGAACGCAAAGAAGATATTTTGCCCCTGGCAAGACATTTTCTTGCTGAATTCAGCAAAGACACCGGAAAAAACGTTAATGACATCTCCCCATCGGCTGTAAGAAAATTGATGGAATCCAGATGGCCCGGAAATGTGCGGGAACTGGAAAATGCAATGGAATATGCCGTGGCCATGGCAACCGGTGAAGTGGTCACCCCCGAACTGATCTCCGGGTCGCCATCCGGAAAGGGTAATCCTCCTCCACTGCGGGATGCCAAAGAAAACTTTGAAAAAGATTACCTTGTAAAGCTTCTGGAAATCAATCGCGGAAATGTGAGCCATGCGGCAAAAGTAGCAGGTAAATACCGTGCCGATTTCTATGTTCTGCTTCGCAAACATGGACTGGATCCAATGGACTTCAGGGAAAATTAATGGTATCATCCAGTCGATTCAAACAGATGATAAATGTGTGAAAGAATGTTAAATTTAAAAATGGTTGGATCCCTGCTAATTGCCATCATCACCAGTTTGTTTATAATCAATTCCACTGCAGGAGCTCAGTCAGGCGAACACAAGAATTACCCCCGTTTGGTGCAATTACTTCATCCTTCCCCATCTCCGGCGGAATTTATTGCATTTACCGATTATGAAAAAAAATACGAAAAAACGGTTCACCAATTAAGCCTTGAATATTTCAATGCCAATCCGGATCTGATTCAACGGATCCGTACCGACCTGGGAGGCCGGGAAGTTCATTGGCGTTTGGAAGAGCTTTCCCATCGACTTGTATATTCGCCGGAAATCCGAGAGGAACTGATCGGGTTATTTATCCAATACTGCCGGGAGGTCATCGACGATATGTTGACCCGCACCGGATTGGCTAATCCTTACTGCTCCATATCAACTGAAATCGAAAACAATGCGAATAGTTCCAGGAGCGAAGGGATTAAGGCGTTTATCGTCCATGATCTTGCGCGTGACTATCTGGTCAAATACCAATTTCTCGGAGACACTCAAAAAAGAATTGCAATAGATCTTGCAGGCCGGATTAAGGTTAATGAAGTCGGCTCTTATTCCAGCTATCTGCAATATTCCGAAAAAACTGAAAAGTGGGAGTTTGTTCGGAACCGGTATACTTTCTGGAAAAGCGCTTCCGTCAATCCTTATACTGTCCTGATGACTCCGTTGGAGGAAACCATGCATATTTCTCTGAGGGAGTACACTGAAAAAGCGATCATTAAAACGCTCTCGAGCCAAAACCGGATATTGTCCATGGATGAAATTCAATCAATAGCGAATCACTGGCTCGCAGTGGAAGAGGCCATTGTAGGCGGTCTGGTACACAAGCTCATTCCCGATGTGGTGATCAAGCGAATTCCGGATCTTCCAAGGGAGTGGATTTATGCCGACCTAGAAACCAAGGCCGCATTTGCAAAATATCATCTCCTTCCCATTGGTATTGAGGTCGTGGAAAATTACGGCATTAAAGAAAGTATCCATTTATATATGGATGACCCTTTCGCATTCCGCGCCATGCTGAACGTGCCTGCTGATACATTTTAGGCCATCGACTACATAAAACAGCCAAATTCATTTCCATCCCGCCCCGAGGTTCAATCCGACCCGGAAGGCGGCAAAATCAGGTGCAGGAAAATCCCTTCATGGAATAACCGCGAGAATAAAAGCATTCGGCCTTTGCATGGGGTCTTTCGCCCGAATTTGAAGGATTTCACCTTCACTTTGACACAATATACTACCTGCTACATCGTAGCTCATCCCATTGGATTTATTACAGATATCGCCACATAACCCGGTGTGGCATGCTTGTTGCTTTTAAAGGGTGCACAAGGGCAATTTTGAGGCCCGTAACGACATGCCTCATTTCCTTGAAAAACAATATTCTTGGGATGGGTCATAGAACCATTTACGACAAATTGCCCCCTCAATACTCATCAGGGGTAAATTCAACATAAAGGAGTTACTTATGAAAACCATGGATAAAAACTTGTGGCAAATATTGGCAATCGCTTTGGTGGCAACATTTGCCCTCTTCAGTACGGTAAATGCCGGATGGTTCGGATCGGACAAGGATAAAGTCACCCTGGCGGGTTCGGTCAATGAATTCGGTCAATTCCTGGATAATGAGGGCGAGACTTTTGAACTGTCTGACAATGAGGAAAGTCTTGAAGTCAAAGCCTTGACCGGACGACAAGTCGAAATCAAAGGAACCGTTATGGAAGAAGAAGGCCGTAAAACCCTCGAAGTAAAGGAATACAAGATCCTTGAAGAAGAGGGTTATCAGGCTCCCATGCACCAGGAACGACATGAGGAACGAAAAGACTACTAGTCAAAATGTTTTTTAACGTAAGTGACATAATGTACTAATCACCTAAGCAGGGGGGACATGAATGTGTCTCCCCTATTTCTCAGCAAACTTGCAATCTGTTTAAAAAATAAGCTTTTTAGCCATTTCTTTATCAGTTTTATATGTGATTCACGTTTCGCTTCACAAAACAAAGGAGATGATATTATGAAAACATGGAAATCTCTAATCGCTATAATGGCGGCTTTCGCCTTTTTGATAGGGCTTGCAGCCTGTCAGACGCCGGCGGGAAGAACTGCCGGAGAAGTGGTGGACGATTCCACCATCACTACAAAAGCCAAAACCCAGCTTCTTGCCGATGATGACCTCAGCGGTTTCTCAATATCGGTGAAAACATTCGAAGGCGAAGTCACCCTGACCGGTGCCGTTGAAAATCATTACCAAAAAGCACGGGCCGAGGAAATCGTTCAATCGGTATACGGGGTTCGATCGGTGAATAATCATTTAAGAATCAGATAATGATCTGAATTTTCCAGGGATCTGCCCGGCAAAAGTTTTGATGGTCATTGCGGCGAATCCAAAATCTGATGAGTTGCCGCAATGACTGGAAGATGAAAGGAGGCGGTTAAAATGAGAAAGATCATCGGAACATTTTTAATTATTTCATTATTGGGCATCAGCCAGACGGGATGCAGTGGCAGATTCTGGGGTGGTGCGGCTGCCGGAGCTGTCGGCACCGGCGCTGTTTATGAATATCAGAAGAAAAAGCAAATGGATCAATTGGACCAGGATTTCGAAAGTGGAACCATATCCAGGGAGGAATACCTTCGCCGAAAGGAAGAAATTCGGAAAGGCTCGATAATTTATTAATCCTGACAGGGATATGAAACCGCTTTTGATCTGTATGTTGTTAACGTCTTTATTGATCAAGAAAGAACTGATCGCGAATGTATCGAGATCAGATGTTATTACCGATTGGCCTTGCGAATTCCCAATTGATCCAACGCAATAATCCATTTGCAGATGTTTGCGGAACCTTCTACCATGGTATAAGTGGGGGCATCCCGGTAATACCGTGCCACAGGATATTCCGTTGAATAACCATAAGCCCCCATGATTCTCATGGCATAATTGGCACACTTGGTAACGGTTTCACCCGCAAAATATTTGGCCTGAGCAACATCCAGCCCATTGTTTAAGTTCCCCTGGTCCTTTTCCCAGGCCGCCTTGTAAACAAGTAATCGTGAAGCCTCAATTTCAGTGGACATCTGAGCGATCATATCCTGGATCATCTGAAACTCACCGATAGGTTTCCCGAATTGTTTCCGTTCGTTGCTGTATTTGATGACACTATCCAGGCATGCTCCTGCAAGGCCCACGGCTCCTGCAGCGGCTGATAATCGGGTATGATTCAGGGATTCGAATAAAATTTTAGCTCCGTCACCCGGCTTTCCAAGAATATTCTCCTTGGGAACCCGGGTATTGGTCAAAAATATTTCACCGGTGGGGGAAGAGTTGGAGCCCATTTTTTTCAAACGGGAGGTTTTTACACCGTTAAATTTTTTCAATTCTACAGCAAATGCGGACAGTCCCTTGGATCCCTTGCTTTGGTCCGTATACGCATAGTAGATCATCAGGTCCGCACAATCAGCGTTGGAAATCCATGTTTTCGAGCCGTTAAGCAGCCAGTGATCCTGTTTGAGTTCCGCTGTTGATGCCATAGAAAGAACATCCGACCCGGCGTCGGGTTCGGTGATGGCAAACCCTCCCAGATATTCGGCTTTGACCAGTCTGGGAATATATCGGGCTTTCAGGGTGTCGTTTCCATATTGCAGCAAGGTATGGGAAGTACCGATCGTCTGCATGTTGATTTGAACTCTAAGAGAACTGGAGGCCCTTGCAATTTCTTCCGTAACGATCATGGCAGCCAGCCACCCCATGTTCTCGCCGCCGTATTCCTCCGGAATGACCGTTCCAAAAAATCCGAGTTCCCCCATGGGCTTTATGACCTCCTGATATGGCAGATAATGCTGTTCATCCCACTGGTCTGCAAACGGAGCAATTTTTTTTGCAGCAAACTCATGCACTGCGTTTCTGAGCATCTGAAGATCTTTAGGCAGGGAGAAATTCATGAAAACCTCTCTTTTCGATTTTTAACTATTAACCATGATGATTTCACAAAAAACCTTTAGCAATCTTACTCCGACGAAGACCCATGAACATCAACTCAAAGCCGGTCCAATTACTATAGCGTGTCATTCTGAGGAGGCCAACAACAAACTTTGTTAATTGGCACAAAATCGTTGGCCGACGAAGAATCTTTCTTTTCCACTGGTTTGGTTTTATTTTTACCACTGTGCTGAAACAAATTTTTTGTGACAAATTGAAACGAAAAATTCTTCGGTCGCCGTGGTTTTAATCATCATTTTGGGAAATATTTTCTTTTCAGCCATCGAGCCGTTGCGAGTCGCTCCCTCAGAATGACGGAAAAAGGACGTCTTCCAATTATTTCCATGCTCCTGATTTTGCCATCCGATCAACCAGAAGCAGGTTAAAAGGAAAGATGAGGCCAAAATAAAGACGTCCGGTCCAATGTTTGAAATGCACTGCTGTGACGATATGAAATTTTTTGATTTCGCCCCGGACCGGTTCGGCCACCACTCCGATATGAGCTGTCAAATGGCGATCGTTCGGGCATTGGGCAACCCAGAACCGATCTTCATAGGCTCTGCGTACGGTAAAAAACCAGATATTTCCGCAGGGAAGCATGGGCAGATCCTTGGGGAGCCATTCCTGCATGGCCGGAAGGGGTTCCTGTCTGATTCCGATCAGTCTGACAACGATCGCACGGATACGGTAGAACAGGCGGATCAGTCCCGGACGGTAATGGAGCATCGAGGAAATAAAACCTTCGAGAGTGTTATCTCCCATGACGGTTTTAATCCCCACATAATGGGCTTTTTCCAGAAACGGCTTCAGTTCTTCAATCGTTTCAACATAGTGCATGGGGGTACCCTTTACGATGTTGGCCTCCTTAGAATGAGAACCTTTTAATACCTGACCAGGTAGCCTTAACTTGACGCCAATGGGCAAAGCTTGTCCCGGGCTTTGCTTGAATGATGTTGGAAGCTGGTCTGATACAAAACCGCTCAGTTTGAGTACATGTTAAAATTCGGCAGCTAAGCCCACCATAAAATTAAATCTTGGGGATGGATAAAACGCTTCTTCCTGTGGAAATCCACCCAAAACACCATATTCGGAATATTTTTCATTGGTGATATTATTCAGGTTAATAAAGGGGGTATAATTTTTCCATTGATATTTCAGTTTGGCATTCAAAACCAGATAGTCATCCTGGTCATCGAATTCATTATTCAAATCTCCGTCAAAAGGACGTTTACCCACATAATTGGCGTTCAAAGCGATGGTAAGATTTTTGATCAGGAAAATTTCCGCACCAAAATTGGCTTTATGCTCGGCAACATTTGGGATTTCTTTTCCTGAATACTGACCGCTTCTGATTTCGGCATCCGTATAGGAATATGAGCCAATCAGATTAACATGATCAAAACTTTTGGAGAGTGTCAACTCCACACCCTGGCGACGGGTTTTACCATCCAGGTTTTCGTTGGCAAAAGTCAGCGTGTTAAAAAAAATCTCATCTTTTGTGTTTAAAAGAAACCAATTGACATGTGCAAAAAAACGATCCGAAAAATAATATCGAAGTCCCAGTTCATAGTCATCCGAAGTCTGTGCATCCAGATTGCTGTTGACCGTATTGTTGGTAAAGTTAAAAAATTCATCCAGAACCGGATACCTGAAACTTCTGGCATAACCAAAATAGGCATATGAGTTTTTATAGAACTTATAATTGATACCGGCATTGTAAAGACTTTCATCCGTGGTGCGCGAGTCCGGCGTACCCGGCTTAACCGGATCAAATTGGAACTTGGCACGGTCATATCTGTAACCTGCGGAAAGCGCCAGAGTATCAACGGGTTTGAATTCGTTGTAGATGTAATAGGCCGTGTTTTTCTTCTCAAGGTCGAACTGATCCAAGGAGGGTTCGGAACCGGAAAACAGCGCGGTGTTTGTAATGTCTTCTTCTGCTTTTTCATAATCAAAACCGATGGTCAGACTGTTTTCACGATCAAAAATTTTTTCTTTAAGTACGACCTGGGGGGCAAAAACCACGGTCTTGATATCGGTATCTCCCACAAAGTTACCGCCGAAAAATGTGATATCAAACACCGATGAGCGTTTTCGGTAAGAAATATCGGTCTTGAACAGGCTGTTATCCAGAAAATAAATTTCCGGTCCGGCCTTGAAATAATAGTCTTCAACATCCGCAAAATTTTTGGGATACAAGGTATCAGTTCTGGAAACCCCTGCATCGAATTCACTTTTCAAAATGCCCCCAGGAAGACCAGCACTGTCTTTATGATAGTCGGTGCTGAAATTAAGATTGAGCCTGTTATTGACAAACCAGTTCAGATTGCCGCCGATATCTTTGAACTCGGTGTTGCTGTTGTCCCGGTAGCCATCAGAATCAGCGTATCTGCCGGATAGGGCATAGGACACCTTTTCGGTTGTTCCGCTTACCGATGCTTTTCCATCAATACTGTCATAACTTCCGGCCATGAGTTCTCCGGTGACCTTAAATCCATTCCCCTGTTTTGTGATGATATTAATGACTCCTCCGGATGCATTGTCACCGTAAAGAACACTTCCACGTCCACCCCTGATAATTTCAATACGTTCCACGCGATCCAGGGATATCAGCGACCAGTCCGTGCCGCTGAGATCCGGTTGGTTGACCCTCCGTCCGTCTACCAGAACCAGAGTATTGGTGGTCGCAGCAGCTCCGAAACCTCTCAAATCCACGGAAAAAGATCGGTTGTTTCCGGTAATGTCGTTCACCTGAATTCCCACCTGAGATCTCAAAAGATCAGGAATATTTCTGGCTGTGGAATTTTTGATATTCTCGGAAGTGATCACGGTCACATTGGCGGGAACGGTTCTGATTTCTTCCTGAAAACGTGAAGCCGTGACAACCATTTCTTCCAGATTGACGGTCTCAGGATTCCGATCCTTTTGCGTTAGGTCAGGGCCCTGAGCCCAGACCGGCCAGGCAATCATGAATACAAGCAAAGCCTTAAATACTGTTTTCATCGTCTTTCCTCCATTATTTTATTAATAGAATGACCCAAATTTTTCAGACAATAAAATAAATGGTGTTCCAAGCAAAAAAAAACCCGGATCTCGTAAGAGATACGGGGTTTCCCTTTTTACCTCGTGATCTGATTGCTTCCATAGTTGCCGCGAAATGGTCGCCTGATGTTCGGACAGGTCTTCTGACTTGCGGATCATCCTACCAACCGCGCCTTCCCATCTGAAAAAATCAGACAGTGGCATTGTTGCGGTTATCGTCCCCGCTCACAGCGACGGGCTCGCTCCTGATTTGCACAGGATTCCCTATTAAGCTACAAAAAGCATCCAAACGATAAAAAAACACCTAAATGAAATCAAGCTCAAAGTCAATAAGTTTTATTTTAAGAAAAGGGGACTTGATCTTTCCGTGTGAGCAAGTCTTTTCAAGGAAAACCTCGTGGAGATAATGACTCAATTGTTGACACGCCATGGCGATTTTGACATACTTCGGACGTATTGTAAGTCATTGATCCAAAAATTGTTGGTAAGTTCAGACAAATATGGTGTCGAGTGGTTTCATTCCAGAAAAAATAAGGAGGTTTCCGAACATGACAGCTTTTGAAAAAGCTTTGGCCATTGGCCGTACACCCAATGTCGTGAAATTATTCCCCAACTCCAGGGCGTTGCTGGTCAGTGGAAAATTTATCGATTTGGCCATGCTCAAAAAAGGAAAGGCCATCTGCATGGCCGCCAATGGCCGAAACCAATTTGTGATTCGAGGAGCATTGAAAGCTGCTCAAAGAGCCAACTCGGCTTTGATTGTGGAAATCGCCAGGTCTGAGGGAGGCACTGGAGCTTACTGTGCAGTCAATTTGTGGAACATCGCCCGTCAGGTAGATGCCATTTGTAACGAATTGAATATCACTATACCGGTGGCTGTCCATGCGGACCATTACGGTATCAAAAAAGAATCGGATATTGCTCCTGCCAAGGCTGAAATCCCCTCCCTTTTCGATGCGGGGATAACCTCCATTGCTATTGATGCTTCTCATATGCCCGATGATCAGAACCTTTTGGCCAGCATTGACATTATCAAAAGTGTAGTTCCCGATTGGGCCGGACTTGAAACTGAGGTCGGAGAAATCAAAGGCAAGGAAGGTCTCTCCACCGTTGAAGAAGCCCTGTTTCTGATCCGGGGTCTCAACGCTCATGATATTTTCCCCAACTGGATTGCCCTTAACAACGGAACCACCCACGGCATTCAGGAAAGTGACCAGGGAATCAACGTGGAATTGACTGCGGCGATTCATTCCGCCCTTGAAAAATATAAAGTCTCTGGTGCACAGCATGGTACCTCAGGTAACAATTCAGACCGTCTTCGGGAAATCGCTCAGAAAACCCGCACCACCAAAGCCAATGTGGCGACTGCTCTTCAGATGATCTCATGGGGACTGGAAGTCAACGATTACGGAAATGCCATTCTCGACAATGACGGCAATTTTATCAAGGTAAAAGGAGAAGGCGTTTCTGAAGATATGTGGATGGAAATGGTTCAATTTGCCAACGAAAAGGGCTGGAAAGGCGGAAACTTTAAAAAACTGAACCTTCCTTTTGAAAACAAGCTCCTGGCCCAGTCCAGAGAAATTAGGGAAAGAATGGCGGCACGTGTGGAATCTTTTGCTTTTTCCATGATGGTCGATGTGTTCAATGCCCGTGACACGGCAGATATCGCCATGGATCTTATTCTTAAGGCTGGAAACCATAATCCGGGCCCTAAAGCCGTTCGAATCGAAGATCCAACGGAATGGACCAAAGAAAAAATCATTGCACGTGCAAAACAATTCGCCGGTGACAAAGGCAAAACCGGAAATTATGATGATTAAGATCAGGGTATTTTTCCAAACGGAAGCAGGTAAAGGGGTAATTCAGACTGATCGATTTGAAAAATTTGCCGCACCTGGTTTTCTTTGAATGCCCCGACCGGAACGACCCCTATTTGGCGCGCAACAGCCTGAAGGCAGACATTTTGCGCGGCGTGTCCGGCTTCCATCATCATATATTGAATTCCTCGTTGACCATATTTTCCAGTAATCCGGGAGGAAATGCCGGTAAAAACAATCACCGCAGGCGCCTCCCGGACACAGGCCTGACCGAGGGCCGCTGATGAAAGTTTTCCACGATAATCGCCGCTCTGAATCAAGTTCAATGCATGCTCTCGCGGTAAATATCGATATATGCCATCATTAATACCGGAAACATTCCCGATAACGATATAAACCTCGAGGGGATACAAGGCTCCGGCAGAAGGAGCCGTTCGAAATCCATGAGGTGAGGTCGTTCCCTGGGCCGCCCACAATAACTGGCCCATATCTTCCAGGCTGAGCGGCGTCATTGCGTATGAACGAACAGAGCGTCGTTTCTGCAACGCCGTTTCCACAGAAACATTTCCTTCTTTCACGGGAGCAGGTAACGAAATGGTTTGATCAGATTTCACGGAATCCATGGCATCTCCTTTTTGTTGATTGCAGCACAGGCTGCCGGCAAAAATTAGCATGGCGACTATGACGATCAACCGGGTCCGATTCATGAATACCTCCTCTTGCGGCATGGTTTCGAGTCAGATGATTTGAATGTTGCCTCAGGCGAACTAAAGAACCTTTTCGATTATCCTCAGTGCCTTTTGGACCAGCTCCATGTTTGCCTGGGAACCCATGTGTCCTATACGAAAGACCTGGTTTTCCATGGGTCCAAGACTTCCACCCACCACAAGACCGTGTTGGCGAAGGCTTGAATCAAATTCAGACCACTTACGGCCGGAAGGAAGGTTCACGGCAGTTACCGTAGGTGACGGGATCGCAGTTGCGGACGGAAACAGTGTCAAATCCATCCGGATCAGCTCTCTCCGACAAAAATCAGCAACGGTCTCATGCCTCTCAAAACATTGGGAAAGACCTTCATTGAGGATGGCTTCTGCTCCGGTATTTAATGCGGCTATGCCATACCAGTCCGGGGTGTATGGAAAAAATTTCTTTTTCTGGGCAAAACGAAAAGGCTTCAATGCATCATAACCTGCATAATTCACCTGCTCGATAATGTCCCAGGCCGTATCGCTAACACTCAGAAAACAGGTGCTGGGAGGTGCGGACAGGCATTTTTGGGAACCTCCCAGACATAAATCGATCTGATTCTGGTCGACCAGAACCGGCGCTCCTCCAACACTGGAAACCGCGTCCACATAAAACAGCGGCACCTGGAGGTCTTTTTTGAGATGCCCCAATTCCGTCAAGGGATTGAGTGTTCCTGAAGGTGTTTCACAGTGAACCGCAGTAATCATCTTCGGTTTGAATGCTTTTATGGCAGCTTCGACCCTGTTAAAATCATCTATGGTTTCGTGATAATCCCAGTTGATGGCCTTGACTTCCGCTCCTATAGATGCCGCCATCTCTCCGATTCCACGGCCGAATATTCCGGTACCGATCGCCAGCACGCGATCTGCAGGGTGAAGACTACTCTTAAGTGCAGCCCAAAGAGCAAGCATGCCTTCCCCAGACTGAATGACAACCGAATTTTCCGTGCCAAAAATCAATTTTAAATTATTTTCCGTTTTGGAATAAAGTTCGAAAAATTCGGGCTCTAAATCTCCGGAACCGTAATCGTTCAGATAAACGTTTCTGATTTCCTGAGGCACCCTCACCGGTCCGGGTACCATTGAGATGGGATAATTATGCATGGAACAGACTCCTGCGCCCTTAGCGTGTTACAGATAGATTAATCAGTGGCTGAACGAAAAGTCCTGTTATCCCTTCCCCCACCCCTCCCAATGGGAGAGGAGTTTTCGTTGAGCCACTAATTAGGTCCCAAACCGATCGATTTAACTAGGAAATATTCGTCATTCCGGCAAAAGCCGGGCACAAGGTGAAGCCTTCAGGCGCCATCCATGACGTGTAACCACCGGACTGGAGACCAGCCTTCGGCGGTATGACGCCAATAGATTCTTCCACATGAAATCGCTCACTTTAGATAGGTAAATCCCTTTATTTTGTCAACCGATTTGACCGAAAAAGAAATGTGGTGCTTGACACAAATTTCTTGTTATGCTCTTTTTGATACTTCGGTGCACATTCATAATGGGTAAAGATTAAAGAAAACAGGTTCCAGAATAGGATGAGTATGTTGAAAAAAGGAATGAACATGCCGAAAAAATCAAAAAAACTGGCAATAAAATCCAAGATTTGGATTGAAGATGACAAAGGGGAGATGGTTTTTGGTCTCGGACGTCTTCGTATTTTGAACGCCATTGAAAAGTATGGATCCATACTTGCGGCATCCAAATCGTTAAACATGAGCTACCGGGCTGCCTGGGGTAAAATCAAATCCACTGAACAACGCCTTGGCAAGCCTCTTTTGACACGCCAGGTTGGAGGTGTCGCCGGTGGAGGTTCCCAGCTGACCCCATTTGCAAAAGCATTGGTAAGAAAATTTGAAAATTTGCAATCTCTTGTAGAAAAAGAGGTCAATCTTTTTTTCAGCGACCATTTCACTGTCGAACTGGATGATCAGGCCGATTCGGTTGATCCCAAGTCATAATTGAAAGGATGACTCCAGAAAAGTGAGCTTCCTGCGAGAGGCTTCCTCAACACTTCAGACCTATGATCCCTTCCAGAAACCGAGTGCTTTGGGAATCATAATTCACCTTGCCCCCTTCGGAACAAAGTCTGTTCTTGGTCGTCAGTTATGCCATAATATGAATAACGTACTAAATTCTTTGGATTTTCTCTTGACAGGTTATGCCCAAAAAGCATATGAATAGCCAATTGAGTTAAAAACGTATCCTTCCGAATAACCACTTGAGGCGTTTTAAAATACTGGTCGTAACAGGTATGATGAATCTTTGCGGGCTGTGCATTCAAGATCTTGTGAGACATTGAACTTCTTCAAGATGACCGAGACACGATGATTAAATCAGCAATGACTATCAGGCAATACAACTGCGGATTTGGAAAAAATCCAACATCAGCGTAAGGAGGAGAATCTCATGGATAAAATATTAAGAGTCAATATGGGTGCTGAAGGCGGGCCGAAGTTTTCCGAAGAACCCCTTGGAGATTATGCAGGCCTGGGGGGCCGGATAATGACTTCCACAGTTGTTGCCAAAGAAGTTGATCCGCTTTGCCATCCGCTTTCGGCAGATAACAAACTGGTTATTGCACCCGGACTGTTAAGCGGAACCACAGCGGTGATGTCGGGGCGTATTTCGGTGGGATGTAAAAGTCCCCTGACCGGTACGATAAAAGAGTCTAACGCCGGCGGACAGGGTGCGCAAGTCATGGCAAGACTGGGATATTCGGCAATTATTCTTGAGGGGAAACCCAAGGATGATAAACTTTATAAACTGCTCATCAACAAAGATGGAGTCAAAATCGAACCGGCCGATGACCTGAAGTTACTCGGTAACTATGATACGGTAGAAAAACTTGTCGGCCAATATGGGGATAAAATCACGTGTATCACTATCGGATCGGCAGGGGAACGAAAGATGTGTGCGGCATCCATCGCAATTACCGATATGGAGGTCAGGCCGACACGTCATTGCGGACGGGGCGGTACCGGCGCGGTAATGGGCTCTAAAGGGCTGAAAGCGATTGTTCTGGATGATACCGGATGTGCCATGAGACCCCCCAAAGATCCGGATGCTTTTAAAGAAGCCAACAAAAAATTCGTGGCAGGGCTCAAGAAACACCCTGTGACCGGGGAAGGTCTTCCAGCTTATGGCACCAATGTTTTGACCAATGTCTTAAATGAAGCGGGCGGATATCCTACAAGAAATTTTCAGACCGGGCGTTTTGAGGGGGCTTCCAAAATCAGTGGTGAAACCCAGGCGGCTTTGGAGATTGAACGGGGAGGTGTAGCCACCCACGGCTGCCATCGGGGATGTATCATCCGGTGTTCCGGAACATTTTTTGACAAAAACGGAAGATTTCTGACCAAGCAGCCTGAATATGAAACCGTGTGGGCTCATGGCGGTAACTGCGGCATTGACGATCTGGATGCCATTGCTCTGATCGATCGCATGGATGATGATTATGGTGTGGACACTATCGAAATGGGTGCCACCATTGCAGTGGCTATGGAAGCTGGTATTGCTGAATTCGGCGATGCTGAAGCCGCCATCAACCTAGTTAAGGAAGTGGGCAAAGGGAGCTATTTGGGGCGAATTCTTGGAAATGGCGCCGAAGTGACCGGTAAGGTTTTCGGGGTGGAAAGAGTCCCGGTGGTCAAAGGCCAGGCGCTTCCGGCTTATGATCCCCGGGCGGTTCAGGGAATCGGTGTTACCTATGCCACCACCACCATGGGTGCAGATCATACTGCTGGTTATGCAGTTACGGCCAACATTCTCGGTGTTGGAGGAAAAGTAGATCCTTTAAAGCCCGAAGGACAGATCGAACTTTCCAGAAATCTTCAGATCGCCACTGCTGCCGTAGATTCGACCGGGATGTGCTTGTTTATTGCTTTTGCACTTTTGGATCAGCCGGAGACATTTCAAGCCCTGATCGATCTGATCAATTCCTTTTACGGGTTAAACCTGACAGCCGATGATGTCACCGCTATGGGCCAGAAAGTATTAAAAATCGAGAGGGATTTTAATACAAGAGCCGGTTTTACTAAAGCCCATGACAGGCTTCCGGCATTTTTCAAAACAGAAAATTTTGAGCCTCACAATGTGACTTTCAACGTTAAGGATGAAGACCTGGATACCTTATTTGACTTTTAGCAGCTAGAACTTAGGACCCATCAAATGGGGGGCGTTTTTTCTTAAGCCCCCCATTTTTACTTAACAACGATCTGATCTCCTGGATAAAACGGAGCCTTTTGATGAACCCTGAAACACCATCCGGCATTGGGATCTGTTTTGATGATCAAAATTTCCATCAACTTTCTTTTGTTATGGATAACAAAAAGATTTATACCTTTTTCAGGCTTCTTCAGCACGGATTTTTCATTAAGGTCCGAACTGAAAAAACCATCAAACAACTGCTGTGTGATCAGTTGGAACTCGATCCGGATTATGTGATCAATCGAATCAAGACAATCTTTTACAACGGAAAGCCTGTTGATGACATGAAAACCGCCATTGTTCATGACGGCGCGACACTAGCCCTTTCCGCCGCAATGCCCGGACTCGTGGGAGCCACCCTCAGAAGTGGCGGAGTTTTGTCTTCATTCAGGTCCACCATATCTTACCGACCGGATGCATGTGAAACTGTCGAATCCGGGGAAGGAGCCGTTTATATAAAACTTTTCAATCTTCTGGTTCCAGAAATCGGCCCTGATTTTCTCAGGCGAGGCATTATTGTTCAAAAAACGGTTCTGGATTCATTTATCAAAGAACAGGATCAGGGTTTTTGGTCCCGATGCCGCTCGGTATTGCTCGATAATACCCCGATTGATGTGGTGGAGCTGATTGAAAAAGGCATACCCGGCTCAATGGAATTTATTCACCTTACCGTGAGCACCACATCGGATCAATGACTCAGATTGGCGGGATTTTAACAAACCTGATCATTCATGCCTGAGTGCCTCGATGGGATCCAGGCGGGCGGCTTTCCGGGCAGGAAAATAACCGAAAACAATACCTACGGCTCCGGAAAAAAGAAATGCGATTGCAACAATTCCAGGGTTCCATACAAAAGGAACATTCAGGGCATTGGATGCAAGAGCGGCCGCTCCAAGACCAAGAAATATTCCTACAATACCTCCGAAACAAGACAATACCACGGCCTCTACCAGAAACTGCATCAAAACTTCCTTTTCACGGGCACCGATCGCCAGGCGGATTCCAATCTCCCTAGTTCTCTCGGTGACCGATACCAGCATGATGTTCATAATGCCGATGCCGCCAACCAGAAGACTTACTGCTGCAACCGCCCCCAGAAGGGCTGTGAGAACTCGTGTAGTGCCGGTGAGCGTGCTCATGATCTCTTTCATGTCCCGCACATTAAAGTCATCTTCTTTGCCGAATGCAATATTGCGGCGTTCCCGCATCAGCTCTTCAATGTCTTTCTGAACCTTTTCGGTGGAAACACCATCTCTTGCCGATACAAAGATAGCGGTGACATCGGTATTGCCGGCAATGCGCCGGTGAAAAGTGCGTAACGGAATCAATACAAAATCATCCTGGTCCGTACCAAAACTGGATTGCCCCTTGGATTCAAGAACACCGATAACTTCGCAGGAAAGTTTCTGAAGTCTGATAGAACTGTCCAGAGGGTTTTGAGCCCCGAAAAGTTCCTTTTTTACCGTCGTGCCCAAAATACATACGGCTTTACCTGCCCGGATTTCGCCATCGGTAAATTCCCTTCCGGATTCAAGCTGCCAGTCTCGTGTTTTTAAAAATTCGTTAGTGCTACCAGTTACCGTAGTGCTCCAGTTTTCATTACCATAAATGGCCTGAGTACCCCTTGATGCATTGGGGGCTACGGCTTCGATACCGGAAATTTCCTCGGCAATGGCTTCGGCATCCACTAGTTTAAAGTTGGCAGCACCTGAGCGAATACCTCCGGGGCCGCGGAAGCCCTGACCGGGCCTGACCTGCAGCAAATTGCTGCCCAATTTTGCAATATCTGACGTCACCTGGGCCGTAACGCCCCCTCCTAATGTCACCATGGTGATGACTGCAGCCACGCCGATCACAATCCCTAAAATGGTCAGGGAAGATCTCAGAACGTTTCTTCTGATCTCCCGTTGTGCCAGTAAAATGGTTTCCCAAAACATCGATTTTTGACTCCTTCAGCTCCCACCTCTGCCGGGAAAGTATCTGAATGAGATAATCGGAAGGATTACCTCCTCAATGGGTATTATCAACAAGGCCATCCATAAAATGAATTTGACGATCGGCATATGCGGCCATCTCACGCTCATGAGTGACCATGACGATGGTGATGCCGCGTTGACGGTTAAAATCGGTCAGAAGTTCCATGACTTCGCGACTGCGGGCTGAATCAAGGTTTCCGGTGGGTTCATCGGCCAAAAGCACCTTGGGCTTTGTGACGATTGCACGGGCAATGGCAACCCGTTGCTGCTGTCCTCCGGAAAGTTCTCCCGGAGTATGGGATTCCCATCCGTTAAGACCGACAGCGCTTAAGGCCTCCTTGCAAAGGGTTTTTCGTTCAGCCGGAGTCATTCCCCGATAAATCAGCGGTAATTCAACATTTTCAAGTGCCGAAGTCCGGTTTAACAGATTGAACCCCTGGAATACAAACCCGAGATAATGCCGGCGAAGAAGCGCTCGTTGATCTCTTGACAGTTTTCCAACATTAACACCTTCGAACAGAAAATCCCCCTGAGTGGGTGTGTCGAGACATCCCAGGATGTTCATGCAGGTGGATTTGCCTGACCCGCTTGGGCCCATAACCGCAACAAATTCACCACGACAGATATCGATATCCACACCTCTGAGTGCATGCATGGCTGCGGCTCCGGTACCATAGACCTTGGTGACTCCCACCAACCGAATCAGGTAATTGTTTTTGGATTCATCAGAAACATGCGAATTCATTTTTTTACACTTTCAGCATCGACGATCAGTTCCATACCAGGCATGACGTCCCCATCAACGACCTGCGTCATCAATCCATCCGTAAATCCTATCGTCACCATTACCGGACTGGGTTTACCGTCCATAAGCGTCCACACCTGCTGCCGATTTCTGTCTGCCGGGTTTCTTCCCCGCTCCCTGACGGTGGGCGTCATCCTGGGTCGAGGAAAAATCCGGCTGACAATACTTGCGTTTCCTGAAGAGCTTTCTGTAAGGGTTGATGGAGGTTTAAATCTCAGTGCTGCATTGGGGATCAGCACGACATTATCGATTTCCTTGACCACGATATCCGCTGTAGCTGTCATGCCGGGCCGCAGAGATAAATCCGAATTGTCCACCACAAGGATTGTTTCATAAGTGACTACGCCATCGACGGTTTTGGACCCGTATCTGACCTGTCTTATTTTTGCGGGAAAGCTTCGTTCAGGATAGGAGTCTACCGTAAAAACAGCTCGTTGTCCTGCCTCCACCTGGCCCACATCAGCTTCATCCACATCCACATGTAACTCCATCAGAGACAGATCCTCGGCCAGTGTAAACAGAACCGGTGCCTGAAAAGAAGCAGCCACGGTCTGCCCTGGTTCAACAGAGCGAGTTAGCACGATTCCGTTGATCGGGGAATAGATGACGGCCTTGGAAAGATCTGTTTCATTGAGTTCAAGGGTTGCCCTGGCCAGGTTGACCGATGCAATTGCCGCGGCTTCATCGGCCTCGGCTCTGGCAAGTGCGGCTTTAGCAGCATCCAGATCATTTACGGATACTCCTCTGTTTTCACTGATTTTGCTTAGGTGAAGAAGTCTTTCCAGCTGATTTTTGGATTCGGTGATGGTGGCCTGCACCTGGAGGACCTTGGCCTGGGCCGATTCCAGTGTCGCCCGGGATTGAAGCACCTGAGCCTCCAGTTTTACCGTATCCAATTTGGCCAGGGCCTGCCCGACTTTTACCGTATCATTATAGTCGACTTCCACAGACTTGATGATGCCTGAAAGTTCACTTCCTACATCAACCTTGTTGGTAGGCTGAATATTGCCTGTGGCAGTGACGGTTACCGTAAGATTTCCTTTTTGGGCAGCCCTGGTTCTGTATTGAATGGCATCGGCGCTTTTACTGGTTTCCCAGCGGATAATGCCAAGGGCAATAGCCAGCACAAGCAGTCCCCAGAATATCCAACGTTTCAAATAGTTACCCCGTTTTGGAGCCGAATCCAGCCCAATGGTTTTGGCAATATCGGAATCCGGTTTCATATTGGAATTTTTCACTTAATAACTCCTGTCTGACAAGGGTTGTTCAAAAGACGTCCACCCGCCTCCAAGGGCTTTATAGAGGCGTATCAGATTGCCGATAACATCACCGTCACTTCTGGCAAGCTGGTCCTGAAAAGACAAAAGGGATCGCTGAGAGTCGAGAACATTATTGAAATCCGAAAGCCCGGCATCAAAACGGTTTTGGGATAAAACAGCTGCCTGGCGGGCGGCTTCCGTAGCCTTCACAAGCGATTCACGGCGGATCTGTTCTTCGCTGTAAGCAACTAGTGCATTTTCAACTTCCTCAAGAGCATTCAGAAGGGCAGATTCGTACTGAATAAGGGCCTGCTCCTGGAGAGCCGATTGTACGTCGATATTGCGGCGGATAGCTCCGGCATCAAAAACGTTCCAGACTATGGCAGGACCGATCCGCCAGGCATGGCTTCCGGTATTAAAAAAATCAGTAGATGAGACAGATTCCAGGCCAATCGAACCGCTGAGGGAAAATTTTGGATAAAGGTCCGCCACGGCCACTCCTACCCGCGCGCTCTGGGCAGCAAGTCTTCGCTCCGCCCGTCGGATATCCGGACGATGCCGTATTGTCTCTGCAGGCACCCCCACGGCCAACTGCAACGGAGGTACCGGGATATTTCCGCTAAAATCCAGTTTATCATGCATAGCCCCGGGCTGCTGTCCCGTCAATATGGCAAGGCGGTTTAAGGATGCTTCAAGTCCGGCACGAAGCGTTGGAATCAGAGAGCGTGTGTTTTCCATGTTGAACAAAGCCTGCTTTACCGGTAGTTCGTCAATGAGGCCGGCTTCGAAGCGAAAGCGGGTGAGGTTATAGGTTTCCTCCTGGGTTTTAAGATTGGCTTCCGCCACCATGATTCTTGTCTGAAATGTGCGAGCGTCCACATAATTTAAAGCCGTCTCGGCCAAAAGACTTACCAGAACGTGGTTAAAGTCTTCTTCCGTGGCCTGCAACTCGGCATCAGCAGCCTCCACCGATCGTCGGACCCCTCCGAAAATATCCAGTTCCCATCCCGCATCAAAACCCGCGGAATAAAGTTTGCTCTCAGTTCCGGTTCCGGCATTTTCACTGCTTCGTCCATGGGTATAAGCACCCGATGTGTCCACGGCCGGAAACAACCTGGTTTCGCTGATGCCTCTCCTGCCACGGGCTTCACGAATTCTCGCCTCTGCCTCCTTAAGATCGAAATTTTCGCTGGCAGCCATTTCCATAATGTCAGATAACACCGGATCATTTAAAGTGCTCCACCATCTCGCCATTGTTTCCGGGTCCGGGAGTTCTCCGGTTAAACCTTTTTTGAATTCCGTGTTCCAGGTATCCTGCACATCAAATCGGGGAGGAACATAATTCGGGCCGACCGCAGCACATCCGGTCAAGATTACCAGGCTTAAATGCAGCACCATGGATTGAATGACTCCACAGAGACCCGTCTGCTTCGGGTCTGTGTTATTTTTAAAAGTTTTAACGTTGTTCATGGGATCTCTTTTTTCGGTTTTCATAACCCAGTTCATTATATCCTATCCCGAAGATTGGGATTTACCTTTCGGTGTCAGTTATGGACTCTTTATCCAGGCCGGATAAGCGGTTAAATCAAAGTCACTTCTTTACGTTATTCATACCGGCTTTCCTTATCGAGCGTCAACCTTGTGATGATGATAAGAACCTGAAGTAAAGATTTGATGTTGGATCAGGATAAAAATTGTAAAGATTTTGTAAAAAACCGAGCCACCTCATGTTTGTTTTGAGAAAAGCATAAAATCTGCTCATCCTTCCGGCTTGAAACCGGAGAACATTCGATTGCCCCGGTGCCGGAAATTCTTTCGAAATGGAGAGGAATTTTCGATCCTTTGCTCATGTTTTGTTAAAAAAACAAATACGAGATCCTGCAATATATTTTCAGAGAATTGTTGAAAAGAAATGTTAAATCTGAAAATATAAATAAACCATAAACCATGATAAATCTGTTTGGGAATTTTCAGTGATATGATTAAAAAACAACCTTATGGAAAGACTCCCAAGGAGCAGCACCTGGCAAGTGCCAAAGACCGGCTTTACAGCTTTTTGATAGGCGACGGCGCATTTCGGGGAGCAATTCTTCATGCAACCCGGATGGTCAATGAGATGAGGGCCAATCATGAACTCGGCATATTGGAGACCCTGGTATTAGGCCATGCATATATCGGGGCCGGATTGATGTCGGTCAATCTGAAAGGAAACGACCGGCTTAGCTTTCAGGTGGATTGTACGGGTCCGATCAAAGGGGTGCTTGCTGAAACCAATGCGTTTGGAGAGGTTCGAGGATATTTGAAAAATTTGCCCATTCCTCTGGATAAACCTCTGGAAGACTTTAATTTATCCCCATTTTACGGGGCAGGCATATTAAAAGTCACCAAATACCTTGAAGATGCCAAGCATCCATTCACGGGCCAGGTGCATCTTCAATACGGAAGTCTGGCCAAAGACCTGGCTTATTATTTTCTAACCTCTGAACAGATACCCACGGCATTTCATCTCAGTGTTCAGTTTGATTCCGAGGGTGAAGTTTCCGGTGCCGGAGGATTTTTCATTCAGGTCATGCCCGGAGCCGATACCGACACAGTTGCTAAAGTTGAAACCATGGTTTCCGGCTTGCCTTCCCTGGGAAAAAGTTTTGCAGATCAAATGGATCCGGAAAGGATTTTGCTGGATACATTTAAAAATTTCAATCCCAGGATTCTGGATGAAGGACGTGTCGAATTCATGTGCCACTGTGACAAAGATGGTGTTCGCAATTTGTTAATGATGCTTCCAGTGCATGATTTAAAGGACCTTCGGGACAACGGCCCGTTTCCGGTGGAATTGAAATGCCACTACTGCAACACGGCCTATCATTTTTCAAAAGAAGAGATTTCCAAAATTTACGGCGCCCGGTATCCCAACAATTGAACGGCAAAAATTCCGCAAACCTGGAAAATACATGATCACCTGCAGAAAGCTTGAATCTGTTTCAGGACAAGGATTACATCGCCGATCTGGATATAAATAACGATCAAGTCACACCTGGATTCATCCCAGGCGCCCGGACCGCCAACAGACCGAACAGGTTTTTGTCTTGGCAGGATCGCATTGCAACAGCCATTTGATGGTCTCTGAAAAAATATCGGCCTTTCCGGTGGTAAAAAACGTATGAAATCCTCGGGAATTCGGGTTGTTCATCAAATTCCGTTGACTGATGATACGGGCTGCCTGAAGGGCGACTGCCGGTGCCGGATCGATTATGGAAATTCCGGGTCCAACCAATTTTTTAATTGCCGGCAACAAAAATGGGTAGTGGGTACATCCCAGCACCAATTGATCGGCTCCGGCACCAATCAGAGGTAATATACATTTTTTTAAAAGATTCTCTGTCTCGAAGGTGTCAAGTTTTCCGGCTTCGACTGTTTCCACCAGGCCGTGTCCGATACTGGTCAACACCTTTACATTGGTGCCGTATTGAGCGACCAGACCTGCAAAAAGCTTTCCCTGAAAAGTCGTTTGTGTGGCAATAACCCCGACTATTCCGGTTTTTGTCCGTACGGCAGCGGGTTTGACAGCCGGTTCCATCCCGACAAATGGGACATCAGGGTAGAGATCCCGAAGGTAATGCAGTGCTGCAGCCGATGCGGCATTGCACGCAATAACAATCATCTTGGCACCATGATCCAGGAGAAAATCGACGATACCGATACAAAAGGATCTGATTTCTTCCATGGAACGATACCCATAGGGCACATGCGCCTGATCCGCAAGGTAAAGGGTGTTTTCCTCCGGGAGTCGGCAGGCGATTTCCCGCCAGACACTCAAACCGCCGATACCGGAATCAAAGATGCCGATCATGCCGATTTCCGGTTAAGATTCAGATGGGGTAATGATTTTGTAAACAGCTGTCCATTCATCAAAGCTGTTATACTTCTGCCAGGATAATTGACGGTGTCTTGGAATGATGATGACTCCTCTAGCCATGTTCTCCTTGACCTCCATACGGACTTCAAGAGAACCACCCGGAAGCGTCAGATTTATTTTTTCAGCCTCAACAACCCCCGCCTGCATCGCATCCAAAGGATGCATATAAATCACCGGTGGAGGTTCAGCTTTGCAAACGATTTCCGAAAACGCTGAAAGGACTTCAGTTCCAAAAGTCCGGTCAACCAGCAACAGCTTGATGACATTGCCCACCGGGATCAAATCTTTTTCCATGCCTTTCGAATACGGCCTCTCCGGGCTTTTGTGAGGTATGATCCGAACATTGTCGAAAGGATAATCCTCCCGTCGCAACCAGGCAAAAACCGGATGTCCGAAATAATCGAATTTTTCAAGACATTCCCGTGGGGATATTTCATCGGAAATGAGTCCTGCAAGCCGGGCTAGAATTTGCCAGGAAGGTTTAGGGTCTCTTCCGGGAATACCAAGGCCATAGACCCTTTCAGGGTGAGAACCTTTGCTGTGCTGATAAACGGGAATACCGCATTCATGGATCGGAGAAGCATATTGTATTCTTCCTTCCTGGTTGATAAAACTTCCCCCGCTTTCAAAAACGGTCTGGGAGGGAAAAAAAATACCGGCCCGATTGACCGTCGGTGATGGTAAATAGTCCAGCACAAGAAACAGCTCAAGTTTTTTGAGAGCTTCTTCAAGCCGGTTTCGGTCCGGAAAATGAAAAAAAGGATTGTTTTCCACCACCATAAGAGCTTTGACTCTACCCAGCTCGATTTCTTCAAGAATACCTTCGAATGATTTTTTTTCGGAACTATCCCACATTGTGGCGCCAAAACTGTTTGCGCCTGGAAAAACATAAAACAAACCGGATCTTTCCTTTATATGAAAAAACACATGGGCAACATCGGCTACGGCATCGGGTAAAGATTCCGTGACCACTTGTGTCCCGCAAACAAATGCGACCTTTCTGCTCTCCTTGAGCTTTTCAGCCATACTTTCCATTCTATGGAACGTCTCCTGATCCATAGAATCAATTTCCGATAGATTTTTAACAAAATTTAACGCCTCAATTTCAAGCATAGGATCTTCAGTACTAACCGCCTTTTTGACAAGACCGAATAAAAAGTCCTTCAGTTTTTCAGGCACCAGAGCACAGTGCTCGAATTCGAACGGCAAAATTACGGGCCTTGGGTCAACCACCAGGGCAACGGCTCCGTTTCGCACAGCCTGCCGCATGGCCAAAGCCAGCATAGGGGCTTCATTTAATGGATCCACACCTATCGCCAATATGAAATCGACTTCTTCAATTTCCCTCAAGGATAAAGCCAAGAATGAATCCAGACGGGATATCGCGCGTTTAATTTTTCGGGCTATGGATTGGTCCAAAAAAAAGACCGGCCCGGGAATATTTTTTATGTCACAGAATTTTGCGAGCATGGTCTGAGTTTCAAAACTGCTCCGGCCTGATCCGAGGCACGCCACGGAATCAGTACCGTTGTTTTGAATAATTTCATCCAGTTTTTGAGATACCAGGTCCAATGCTTCATCCATTTGAGTTTCAGTTCCGAAAATCCGGCAGGTTCTGGGACGGTTTTCATGACTTTCATATTGAAAACCAAATCTTCCCCTGTCACAAATAAAATAACCGTTTACATCTTCATTGAAACGGGCTTCCTGCCGAAGAACTTCCCGGTAACGAGCCCCTGCAATCGTGTTACACCCCAGCGAGCAGTGAATGCACACGGAAGCCCCCCGCTCCATATCCCATCGGCGAACCCGGTACCTTGCAGTCAGGTCGGTAAACACACCGGTCGGGCAGATGTCTATGAGATTTCCCGCAAAAGGACTTTCTAAAGGCCCATCCGTAAATCTTCCAAAATAAACCCTGGAACCTATCGAAAAAACACCCAAATCACGATATCCCGAATATTCCTGGTAATATCGCACACATCGGTAACAATGGATACACCGGTTCATTTCATGGGCTACAAAATGCCCGAGATACTGGTCCCGATAGGTGCGTTTCGGCCCGGGGAAGCGTCTTACCCCGTGTCCGCCGGAAATCGTAGTGTCCTGAAGCAGACAGTGCCCTCCTTCATCACAGACCGGACAGTCATGAGGATGATTGAGCATGAGCCATTCAATCACATATTTGCGAAATTCGACTGCTTCAGGATGATTGGTCGAAACCACCATCCCATCAAGGGCATCCACCATACAGCTCATCCGGAGACCTTTCACTGGCCCTTCAACAAACATAACCGCGCACATCCGGCATGCCCCAACCGATCCCAAGGCTTTGTGGTAACAAAACCTGGGAATCATTATGCCAAGTTGTTCTGCTGCCTCAATGACTTTAACTCCTGGTGCAACATCGATTCTCTGGTCGTCTATGATTAATTTGGGCATGATATTTCTTGCTTTTGTTTCAAATGGTACTGATTTTTGCCGATATGCTGTAACCGCTTGACACCACAAACCTTTGGTCTGATGCCTTAAATTTTAAACGGACATTTCTTCTCCCAGATATGTTCAAAAATTTCGTCCTCGAAATAGGTTATGAGACTTTCCAGCGGAGAAGCAGCCCCTGGAGCAAAGGCACAGTAGGAATTCCATAAATGAGCACTCATCTCTTTTAACATTCCGACATATTCGGCCTTCCCATCACCGTTTTCGATTCGTTTCAGCAAATCGCAGATATAGGGGATTCCCTCCCGGCAAGGCGTACACCATCCGCAGGATTCACGGGAAAAAAATTCCATCAGGTTTAACGTGGCATCCACCAGGCAGGTATTGTCATCGAAAACGATGATTGCTCCAGTTCCCAGACGATGTCCGACCTTTTTGAAGGACTCGAAATCCATTTCAATGTCATAATACTGCCGGGTTAAAAAACGTGTGGAGGCTCCTCCGGGAATGCACGCCTTAAATTCACACCCTTGAGCCATTCCCCCCGCATGCACTTCGATAATCTCACTCAAACGCGTCCCCATGGGAAGCTCGAAGCAGCCCGGATTTTTAACCTTGCCACTGACACAATACAGCTTGGTACCCTCTCCTGTTTTGCTGGCGGCCAAACGTTTATACCATTCCGGACCATTCCGGAGCACATGGGGAACCCATGCAACGGTTTCAACATTATTGGTAACCGTGGGCTTGTCCCACATTCCTTTAGTTGTCGGATACGGCGGGGGCTGTTTTGGGTTGGGGCGATTGCCTTGAATGGCGTTTAAAAGCGCTGTCGCTTCACCACAAATATATCGACCTCCGCTTCGATGCACCACGATATCGTATGAAAAACCGCTTCCCAGGATATTTTCTCCCAAATATCCGGCCTCTCGAGCAATTTCAATTTCCCGCTCAAGAATTTGGGACAGGGTTTCATAGCTTGGTCGCACGAAAATAAACCCCTTCCGGGCCGATACCGCATACCCGGCAATAACCATCGCTTCAATAAGATTGTGGGGATTTGTGTGCAGGAGAACACGGTCCTTGAATGTTCCGGGTTCCATTTCATCACAGTTGACTACAAAATACCTTGGAAACGGCGCATCATCAGGAATGGAACGCCATTTTTTACCCAGCGGAAAACCTGCCCCCCCCCGACCACAGATTCCGGCTTCATCAATTTTTCGGGTAACTTCTTCAGGCTTTAAATTTTTCAGGGTATCCTCAAGTGCTGCATAGCCATCATCAAGCCTGAATTCCTCAAGGGTCAAGATCCGATCCGGTTTTCGATTTTTCAGAAGGATCTGAGGATATTGAGATATTTCATCCCGCGTTTGCCCCTCTTTTTGCCACCAATTTTTCAACTTTTCTGTTCCCTGTCTCTGATATTATCAATGAGCTTATCGATTTTTTCCGGTGTCAGATTTCCGTGAACCCGCCTATTGACAAGCATTGCCGGTGATCGATCACAATAGCCGATGCAGCAGACCGGAAGCAGGGTGAACAGACCATCGGTCGTCGTCTCTCCCATCTCAAGGCCCAGCCGGTTTTTAAGATGTTCCAGCAATGACTCATAACCGTTCATCCAGCAAACAACGCTATCACAGACATGAATCACATATTTTCCCACGGGTTCACGAAAAATAAAATTGTAAAAGGTGGCCAATTCATCAAGTTCGGTCAAGGTCATACCCAAAAGATCCGATGCCTCGCACATGGCTTCATCCGTCATCCAGCCATAGACGTTCTGAAGCTCATACATAATGTCGACCGCTTTTTCCCTCGGGGATTCAGCTTCCTGTATTTCTTTGAGAAGTCTTTTTTTCAGTTCAGCAGAAATCATTGCCTTTGAACCATCATCGATCGTTTAGAATAAAGAAGTGCCAATTAGATTCATATTTTTTAGGGAGATTTAGCAAATCCGAAATGGTGAGTCAATAAACAAAACCGAATCGTTTAACCATTTCCCTGGATTTCACCTGCCGGCCGGAAAGATTAGTCGTACAACCCTATTGATATGTTAGCCAAAAAGAACCCCTATGCCATGAGAAATTATGGCAGGTATAAGGCCGTTATCCTTTTTTATCACCCGAGGATCCGATTTCATGGTATTTTGTTTTTATTATGAATGTTTTCATTTATGATGAATCCAAACGTAACGAATTTAAAAGGAAACATTCGACACATTATGAATTTCAGGCACTCAAAAATGAAATACCCGTCCGTTTCAGAATCAACTTCGTCTCCATCAACAGATACCCGCCCTGAATTTCGATGGCTTTTCAAGCAGGCCCGATCGGTTTACCTCTGGATTTTTCTCTCCATAATACTTGCCGTTTTCGGTGGATTGCTTATTGTCGCTCAGGCCCGGCTGATCGCCGACATCATTCATGGGGCATTCATGGAAAAGTCCCCCCGGGACCATTTGTGGAATATGTTCATGGTATTGAGCGTCGTGATTATGGCTCGCGCATTTCTTCCATGGGCAAGAGAAATTTGCGGCTTTCAGGCAGGAGCCCGAGTTCGTGAAAATATTCGGTCTTCCATTTTCAAACATTTCGCCGACACAGGACCTATTGGTATCGGTGGACGGCCCTCAGGGGCATTGGCATCCCTAGCCATAGAACAGGTGGAGGCGGTTCACGGCTTTTTCGCAGACTATCTTCCGCAAATGGTCATCGCCATACTAGTCCCACTCACCATCGCGGCTTTTGTCTTTCCAATCAGCTGGGCAGCCGGGTCTCTTCTTCTGGTCACTGCCCCCATGATCCCGCTTTTTATGGTACTAATTGGCATGGGGGCTGAAAGTATCACCCGGAAAAATTTTCAGGCACTTGCACGAATGAGTGCTCACTTTCTCGATATTCTCCAGGGGTTGGGAACTCTTAAACTGTTTGGCCGGAGCCGTGCGGAAGCCGAATCCATCGAAAAAGTTTCAGAACAATACCGCAGCCAGACCATGAAAGTGCTTCGGATCGCCTTTTTATCCGCAGCGGTTCTGGAATTTTTCAGCTCCTTTGCCATCGCCATGACAGCTATTTATCTTGGGATGAGTTTTCTTGGATACATCAATTTCGGAAGCTACGGAAAACCACTGACCTTTGCTGACGGGCTTTTCATTTTGATTCTGGCTCCGGATTTCTATCTTCCCCTGCGGGAACTCGGAAGTCATTTTCATGTCCGTGCCGAAGCCATCGGAGCGGCAGGGGAAATTCGCAATCTGCTTTTAAAGGCACCCATTCAGCACAAAGGAATAATTCCCGTTCAGCAGCAGGATAGGGCTTTGAATATTCACTTCGAAAACGTCCATTACAGATTTGACGGCGATCGCCGGGCAGCTCTTTGCGGAGTTGATCTGCAGATTGAATCCGGAAAACGCCTGGCCATTATCGGCACAAGCGGTGCAGGAAAAACAACCATTGGAAGGCTGATTCTTGCATTCGACAGGCCTTCCTTTGGCAGGATTCTGATCAACGGAATCGATCTCTCCATTCTGGATCCGGAATCATGGCGCAAAAATATTTCATGGATCGGACAACATCCGGTCTTGTTTCAGGGAAGCATTCGGGAAAACATCCGAATCGGGAATCCGGAAGCTTCCGAAAAAGAAGTGGAAACTGCTGCGCTGGCAGCTTCTGTCAATAATTTCACCGATCGGTTTCCCCGTGGACTGGATACTTCAATCGGCGAATACGGCTTAGGGCTTTCCAGGGGCCAGACGCAACAGGTGGCACTGGCTCGGGCCTTTTTAAAAAATGCGCCCCTGATGCTTCTGGATGAACCTACCGCCGGCCTGGACAGTGAAACTGATTCTTTGATCATGGATGCCATATTCAGATTTTGCAATCATCGAACATTGATTTTTATGACCCATCGATTGGGCCGGATTCATGAAGTTGACCGTGTTGCGGTGATAGCGGAAGGCCAGGTCAAAGAACAAGGCACCTTTCAAGAACTGATTCATTCCGGAGGCCTGCTGGCAAAATTCTTGGCTTCCAGGAATGAAGGAACTCCTTTTGTGGAGACCAGATGAATTATTTTAAACCGCTTTTGCCATTTATCCGGCAGTTCAAACCTCACCTTGGGAGGATGTTCATCGGGACAGTTTCAGGAGCTGTCGCTCTGACATCTGCAGTCGGGCTCCTTTCTTTGTCCGGTTGGTTTCTTTCGGCAGCGGCTTTTGCCGGGATGACAGCAGTAACCGCACAGACATTCAACTTTTTTTTCCCGAGCGTGGGAGTGCGTTTGTTTGCTTTTACACGAATTGCCGCCAGATACGGGGAACGAATTATCTCCCACGACACAACTTTTCATATTTTAAAAACCCTTCGGGTCCGGTTTTATCAAAAAATCGAGCCGCTCGCTCCTGCATGCCTGGTAAAATATCGAAGCGGAGAAATTTTAACCCGCCTGGTTTCGGATATTGATGCTTTGGATAATCTGTATATCCGGATTTTATCTCCGGCTGTTTCTGCATTAATGATAATGGTCGCTCTGGGAATTTTTTTAGGTCTATTCGATATGGTTCTTTCAGCAACAGCCTGCGGATTTTTTATAATTGCCGTGGTGGCGGTGCCTTGGAAAGCATCTTTAAGCGGCATGAGCGTGGGAAGAAATCTTGCGGAAACCGTTGGAATGCTTCGCACCCAAACCATTGAAGGTCTCCAGGGGTTGACGGATTTGATTATTTTCGGTGCTATGGACAAACACCTGGAAAGGCTTGCAGGGCAACACAAACAACTGATTTTGCTTCAGAAAAAAATGAGTCATATCCGCGGACTCAGCAACGCTTCCATATCTTTTTTATCCGGAGCTGCCGTGTGGATTGTTCTGTATATCGGGGTATCCATGGTAGATTCAGGTAAATTGCCGGGCGAATTTCTGGCATGTACGGCACTGGCGGTCTGGGCGGCTTTTGAAGCAGCCGTTCCCCTGGCTCATGCTTTCCAGCATCTGGGCCGCACCGTGGAAGCTTCAGAACGGATTCACGAAATCACCTCCATGACCCCTTCGGTTGTATTTGCGAAAAAGTTTATAGGTAATCCTGAACGCTTTGATATCCATTTTGAAAATATCCGTTTTCAATATTTAGAGGATACGCAGCCGGTACTTGACGGTTTCAGCCTTAGAATCGCTCATGGATGCCGGACGGCCCTGGTTGGAGAAACCGGATGCGGCAAATCCACGCTGGTTCATTTGCTGACCCGCACCTATGACCCCAATGAAGGGTCGATTCGTATCGGGGGCATGGACCTGAAACAGTTTACCGAGAACGATCTCAGAAAAACCATCACCGTTATCTCTCAGCACTCACATATTTTTAACGGAACAGTGGCCGATAATCTGAAAATTGCCCGCGCGGATGCCGGTGAACCGGAACTTTTTCATGCTCTGGAAAAGGTACGTCTGGCGGATTTTGTCCATTCTCTCCCTGAAGGCCTTAACACCTGGGTTGGTGAAGGCGGACAGCGGTTTTCCGGCGGGCAGATTCGAAGGCTTGCCCTGGCAAGGGCTGTTTTGCATGATGCTCCCGTTTGGGTGCTGGATGAACCCACCGAAGGCCTGGATAAAATCACTGAGTGGGAAGTCACCCGGTCACTTTTCAACCATGCCCGACAACGCACCATGCTGATTATCACCCACCGGCTTCTGGATTTTCAGAGGATGGATCAGATCTCCGTCATGGACAAAGGACGAGTTGTCGCTTCAGGACAGCATCACGAGCTTGTGGAAACTGATGAGCGTTACCGCAATATCGTGAGCAAAATGGTCTGAAAAATCTCTTGACAGATATCATCAGATCATATATCGGATAAAAAATATCTTAATTATCCAATTTGAGGGTGACATGAGACTGACTCGAGCCGGAGAGTATGCCGTAAGATGTGTCCTGTACCTTTCTTTAACAGGAAAAGGTGAACTGGCCAAACGAAAAGATATTGCCCGCACCATGGAAATTCCCGGGCAGTTTCTGGGAAAAATCGCCCAACAGCTTTCCAGGGCAGGCATCATTGAAATTGTGCAGGGAGCCGGAGGCGGTTATCAACTGTTGATTTCTCCGGAAGAGCTGACCCTTCTGGAGGTGGTGGAAGCCATCATTGGTGAAATTGTCCTCAATGATTGTGTAGCGAATCCGGATGGCTGTTACCGCAGCTCTTCGTGCACCGTTCACCGGGTTTGGGAAAAAGCACGGGAGCAGTTACGGCAAACTTTACGACAGACCCGCTTTATCGATCTTATATCCGGGGATACCTGTATTGCAGATCTGATGAAATCGTCTGAAAACCTTTTGGGCGCAAAAGCCCGAAACCAAAAACCTTAAACGCCTGATCGAAAAGGAGGGGATATGGACGCGTTGCTTCTATCGCGGCTTCAATTTGCCGCAACCACCATGTTTCACTTTTTATTTGTACCTTTGACACTGGGACTTTCCATTATGGTCGCCTGGATGGAAACCCGTTATGTAAAAACAGGTGATGAAACCTACCTTAAAATGACCAAATTTTGGGGAAAGCTATTTTTGATCAATTTTGCGGTAGGTGTTGTCACCGGAATCACTCTGGAGTTTCAATTCGGTACCAACTGGTCTATTTACTCGGCTTATGTCGGGGACATTTTCGGATCCATTCTGGCCATCGAGGCTACCGCCGCATTCTTTCTGGAATCGACCTTTATCGGAGTCTGGATTTTCGGATGGAACAAGCTTTCCAAAAAGGCCCATGCGGCTGTCGCATGGCTTATCGCCTTGGGATCCAATCTTTCCGCAGTCTGGATTCTGATTGCCAATGCCTGGATGCAAAGCCCGGTCGGATTTACGATTCGCGACGGCCGCGCTGAACTGGTCGACTTTTATGCGGTGATTACCCAGAAATTTGCCATCGTAAAATTTATCCACACGGTAAGTGCGGCTTACGTCCTGGCGGCTTTCTTTGTTATGGGGATCAGTGCCTACCACCTTCTGAAAAAAAGGCATGTTGATTTTTTCACCCGCTCTTTCAGATCCGCTCTAACCTTCGGACTTGTATCCTCTCTTGTGGTGTTTATCCTGGGCGATCTAAACGGCGTGGTCGTGGCCGAAAAACAACCCACTAAATTGGCGGCCATGGAATCATTGTGGGAAACTCAAACCCGTGCACCCATTTACCTGTTTGCATGGCCCGATGAAAAAAATGAGCGCAATGCTGTTGAAATCGGAGCCATACCCGGAGCCCTGAGCTTTTTAACCCGGCATGATGTCAACGCTGAAATTCGGGGTTTGAGTGATTTTCCGCCTCAGGACCGGCCTCCGGTACTGATCACCAGTTTCGCTTTCAAAGGAATGGTGGGGCTAGGATGTGTGTTTATTCTGTTGACTGTGATCGGATGGTTCAAGAGAAACAAACTTCTTGAAAGCCCCAAATTTTTAAAAATCATACTCTATTCGATCCCACTTCCTTACCTGGCTGTGCAACTGGGATGGTTGCTCACTGAAGTCGGAAGACAACCCTGGATTGTCTACGGCCTTATCAGGACATCCGATGCCGTCTCTCCCATAGCTACTTCTCAGGTGGCCCTATCCCTTGTCGGATTTGTGGTGGTTTACGGTCTTCTGGGAATCGCTGGTTTTTCGCTGATCGCCAAGTACGCCATAAAGGGTCCGGATATCGATGATTCCGATGATGAAATTCAGCCCGAACCGGCCCTGAATACCTCGGCGGCATGAATCACTGACTACAGATGATGTTAAACAAACAAGCACATTTCAGGAGGACAATATGGAATTGCAATCAACTTGGTTTTTTCTCTGGGGCCTTCTCTGGGCCATATTTTTCATGACCGACGGTTTTGATCTCGGAATTGGAACCTTGTATCCGATCCTTGGCAAAAGCGAAGAAAACAAGCGGGTCATGATCAATGCCATGGGGCCGTTGTGGGATGGCAACCAGGTGTGGCTGATTACCGCGGGCGGCGTTACCTTCGCCGCATTTCCCATTGTGTATTCGGTAATGTTTTCATCTTTATACACAGCACTAATGCTGATCCTTTTTGCACTGATTATCAGGGGAGTTTCTTTTGAGTTTCGCGGTAAACTCGATGATCCCCGCTGGGTTAAGGTATGGGATACCTGTATATTTGTCGGAAGTTTCCTTCCCGCGTTTTTATTCGGTGTGGCTTTTGCCAATATTTTCAAGGGAATTCCCATTGATGGTGACGGCATTTTCCAGGGAAACGTCCTGGCGCTGTTCAATCCCTACGGACTTTTAGGGGGTGTGCTGTTCGTGCTCCTCTTTATTCAGCATGGGGCGATCTGGCTTGCCATCAAAAGCGATGAGGACCTTCATGATAAGGCCGTTCGCATGTCTGAAAAAGTCTGGCCGGTGCTTCTGGGGGTCGCGGTGATTTTTCTGGTCTACTCCTGGTTTGCAACAAACCTCTACAATAATTATCTGACCTATCCAGCCTTGTTTTTGGTTGTGCTGCTGACCGTGGCAGGCCTTGTAGGAAGCCGGTACTTTGTGGCCAAAAAAGCCTTTTTCAAGGCATGGTTTTCTTCAGCCCTCACGATTGTGGGAGCCACGTTTTTCGGCGTTATCGGCCTGTTCCCCAATCTGTTTCCATCAAGTCTCGACCCGGCATTCAGCCTTACCGCATACAATGCTTCATCAAGCCCGCTCACACTGAAAATTATGCTGGTGGTCGTAGTAATTTTTGTCCCTTTGGTACTGGCATATCAGATTTGGGCTTATAACCTTTTTAAAACCAGGGTGAACAGGGATGAGATGACGTATTAGAAAGAAAATTTCAGGTTTCGGTGGTTAGGGTTATCTTGTCTTTAGGCTCATTGTGCAAACGAGTTTACACAATATCAGGGTAACCCGGCCCCCCCTAACACCTGAAAGCTGAGCACTTAATACTAAACACGTGAAACCTAACTATCTATAACACATCCTCAAAAAGTTGGTCGCAAGCATTCTGATCCGTGATCGAATCCCGGTCGAGGTCTTGTATAATCCGGCCATCATTCATGACCAAAACCCTGTCTGCCAGGCGGCGCATCTGGTTCAGACTGTGGGTCACCGCCAGTATGGTATAACGGGATTTAAGTTCCAGAAAAAGCTCTTCGATTTTGCGGGTGGCTTTAAAATCGAGAGAAGCAGTAGGCTCATCCAGAAGAAGAACTTCCGGTTCCATTGCCAGTGCCCTGGCCAGGCACAGTCTTTGCTGCTGCCCCCCGGAAAGGGTCAGGGCATTGTCTTTAAGCCTGTCCTTGATTTCATCCCATAACCGGACTTCTCTAAGCACCCGTTCAGCTCTATCCAGGACGGCATCCCTGGATAGCCTCATGGTAACTGAAAGAGGCAAGGTAAAATTTTTGATAATGGAAAAAGGAAGGACATTGGGATGCTGGAATACCATTCCCACCCTTTGCCGCAAATGATGCAGAGATACGGATGGGGCATAGGCATCGACCCATCCGTCGTGAAAACAAATTTTCACCGTTCCAGTGGTTGAACAAGCCGGAAATGCCTCGTTTAATCGATTCACTGTGCGCAGCAAGGTGGTTTTTCCGGAACCGGAGGGTCCGACCGCCATGTTTATCAGGCCGTGATCGAGACAGAGGCTTATCTGATTCAAAACTCTTTTGCCTGAAAATGACACGGAAACATTGTCCAGAATCAGAGTGGAATTCGGTTGTACATGCTTCATTTCCCCTCCCACTGACGCTGGAGTCGTTTTTGAAGTCTATAGGCCATAGCAAAAAGGACCCCGGTCATAACCAGTAGGATAAGGGCAGCACCAAAGGCCTGGCTCAGCTGTTCGGAGGATCGGTACTCTGCAGCCAGGTAAAAAATACGAAAGGGCAAAGCTTCAAACTTGCCCCACAGACTTTTGGGAATGGAAGCCTGTGCCACCACACCGGTAAGCAGAATCACAGCAGTATCCTCGGCAGCGCGACCGACCGATAGAATTACACCGCTTAAAATACCCCGGCCGGAAGCCGGCAGAAGAATATGCCGAATCGTTTGCCACTGGCTCAATCCCAGACCTGGTCCAATCAGACGCAAATGTTCAGGGATACCCGAAAGTGAATTCATGGTGGTTCTGGCCATGTAAGGCAAAACCAGAAGGGATATGCATACGGCAGCCAGAAAAATGCAGGTTTTGGCCTCAGGAGCGAAAGTCCGGCGAAGAACGATGATCATGCTGAACCCGAAAAGACCCATAACAATAGATGGAACCCCCGCCAGAAGATCAACAGCAAAGGTAGAAAACGAGTACATTCTGGCAGATGCATATTCTGAAAGATAAATACCGGCTGCAATGCCAACCGGGATTGCCATACCCGAAGAAAGTAAGACCAGAAACAAGGTTCCGACCATAGCCGGCCAGATGCCGTCAAAGACAGGCATGGCTCCGATCAGCGCAGGCCACCATGGGGTGGTTCCAAAAAAAAGGTCCGGGGAGATTGAATGGAGCCCATGATACACCAGGAAAATGACCAAGGCTGCCGCAGCTCCCAGGATAATGAGTGCCGAAATCCAGCAAAACAGAACAAAAGCAATATCCGATGAATTCCTGATGGTTTTCATTTCCATGATCAGGTGCTTTCGCTTCCCAAACGGCGAATAATCAGGTTTACGGCGGTCATGATCAAAAAGAGAATCAAACCGGAGGCAAATACGGAATGGTAGAAGGTGCTCTGGCTGTCGGTAGCTACTACCAGCCCAATATGGGCTGTCAATGTTCGAAATGAATCAAAAACCGACACCGGAACAATCGGTGCGTTTCCAGCCAGCATCAGCGATATCAGAGTGTCTCCGACTGCTCTTCCAAATCCCAGAATCACGGCTGTCACCAATCCTTTTCTTGTCAGTGGCAATAATATTTTTCGGACATATGCGGCCCGGGAAATACCCAAAGCTTCTGTGGTCAGGAAAAGAGCGGGCTGAATCTGATCAAGCCTGGCGCGATATACCAGTATGATGGTCGGCGTGATCAGAACACTAAGGGTTAGCATGGCTGCCAGCAATGAAAATCCCGTTCCTTTATCAAACCATTGCCTGATCATGGGCACTAGCATAAACACGGAAACAAAACCGTAAATCACCGTGGGAATGCTGGTCATATAATGGATTACCGCCATAATGGCTTTTTCCGGCAGACTTTCGCCCAGGATCAACCCCAGACTGCTCACTCCCAGAGCCAGCGGGCAGGCCAAAGCCAATGCCCCTATAGAAAGCATCAGGGAACCGATCATCATGGGCAGTATTCCGAAATGCCCCTCGTAAGGTCTCCATTGCCAGCTCAAAACTCTGGCCAATCCATCTTCATAAAAGAGAGGAAGCACCAGATAAGACAGAACAAGAAAAATACAAAAGGCCGCAGCAGTTGCAATAATCGCCGCGGCCAATAAAGCGATCCTGACAATGGATTCCGAGTTCATGCGATACTAAACTGAAAACAGATTATTTCAGGGGAATATATCCTGAATCTCTGATTATTCCCGCCCCTTCTTCACTCAGGATATAATCGATAAAGGAACGAACCAGCGGGGAAGGCTCACCTTTGGTATTCATGTACAATTGTCTCACTACGGAATAGGTTCCATCGACTGCCGTTTCCTGTGATGGACTTACCCCGTCCACTGCCAAAGGTTTGACCTCGGAATCGATATGACCGATGCTCATATAGCCGATGGCGTGCCTGTCTCTGGACACAGCCACTTTCATGGCACCATTGGACTGGATGATATTTGCGGTCATCACGATAGGCTCTTTTTTTAGCAGAATGCCCCAGAACACCTCATGGGTACCACTGGCTTCTTCACGGGCATACACATGAATCCGGGCATCCTC
This sequence comes from uncultured Desulfobacteraceae bacterium, assembly GCA_964478625.1. GTDB lineage: Bacteria > Desulfobacterota > Desulfobacteria > Desulfobacterales > SKZT01 > SKZT01. Next base: position 68,774 of record CAYZJH010000005.1, read on the forward strand.
CCCTCCCACTTCATTCCACCGCGTAATCCGACCGGAAAATATATCCCTGATTTGTTCGGCACTCAAGCCGGTCAATGGGTTTTCCGGATGAACGATCGGTGCGACACCATCGATGGCAAAAGGAAAGGACTGAAGACCAAAAGCGGAAACTTCCTCATCAGACAACGCCCTTCCGGTATTACCGATATCCACAAGGCCTTCACCGACTTTTTGCACCCCGATTCCGGTTCCGCCCCCCGCGACACTGATCTGAATATCCGGATAACGGGTCATGATCCTTTTGGCGGCTTCATTCATCACCGGTATATGAGCGGTACCCCCGGCAATGTCAATGGTCCCTTTCATTCCCTCAAACCCCTGCAAATCCGAAGCCTGAGTGGAAACAGCAAAATATCCGGCAATCAAAAAAATCAATAATGTTAAAAAAGTTTTTTTCATACGTAATTTACCTCCGAACTAGTGATGGGTCACAGATTTAACATGGCAAACAATAACCATATTTTGTTCATGATCGTCCAATAGTTTATCTGAATAAAATGCCGATAATAGTATTGATTTTATCAATGAATTATCGGTGGAGAAAGATCCCAAGCCTTTTTAGGTTTGAGCATTAATTGCAAATCCCAAAGTCACTGCACCCTATAAATTCCGAATTGACACGTCATCTGTTTCGATGTAAGGATCATGCCCTCAAAAGCGGGTACCTAAGATTGTATCCCGCAGGATCATATAACCGAAGTCGCTGAAACAAGGGGATACACATGAGATATGAAAATTCAGGGTTGAAGCATGGATACACAAACAAGATACTTACAATTGACCTTGCCAAAGACGCCATCGATGCTCCCCCACTCGACAAGGGTGTGAGGGATTTTTTCACCGGTGGAAGAGGTTTAGGGCTTTACCTGTTGCACAAAAAATATGTTGCCGGGATGAATGCTCTTGACCCGGGCAACCCCTTGATATTTTCACCGGGTCCTTTAGGCGGAATTCCCCAATTCCCCGGAGCAGGCAAATGCATGGCTATCTCGCTTTCCCCCCTTACCGGAATCCCCGGGGCATCAAATTTCGGAGGACATTTCGGTGCATATCTCAAGTACGCCGGATTTGATGCCTTGGAAATTACCGGGATTGCTGCAAAAGATTCCATGATCGTCATCGATGCTTTCAAACAAGAGGTCTCCCTTTTGGAGGCGCCGGCAATCGACCATGTGTTTGACCTTGAAAACGCCATTATCGAACGTTTCTCCAGCATGGGTCATAAAAAGAAACATATCGTTTTTGTCACTACCGGCCTGGGAGCGGCCAATACCTCCTACGGCTGTATCAACAGCCATTATTACGATCCTACAAAACCCGTGTGCGGAGAAAAAGGCCTATTCAGGACCAAGCAGGCCGGAAGAACAGGCCTGGGCACGGTCATGATGCACAAAAAAGTCAGGGCTATCGTAATTCTGGCGACATTTCCCAGCGGAGATAATCCTTACGGCGCTCACGACTGGACCCGGGTAAAGGAAGCTGGAATGAGGCTTCACAAAGTGATCAGGGAAGTTGATCCCAATTCGCTTCGGATGAACCGGAAAGGCTCTGCAGGATTGATCGCGTTCATGAATAAGGAATCTTATCAGTCTCTTCCTGTTAAGAACTACCAATTGGGGAACGACCCCCGGGCAGACAATATATGTGGCAAATATTATGAGCAACACCTGTTTGAGCATCGCGGCAATGACGGCTGCTTTCCGGGTTGTAATCTTGGGTGTACCAAAGGAGGTCTCGTCACTTTGAGAACAGGACGGAAAAAAGGTTCGCAAGTCTGGGTGGACGGCCCTGAATACGAAACGGCTGCCGCGTTCGGTTCCAACCTCGACATATGGAATGCAGAATTCATCATGGAGGCCAACTGGCTTTGCGACGACTATGGCATTGACACCATTACCTCAGCCGTCATCATTGCCTTTCTCATGGAATGTTTCCAGAGGGGATATCTGACCCAAGAGGACACGGACGGACTCGAACTGACCTGGGGAAATGAAGACGCCGTTTTGGATTTTCTCCATCGCATCGCCCGCCAGGAGAGCGAATTGGCCCATATTGCCGGTATGGGTATGGAACCGCTGATCAGGTGGATTTCAGAAAGATACACAAAACGCACCGGCAAACCTGATCCCGAACAAGATATCAGGCGATTTGCCATGCACACCAAAGGACTTCCATTTTCCCTCTACAGGACCCATCGGTCATTGTCCATGCAGGCTTCCTATGCCGCAGCCAGTGATATCGGCGCTCACCATGCCGCGGCCTGGCTGGTCAAGGTGGATTTGCTGGGGGCGTTTCCCACGTTTCAGGACAAGGCCGCAGCCCTGATTTCCTATCCCAGAGTCCGACTCGGAAACGACAATCTGGGATTGTGTAAACTTCCCTGGGTGGATGTATTCAACCCGGCCTCCGGGGAAATGAAAAATACTGACATTTACATCAATCCTGCCTCTCAGGAGATTTATGCGGACTTCTACAACGGCATGCTGGGAACCGACATGACCTGGCAGGAGATTTTTGCTCAAACCGACCGGGACATCAATCTTCAGCGCGTCATGAACGCCATGGTTTTCGGTCCGGAAACACGGAACCGGGACCAGATTCCGGAAAGGGCCATCGGACCGACCGATGATGCCCTCTATGATGCGGAAAAAGACTACCATGACCGGGAAGTCAGCAGAATCACCGGAAAATCGCTGCCTGAAGTTCAGGCCATGGGCAGCCCGGAAAAACGGAAAATCCTCATGGGTCATCGCCAAAAGGAGCTGTCTGAACTTATTGATGCGTATTATGAAAAGCGGGGGTGGTCATCTTTCGGCATTCCTTCGGTGGTTACCCTTCAGCAGCTCGGACTGTGGCACTATCTGAGCCAAGAAGCAAAGGAACAGGTTACGAGGCTCAGCGAAAATTAAGTTGAACTCGGGGATCTTATGGATACATACGTGCTTTTCCGGAGGATTTCACAGCAAACGAGTCCATATGCCCGGTAAAACGTTAACACCGCCACCGGAGAAATGTTGTTTCATTTTTTGATATTGTAAAACTTTTGTAACACCCGATGATCTGTTTTGATATTTTGTTCAAGTTGCTTTATTAATATGGTGTTCAAAATTTCTGGATCATAACTGGGAACAACAACCGGGGAGGAATAGTGAATTTTCCTGCATTAAAAATTAGAGATCTGGTTTGCCATACACCGATAGTTCAAGGCGGCATGGGCGTAGGAATTTCCCTGTCGGGACTGGCCTCAGCGGTTGCCAACGAGGGCGGCATCGGGGTTATTGCTGCTGCAATGATCGGTATCGGTGAACCTGATGTATGCAAAAACCCTGCAGAGGCAAACATCAGGGCTCTTCGAAGGGAAATCAGAAAAGCCAGATCCATGACCAAAGGCATTATCGGGGTCAACATCATGGTTGCCCTGACCCATTATCCTGAACTTGTCAAAACCTCGATAGAAGAAGGCATTGATATCATATTCTCCGGTGCAGGTCTTCCCATGGACCTTCCGGGCTATCTAACCAAAGGTGCTAAAACAAAATTAGCCCCAATCGTATCTTCAGGCCGTGCAGCCAAACTCATATGCCGCAAATGGCTAAACAGATTTGATTATCTTCCGGATGCTTTTGTGGTGGAAGGTCCTAAAGCAGGGGGTCATTTGGGGTTCAAGGAAGACCAGATAGACGATCCTGTTTTCGCCCTTGAAAATCTGGTCAAGGACGTTGTGGATACCATAGCCCCCATTGCAAGCGAAAGAAACAGGGCTATCCCGGTCATTGCCGCCGGGGGTATTTACACAGGCGAAGACATTCGAAATTTTCTGGATATCGGAGCATCCGCGGTTCAGTTGGGAACCCGTTTTGTGGCCACCCATGAATGTGATGCCGCTGACAGTTTCAAACAAATGTTTTTGACAGCCAAAAAAGAAGATCTCGTGGTTATCAAAAGCCCGGTAGGCATGCCCGGGCGCGCCGTGCGAAATCAGTTCCTAAATGAAGTCGAATCCGGAGCCAAAAAGCCGTTCAACTGTCCGTACCATTGTATCAAGACCTGCGATCCTTCCAAAAGCCCGTATTGTATCGCTTTGGCTCTGGCAGGTGCCCGAAAAGGGAAATTTAAATACGGCTTTGCTTTTGCCGGCTCCAATGCTTACCGGATCAACCAAATTATCTCGGTCAAAGAACTTATCAATTCTCTTCGTGATGAATATCGGCAATCCTTTTCAGATCCGGCCGGCATTGTTTCAATATCCGGGAAATTTGATATGTTTTCAAATGAAAGGATTTCCGCTACTCTTTGACAGCCTGTCGAAGGAAAAACCAATTCCATTGGTATAAACCCAAAAGCCGTATTATCGTCAAAACAAATCAATACGGCTTTGGTACTTCAACGCAAATCAAATGATGTTTTGTTTCCACCCTAATTGGAATGACAGGGTGCAGTCAATAAGCTGGTTTCCTATTCCTCTTTTGTTGACCCCGGACCAACCAGCGGCCTGAACATCTTTTTACTTGCACCACAAACCGGGCAACACCAGTCATCAGATAAATCCTTAAAGCAAGTCCCCTTTTTTACTTTTCCTCTCCGGTCTCCCCTGTCCGGATCGTAGATACATCCACAATTGACGGTCTGACACTGATACATTTCTTCTGGTTTCGCCATTTCCATCCTCCTGTGTTTAGGTCACTTCAATTCCATAAGCTTTTCAGCAATCCTGGAAAATGCTTGTGTTACAGGAGAATCCTTGTATTGGTCAATAAATGATGCACCGGAATCTCCACAGGAAACCATTCTGGGATCAAAAGGTATCTTCCCCAAAAATGGGATTGAAAGTGCTTTTGCAGTTTTTTCTCCGCCTCCGCATCCGAATAACTCCAGCATTTCTCCGCAGTGCGGGCAGGCCAGTCCGCTCATGTTCTCAATAAGGCCGAAAATCTTCAAATGAACTGTTTTGCAAAAATTAATGGATTTTCGTACATCCGCCAAAGAAACTTCCTGAGGCGTGGTTACAATGATGGCCATGGCATCACTGATGGTCTGAGCAACAGTCAACGGTTCATCGCCTGTTCCCGGTGGAGAATCAATGACTAAAAAATCGAGATTTCCCCACTCCACATCGCCGATAAACTGGCGGATGGCTGAGTATTTAATCGGTCCTCTCCAAATGATAGCGTCATCCTTGCTCACACTCAACGATTCAATGGAAACAACATGCAAATGCTCCGAGTATTTCATCGGTTCAAGTTTGTTATTGGCATTAACATCCAGCAAACCGTCAAGTCCAAGCATTCTGGGAACATCCGGTCCGTGAAGATCGACATCCATGATTCCCACGTTGGCTCCCTTGCCGGCAAGAGCAATGGCTAAATTCACGGATGTACTGGTTTTTCCGACCCCACCTTTTCCGCTCATGACCAGTAACTTGTGTTTAATTTTTTGAAGAGAGCCTTTTAAAGCTGCATCCTGCTCATCTTTACTCCGGCTTTTGTTCACCGAGCAGCCGGACTGTTGATTTTGGTTTTCCATTTTTTTATGTCTCCTAAAATAAATCCTATGCCCAGTGCCCGTCCGCATTCGGAGCCTGGGACTCTTTCAGTTTTCCTGCATTGAAATCCCTGATGGCATCCTCAACAGAGCCATTTGCACCGGAAATCGTTTTAATCCCCGCACTTTTCAAAACCATGAACGCTTTGGGACCACAGAATCCAGTGATAAGAACTTCAGCACCATTGTCAATAATGGTTTTTCCGGCCTGAATACCAGCCCCTTGAACAAGATTCCTGTTTTCACTGTTTTCCAATACTTTAAATTCCAGAGTATCCGAATCAACAATGATCAGATAGGCCGCACGCCCAAAGCGAGGGTCCAGTTCGGATTTTAAATCCGGTCCGGTTGACGTTACTGCAATTTTCATTTTTCCTTCCTCTTCAAAAACTTTTAAAGCGTTCCAGGTACCGGGATGCGGTAGAATTTATCATCATCGCACCCAGGACATTTTTTCGGCCTCCCCGTTCCCATGGGTTCCTCCCATTCGTGTCCGCAAAGACTACATCTAAAAAGACGCGGCCCCTTCATCATCCGGTAATTTCCACCCTCAACATTAATCGCTTTGCCATTAATCAAAGCATCCGCAACTTTTCTCCGGGCCTGCTGAAGAATGCGACCGAAAGTTGCCCGGGAAACACCCATCTGTCGTCCGGCCTCTTCGTGGGACATGCATAGTAAATCCGCTAATCTGACAGCCTCCCTTTCATCCACTGCGAGCCGGATCTCCTCCAGTTCGACCATAGGGATTCCCCTGGGTTTAAAGTAGCTGACTTCCGGATTATACGCCACATACCGATCCTTTCGGGGTCTGACCATCTACAACTCCTTTTATGAGCATATGCCCATAATTATTATCATTAAGTCTAAAAAAAGTTTTTGTCAAGATAACGTCAACATTTTATCAACAATCCCAATGCAACACCGAAAACACCCCTTCCGAATAAAAGGCTCCTGGATTACACGACAGTCAAAGAACCGGCATCCTATTATGAACCTATTGTGGATCATATTGCTCACCTCTAATATAAACCAACCGATTTTGGTTGAAATTTTCAGGCAAATGTTGAGGATTTCCTTTAACAGCGATAAACGAGGCTTCTTTTGACACGGAGATGGTACCGGCACTTTCAATGCCAAGCAGAACAGCCCCCTTGTTTGAAGCACAGCAAATTGCTTCTTCAATATCAAATCCCGCCCTGATAAAAATCTTCAACTCCTCCAAAAGAGACCGTCCATGGTGTACGCCCATACTTCCGGAATCGGTGCCTAAAGCCATTGAAACTCCCAGTCTTTTTCCCATGGCCAATTGCTCTATCTGATGATCAAGATACTTCTGGGCAACATCGGCCTCAGGGGTTTCCGCCCCCAATGTTTCAGCATATCCTTTCATCGTGCAGGCAGTGGGAACCCAAAAGGTGCCCCTGTCAGCCATGCGTTTGAGGTTGTTTTCTCCGAGGAAAAAGCCATGTTCAATGGAACGGCACCCGGCTTCAATCGCAATCCTTACGGGTTCATCACCATTGGCATGAACCATCACCGGAAGGTCATAATCGGAAGCAACCCTTACGGCCTCTTTAAGTTCTTCTGATTCGAACTGTGGCTCTGTTTGTTTGCCGAAATTTTTCAGACTGTTGATACCCGAATTAACAATCTTGATGTGATCCGGCCGATGGGATCGAATTTCCATTAAATCCCTTTTAATAGCAGACGCAAGGGATTCTCCACTTTCCGGTGACCGGCCTATCAGTTTCCCGTAACGCCCTTTCCGGTTCCATGCTTTTCCGGCAACTTTAAGATATATTGATCGGTTTTGCAACTTCAGGCATTTTTCTTTGTAGCGCATGACATGCCCTAGACGGTCTGCACCATCTCGGACGGCAATGTTTCCAGAAGCCAGATGCTGTCGAATATGCTCGGAAATAACCGGCCTGATATCCTCAAATCCGACTTCCAGTTGGAATTGCCTTATTTTCAGGTCTTCAGTGCCCGACATGAACAGATGGACATGGGAATCCACAAAAGCCGGAACGACCGTATATTCCGAAAAATCGATCATATCAAACGGTTTATTTTGCACAGACGATTCCAGATCGGTATCCATTGGATAAACCTTGTTAATGATTCCGTCTTCAATATCGATCATCATATTTTTCCTGGCCGGGTTTCCGGTTCCATCGATAAGCCATCCGGCCAGTAAACAGAATGATTTTGTCATATTTCCCGGTAGTTATTTCATATCCTGAAAGTCTAAAGTTCTCATTGGATCATCATTCCGGCAAGGATCCCAGAATCATTGAGTTATTCCGATACATCAACGACCGTTGCCCGTGTGACCCGTAAAAGTTCACGGGTCGTCAACCGCATCATGGCATCGATACCGCCTCCGCCTCCATAGATCATATCCATCCTGCATACACCCGTATCAACAAACGTCGGCAATGTCTGTTTATGACCAAAAGGAGGCATGCTTCCCACCATATAACCACTAAATGCAAGAGCCTGCTCAGGGCTTGCCAATCTGACCTTTTTATGATGGGTTTCCAGGCAATCTGCCAGCTTTCGACGGTCCACCCGAGCCAGGCCATTGTTGATGACCAGCACTGGGTTTCCGTTTGCAAGAAAAATCAGTGATTTAATTATCTGATCCGTTTCTGCGCCAAGGACACGGGCTGCATCCATGACTGTGGGGGTGTGTTCGGCCATGGGAAGAATGGCGGCCTGGATACCGTGAGTCGTTATGAAGTTCTGAAGATCCTCCGGCGTCATGGGAATCGTTTTCTGCTTTATCAAGTCAACTCCTCTTATTTCTTTTCGGATAAATTTTGAAGCGAATGGCCCATGTTGACATCACAGGACATAAGATGGAAAAAGGTCTGAACAAATTTTCCGGAAACAACATCGATGAGGGGAAAAAAGATATGGTTCCGTTCTAAAAAACTTCCGCACAAGGCAAGAAAAATGCCTTTGGAGAGTTCTTCCACTTTTTGACGGCAATAACCCCAAAAAGCATCCTTCGGATCCATTTGTTTCAGATCGTAGAACCTGCAGGCCAGAGGACGGGACTCATACACAAGACACTTTTCTTCGATTGAAAGCGGACAAAGAATGTTCCTTTTGCTGTAGCAATGATCAAAACCGCTGCTTGATTGCTTCTCATTTTTGGTTTCTGGGGTTCCCATGGTCCGGGATACCTGAACCGATCGCTCAATAGCCGCCAGACGATCTTTGCTGCCGAGTTTGCGATTCAAACAGTGGGTGAGGTATGCCGCTTCGATCAAACTGACCTCGACAAAACAGGTACAGCATGCCATGTGATCCCGACCGCAAAATACTTTTTCAGGGTTTTGTGTTTCAAGCTGATGGTCGATTTGCTGCAGAAGCTGTTCATAATCTGAGAAAAACGGAGTCAGATCCACCAGTGATTTCCATTCCAGTGAAGGCTCCCTGATGGTCAAGCGTCTTTCCTTTTTTCCCAGCTTTCGAATAAACCACCACTGATTGAAATTGGCCGGCTGACTTCGCATGCCTTTAATTTTTTCTTTAACCAGTTTGCTTCCCAAACCCCTTCGCAAAAGGTATGCAGAGATTACGGTTCCCGTGCGACCGATCCCGTGTCGGCAATGAACATACACTTTTTTCCCCAGATAAATGGCTTCATCCAACCATGACAAAGCATCTTCCAGAGCCTTTAACTGCGGTGCCTCTTCATCCTCTACGGGAAGATAGTAGACTTCAAAGCCCTTGTGGGATTCAATACTGTGAAGATCACAGTATTCCGCACAAAGGTTCATGATAGCCCCAATACCCTCGGCCTTGAGATATTCAAGATGATCATAGGACATGGGTGCCGGACCCGTGGCCAATTGAGGGGTAACCCAGTAGACCGGGTAAGTAGGTGACTTACTCATCTTTCTTCTCGCTCATACGCCATTTTTTAAGAATATTCTCAGCCATTTCCAGAGCATTTTCCAGATTGTTGAGACCCATATCCAACAACGGGGTACGCCCTAACAGGTAGCCCAAAACCCTGAGACGAAACTGATTTGCATCCCGGTCCAGCTTCGTGCACCCGGCTTCCAGCATGTCTCCTCTGATCATGACACGAAAATTCAACTCGTGCAACACCCGTTCAATTAGAGCCAGTCTCCATAATTTTTTCTCGGTTGTACCCCCACCCCCTTTGAAACGAAACTGAATATAGTTTTGTTCGGACCTGTTTCCGGACACGGTATCCAGAACAGCAAAATGATATCCGAACCGAAGAAGAAGATGCGCATAATGCCTTGCAAGAAGGGCATAACTTCCCAGAAATGAGGATTTTAGACTCATAATTCCTCCACTGACCTGGTCAAACCGTTCCCAGTCCATATGAACCAAACCCTCCGACCATGAAATATCCTGATCGGTCATTCCTGCCCATACAGCCTTCATGGGAGTACTTTGAAAATGATCCGGCTTAATGGTTTTCAATTTCCGGTTATAATCAACCAATCCATCACCCAGGTCCAACACATGCATCACAATCGGAATATCCGTTTCAAGAGGTTTGGCTTTCCGCATTCCGGGTCCGTCAGCATCTACCAGGGAAAACATCTCCTGCGTTCCTTTTTCATGGACAAAACGCACCAGATCATGAAAACTTCTGCAACCCTGCGGAGAAAACTCAGGTGAGGACGGATCTGTCAGATTCAATTTACTAACCAGCGATAACAGGGGTTTGAGTTTTTTCTGGAATGGTGCAGGCGGTTTTATTTTTTGATGCTCATACCATGAAACCAGGTCTTCCACAATCCCATCATAAACTGCACCATGATAAGCGTCGACAGTAACAACCTGATCTTTCTTTAAAATTTTTTTCAAATCCCCCAGTCCTACGATGACCGGTAACCCAAATTCTCTGGCCACAGAGGCAAAGTGACTTGCTTTGCTTCCCTTCTCTGAAATTACCGCGGAGACTTTTTTCAAAAGGCCTACCAGATAAGGCGGAATAGTACGAGTCAACAAAATAGCGTTCTGAGGCACCTGATCCATGTCGGCTTCACCGGATAGCGGAAAAACTTTTCCGGTTGCAATACCCTTACTCGCCGGGGTTCCTTTTTTTAACACCGGAGCGTCATGCTCATCCGGAAAAATCTCAGGAGTCTTGAGTTCAATATGACCCTCTTGTTTCACTGAGTTTGGGATAGGCCTAGATTGCAACACAAATATATTTCCATTCTGGTCCAGGGCAAATTCGATATCCTGAGGAACCTTACCCAAAATTTCCAATTCGAGCCCCCATTTCGCGAGGGTACTGGCGGATAGGTCATCCAGACACATTGTTTCTCGGTCTTCTTGCCGGCTGCCTTGGAAAACCATTTTATTTGTTCTTTTGGCCGGCTGCTTGTCCAGAAAATGGCTAGGATCATTCCGGGAAACAAGAAAAATATCAGGAATTGTGCTTCCGTCAACAAGACTGCTCCCGAGACCAGGTATGGTGCAAATGACCAGACACGAACCTCCGCACTTGTCCAAGGGATCCAACGTATAGATGACTCCGCTTGCACGGGCATCAATCATGGGAAGAAAAAGAACCGCCATGGGTGTCTCGGTATCGCTAATGCCGTTATGAAGCCTGTAAGTAAGGGCCCTGGTGGAATATTTTCCCGCCAGTACGGTTTTGTATGCCTTAACAATATCGTCCGCAGAAACATTGAGCAAGGTATCGTATTGACCGGCAAAGGAAACGTCACCATCTTCGCCTACCGCGCTGCTTCGCACAGCCCAGGAGGTAAATCCGGATTCAGCCTTCATGTTTTCCATCATGGAGACCATGCTACTTTCCACCTCGGCAGGAAGAGTTGCTTCAAGGATAGCCCGTCTTATGGCTGAGGATACATTCTGAAGGCTTTCGGGTCGTTGAAGATTAAGAGTTCTCAGTTTCTTTTCAATGACCCCCTGAAGTTCATTTTCTTCCAGGTACTTCAAATAAGCACTGGTGGTCACGACAAATGCAGGGGGCACCGGAATTTCCGTATTGGTCACGATTCGAGCCAGGCTGTAAGCTTTATATCCCACAAGACCGGGTGAATCTGCGGCCCGTCTAAGTGTAAGGGCATAGGGTGCCGATTTTTTTCCAGGAAAACGGGGCAGAAATTGCATCAATTGATCGTTGATACGCTCATAGGCCTCAATCAGCCCTGCATATGCTTCCGGTCGCATTTGCTCCAGAAAACCGACTAAACGCCGGGCTGAATCGGACAAGCTTTGGGCCAGGTGGGAAATCCGGGACCAATCCACCAAAATCGGTCGATGCACGATTTCCTCAAGGCGCGTGATGAGCCGGAGACATTTTCTGTCTTCACGAAGTAATTGCTGAAATAAAGAGAACTGTCGGCGAGCAAGTTCATCCGGTATAAAAAACCGCTCAGCCCACCTTCTGATTTTTTTCAAAGGCATCGTTTTTCCTATTTAGCCAGAATTTGTTCGGTTTTTTTTTCCAATTCATCAATATCCAGCGGTTTGACACAATATTCATCTGCTCCGAGCATTAAAGATTCCCTGGCCGTTTCAAGTGTCGGATACCCTGTGAGCATCATCACCCGAATGTTCGGGTTGATTTTTTTCAGCTCCTCAAGCACCTCCACGCCACTCATTTTTTTCAGCTTAATATCGAGAATAGCCATCTGAACCGGTTCTTTTCGAGCATGCTCCAAGGCCGATTCTTCATCACAATAAACATGGACCTTGTGCCCTTTTCGCGTCAGAATTCGCCGGATCATGATTCCCACATCCTCAACATCATCTAAAACCAGAATATCAGCCATGGTCGCCTCCTTTGCACCATTTCGGTTGCTCGATCACCTGTCTTTTCCAATCTCAATACATTCATCCGGCGGAAGAGTATCCCCTTCAAGGGGGAGTTCCACAAAAAAAATGGCTCCGGGACCAATCTCACCCTCACAGTGAGGGAAAATATCGGTGTATTCCACAGGTACCGGGCTCAGCGCACTAATCCGACCCCCGTGGTCCTTAATGATTCCGAATATGACCGAAAGTCCCAGCCCGGTTCCCTTATCAACAGGCTTTGTCGTAAAAAAGGGCTCGAAAATCCTGCTCAGATCCTCTTCCTCGATACCGCTTCCGGTATCCGCAACATACACCACCAGTCGTCTCCGATGAGCACAAAGTTTTGACCTGATATAGATACAACCATCCTTGCCGACAGCATCTGCCGCATTATTGAACAGATTCATCCAGACCTGTTTTAACCGCTCCTTATCACCTGAAATGGGCGGAATCTGGTTGTCCAACTCCCTCATGATGACAATCCGGTTCTGACGGAATATATGTTCCACCAAATCGATCACTTCCTGAATTGAACTGTTAATGTCCATCCGGGTTTTTTGTTTATCCGAACTCCTGGAAAAACTGAGCAGATCAGATACGATTTTGCGGCATACCTGGGCCTGTTTTTCGATAGTAGCGATATCCTGTCTCAAAGGATCTTCACCCGGAACTTCCTTCAGAAGAAGCTGAGCATAGCCCAGGATAATGCTTAAGGGAGTGTTGATTTCATGGGCGACCCCACCTGCCAGTCGTCCTAAATCCTCAATTTTCTGGGAATGAATCAGCTTTTCCTGATACTGTTTGACCACAGTAATATCCCTGGCGGTTGACAGCAGGCCGATTATCTGGTTTTGTTCAACCACCGGCAGTTTAACCACGTGGTACCATTTTTTACCTTCGCTCCCCTTAGTCATAATCTCTTTGGAAAAGGGTTCGCCGGTCAGCAGTATCTGTTTGTCCTCATGAAAATTCAAGTCGGCTTGTTCTTCATCAAAGATATCACTGTCGGTACGACCGATAATGTCTTCCTCCTTGCGACCTGAATACCTGCAAAAAGCTCTATTCACCGCCAGGTAAACCAGATTTTTGTCCTGAAGTGTCACCAGATCAGGGGTTGCGTCCAGAATCGTTTTCAGCAGTTGTTTCTGCCTCGCCAGGTTCTTTTCAGAAAGACGAAGTTCCTCGATATGATTTTTAAGAGTTAAGGCCATAAACTCAAAGGATTCGGCCAGGCTTTGAATTTCATCACCGGCATTCCGACGGTAAACCGGACAAAAGCGGCAATTGCTCACTTTTTCCGGAAACCCGTCGTCACCGCATTCAGGGCAGAAACTTCCGGCGATATACCAGCATCTGCGGTTTAGATCTTTGTATACAGGGCATCTGGGTTCCTCACAGTTCATGATTTCCCAGCAATGCCGGTCCACAGGAGGGCTGACATGAATATCCAGATTGCCTTTGACGACTTCTTCAGCCGAATGCCTCAACGCATTGATTCTCCTGGTAACAGTCCGGGCAAAAAAGGTGCTTCCAATAAGTGCCAGAATCGTCGCTCCAAAAGTCATGCCCAGATTAACCCACATCAATCGGTTAATAGGAGCTTTTATCGCCGTATGGGATAATGCCACGCGAACGGTCCCCAAACGGGTGGATCCCACCATCACGGGAGAAGCGAAATCATAAATCAGTTCCATACCTGTATCCAGAAGCTGAACGGAAAACACTTGATCATCATCCACTTGATTTGCCAGACGAAGGGCGACAGGAAACCCTTTTCTGAATGTGTGCGCCAGAACCTGCCCATGAGAATCGAGAATAAACGCATATACGATGTTTTCTTCATCGTCGTTTTGTGCCATGTCGGTAACCAGATTGGTCAACCGAAGAAAATTCATGGACAAAATCGATTCCACAGCCCGGGCTGAAAGGTTTACCGCCAATGCCTGACCCCGCTTGAGAGTTTCTTCCAATATAGCCCTGGAGCTGACCTGGTGATTCATAATTCCTATGACCAGACCGAAACAAACAATGATAAAAGCAAGCCCCAGGTTTATCTTGCTCTGGAAACTTCGTCGGGTGAGAAAACCAGTGAGAAAATTCATGCTTATTTCACCATGAGATGTATAACTTATTTAAACCCTGCTCGTAAAATCAGATCCCTCACCGCATCAAAATCCTCAGGATTTGCGGGGATAATCCCTTTCATTGCTGCTTTCTCCAGGATCAGCCGATGATCCGGATTCTCATAATCCAGATTCAGCATAGCCCGCTTGATCACATCGACCACTTCTTCCGCCAGACCGGCCCTGGCTGCATAGTTCCATCCCGGATAACGCGGAGTCTTGGCAAGAACTCTGATTTGAGACAGGTCAATTTTGTCCTTGAGCAACTCAAGGGCTCCTTCCCGTACTGTGCCCACATCGAAACGACCTGCATACACACCCAGTATGACACTTTCCTGTTTACCCCCCGGACCCGGAGCAAAAACTATTTCAGCAAAATCTCCGGGTAAAATACCATGATCCATAAAAGTTCCCAACCCAAACAAGTAGCCACCGGCAGAAAACTGGTCAACAGCAATCCATCGTTTTCCCCGGCAGTCTTCAATTTTTCGAATATTCGGATTATCACTTCGGGTAATAATCAGCCCGCCAAAAGAAGCTTCCCCGGTCAATTCAATAATCTTGGCAAAAACTTTGGCATTGTATCGTTTTTCCGTCAGAGCATAAACAAAGGGATTGGCATAGGAAATATCGATTTTACCCTGAGAAAGCATCAACATGTGCTCATGAAAAGTCTCGGGGAAAATTTGCTGGATATTCAATCCGGTTGCATCCGAAAGATATCGGACCATCCGGTGATGACGCTCAAAAGAAACCGTGTGGGAAAACTGTGGTAAATAAGCATATGTTATCACGGGTTGACGCGGTCCCGGTGAAATTTCCTCTCTTTGGGTCATATCCACTTTCTTCGGAGAAAGGTCATTGTCACATCCGGTGGTTAAAAAAGCCAACACAAGAAAAATATATATCAATAGATTCCGAATCCGCATGATAGCCTCCTGATTGAGATTGCGTCATCCCGATGAATTCCGTTATCCGGATTCCATCGTAAATAGACAATCCACAGGCTTTTTTTTAGATGTCATCCGAATACCGTAAAACCATTTTTCAAATGGATGTCCATTTTCTAACACCCACCTAAGGAATGTTAACCCTTTTGGTCGTATCAGAAAACCCTTTTCTCACCTAATTGTGAATAATCTGCTCAATGAAACTCAAAATGATTGACACAATTATCCGTAAACCTTAAACCTTGTAGACAGCGAAGGGCTATACTCAGAATGACATGACAAATCATTTTCCGGATCTTTTTCGACTTTACAGACCAAGGAGCAGAATATCGATCATGAACAACTCCGCTTTTTTTATTGAAATCATCGTGATTTTCATGCTGGTGGTTTTTAACGGGCTGTTTGCCATGTCGGAAATCGCCCTGGTATCATCACGGAAATTTCGACTTCGGCAAATGGCCGACAAAGGAAAGCGAGGTGCCCAATATGCCCTGCAGCTCTGCAAAAATCCGACCCGGTTTTTATCAACGGTTCAAATCGGAATTTCCCTCATGGGAATCCTGAGCGGAGTTTACGGAGGTGCCGTTATTGCCTCATATTTGGAAATTTTATTGAAAAAAAGTCCCTATCTGGCACCATATGCCAGGAGTCTGAGTCTTTCGGCGGTAGTTCTGAGCATTACATTCCTCTTTCTGGTCGTGGGAGAAATCATCCCGAAACGTCTGGCCATGTTACATCCTGAGCGAATTTCCACAATTTTTTCCGGACCCATGCATTTATTATCGCGCATTGCCGCCCCTGCAGTATATATTATCAGCCTCTCCTCCGACGGAATCCTTAAACTTTTCGGCATTGGGAAACATCTTGAGGATCAGGCGTTATCGGAAGATGAAATCAAACAACTTTTTCGCCAGGGAGCCCGTACAGGGGTCTTTCATCCATCAGAGATCAAGCTGGTCGAAAGGGTTCTCAAGCTCGATGACCGCACGGTCGGCAATTTGATGACACCTCTTAAAGAGGTCATCTGGTTTGAGGAAAAGGAATCCTTCCGGCAATGCATGGAAAAAGTCAGAGATACGGGCCACAGTTGTTTTCCCGTAGTCAGATCGAGTCCGGATCACATTTTGGGTGTTGTGTGGGTCAAAGATCTGCTTGCGGCAAGTTGCGAAAGCCGACCGTCTTTGGAAAAAATCATCAAACCGGCGGTTTACGCCCCAAATCATTTAAATGCCCTCCAAATTCTGGATCGTTTTCAAAGTACCCGCACCCACATGATTTTGATTGTCGACCGCAATGAAATTGTCCAGGGACTGGTAACGATCAACGATATTCTCCAGGCCATTATTGGCGAATTGCCCTACCCCACATGGTTTGAAGAACCCGGAATTATTCGCAGGGATGATGGATCCATCCTTCTGGACGGCCACTTACCGGTCCGAAAGCTGAAAAAAGTCCTTGAGATTTCACAACTTCCGGAAAAAGACAAAGTCAGTTACAAAAACGTGGCCGATTTTGTTACAAGGTTTCTGGACCATATCCCTATCAGTGGAGAAAGCTTTACCTGGGAGGGCTACCGGTTTGAAGTCGTCGATATGGATGGACCCTATGTTGATAAAGTCCTGGTCCAGGCTCTGGCGGATGAAAACAAAAATAGCGGGTAAAAACCCGGTTGTCCTTCAAGATAAACTAACCGAAACGGTTTAAAGAAGGGATCAACTGAAAAATTTATAATGGAAAAGAAAATCATCATTAGGTTTCTCAATAAGATTGAACTGTTTCGTGGCCTTGAAAAACGCGAATATGAGATCGTTGCGAAACATATCCTTATCCGTGATTTTGATGTCAATGCCATGTTGTTTTCCGAAAACAGGCCCCGTGAATATATCTTCATGATCTACCAGGGCGAAGTGGAGCTTTTCAAGAAAACCCCCACAGGCGCAGAAACCATGCTTTCAATTTTCGGTCCGCTCGATTTTTTGGGTGAGGGCTCCCTTACCGATGATTCCCCTCATTCCACTTCGGCAAGAACCAGAACTAAAACCAGAGTGCTATGTCTGCACAAAGATTTTTTTGCCGCCAACGGCCCCATTGCACTGAAAATTTTTTCGAATATTGCCAGGGTTATTTCCCGACGGATGAGACAAACCAATGCCAGAGCCATCAGTTCATCAGCTCAATACGAATCAGGCCGTACCCGCCGCGAGCGGGATCTGCTGGGCGAAAGGGATGTACCCGATGAATATTTCTATGGCATTCAGACACTGCGTGCACTGGAAAATTTTAACATCACAGGGGTCACCCTCAACTTTTATCCGGTTCTGGTTCAATCACTTGCCATGGTAAAAATGGCAGCAGCCAAAGCCAATCATGATCTTGGCCTTCTTTCCTCCACTCTTTCGAATGCTATTATCAGGGCTTGCAGCGAAATTATCAACGGAAAATATATTTACCATTTTGTCGTGGACATGATGCAGGGAGGAGCCGGGACTTCCACCAACATGAATGCCAACGAGGTGATCGCCAACCGGGCTTTAGAAATATTAGGCCACGAAAAAGGCCAATACCGGTATTGTCACCCCAACAACCATGTCAACATGTCCCAGTCAACCAATGATACGTATCCGACTGCCGTTAAGATCGCGCTGGTCCGAAGCAACGAGGGACTGGTGCATGTTCTCACGGAACTTATCCAGGCTTTCAGGCAGAAAGCAAATCAATTTACCCATGTCATCAAAATGGGTCGTACCCAGTTGCAGGATGCTGTTCCCATGACGCTTGGCCAGGCTTTTGAAGCTTATGCAGTCACTCTTGAAGAGGAAATACAGCGGTTGAATGAAAATGTTCGACTTTTCTTTGAAGTCAACATGGGAGGAACGGCCATTGGTACCGGAATCAACGCCGAACCGGGTTACGGTGCCCGGGTGATCCACCATTTACGCGAAATCACAGGCTATGAAATCGTGCCCGCGCCAAACCTGGTGGAGGCCACCCAGGATACCGGGGCTTTTGTCATGTATTCTTCAGCCGTTAAACGGCTGGCGGTAAAGCTTTCCAAGATCTGCAACGATCTTCGTTTACTGTCATCCGGTCCCCGCGCCGGCATCAATGAAATTAACCTGCCGCCCATGCAGCCGGGCAGCACCATCATGCCCGGCAAAGTGAATCCGGTCATTCCCGAAGTTGTCAACCAGATTGCCTATAAAGTCATCGGCAATGACCTTACCGTTACCATGGCCGCAGAAGCCGGACAGTTGGAGCTGAATGTCATGGAACCCGTAATGGTATTCAGCCTGTTCGAATCCATCGAAATGCTGAAAAACGGCATGGAAACATTGAACCATCGATGCATCAAAGGGATTACTGCCAATGAAAAAAGATGCCGCGAACTGGTTGAAAACAGCATCGGTCTGGTTACCGCCCTGGTTCCTTATATCGGCTATGAAGAGGCCGGAAGGATTGCTTCAGAGGCAATTCAATCCGGAGGCAGCGTCTACGAGTTGGTTCTTGAACACAAACTGATGTCAAAAGCGGACCTCGATAAAGTGCTCCTTCCTGAAAACATGATTGCACCCAAGGGTCGAAATTCACTTCACGATATCAAAACCGGAAAGGGCTGAACCGTTATGGCAAATATCATCGATTTGAGGTCCGACACGATCACAAAACCGACCCGCAACATGAGAAAGGCGATGGCGGAGGCTGAAGTAGGTGATCTGGAAAATACCCACAACCGGTGCAACAGCTCCCCTCTGTCCATCGATTTCATGAACCAGGTGGGAGAGTTGGCTCGTGAAAAGGGAATCAGGCTTCGTGTGGACAAAAACTGGCAACGGGTTTGGCGGAAATACCCGGCTTGAAAATCGATCCGGAAACCGTTAAGACCAACATCGTTTATTTTGAGATTACCAAAGAATATCTGAGGGCTGAAACTTTGGTGCATCGCCTGGACTCTGAAGGCGTCAAGGTACTTCCAGTCGGCGAGCGCAAGATTCGAGCAGTCACCCATTATCATATCCGGCCGTCGGATATCGAGAAAGCTATCGAAATTATTAAAAAAGTATTGTTGTAGGACATGATTTTCAAAGAGCTGTTTTCAGGTACGGGCAAAGTCCGGTTCATTTTACTAATGGAAGCCGATACAGGTTAAAAAAGGAAAATAAATTATGAACGACAAATCTTTAATGAGCCCACTTTTATTGGGAGCCTTTCTTTGTGCGGGATTAATAGCCCTTGGGTACCAAATTTCGAAGGGTGTAATTCATTTAAAGTCTTTGGACAGAACAGTAACTGTTAAAGGATTATCTGAACGCGAGGTTCCTGCGGATATCGCAGTTTGGCCGATCAGCTTTCAAGAAGCCGAAAATGATCTGAACAGTCTGTTTTCAAGCATTCAACATAAGAACACGCTTATTCTTGATTATTTAAAGAATCTCGGTTTTAAAACAGATGAAATTTCCATTTCCCCTCCGGGGATTCTGGACAAACAGGCCTCGGGATATACCGGTTCCGATACTATAAAATTCAGGTATTCGGGGGATTCAACCATTACCGTTTACTCTGAAAATGTCGACAAGGTCAGAGAGGCAATGAACAAGCTTGCTGAACTTGGAAAGGAGGGCATAGCATTTGCCCGTCAGGGCTATCAAACCCAAACGGAATTTCTTTTCACAAAACTCAATGAGATAAAACCTCAGATGATTGAAGAGGCCACCAGAAATGCCAGAGAAGTTGCCGAAAAATTTGCCATGGATTCAAACAGCCGATTGGGAAAGATAAAACAAGCCCAGCAGGGACAATTTTCAATCAGCGACAGAGATATCAACACACCTCACATAAAAAGAATCAGGGTGGTTTCCACCATTGAATATTACTTGTCGGATTAGGTTTACTGAACAGATAGCAACATTGGATGGCATTTTCATCATGGATTTCCTGGTTCACACCCCCGCCGGAATCATGGTGGGGCTAAAAAATCAGTGGTTTTTCTTAAGTAGCTGTCGGGCTTTCATTTCCACTTCATAAGTTTTTACCAGATGTATCTGGGGATATTTTCTATCCACGTAACGCTCAACTTCCGGAGCAAAGGTGAATCCTATAACTACAGGAAATAAAGTGCCTTTTAACAGTTCCGACAACCTTGCAAGCATACCGTTGAACGGTCGGCATCCCTTTTTCCGGGTTTAGCTGTGCATTCGGCTATAAGAAAGCAAGGTTCACCATTTATGTGCCCGCTGGCCAGAATGTTGACCTCGTCGTATTTTCCATCGGAATACTCCATGTTACGACGGTCGACCGAATTGACTTCCAGGCCGAATTCCATTCGGGCAAAATCCGGAATAAATGGCATCAGGCGATCTTCGATACCATAGCCCACAGAATCGGAAAGGCCGCCAACCTGGTTCTGAAGTTGCTGATGGCTTTTGGCCGATTTATGCAATTCTTTTTCGGTTTTTGTTTGAGCTTGGGCCAATTTCTCCATCCGAGCTTCGGTTCTCGCCTGAACCTGGGCCAATT
>CAYZJH010000005.1:89871-113326 GCA_964478625.1 uncultured Desulfobacteraceae bacterium
GCCAGGTCCCGAACGATCTGTTTGAGTTCTTCAAAGTCGCCTTGGATCACACGCTCTTTTTTCTGACGACCGACCTCTTCTAAAATTGCAAGCAAAACCTCGCGTAAGCCCGGCTCTAATTTATCTATCTGGCGTATTCATTGAACACTGACTTTCATCCTGGACCTCTCCATCACGGCTATGTGCTAAATGTATCCAAGGCATCGGGCTATTTCAACCTGTTAGTGAAAAGCTTTAAAATAGGCGGAGCAAACAGCTTTTATCCATGTTTTCCTGTTGACAAGATGCCATGTTTCCCATAAAGAAATCGTCAATCGGCAGAGCGAAAATGCCTTTGATTTTAAAGAAATCAACATAAAATCAGCCAGGAAGGCTGTGCGGATAATTACCCGGCACATTTCCGGTTTTTTTGGGCTGATTTACATTATCGATGTTTTTGGATCAATTTTTTTGATCCGAAAAAACGGCCATGAAGGCTGCAAATTCCCATTGAAAAAGGGGAAATGCCTTTGTGGCCGTTTTGTTTTTTATTGGCGAGTTATCGGCGATGAGGTTCGATTTATCAAATGATGATAAAAAAATTGGAGGTGTTTTGATGCGACAATGGCTTTCCTTGCTGTTGGTCATTATGGTTTTTTCGGTTTCTCCCGTGGTTTTGGCACAATCACCCGTTGATGGGAATGAATCCCAGGTCAATGTTCTTGATGAAATCTTTGTCACGGCAACCAAGACAGATGAAAAAATCAGAGACATTCCCACCAGCACAACGGTCAGGTATGGAGAGGATTTGCAGGCCTCGGGCATTCGAACGGTGGGGCAATATTTGCAGACCGTGCCCGGTATCAACTTTTCCGATGTCATGGGTAATGGGAGCCAGTTCTGGGGCTCCATGAGAGGACTGCCGGCTCACAACAGTCGTTATTTGCTTGTGCTTGTGGATGGCATACCCAGAAACGATGCCAATGATGAATTTCGCTGGTACACGATCCCCATAGAGATGGTGGAACGGATCGAAATTGTCAGGGGCCCTGCTTCCGCTTTGTATGGACGAAATGCCATGGGGGGTGTGATCAATATCATTACCAGTAAAGCCTTTGATGGTGGAAAAAACCAGATCGCAGGAGGACTGGGAAGCTACAATGAAAATAAGGTCAGTGCTTTTTTTCAGGGGGGTGATAATTTAAAGGTAGCCGGTGGTGCAGTTAGATCGGGAGGTGATGGCTGGCGGGATGATAACCAGGATTATCATCGGACCACACTTTTCGGAAACGTTCAATATCCTTTCAATGATGGCCAAAGCATTATGGCGAGCCTGGATTTGACAAACAGCTACCGGGGGTTTCCCGGTCTTATACCCCTTGATGATTACAGGTCCGGAGAGCGAAACCTTACAACATTTCCGGATACAGACGATGATCACCAACAAATTAATTTGGGGCTGACCTATAGAATGGACCGATCGGCATTTTCAGTCATCAACAGGGCATACTTCCAATCCATCAATGAAGATTGGAACAATTGGTTCCAACTGTATGACAAAAACGATGAGCATTACCGATTCGGAAATGATCTTCAGTTCGTATTTGATCAACATTTCGGAAACCTGAAAAACAACCTGATTTTTGGCTTTCAATATGAATATCAGGATTATGACGCGATTCGGTATTATGCAAAATATCACTGGAGCCAGCCGGGGGTCAAATATACCGATGCCGAAACAATCCGCCAGTTCTTTTCACCCTATATCCAAAATACCCTTCATCTGATACCGGATCAATTGATACTTTCGGTTGGACTGCGTTATGATTATATCGACATCGACCACACCGATAACTTGGACTCTAACTTCTCACAGAATTCGAGTATGGACCGGTTCAGCCCAAAAGCCGGTATCAGCTATTCACCAATTCCCGATCTGACATTGTTCGCAAACATAGGCACGGGATTTCGATCACCAACGGGTCAGGATATTTCAAGGAATAAAAACCTTGATCCGGAAAAATCCGTTAATTATGAAGCAGGATTTCGCGGGGAACTTTTTCGGAACCGGCTTTACTATCAGGTATCCGGATATTACACAAAAGTTGACGATTTAATTGCCTACATTTTGGGAGGTGGCGGTACACCAGGTTATATCGACAACGCCGGTGAAGCCAAAATCAAAGGGGTTGATCTGGAAATTGAGGCTATGATCACCGGCGGATTCTCCCTGTTTGCCAATTACAGCTACCTGGAATCGGAATTTGAAACCTTCATCGATAGATTCGGTAATGATTTTTCCGGCAAAACACTCCCCTTCCAGCCAAAAAATAAAGTTGCCGCCGGCTTGCGTTACACTCATCCATCAGGCATTTACGGCTCTGCCACTTATCGGTGGTTTGATGAACAGTGGGTAGCCGAGTCCAATGAACTGGCACTCGATTCTTATGGAATTGTGGATTTGAAAATCGGCTATGAATTTCGGAAGATGGATTTTTCCGTGGCTGTCAGAAACCTTTTCGATGAAGACTATGCCTCCTATGGTGAAGACTGGTTCGGTGATAAGGGACTGGCACCCGGAGAACCCATCACCGTTTTCGCCGAATTAAAATTTAAATTTTAGGACATGGGGAAAACAGATGATCAAACAAATCATTAAAAAAATAACCATCCAGATTACCATGGTGTGCCTGCTCGGTATGTGCAATGTTGATGCTCATATATTGTGGCTTACTGCTGAAAAAAATCCCCAGCAACCTGATACCATGCTCGTTAATGTCGGATGGGGACACCAGTTTCCCAAGGTGGACATCCCATTATCCGCTGATCCCAATGATCAACTGGAAATGATCCAAATAAAGGGGCCGCAAGGAATCGATTTTGTGCCGGAAAAAATTACAGAGGATCAATACCTGATTCAAACCGAAACAAAAGGATATTATTTGGCTATAGCCGGCATTGTCCCCGGTTATATCAGTCATACCACTTCAGGATAACGGTTCGGCAACAAGCATGAAGTAAGCAATGTGTTGACCTGCAATAATTACGACCTTCGGGCGGCCGTCCTTTTTTCGGTGGGAGACGATCATTCTGCGGAATTACCGAAAAGCGGCTGTCCCCTCGAAATGATCCCATTGAAAACCCCGTTGCAGGCGGCAAAAGATGGTATTTTTCAGGTCAGGGTCGAATTTAAGGGACAACCTCTGGCAAACGCGAACGTGGAAGCCACCTATGACGGATTTTCGGATGAACCCGATCAATTCGCAACCAGCGGTATGACGGATGAAACAGGAATGATTGATATTCCATTATCTCATCCCGGTCTTTGGATCGTGACTGTCAAACACAAGGTTCCGCATGAAGACCCATTATTATGCGATTATCACGTATTCGGGCATACCCTGACGTTTTGGGTGGATTCCAAAATTGCCGGTGAATAAATTTTTGTGGATTTTTAAGTAAAAAGGAAAGCAAATGAATAAAGTCAAAAAAGCATTAATTTGGTTTGCGATTATTTCAACTTGCGCTCAACCAGTGTTTGCCCATCATCTGTGGGTGGCAAAAACTGAGGATCGTTATGCCGTATGAACGGGCATTTTGTCGGAAAGGCTGGATCCCTATCAGTCTATTCGAAAAAGGGCAGGAAGTCAAATCCGATCAAAACGGTGTTGCTTTGATTAAAATCGAAAAAATAGGGATGCAACTGAGTTCGGCCCTACATAAAGTGCCAGCTGCTGAAAATTCCGGCCTGAATCACCATATGTATACGACCTTTTGTAATTTCGAGGTAAAATAAATGAAAACAGTATGTCAATATATCGTAACCATATTCTATTTTTGTATCTTTCTGCTTTATCAACCTGAAACGACCATCGCTCACGGTACAGGTCACAGGCTGATAACGGACCCTGCTGCTGTCACGGTGGAATTTTTCTACTCGGACAATGAACCCATGAGTTACGCCGAAGTTTTTGTTTTCGGTCCTCATGATCAACAGGTGGAATACCAGAACGGGCGGACGGACCAGAAGGGAAGATTTTCATTTTACCCTTCGGTGCCAGGAACCTGGCGCATTGAAGCCGGCGACGGCATGGGTCATAAAGAGACAGGGATTATAGAGATCCAAAAAGGGGTGCCTGGTGAAGCAGCATCTGAGAATATTTCAGCCATGGGTAAAGGCAAGCCGGCCAGGCCTTCAGTGTTTCTGAATATAATTACAGGCTTGAGTCTGATACTCAATTTTTTCTTGATGTTTTATGTAGGAAAAGTCCGTAAAATAATCCTGAAACAAAAAAGTTCTATTGCCTGATGCAATTTACATGACATATCTCAAAAATGCCTGACTCTGCAACTGTACCTGATAACAACGAATTTTAATACCGGATCCACAGAAGTTGATCGGATTTTAGTATTACAATATCGCTGCAAAATAGGCATCGTCAGAAAACGATGCAAAAACGCCACAAAGGCAGATCCCTTAATATTCAGGGGACACTTCGTTTTTTTTTGATTTTTGGGGCAGCAATCTGCCCTGATGTCAATTAAATCAGGAAGGCTTCCGAGAATCCTGAATGTATAAAAGGTACAGGGAAGTCGGTAAGGTTTTGGGAAAAGTGACCTGTGAGTTGAGTCCATTATAGGATTTATCACTTGCAGCTTTCTATTTCGATCAGGATAATGGAAAAAACGACAAATTACACGAGTTACAGCATCACGATGGTAAATGCCATTGAAGGTCCGGAAATCTCGCGTAATCGTGATCAAGTGTGATCCACTCGCAGCCGGATTCGATGGCCAATGCGGCAAACCATGCATCAGGCACAAGATTGCCCCGGGTATCGGCTTCTGAGCATAGGCGTTTGAAAATATCCCAGTGCCGTTCGCCGGGTTGAATAATCACGCAGTGGGGCTGCGCAAGAAGAATGTCACAGAACCTGAAAACTTCATCCCTACTGCTTGGCATTGCGAAAACTTTAGGGTGGGTGGTAATACGGATTAAACCGCTCAGAACCTGTGGAGCCATTCCGTACAGGGCGTCACCATTGACCACACGGTCGAGCCAGCTTCGACAGATCCCATGATCAGAGGAATCGGATCGAAAGGCGTGTACAAGAATGTTAACATCCGGAAGGATCACGACGCGTTCATGACCTCTTCTAGGTCGCTGGACCGGTTTAGGTCAACACCCGGAAGGACACCGCCTGTGGCTTTGGATACCGGCAACTGAACCGGCTTCCTCTTGCTCGATTTCGGCATGCTAAGAATGAGTGCCAGACCGTCTTCGACCAATGAAGTCAGGGTGCGCCCTTCATCCGCCGCGCGTTTTTTAGCCTGTTTCAAAAGGTCATCTTTTATTCTTATTGTAGTTCTCATGCATCAATACATAACATGAACGCATCAATATGTCAAACAGATCATTGTAATGAAATCGGAGGTGTGCCAAAGGTATTTGTAATTATATGAAGGGTCGAGCAGAGGTCAAAAAAGTCAGAAAACGATGCAAAAACGCCACGAAGGCAGACCCCTTAATATTCAGGGGCACTTTCGTTTTTTTTAAAACAGATAATAAAAATGATGCCAAACAAAAAGAAACAAAAATGCAGACAATCAGGGGCTTAAATATTGCTTTTTATATGGTGTGAAATTTATTCAGCAAGAAAGCATTTTTTGACCGGCGAAGAATCTCGGTGAAGGTTTTGAACCAAAGATTCTTCGGTGGCCAGGATTTCAATCGGCATTTTGGGAAATATTTTCCTTTCGGTCATAGATCCACTCCGGACCGCTCCCTCAAAATGACAAGCGAAAATCGCTTATGCTCCAGCTTCCCCCGCCCGATCCCAAGAGCATTAAAAATAACACTCAAAATATTTTCCCCGATTTTAGTACCCGAAATCGTCCCTGTATCAATTTATCGCAGCTCTGTTCGCCCCTGAATTTTGAGAACAAGATGTCGGATCAACTTTTCCGGTGCAAAAAAGATGTTTTCAAAACCGAAGCTTTTGCGCATGTTCGCCAAAACGTTTTTTAAGGTTTTTATTACCTATTATATTTATGGTGCTATGCTTCAATTTTGAAGAATATCACCGGGAATATGGGTGATATGCAACGGTTTTTCTCGCCCTAAATTTTTCACTCTGATATCGAATTAAACTTCATGAACGAATGTTCATCTATCCGGCAACCAGAAGTGTTCTTTCATTTAAAAGGATCCGGGAGGCACTATAGGAACATTTTGAAAGGGCAAAAAAAAATCCAAACGGGTGCCGATGGTTTTTACAAAAGATGACATTTGCCGGATTATTGATCATCTCGAAGGACTAATGCGGCTAATGGCTTGATGTACGGTGCCGGATTAAGGGTGATGGAACGTGTGCGTCTGCGGGTAAATGATATTGATTTCGGATACCGGCAAATCCTTGTCAGAGATGGAAAAGGTCAATAGGATCCTGTAACCATTCTCCCGGAAATTGTTCTGAACCCCCTCTCAAGAATTGAACCCATCAAAAGATTGTCTTGTCTCAGGTCAGTTGGTTTCTCCAAAAAACAGGTGAAGGGAATTTCCTATACTGAATTCCACTCAGAACAAAGAGTATGAGACTTGGAGCAAAAAGTGTCGGCGATCATCGAAGGATTTAACCTGCACCTGTCCAATCAGCGTGATCTGTTTGCCTCGCCATAACACCCTGTTATTGTTTTTATTTATCAATTTCCATAAATTTAGGCATATTTATTGCGTATTCCTTTTTCACAAGGGCCTTTGTCTAAGACTGAAAAAAATATCACAAAATGCTCTTTGGATTATCATGATTGACAGTTCGATCAAAAATGAATTATTAACCTTCCTCCAAAATACAAGGGAGGATTCAATAAAAATGGAAAATCAAAATCAGGTCACGACTATAATAAAAGGAGAGAAAAAAACCGGAGGAACAAATCATGTTTTTTTTGTTTGCAAGACAGGCAATTTATAATAACGACCATGACATAACAGGTTACGAATTGCTTTACAGGTCATCCATCGAAAACCGGTTTTCAACCTTAGACGGCGATCGGGCTACTTTGGAGTTGCTGGCTCATATCGGCCCGACCTTGAATGATGTCACCCATGGAAAATTGGCATTTATCAATTATACCCGTAACTTGATTTTGCAGGAAATCCCGCTGACCACACCCAATAGAGGCACTGTGGTGGAAGTACTGGAAAATGTACCTGCTCAACCTGATGTGGTGGGGAAATGCCAAAAACTGGCGGAAAAAGGCTATACGATCGCCCTGGATGATTTTACCTATCGTCGGGAATTGGAACCCCTCATTTTACTGGCCGATATCATAAAAATCGATTTTCAAAAGGAACCCATTCACAGGATTATCAAGGAAGTCCAAAAACTCCGAAACTTTGATGTAAAGCTTTTGGCTGAAAAGGTGGAAACCAGGGAAGAATCTGAAATCGCCTCGGAAACCGGTTTTGATTATTTTCAAGGCAATTTTTTTTCCAAAGCCGAACTGATGACCATACAAAATTTTAAGAGGATTTCCGTCAAGGATGGTATTGTTCCGAGCCCTTCTTACTTACCCAATCATGAGAACCATTTCCTGGCTCGTTCGCATGCTTTCCGGAGTTAAATTGGCAGATCCGATAACAGCCATTTTCGAATCCGCCAGCACATAATGCACAACCTACAACTGCCGTTCCAACACAGCACGCACCGGCCCCCGCAGCCGAAAGCCCCGCGCATCCAACCCGTGAGACACCGTACCAGATGCCCGCCTGGATGCCTCCTTCTTGCGGATTTTTCACCTTCTGGGCTCCTCACTATGGTGCAATTTTCGGGTTCAGGTGCTGTCGCTATTTTGGGCGGATATGGAAATTTAGGTGAAAATGCGATGAAATGTTTTCAGATGACCTGATAATCATCCAATGAAAATGCAGATAAATTCAAACGGCACGGCCGGTTTCTTCCGCTTCGCTGAGGGCTGTCATGAGATTTCGTGGAGCTTTGGCATCACCAATAACGTGCAGTTCGACAAGGCACCGATCCAGAAGTGGTTTGACATCTCGCACCGAATTCATGGACTCGGCCACCACAACAGCATCAAAGTCCTCCAAGACAACTGGGTTGCCATTGGAGGTGAAAAACACACCGTTGTCGGTAAACCTTTGTATGACCACCTTTTTGTAAAGGCTCACGGAATCACGCTTTAGCCGCTCCCTGAGATAAAATCGGTCATTGCTGGACATCTCCTCGGCAAAATGTCGCTTACGGTTGAGCACAGCCACCTTTTTACCGCGCTCTGCCAGAAAATCGGCAGTCATCAACCCTGCCTGGCCACCCCCGAGCACAATCACACGATCCCCGACGATTTTACCGTCCAGAACCTCGCTAACCGTGCACAAATCCATTTTGACGGTAAAAAGCCCTTTGATAATGGGCATCGCCGGAAGGCTTCCCGAGGCCAAAACAATGGCCTGCGGGCCCAATTCCTTCAGGATGTCATCATTTAGCCGGGTGTTTAAACGCAGCTCGACTCTCAGACGCTCCAGTTCTCTGGTAAAAAAATGGATCACTTCCATGATCTCTTGCCGGCCCGGCGCCCTGGCTGCCAGGAGCAGGAGACCGCCCACAGTGCCTTTCTCTTCAACCACCGTGACCTGATGACCCCGAACGGCGGCCATACGTGCAACCGCCAATCCCGAAGGACCTGCTCCCACCACCAGGATCCGCCTGGATACTGTGGCCTTCTGTTCTTCACGCAGAAGGTATTCCCGTCCTACATCAGGGTTGACTACGCAGGAACATGGTTCCAGGGCCAGCACCTGATGAATGCACCCCAGACAGCATCCGATGCAGGGCCGGATGAGATTCAGGTTCCCGCTGCGGGATTTTTCCGGTAACATGGGATCGGCGATCAAAGCACGCCCCATGGCCACAATATCAACCCGCCCCTCTTTGAGGATTCTGTCGGCCAGTTCCGGATTTTTCAACCGGCCCACACCCACCACAGGAATCCGTACCACCTGTTTGACAGCTTCGGCAAGATGCACAAAACATCCTTGTTTGACATACATGGAAGGGATGGTCAACTGTTTGGAACCATAAATTCCTCCGGATACATGAAGGTAA
The DNA here is from genome assembly GCA_964478625.1 of uncultured Desulfobacteraceae bacterium. Lineage (GTDB taxonomy): Bacteria > Desulfobacterota > Desulfobacteria > Desulfobacterales > SKZT01 > SKZT01. The sequence continues at coordinate 98,973 of CAYZJH010000005.1, forward strand.
TCCGCACCTTTTTTCTCCAAAATCGGTGCCAGGCGCAGCGTATCATCCAGGGTCCAGCCTCCCTCAACATAGTCGTCACCATTGATTCGCAACCCCACAGGAAAATCTTCACCGGTCTTTTTTCTGATTTCAGCCAGTACTTCCAGGAAAAACCGGGTACGGTTTTCGAAACTGCCTCCATAGCGATCCTGTCGATGGTTGGCATTGGGTGATAGAAACTGGTTGATCAGATAGCCATGGGCCCCGTGGATTTCGACAAAATCGAACCCGGCCTCCCGGCAGCGTCTCGCCGCCTCGCCGAAAGAGGTCACCAATTCGTATATGTCCGCATCAGTCAGTTCCCTGGGCATGCCTTTGACCACCGCCAGGGCAGGAATCGGCGACGGTGCCACTTTCCATTCGTGATAAGACTGCCTTCCACCATGCATCAACTGAACACCAAAACAGACATCATAAGATTTGATGGCTTTGACCATTTTTTTCATGGGCGGAATGCACCTGTCATCCCACAGAGCTGGAAGGTTTGGAAGTTCAAGTCCGGTGGGATGCACACCCGCACCACCCACCAGGATCATGCCGACACCTCCTCTGGCCCTGGTTTCAAGATAGCCGGTAAGCTGATCAGTGACGAAGTTGTTCTCATCCACACCGAAATTAACGCTCATGGCAGACATCAGCAGCCGGTTTTTGGCGGTCATCGGCCCGATTCGTACGGGAGAAAAAAGGTGTTTGAGACGGGTCATGTGATGCTTGTATGCCGAACGACTCACAAGGTCAAGTGATTTTTCAATCCATTTCATGGAAGGCTGGCCGATACACTCCCCTCTCCTCCGGAAAGGGAATTCTCGACTAGGCAAAAAATAATATATCAAAAAATTGAATGATAAGTTCACACTAATGATTATGATAGATGATTATCCCATTCTTTTGATATGTTTGCGGGCGTTCAGTGAATATATTTTTATGAGGAAATTTTAAAAGATGAAGTATTTGAACATTGTTTGGAAAAGTATCCTCAGTTTTTTTAATCATGATGGACCCATGCTTGCCGGATCCATCACCTGTTTTTTCATGATGTCCATCGCTCCTTTTGTTCTGCTGGTGGTGGCGATTTTCGGCTACATCCTCGGTGAAAACCAGGAGTTTTATCATTTTCTGTCCACACGAATTGGAGATTTTTTTCCGACAATTACTTTCGGAGTCATGGAGCAGCTTCAAAAAATCATTACCTATCGTAAATTTGACCTGTTCACTCTTTCGCTATATGCATATTTTTCTTATCAACTCTATTTTTCGTTTGAACGATCGTTGAATATCATCTTTGAATCCCCCGGAAAACGCTCGATTTTCAAATCACTGCTGCTCGCGCTTTTTTTTGCCATTTCCCTTATGGTGTTGCTTTTTATGTTATTCGGCATCAAAGTATCCTTTTCGTTCATAGAATCGATAGACACCGTTTTACCTGAAATAAACGTTCGAAGGATCAATACTCTGTTGATGGGCTGGATCGTGCCCGTTGTGCTGTTTTTTATTACCGCTTTGATCATTTATCTTATTGTCCCTCAAAAAAAAATAAGGGTACGTCATGCGGTTACCGGAGCATTCGTTACAACTGTTCTCATTGAAACAGGAAAGTATCTTTTTACGTACTATGCAACAGTAAAAATTTCACAATTCGGCGTGGTTTATGGTTCGCTGACGATGGTTGTCATATTTCTTTTCTGGATCTTTTATGCCACATGCATCTTTCTTTTCGGTGCGGAGATCATCCGAAACCTTGACCAGAATTTCACAGATCACCTTGACACGTAAAAGGCTTTCATATAGGCTTTCGTGACCGTTGACCAGATGGAATCGTGCTGAAATCAGGTGGGATCTTCAGCATTTCAACCGATAAAATCACCCGACCAATATGCCTTCTGAGAGTTTGATACTTTTGAATCATGACTGATAAAATTTCGGCAAAAATTCTTTTTTTATTCGTATGCTTTTTGTTTTCACTCTGTCTGTTTGCCGCATCTTATGGATCGGCCCAGCAAACTTCGCCCAATTCGATTGGTGAAAAAAGCAGCATCGAGGAATTCAGGCAATCCATTTTAAAAACCATCGGGAGTGAAAAGGAAAAGCTCGAGGATTTAAAGCGCCAACTCAGCGAACTTGAAGAAACCCGGAAAACGGTGAAAGAAGAATTAAACGGTTACACGATTCAGGTTTCTGCACATAACAACCTGTTTTTGTTGCCTGACACCAGAATCAGGGATCTTGAAGAAGCGAGAATAGTCAACCAATCCGCATTGGCTGCAGTGGCGGACAGGATTAAAAAAATCGAGCAAAGAGCCGGTAACATTGATCTGCAAATTTTACAGGCCAACGAGCAGGCTCTGGTCAATGAAAGCCAGTTGAAGGAATTCAGAGAGCAAAAACCTCTTACGGATTCCATGCAAACTGTAATTAAAGATCTTCAGGAACTGAACAAACTCTTTTCTTCCAAAAAAAGCACCCTGGAAAAGATTCAACAGATCCATCGGGATCATATCCAGGAATTTAAATCCATCCGAAAAACCCTGACTGACCAGGCTGAAAAATTTGAGAACCGGATTCAGGTTCTCAAAAAAGAAGAGTTGTTTAAAAGAACATCTGACGCTCTTTTCGGAGTAAGAATCAGGGCATTGCTTGATGAATTTTCCCAGGTCGATCATCAGATCAGGTCGATTTTTTCAAAAACCTTCTGGGAAACAGAACTTTCCATTTTTTGGAGATCCAGCGATTTTTACACTTTTTCTTCCTTTTTTCTCCTGTTTCTTATCATTATTCTTTTTTATCGGATGGGTCGTCATTTGGATCGATGGGTTCAACTACCGAAAATGGAACCTTTTCCATGGACTATCCTAACCCTGAACGTTTTCAGACGAAGCCTGCTTCTATTGGGAATTGTCCTCTTTTTTTATGTTTATTCAGAAATTCTTCATATCAATACCGGGGCATCCCTTTTTCATCTGACTTTGACCCTTCTGTTTATCTGGCTTTTCACCAAATGGCCCATTGATCTTTTAAGGCTATGGAATGATGGAAACCGACCCGGGCTTCCCTTTGCGATTCATTTTCGGATCAGGCTCCTGATCGACCTGATCCGGTATTTTGCAATTGCCTATGTATCCATCCAGTGGTTGATTTCCAACGATAGCCTTGTTTTGGTTCTGGCGCGATTTGTTTTTGAAGTCACCCTTTTGATCTGGACTGCCTGTTTCTGGAGGCTTCTGCGAAGACAGGCTTCGGATTTCTTATCCACCGAATATAAAGGAGTCAGGGTATTTCGCACCCTCACCCCTGCTTTTTTATATGCCATTGCCGGTATCGGTTTTTTACTGGACCTTACCGGTTTCGGCAAGTTGGCCGTTTACTGGTATACTTCATGGGGGAAATCTTTTGTCGTATTCATGTGGGGAGGACTTGCATTTTTGTCCGCCAGAGAATGGACCGGCAAAACCCCTTCCAGACAGCCAATTGAAAACTATTCCGCAAAAAAACAGGGTTTCCCTTTTCGATGGCTCACCCTCCGCCTCGCGGTCGTTTTTCTTGGGATGACTTTTTTTATCTCACTGCTTCTGTCGTGGGGAGCCAAACAAGCGCTGTGGTCAAACATTTTCAATATTCTCAATTACCCCTTTCATGTCGGCCAGATGCGCTTCTCACTGCTCAATTTTATTTATGCCTTTCTAATTGTACTGCTGACCCATGTTATCGTTCGATTCTGGCGGCATATTCTTCGTGATAAACTTCTCGACAGCAGCGACCTGGAACCGGGCTTAAAAGATTCGGTAACGAGCATATCCGTCTATATCATCTGGGCATTGGGTATTCTCATGGCCCTGCATGCTTTCGGCCTCAGCACCACTTCCATGGCGGTGGCTTTCGGCGCGCTCGGTATCGGTCTCGGGTTCGGCCTTCAAAATATATTCAACAATTTTATCAGCGGAATCATTCTACTCTTTGAACGTCCCATACAGGTCGGTGATGCCATCGAAATCAATGGAATATGGGGAGAAGTGCGTAAGATTAACGTTCGCTCGACCCTTGTCCAGACCTATGACAACGCATCGTTGATTATACCCAATGCGGAATTTATCAGCTCTCAGGTCACCAACTGGAGTTTCAAGGATATGAGGTTGAGGCGAACCATTGCTGTGGGGGTTGCCTACGGCTCTGATGTCAATCTGGTTAAGCAGACTCTTGAAGAAATTGCCCAAAAGGTTAACTGGGTTCTGAAATTTCCCGTACCTCAGGTCCTCTTCTCGGATTTCGGAGACAGCGCTCTTATTTTCCGTCTTCGTGTCTGGACAGATATCGATCACATGCTGACTGCTGAATCTGAAATCCGTTTTGAAATCTACCGCCTTTTTAACGAAAGAGGCATTGAAATCGCCTTTCCGCAGCTAGATCTCCATGTTCGGTCCGTGGATAAGGAAGCCTTTTGTGAAAATCCTAAAATATGAGGTCCTCATGCTACTGCTTAAAGATCAACAACTTTTGAAATTTGAGGCTTTTATAAACAACATCTGGACAGATGCCCGGAACGGATCACGGATGCCGGTCACCAATCCTGCCACAGGTGAAATCATCGGAACCGTTCCCGACATGGGAATCGCAGAAACCAGAAAAGCCATCGATTCAGCAAATGCGGCATTGCCGTCATGGAGAAATAAAACCGCCAAGCAACGGGCTGAAATACTGAATCAATGGTTTTCCCTGATGATGGAACACCAGGAAGATCTTGCCAAAATCATGACCGCGGAACAGGGAAAACCCATAGCGGAATCCCGTGGAGAAATTGCATACGCTGCATCATTTATTCAATGGTTTGCCGAAGAAGGCAAAAGGGTTTACGGGGATGTGATCCCTTCCCACCAAACTGATACCCGGATCGTTGTCCTTAAAGAACCTGTGGGGGTTTGTGCGGCCATTACCCCATGGAATTTTCCTGCAGCGATGATTACGAGAAAAGCAGGCGCTGCTCTGGCTGCCGGCTGTACCATGATTGTCAAACCCGCCGGCCAAACTCCTTTAACGGCTCTAGCGCTGGCGGAATTGGGACTTCGAGCGGGACTGCCTTCCGGAGTGCTCAATATAGTCACTGGAAGCTCGGAACCCATCGGTAAAGAGCTGACTTCCAGCCCAATTGTCCGAAAATTGACCTTTACCGGATCGACCCAGGTGGGTAAACTGCTCATGGGACAATGTGCTGACACGATTAAAAAAATCTCCCTGGAACTGGGAGGCAACGCCCCATTTATTGTTTTTGAAGATGCTGATTTGAATCAGGCAATAGCCGGTGCCGTATTATGCAAATTTCGTAATACAGGACAAACATGCGTCTGTGCCAATCGGTTCTTGATACAGAGCAGCATTTATAACGAGTTTGCCGAGAGACTGAAACAGACGGTTTCTGCATTCCGGGTTGGCCCCGGAGATAAGCCGGGAGTTCAGCAAGGTCCATTAATCGACATCCAAGCCCTTGAAAAAGTAGAACGTCATCTTGCCGATGCTGTTTCCAAGGGAGGAATAGTTTTAACCGGCGGCAAACGGCATACACTTGGAGGAACTTTTTTCGAACCAACAGTTCTTACGGAAGCCCATTCATCCATGTTGATTGCCCGGGAGGAAACATTCGGTCCGGTGGCGGCTCTTTTTCGATTCGACACCGAAGATCAAGCCGTTGCCATGGCCAATGATACCCGATTCGGCTTAGCCTCCTACCTGTATACAAGAGATTTGGGACGTACCTGGAGGGTGGCCGAAGCCTTGGAATACGGAATGGTGGGCATTAACACCGGGTTTATTTCCACCGAAATCGCTCCATTCGGAGGCATGAAAGAATCGGGTCTCGGGCGGGAGGGTTCCAAATACGGTATCGATGAATTTATCGAGGTTAAATATCTTTGCATGGCTTTGCCCAAGCCATAGAAAAATGGTTACCAATTGAGTCCGCTGGAAAATCTTCAACGGTACAAATTGAATTTTGTATCCTTTTTTATAGAAAAAATTTATCATCAGAAATAATAAAAACAATGAATCCAAAGAGTGTTACCATCGTCATAGACTCTGAGAAATGCATCGGGTGCGGCCATTGCATTTTGGTTTGCCCATCTGAAACGCTGTCCATGAAAAATGATAAGGCCGAAGTGACCGGAACCCGTTCCCTTTTATGTGGCCATTGCGAAGCTGTCTGCCCTTCAGGAGCTGTCCGTGTCACCGGCCTTGATCCGAACTCCCCTTTTTTTCAAACATTTCAGGTATCTGATCGATGGGTCCCTTTCGGAGATTTCAATATTTCCCAACTTGTCGCCCTGATGGGATCCCGTAGATCCTGCCGAAATTTTCTTGAAAGTCCCATAAAAAAAGAGATTCTCGAAGACCTGGTCAATGTGGGTATCTATGCACCTTCAGGCACCAACAGCCAGAAATGGACTTTCACCATTCTTCCTGATCGGGATTCGGTAATGGTTGCTGCAAGGCGAATTCTTGTTTTTTTTAAAAAATTAAACCGGTTGGCTGAAAATATATTTTTTCGGACCGGTCTGAAATTAATCGGAAAAACCACACTGGATACCTACTACAGACGCTATTACAAATCCGTCAAAAGGGGAATAGAACAATATGAAAAGGAGGGAAAAGATCTTTTATTTCACGGTGCCACCGCTGCAATTATTGTCGGGTCTGAGCCCGGCGGAAGCTGCCCTTCCGAAGATGCGCTTCTAGCAACGCAAAACATCTTACTGGCGGCTCACGCCATGGGTTTAGGTACCTGCCTCATCGGATTTGCCGTGGAGGCCATTCGCCATGATCCTTCCATAAAGCAAACCCTGGGTATTCCCATGGATGAAAGTGTTTATTCGGTGATTGCAATGGGTTATCCTGATGAAGCATACCAGAGTCTTTGCAGAAGAAAGAAACCGATAATCCGTTTTTTAAATAATTCCAAAAAGGAGTAATTTTATGGAAATTATCACCATCAAAACCGAAAAAGCCCCGGCTGCTATCGGACCTTATTCTCAAGCCATCGCCGTAAACCGATTGCTCTTTGTAAGCGGACAGCTTGGATTGATTCCCGAATCAGGCGAACCGGCCGGTCCTGATTTTGCCTCCCAGGCGCGACAGGCCTTAAAAAACCTGTCACAGGTTTTAAAGGCAGGCGGAGCCGACCTGGACAGGGTCGCGTCCGTGGATGTTTTTCTCACTGATATCGAAGACTTTGCCGAATTTAACAAAATTTATCAGGAATTTTTTTCTACACATAAACCTGCCCGGGCTGTCGTGGCCGTAAAAAGTTTACCCAAAGAAGCATTGGTGGAAATCAAGTGCATCGCTGTTTGTTAACTTCTTAACTTGACAATACAAAGTTCTCCGTCATGCCGGACCTGATCCGGCATCCAGAAAAACCTGCTTCCTTAATTCACCTGGATAGCGCGGCGCTTCACTTTGTGCCCGGCCTTTGCCGGAATAACGATAGAATAAAATGGAAAATAATTAATTTCAGTCACTTATGAGAACTTAAGACTGTCAAATTCTTAAATGGGAACGATTAAAAGAAATGACGACAAGAAAAACCAAAGCCCATACCATGGCGGAAGAAAAATGGCACGCATTGGCCGAAGAGGATATCCTGGAAGAGTTGCAGACTTCACGGGAAGGGTTAAGCTCTGAGGAAGCCGCCAACAGACTCAATAAATATGGCGTGAATGCCCTTCCCATAAAAGAACCTCCGACAATTTGGTCCATTTTGCTTCATCAGATTCTCAATCCGCTTATTTTTATCCTGATTGCGGCCGGAGTCGCCTCTTTGGCCATCGGAGAAATGGCGGATGCCATTTTTATCTTTATTGTCATTATACTCAACAGCGGTATGGGAGCCTATCAGGAATACAGTGCCGAAAAAAGTGCGCACAGTTTACAAAAAATGCTCAAAATTACCGCCCTTGTTCTTCGGGACGGGAACAAATCGGAAATACCGGCTGAAGAATTAGTCCCTGGGGATATTGTCTTTCTGGATTCCGGAAAAAAAGTTCCCGCAGACATTCGGTTGTTTGATGTAAACGGATTGGAGGCCGATGAAAGTTTTTTAACCGGCGAATCCATTGCTGCAGAAAAGTCATCCCTTGTGCTGGATGAAGAAACTCCGGTTTCGGATCGAAAAAATATGGCGTTTGCAGGAGCTACCATTACCAGCGGTCGTGCCATGGGATGTGTCACTTTTACCGGGATGAATACGGAGGTTGGAAAAATTGCTCAGGACGTCACCGCATCCGAAAGCGCCAAGCCGCCACTGGTATTGCGCATGGAAAGTTTTACAAAACAAATCAGCGTTTTGGTCATTTTGTTCAGCCTTCTGCTGGCCTGTGTATTGTGGTTCCAAAACACCGCTCCTGCAGAGATTTTTTTCTTTGTGGTCGCTCTGGCCGTTTCCGCAATCCCGGAAGGGCTCCCCGTCGCCCTTACCGTTGCCCTGTCTATAGCCACATCCCGTATGTCCAAAAGAAACGTGATAGTCAGAAAGCTCACGGCTGTAGAAAGTTTAGGGAGTTGCACCGTTATTGCCAGTGATAAAACAGGAACTTTGACCGTAAACCAGCAAACGGTCAAATTAATTGAACTGCCTGATGGCAAACGCTACAAGGTCACCGGTGAAGGATACAATGGAGAAGGCGAAATCAAGCATTCCGAGTCAGGAGATCTTCAGGAAAATGACCAAGAGCATTTGCAACTGATTTCAAAACTTGCGATTCTGACCAATGAAGGCAGCCTGAAAAAGGAAAATGACCGGTGGGTATACCACGGAGATGCCATGGATGTCGCATTTCTTGCTTTAGGGTATAAGTTGGATCAGGATCCGGAAGTGATCAGAAAGGAATTTCCCCTGGTCGGTGAAATCCCCTATGAATCCGAGAATAAATTTTCAGCAGCTTTTTACAAGAAAAACGGGCAAGTGCATGTGGCGGCAAAGGGTGCTGTCGAAACCATTCTGGGATTTTGCAATAAAAGTGTTATGCTTGTCGGATCATCGGCCGAACTTGAACCTGAAGCGATAGAGCAGCGAGCCCTTTCTCTGGCTGAGCAGGGATATCGTGTTCTGGCGGTAGCCGGTGCTCCATACGAGGATTTTAAGGAAGTCGATGAATTCAAAGGTAAAGACCTTCCCCCTTTAAATTTTTATGGATTGATAGGGTTCATTGATCCGTTGAGACCTGAAGCAAAAGATGCTGTTGAAAAATGCAGAGAGGCGGGAATCAGGGTATTGATGATCACCGGTGATCATCCGGCCACGGCTGCAAGCATTTCAAAGGAAATCGGTATACTGGAGGAAAAGGAAAATGTGGTCACCGGCAGTGACCTGGAAAACATCGGCCCGGTGGACTCTCCTGCTTATGAAAATCTAGTTTTCTCCACCCATGTTTTTGCGAGGGTTTCTCCCGCTCAGAAATTGGATATTGTTGATGCTCTCATCAGGCAGAATGAATTTGTTGCCGTTACCGGAGATGGTGTCAATGATGCCCCGGCACTGCGTAAAGCCAACATCGGGGTGGCCATGGGATCCGGAACCGATGTGGCAAAAGAAATCAGCAGTATGATCGTCACCGACGATAATTTCTCCTCCATTGTCGCTGGAGTTGAAGAGGGCCGATTTGCTTACGACAATGTCAGAAAAGTGATTTACCTTCTGATTTCCACCGGAACTGCAGAGGTTATCCTGTTTATTGCCTCTATTATCGCCGGACTTCCGCTTCCTTTGCTGGCAGTTCAATTATTGTGGCTTAACCTGGTAACCAATGGAATTCAGGATGTTGCACTGGCCTTTGAAGGTGGGGAACCGGGAGCGATGAAAAGAAAGCCCCGAAAAACCAATGAGAGAATTTTCAACCCCCTGATGATCCAGCAGACGTTGATTTCGGGTTTCACCATGGGCCTTATCGCATTTGGATTCTGGTTTTTTCTGAAAAACTTTCAAGACATGGAAGAAACCCACGCCCGGAATATGGTGCTTCTTCTGATGGTATTCATGCAGAATGTGCACGTATTCAGCTGCAGGTCCGAAAAAACATCCGCCTTCAAGGTTCCCATCAGCCGCAATATCGTGTTGGTTTTCGGGGTATTGATTGCGCAGGGTATTCATATTTTATCCATGCATTTGCCATTTATGCAAAATGTATTGAGAGTTGAACCGATCACCTTTTTCGAGTGGGCGGAAGTGCTCATTCTGGCAATACCTCTTTTGATTGTGATGGAAATTTTTAAAAAAACCAGGGAAAAAATTAAAGAATAAAAAAAGGCAGGGCCTGATCGAGGGCTCTGCCTTTTTTAAATACTGGGTATATCACCGGACACAATTCGCCGATAGAAGGATAAGTCTAACTAAAACGCGCGGCACGTGGGGCCTTACCTGCAAGTGGATTATACAGCTTCATAATGGCGAACTTCATAACATCCAGCGTTTTCATGTCATTGATGATACCAAAAAGTTTGTTTTCAGGTTCTTCCGGAAGCACGCAGGCATTGGCGGCATCAAAAGTCAGATCGGGAAACCCTTTAACCAGTTTTTTCTGCTCCTTCGGGCTCATCTCCACTTGAACGGCTTTTTTTCCGTCAATCTCGACAATCTTGTCCGCCAACCCGATGGCCTCGATTGCCTTTTTTTTCTCGTCATCTAAAAAGATATTAATGAAATAATTTGCCATGCGATTTCCTTTCGTTCTAATTGCCAAAAGATCAAAAATTACATCCACCTATTTTGCCGAACATCCGAGTATTTATTAAAGATTTTTCAAACTGTCAATCCTTTAATGCGAAAAACGGCATTTCCTGAAACTCGGAAAAATGACTTTCCCTTTTGCAGTTCATTGAATTTGCCCCAATCTATCGGGCATATTTATCGTAGAGCTTCAAGACCATGTCATGTTCCCAACGGGCCGTATATTTCAAAAATTCCGCCATTCCTCCGGACCAGGGATAAATTGCCCATAATGACGCTCCGAAAAAATTAAAATAAGCCTCCTGCACGACCTGCGTGGAATCACCCTTTGGATTCAAATAAATATGCCCATAATGAAAATCATGACCGGAATCCTCAGGGTTGAGAAGGACAAAATCCAAACGAAGATCCTGGTAGGAAAAAGTGGTTTTCCATCTGAATGCCACTTTCGGTTTATTTGAGTATTCATTTTCTGTAATGACGGTGTTGTTTTCTCGGCTGATAAAGCGGTGGCTCAGGATAAATTTATTTTCTTTTAAAAAATCATTATCAAAGTCGGTTTTAAACCGCCAATAGACATCGATGGGAACAGGTGCAATGTAGGTGAGCCGGTAGGCCTGACCACCTGCAGGGCCTGAAGGAAGCCGCTCGACAACAATCTGATCATCATAAAATTTTTGGCCTACCATGGGTTCCGCCAATAAATATTGTGGTCCGAGGTTAACCCTTATCAGGAAAAATAAAATGGTTACCGAAACAAAAATGTATTGAATACAGGCAAATTTCGGGAACCCGTTTTTCGAATATATGTCAAAGCGTTTTATCGACACTGCTATCGCATCGTTTCCACAGTAAAAAATTGCTTCATCCCTAAAGCCATCAAGCTCAAGGATAAACCGAGAATCCTACCTGCAGGATTCTATTTCAGAATAACCATGTCGTATGGCTAGTTTTTCAAACATCGTGGCCAATCCTGCTCCCAGGGTAAAAATCGCACCGTTGTCGAGATTCTTATCTGCGGTTTCATCAAAAAATATGTTCAGACTCGATGCAAGACCATCTTCAGGTAACCAGTAACAGATCATCACGGGAACTTTCGGAAACGGATATAAAACAACGGATATATCCGATTCAAACTGTTCATCAACCTTCTTGGCATCAAACAGATGGACCATATCATCAAAAAGCGGGGTATATATGTCCGCTACCCGTTTCATGGGTTCTTCACAGCGCTTGCGAAAAAGTGGGTACCGTTCCTTTCCCTCTTTTAAATCCCTGAATGATACCCAGTTTCCGGTGGGTGAAATACCTTGTCCGTCGATTATATAGTTAAGAAAAGGAATGGCCACCCATGGGTTGACATGAATATCCGTATAGATATTGCCATCCTGATCAACGCTGAAAGACTTGCCAAGAACCTTGATGGTCAGTTTGCCGTTTAAAAAACGTCCGCCCGTCTTTTTTGCCTGTGCGGCAAGATCGATACCCGCGATGCGATCTTTCAGCATCTGCAGGTATTCATCGCGGTTCTGGTCAATCGTATTCTGATTGGCGCCACATTTTGTGTAACGCTCAATAACTTTTTTATCGAGTTTAGGACATTCATCAATGGTTTTTAGCCCTTTGAACACCGCTCCCGCAAATGCAAGGCAGGTTTTATCTCCGCATTCTCCGCAATTGGATTTATCAAGCAACTGGAAGATTTCCATGGCGTTTTTGATTTCCGTCATCATATCCCTCCGTTTATGGTTCCACAATTTGGATTGTCTTTATCAAAACACCTTCCAAGGTCATTCCAGACAACTTACAACATCATTCAAAACAACTTCAAACGTCATTTCAGCGAAGCCTGTCCCGGGCTTGAACCGAGTGCTGGAATCCATTTTTATGGCTCAGCCCCCTGGATAGTTCTGAAACGCTTCACGTGGTGAGTGGTTATTTTCCCCTCTCTCCGCTCCTCCCAATGGGCGGGTAGTTTTTCGTTCAGCCACTATCCAATAACCAACATCAGGGCCCGAAAAAAGGTTCTTACATGTCATTCTGAGGAAACAACTCGCAACGGCTTGCTGCCTGAATAAAAATACCTCCCGTTGAGTGGATTGAAACTACGGCGACCGAAGAATCTCTTTTCATAGAGCCAGAACGGTCATCAAATCTGACTCGACACTTAAACAAAAAAGACCGTGTCAGCATGAGGGAAAGATTCATAGTCGACCATTAAGCACTTGCCATATACCCATTAACGATATCAACCTCCTCAGAATGACACCCTTTGAATACATGGCCAATAGCCTTCACTTGACGTCCAAAGGCATTTGCCGGAATGACGAATACTTTTAATTAAAATTTCTCAGTTTGGTTATTTTTTTTAATATCAATCCATAATTACGATTCATGAATATGTCAACTGAAACCAAATAGCTTTCAGAAACCAGAAAAGGGATATTCCCAAGCACTAATCATCCATGTTGATTGCATCGATCAGTTTCCGGAGCCTGGCAAAATGAACCCGATCGAAATCCAGAACCAGGCGAGGAAGATTTGTCAATTCCGGTTCATCATTTTCCTCCGGAAGAGCCTGGGAACGCCTGATGTTTCCACCGGGTCGAAGAATATCGGAAAATTGTTTCCGAACCTGCACCAACTTGTTTGAAGAAAGATCTTCGGTCATACGGATGACCAGCGTATCTTTCACATAACGCAGGCTGTGAAAACGGCGATAAAATTGATGGATTTGTTCCACCACATCCTCAACCGATCGGGTCAGCCGAAACAGGTCTGTGTCTTCAGGACTGATAAAACCCAAACCGGCCAACCGCTTATTTATGAAAACCAGCAAGTTTGCCCAATACTCGCTTCCCGGAGGATCCACCATCAGAACGGGGATCGGATCTCTTTTGCCGGTCTGGATTAGGGTCAACGTTTCCATAAGCTCGTCCAGAGTTCCGAAACCTCCGGGAAATAGGACGACGGCATCAGCCTCTTTTATGAAAGCAACTTTACGATTAAAAAAATACTTATAGCTGATACTCCGTGGATTGTTGATCAGGATGGGATTGGGTTTTTGCTCGAACGGCAAACGGATGCTGACTCCGAAAGAATGCTCTGCACCGGCTCCTTCGTTGACCGCATGCATGATGCCTGAACCGCCCCCCGTGATCACCATAAACCCCGCTTTGGCCAATTGCCGGCCCATCTCTTTAGCCAAAATGTAACCAGGATTATCCTCAGTGCACCGTGCAGAACCAAAAACCGAAACTTTCCGACGATTCCGATAGGCGCTGAAAATTTTTGATGTAAACCGCATTTCTTTGAGAGTGGAGTTCATGAGTTTCAGATCCGCCCGACTGCTGTTTTCCTGTCCGGCCTTGAGCGCTGCCAGTATCATCTCCCTCACGATCTCGACCTGTTTAACCCCTCCCACCATGGTCATCAAATCGTCAATCGCCCTGTCAACATCACCGTTGGTACGGGTGAAATGAAGCTCTACCTGAGCTTGATTCTTTTCTGCCTGAAATGGTTTTTTAGTGGTCAATCACTACCTCCATTCTTGAATTTTCGGGTATATACAGGAATTATTATTAAAATTTTGTGGATTATATCACAACCATTG
>CAYZJH010000006.1:0-101974 GCA_964478625.1 uncultured Desulfobacteraceae bacterium
ATCCTTTTGCGGATCTTTTCGGGAAAACTGGAAAAAAATGATTTTTCAAGCTTAGAAAGAACTGCTCATGCGCGCCGTTGTACAAAGAGTTAAGGAAAGCTCGGTGATTATTGAAGGACAGACAGTGGCAAAAATCGGACCAGGGCTGATGGTTCTTTTGGGTATCGCCAGAGGTGACGGTGAAAAAGAGGCGGATTTTCTGGCGGAAAAAATACCGAATTTGAGAATCTTTGAAGATTCAATGGACAAAATGAATCTTTCTCTTCTAGATACGGGTGGCCAGATGCTTGTGGTCTCCCAATTCACACTTCTGGGAAACTGCCGAAAAGGACGGCGCCCCTCTTTTGTGGATGCAGCCGAACCTGATCCGGCCAACACGCTTTATGAATATTTTATAGAAAAAGTTCGGGCAAGAGGCATTGACGTTCAATCCGGCAGATTCAGGGCCATTATGGACGTTCACTTGATTAATGACGGCCCTGTAACATTGATTGTAGAAAGTTGACTTTATGAATAAAAAACAGATTGAAGAGTTCAAAAAACGCACGGTCAGAAAACCGAAACTGGTCTGGGATGTACTCACCACTGATGAAAACAGACAGGCTGATCAGATAGCCGAGGATTACAAATCTTTTTTGGATCAGGCAAAAACGGAAAGAGAGGCTGTTGCCGTGATCATGAACAAGGCTGAAGCCGCCGGCTTTAAAAATATCGATCAGGCTGAAAACGGTATCGGAAAATGGTATCGTGTTTTTCGAAACAAATGCATTGCACTGGCTGTCCCGGGCAAAAATCCCCTGGGTTCCGGGGCTAAAATTATTGCCGCCCATATCGACTCACCAAGATTGGATTTAAAACAAAACCCCCTTTACCAGGAGGTGGATCTGGCATTTTTCAAAACCCATTACTACGGCGGGATTCGCAAATATCAATGGATGGCAACCCCTTTGGCGCTTCATGGGAGGGTCATCAAAGCCGATGGTTCTTCCATGGATATTGTTATCGGTGAAGACGAAACCGACCCGGTTTTCACCGTGTCGGATCTTCTGCCGCATCTGGCAAGAAAAGTGCAAAGTGAAAAAAAACTTTCCGAAGCCTTTGAAGGGGAAAAGCTGAACGTTCTGATCGGAAGTCGCCCCCTCGGGGGAGAAGACATTGAAGATCGCTTTAAACTCAAAGTGCTTCAATTTTTTAACGAAAAGTACGGATTAGTGGAAGAAGACTTCACATGTGCCGAAATCGAGGTCGTGCCCGCCGGCAAAGCAAGGGATATCGGCCTGGATCGCAGCATGATCGGTGCCTACGGGCAGGATGACCGTATATGTGCATTCAGTGCGTTGCACGCCGTTCTGAAACTCCAAAAGCCACAATCATGGGCCATAGTTTTCTTTTTTGATAAGGAAGAAATCGGTAGCGACGGCAATACCGGCGCAAAATCTCACTTTGTCGAAATTTTCATGTCGGATCTTCTATCCAAAACCGGAGAGGAAGACACCCCCAAAAACCTTCGCAACACCCTGGTCAACTCCATGGCCATATCGGCAGATGTCAACGGTGCTCTTGATCCGGATTACCAGGAAGTCCATGAAAAAAGAAATGCCGCCCGCCTGGGGTATGGTGTCTGCATTACCAAATTCACCGGATCAGGCGGAAAATACGGTTCCAGCGATGCCGGGGCTGAATACCTGGGTAAAATTCGAACTATTTTCAATAAAAACCATATCATATGGCAAACGGGAGAACTTGGGAAAGTGGATGAAGGAGGAGGTGGAACCATTGCTAAGTTTCTTGCGGTTTACGGTATGGAAATTGTGGATTGCGGGCCGGCTCTCCTGTCCATGCACTCGCCTTTTGAAATTTCCAGCAAAGCGGATCTTTTGATGGTTTGCAAAGCCTATGAGGCATTTTTATGCTCTTGAGGGGGTTTCTGTTTGTTTCCTGTTTTTTTCTGATGGCATCCGTTATCACCGCCCATGGCTTTGAATCATTTGATCATATTATCGGAGACAACGAAGCCATCTTGTTGGCCGACCCTGATGGAAACATTTTGTACTCTAAAAATGCCGACCAGA
Source organism: uncultured Desulfobacteraceae bacterium (assembly GCA_964478625.1). GTDB lineage: Bacteria > Desulfobacterota > Desulfobacteria > Desulfobacterales > SKZT01 > SKZT01. The sequence goes on from CAYZJH010000006.1 coordinate 2,073, forward strand.
AAATGATCCCGGCGTCCACCATCAAAATATTGACCGGCCTTGCCTCATTTCATTTTCTTGGAAAAGATTATCGCTTCAAAACCGAGTTTTATCTCGATGATCAGAAAAACCTGGTGATCAAAGGACTCGGTGATCCTTTGCTGATCTCGGAAGTGATAGACGACATCACAAAACAATTAGCCTCTGTGCTTCCGAAAAAGATTCATAACCTTATTGCCGATGACAGCCATTTTTCCCAGCCTTTGACTATTCCGGACATATCTTCCACATCCAGGCCTTACAATGCTCCCAATGGTGCTTTGTGCGTCAATTTCAATACCGTCAACTTCAGACATGGCTCTGTCCCAGGCACCTATGTCAGTGCCGAACCCCAGACACCTTTATTGCCCTTTGCCATTAAACGAATTGCACAACTCGGGCATCAATCCAACAGGGTCGTTCTCTCCCATGATCACCACGATATCACCCTGTATGCCGGGCATCTGTTTGGCTATTTCCTAAAAAAAAATGGTGTAAATATTCAGGGTCAGGTTCTGATCGGGAAGGCCAACAAGGAAAGGGCGCATCTTATTTTGGAATATCACTCCCGTTATACTGTAGAGCAGATTACCAGGGAACTTCTTGAGTACTCCAATAACTTTATCGCCAACCAGCTTGTGATTGCCATAGGAGCTGAAACGCATGGTGTTCCCGCAGACCTAAACAGTGGAGTGGATGCAGTGAAATCATACGTGCAGACCCAATTGGGAATCGATCATGTGGATATTGTTGAAGGTTCCGGAATTTCCAGAGACAATCGGATTTGTGCAAGAGATATGTTAAAAATTTTAGACGCTTTCAGACCCCATTTTCAACTCATGAGGAAAGAACAAAATGCGTTCTATAAAACCGGCACCCTCCATGGTGTCAACAACCGTGTTGGGTTTATTCAAGGCACAACCGGGCAACTTTACCCGTTTGTGATATTCATTAACAGACCTGGAAAATCTTCAAAGCCCCTAATGGAAATGCTTATAAGGAACGTGAACTAATGCGGGGAGATTCTCCGCATGTAATCTGGGCATAAGCACTGTGGTTGTGGATAGATTCGAAATTTTCCGCACCGACTGAAAACCAGGTGATATTTTCATCCTCCTTAATTCGTTTCGCCACATCTCTGACAATGTCCTCAACAAACTTTGGGTTTGTATAGGCTTTTTCCGTTACATATTTTTCATCAACCCGTTTTAAAACAGAATAAACCTCACAGGATGCGGCTTCTTCCACCAGTTCGATCATATCCTCCATCCATACGAACTTTTTAAACCGCACACTCAATCGAACCTCCCCTCTCTGATTGTGGGCTCCTGCCTCACTGATCTCTTTGGAACACGGACACACCGATGAAATGGGAACGATCACCTCAGATATCAGGTCCACTTTACCATTTGGATCACTGGCACCTATGATTCGGCAGGTGTAATCCATGAGACCGGGTGACCGGCTTACCGGGGCTTCCTTTTCGATAAAATAAGGGAAAAGGACCTCGATATGGGCGGATGCCGCATTCAAATGTTCTTTCATCTGGCCTAAAATGGCCGAAAATCTCTTGAGGGATACTTCCGGCCGAAACAAATGAAGAAGCTCCACAAAACGGCTCATATGGGTCCCCTTGTATTTATGGGGAAGGTCGACATACATATTAATGGATGCCACCGTATTTTGATAACCGTTCTTTTTGTCCAGAACCCTGATGGGATAACGAAGATTTTTTATACCCACCTTGTCGATGGGAATCTGACGGTAATCCCGCTGATTCTGGATGTCTTTCATTTTCCAGGTTACCTGGTCAGGGCCTTTGAATAACAACATAATATCTTCTCCTGCTTAACCAATTTGCCTGTTTAAAGAAGATAATCCTTTTTGACGCGCTGCATGGATCTGAAAATATTTCCCTTGATTTTTTTGTTGCTTTGGTAAAGCTTATTTAAAAGCTCCTTGATTTCCTTACGCTTTGAAACTTTCGCCGTTGGGCATGGGTTTACAAATTCTGGAAAACCCTGTTGTGAAGCAAACTTTCGGATTAAATTTTCATCGGCAAAACACAATGGCCTGATAAGGTCGAATTCCCCCTTAAAAAAAGGCTGGGCCGGTTTCATGGTACTGATCTCACCTGCATAACACATATTCAAAAACAGAGTCTCAATCAGGTCGTCTTTATTATGGGCCAGGGCCACTTTGTTGCATCCCAGCCCATGCGCGATCTCAAAAATACGTTTTCTTCGGAGTTTGGCGCACAAGAAACATGGGTTTTCCCGATTTTCCGGACTGTGCGATACGATTCCATGGTCCGTGTAATCCACCGTCAGATGGTACCCCATTTCCCGGCAATACCGTGAGAGGGAATCCGAGAATCCCTCTTCAAACCCTGGATCGATATATATGGGAAAGAGCGTATAGTCAACCGGAACCCGGTGCAGCCGTTCGTTTAAGAACCACATGAGCGTAAGGCTGTCTTTTCCGCCTGACAGCCCTACCGCAATGCGGTCTTTGTCGAAAATCATATCATATTGATGAATTGCTTTTCCCAAAACTCGGTTCAGCGCTTTGTATGTATAACCGTATTTGGGCAAAGGATATGATTTTCTCAAGGCCTTAAGATACTTTTTTTAAATCCTTCAAAGAGACTTTACCTGCGGCAATCTCTCTGAGGGCGATGACAATATCCTCATTTTTTGGTGAAGAGACCAGATATTCCGAACCTTCCCGTATTTGACGTACCCTTTTGGCAACCAGATGAACCAGCAGAAAACGATTGTTTATCTGTTTCAAACAATCCTCGATTGTAATTCTAGCCAATTATGCCTCCAAATTCAGTGTTGATGTTTAACAGTTTTGATGGGTGGAATTCATTTTCAAACTTTCATGGTTCAATCGATACTATAAAATATCGACCAACTCATAGTGCCGCTTTCCTCCGGGCGCATTTAAAATGATCTCATCACCGGTCTTTTTGCCAACAATGGCTTGACCGAGGGGAGAAGAAACCGAAATTTTTCCCTTGGAAATATCGGATTCTTCAGGTCCAACAAGCTGATATTCTACATTTTCACCAGTATCGATATTTTCCAATAAAACCCGGCAGGCGAATACAGCCCGATCGGTATTTGTTTTATCAGGATCGATGATATCAGCATTGCCGAGTTTATATTCCAGGTCGCTAACGCGGCTTTCGATAAAGGCCTGGCGCTCCTTGGCCGCCTCAAATTCGGCGTTTTCCGAAAGATCGCCGTGAGCACGGGCCTCTTCTATTGCTTTAATATTTTCCGGTCTTGCAACGGATTTCAACTGTTCCAGTTCCTTTTTCAGAGTCTCATATCCTTCTCTGGTGAAAGGTATTCGTTCCAATTCAAAACTCCATTAAATTATTAGGGTTATCAATTTACCAAATCGACAGCGTTTTTTTATTTCCCTCGCTGAATTTTCATTGGTCTAAATATAATCCTTGATCAGGATTTCAGCAATTTGTATGGCGTTGGTGGCGGCTCCCTTCCTGATATTGTCGGCAACAACCCACATATTGATACCGTGATTGGGGATCGATTCATCATTCCTGATTCGCCCTACAAGCGTCAGATCCTGGCCGGCCGCATCAATGGCCATAGGATAAGCATTATTTGCAGGGTCATCGACAACTTTTACGCCGGAAGCAGATTTTAACAGGATTTTTACATCTTCAGCAGAAATCGGTTCAAGGGTTTCAACATTGACCGACTCGGAATGACCGTAAAAAACAGGGACGCGAACTGTCGTTGCCGTTACCGCAATGGAATCGTCTCCCATAATCTTTTTGGTTTCCCGCACCATCTTCATTTCTTCTTTTGTGTAACCGTTTTCCTGAAACTTATCAATATGCGGAAGACAGTTAAAAGCGATCCGATGGGGATATACCTTCTGTTCAAATTTTAAAAAATTAATCATGGCACGGGTTTGATCCAGCAGTTCATCAATGGCTTTTTTTCCGGTACCGGATACCGCCTGGTAGGTGGATACCACAACACGCCTGATTTTGTACTTTCGGTGAATCGGCCACAAGGCAACGACCATTTGAATGGTGGAACAGTTGGGATTGGCGATGATTCCTTTGGAGGTATAATCCTTGATGGCATCGGCATTGACCTCGGGCACAACCAAAGGAACCTGCGGATCCATGCGCCAGGCATTTGAATTGTCAACAACGACACAACCGTCTTTCGCGGCAAAGGGTGCATAATACTCGCTGGTGCCGGTTCCGGCTGAAAAGAGAGCAATATCCATTCCCTTAAAAGAATCTTCTTTCAATTCTTCCACAGGATACAAATCTCCCTGAAACCTGATCATCCGCCCAACCGATCTCTTGGATGCCAATAGTTTCAAGGAACGAATCGGAAAATTTCTTTCAGCCAAAGAGGCAAGCATCTGATTGCCCACCGCACCCGTAGCTCCGGCAACAGCCACATTCACTCGTTTTTCTGACACCTTCTCTAAATCCTTTCCCTGTTTTTATAATTGATTTGAGATGATCCGAATCTTAAAAATCTTCGATAAATTTCTTTACCAGATCTCCCACTTCACTTGTGGAATACCCCATCTTACCGGCGGCAATATCCTTTAAGTCTTCACGAAGCACTTTCATTACAGCCTTTTCAATCAAGGCCGCAGCTTCGCTTTCTCCAAGCGTTTCAAGCATGAGTTGCCCGGAAGAAATGGCAGCCATCGGATTGATAATCCCCATGCCCGTATATTTGGGCGCTGAACCGCCTATAGGTTCAAACATGGAAACCCCCTCAGGGTTGATATTTCCACCGGCAGCGATTCCCATACCCCCTTGAATCATAGCGCCCAGATCGGTGATAATATCTCCGAACATGTTATCGGTTACAATGACATCAAACCACTCCGGATTTTTAACCATCCACATGCAGGTCGCGTCCACATGGGCATAATCCGTTTCAATATCTGGATACTCTTTGGCGACTTCATAAAAAGCCCTCTCCCAAAGATCAAACGCATAGGTCAATACGTTGGTCTTTCCGCACAGGGTGACTTTTTTGCCCTTGTTACGTTTTCGACAATATTCAAAAGCATAACGAATACATCGCTCGACACCTTTTCGGGTATTGATGGATTCCTGAACAGCCACTTCATCGGCTGTTCCTTTTTTTAAAACACCCCCCGCCCCTGCGTATAACCCCTCGGTATTTTCACGAATCACCACAAAATCGATATCGGCGGGTCCTTTATTTTTAAGGGGTGTGGAAACTCCTTCATAGAGCTTTACCGGCCTGAGATTGATGTACTGGTCAAAGTGAAATCTCATATTCAGAAGAATACCTTTTTCCAAAATCCCCGGTTTGACATCCGGATGACCAATGGCTCCCAGGAAAATGGCATCGACTTTCTCTAAAGCCTCAATCACATCGTCGGGAAGAATCTGTCCGGTCGCTTTATAGTTTTCTCCGCCAATATTGTAATGGCTGAAATTCAATTGAAACTGGAATTTCCTTGCCACGGCCTCCAATACCTTCAGGCCCTCTGCAACGACTTCAGGTCCGGTACCATCACCGGGTATTACCGCAATTTGATAGGTTTTGGTCATCATCACTCCTTGATTTTGAAAAATTAACACAGAACGCTTTTGTTTTTTTATTTCTGCTCATTGGAAATATAGCCAAGGACCGTGCTTCCACCCTTGACCTTTTCACCTTTAGACACATTCAAACAGGCTTCCACCGGTAAATAGACATCCACGCGGGAACCAAAGCATATCAAGCCCATGCGTTGCCCACGTTTAACACGGTCACCAGGCTGAATACTGCAGATAATCCGTCTGGCAATCAGACCGGCAATCTGAACAAAACAAATGCTTTTTCCCTCCGCAGTTGTTAAAAACACGGCATTTTGTTCGTTGTTTTTAGAGGCTTTGTCAAAGCTCGCATTAAAAAATTTGCCCGGATTATAACTGATATTTTCTACAACACCCTCGTAAGGAACACGATTAATATGCACATTAAAAACAGACATGAAAATACTGACTCTTATGCACGGTGCATCCACATAAGGGCTGCTTTCTTCATGCCCGGCAAAAAGCACCTTTCCATCCGCAGGGGAGACAATGGCATTTGGGGATGCCGGGATCACTCGATCAGGATCTCTGAAAAACAAACAAATCGAAAAGGTCACCAATAGTCCTAGCACAGAAAGGGTCATCAACCCGAGCAAAGCAAAAACAGCTGTAGTAAAAGCCGATGCAAAAATAAAAGGGTATCCGGCTTTTGCGATGGGAAAGGCGGTCTGCCCAGGCTCATCATTCCACACGAATTTATTTTCCATTTTAATCCCGTTGATTTTTGTTTTCCTGCAACACAATAAGGGTATCCGTCGCGCAAAAAATCAAAAATACTGCGGATCGAATACCCTCTTTCAAAATGTTAAGGAGTTATTTTTATCAGATATTTTTAATTTTTGTCAATGATTACTCAACGTATTTAACATCCGGAAATATTTGCAACAAATTCGGTACCCGCCTCTGACCGAATGCTCTTTTTTATGTCTTCGACCGAAGTAATCACGGCCTTTTTTCCTGTTTTTTCCACAAACCGGATGGCCGCTTCCACCTTGGGTTGCATGGACCCTGCTCCAAAGTGTCCCTCCTGAATCAAGGGATCGGCAGATTTTTTTTCAAGTTTTCGAATCAACTGTTGCTCGGGAGTTCCAAAATTTAACATGGCTCCGGCAACATCGGTTGCAATAATAAAAATATCAACACCTACTTCCTCTGCCAGAAGGGCACTGGCCAGATCCTTGTCAATGACCGCATCGACTCCGTTAAATGCCCTTCCTTCCCGAATCACCGGAATACCGCCTCCTCCGCAACAGATAACGATAAAATCCATTTGGATCAGTCGCTGGATCTCTCTTTTTTCCACAATTGTCAAGGGTTCAGGAGATGCGACCACGCGCCGGTATCCTTTAGGGGTCAGCATTGTGGGATATTCGAGGAAGGACACCTCCTGCCGGGAAAAAACAGGACCGATCGGCTTGGTAGGATTCTTAAAACCCGGATCATTCTTATCCACCACCACATAAGTGATCAACGAGACCAGCAACCTGTCATTGATCCCCATCTCCATCAATGCTTCATCGATGGCCGATTCAATCATGTATCCAATCTGTCCCTGAGTCTGCGCCACCAGTATTTCCAAGGGAAGTTTCGGCACCTTCTTGCATGACTCCTGCTGGAGCATGATATTTCCCACCTGAGGACCATTTCCGTGGGTAATAACAATCCGATAATCCTCGGAAAGCTCTGCAATCTGGCGGATCGGCACCTTCAGATTTTCGAATTGTTGCTCGATGGTGCCTTCCTGACCTTTTTTGATCATGGCATTGCCTCCGAGTGCAATCAAAAGGATCGGTTTGGATTTGCTTGATATCATACCACCAACCTATCATCCCATCTTTGACAAAAGGAAACCAAGCTCCTTTTCCAATGTAGGAGTACCATGATCCTTGTATCTGTAGCGAATCAAAATACCCGGTTTATTCATCGAAAGAATTCTTTTAAGGTCAACAGGCGTTGCAATCAAAACCAAATCACAGGGCACGGTGTTGATGGTTTCTTCCAAATCTTTCATCTGCTGTTTTCCGTATCCCATGGCCGGTAGCAAGGATCCGATCTGGGGATAGCGCCTGAATGTCTCTTTCAGGGATCCCACCAGGTAGGGACGCGGGTCGACCAATTGAGCAGCCTCAAATCTTCGGGCTGCTATAACGCCGGCACCATAGGTCATTTCACCGTGAGTTAAGGTGGGACCATCTTCGATCACCAGCACCTTTTTACCCTTAATCCGTCCAAGCCCATCTCCCGTAAGTTCCGAGTCCGCCAATATGATTTTTGCTCGAGGATTGTTTTGTTCAATGGCCATGCGCACTTTGTCAACATTCTCGGGTACGGCGCTGTCCACTTTGTTGATGATCGCGATATCGGCCAGGATTAAGTTGGTTTCACCAGGGTGATAGGAAGTCTCATGCCCTGCCCGATGAGGGTCGAAAACCACAATATGGATATCCGGCCTGAAAAAAGGGGTATCATTATTGCCTCCATCCCAGACAATCACATCTGCTTCGTTTTCTGCCTGCCTAAGAATTTTTTCATAATCGATACCGGCATACACGACAATACCATCATTGACATGCGGTTCGTACTCCTCTCTTTCCTCTATGGTGCAGTTGTGTTTTTCAAAGTCCTCATACACGGAAAAGCGTTGCACGACCTGACGGGTCAAATCCCCATAGGGCATGGGATGTCTCACCACGACCACGGTTTTGCCCAATTTTTTTAAAATCCTGATCACTTCCCGGCTTGTTTGGGATTTGCCGCATCCGGTGCGAACAGCACAAACGGATATGATCGTCTTACTGGATTTAAGCATGGTGTATGAAGCTCCGATCATCATAAAATCCGCACCGGCCGCCGTAACAATAGACGCCTGATGCATCACATCCGTATGCCTGACATCACTGTAGGAAAAAGCTACCAGGTCCACCTGGTGTTGGCGGACAAGGTCGAACAGATGTGTGTCGGAAAAAATCGGAATTCCTTCCGGGTACAATTTTCCGGCCAACTCAGAGGGGTACTGCCTGCCATCAATGTCGGGAATCTGTGTTGCCGTAAAACAAACCACACGATAGCGCTCATTGTCTCTGAAATACACATTGAAGTTGTGAAAATCCCGTCCGGCCGCACCCATAATAATGACATTTTCCTTTTTTACAGCCATCTTTAAAATTTCCTCATCCATTCGGAATTATTTGAAAACAGAATCTATTCTTTCAAGGGCCCAATCAATTTCATCCCGGGTAATTACCAGAGGCGGTGCAAATCGGATAATGTTTTCATGGGTTTCTTTGCACAGGAGCCCTTTTTTCTGCAATTTTTCACAGTATTTTCTTGCTCCGCCCGCTTCGGGATACAGTTCTACCCCGATCATCAGTCCTTTGCCGCGAACTTCTTTGATCATGGAACTTCCAATCCCTTTGAGTCCATCCAGAAAATACCTTCCCATTTTTTCAGCATTTTCAATCATGTTTTCTTCAATCAATACCTCCAGGGCTGTCCTGGCCACCGCACAAGCCAATGGATTTCCTCCGAAAGTGGAACCATGTTCTCCGGGTTGCAAGACATCCATGACCTCGGTACTGGAAAGAACCGCCGATATCGGATAAAACCCGCCTGACAATGCTTTTCCGATAAGGGTCAGATCAGCCTCAATCCCGTCATGCTCCTCGGCCAAAAGCTTGCCGGTCCGACCGAGACCGGTTTGAATCTCATCCAGTATCAAAACGACGTTGTGCTTTTCACATATTGTTTTGACATCCGACAGATAACCCTGAGGTGGAATAATCACCCCAGCTTCTCCCTGTATCGGTTCCACCAAAAATCCCACGGTATTGGGTGAAACAGCATTTTCCAGTGCTTGAGCATCCCCGAAAGGAATAATTTTAAAACCTGGGGTAAACGGGCCGAATCCTTTTCGCGAGTTGTTATCCGTACTGAAACTGACAATGGTGATGGTCCTTCCGTGAAAATTATTCCGGCAAACAACAATTTCCGCTTTGTCCTCCTCGACTCCCTTAACCGTATATCCCCATTTTCGAACCGTCTTGATTGCGGTTTCAACTGCCTCTGCACCGCTGTTCATAGGCAAAACCTTATGTGAATGGGTCAAGCGGCAGAGGTCCTGATACAGCAGGGCCAGTTGATCGTTTCGAAAAGCCCGGGAAGTCAGTGTCAGATTATTAGCCTGTTCTACCAGGGTCTTCAATATTTTGGGGTGACAATGCCCCTGGTTCACCGCAGAATAAGCGGCCAGACAGTCCAGATATTGATTGCCGTCAATATCCCAAACCCAAACCCCTCGACCACGACTCAATACAACATCCAGGGGTTTATAATTGTGAGCACCCAAACGCTGTTCCAGAGATATATAGTCTTCGGTTTTCATGTTAATTCCTTAAATTTAAACAATAAAAAGGGTTGTCATAAAATATGCATTGATGTAGGATTACCGGCCATTTAAAGCAGACGATACAATCCGTCAGGATTTACGTTCAGGGCAAACACCTGTCGGACATTTCATTGAATGAGGATTCACAAGACCTATTTAATCACAGAATTGACTCAAATCAACCTTTTAAAACTGAGTTCCCAAAATATATTTTATATGGGAATAATAAATGAAAACCCTTTACTAACCAATAAATTTTAGAATAAGATAATACAATTGGCCGGGAGATCAAACCGCATACGGCATGTGGAATGACCAAATTAATTACGGATGTGTTTCAAATCGGACACGAGTTCAAAAGGATTCACAAATTAAGGATTTTTCTCAATGAGTAACAATTTTATTACTGATCTGATTGAGGCCTTGAACCGCATTATCACCCCGGATGTCGCACTGCTTAAAGATGTACTGATTGTTGGTGGTATGCCCGAAAAAACTGAAAACCTCAGGTATTTAAGTTTTAATCGCTATGTTCAGACACAAGGAGACAGGACCATCGAATTTTCAGCGGTAGCCGTTCTCAATAACCGAAGGGCCGACCACTGGCGACTGGAAGGATACCATAAAAAAATCAGCCAAATGGTATTCAGTACGCGATGGACTCGTAATCCCCTGGATCTTTTTCTGAACAACCTGAGATGTAACCCTGAACTGATGGACCTTATCGGTTCAGCCGCTTCCCACTACAGCCTGCTGGGCATTCTTCAAACAGATAACCTGGAAAAAACCGGCTTTTTAAAACGCAAGGTCCGAACAATCCGTCCTGTTGTCGCCATACCCGGTCTTAAGGAGGATGATTTAAACAAAATCATCGCTTTTGAAACCAATAACGAAATTATAAAATCCAAAGTCAGGGGTGTCCTGATGTACCGAAAGGCCGGACGGTAAAACAATTCTGAAAAGAATGATTCAATGTTGATACTGAAAAAGAAATCTTTCTCACAAGAAACATGGTTCCGTCACTCCGGCGCAAGCCTGAGTCCAGAATCATTATCCATAGATTCCGGCTTTTGCCGGAATGACGAAAGACAGGAACCACATGAAACCTGTTACTTGTCGGCTGGGGCTCAGCATGCTGAGTGAAACGCTTCTAAGGATCTTTTAAACTATCCAGGATTTCTTTCATATCGTCAGGCATTTGCGCCTCAAACACCATCTCTTTTTTTTCAACAGGATGTTCAAATGCGATTCTCCACGCATGAAGCATTTGCCGCGGGATTTTCTTTTCGGAACCATCTTTTTTTCTAATGGTATTCTGCCTGTTTTTTCCGTAAATTTCATCCCCAAGAATCGGATGGTTTATGGCTGCACAATGGACCCTGATTTGATGGGTACGGCCGGTTTTCAGATCCAGCTCAAGTAAGGAGGCACGGGTAAAAATTTCCTTGACATGCCACAGGGTTTCCGCGCGACGTCCCCTGAAACTGTTTACCGACATTTTTTTTCTGTCTTTCGGATGCCTTCCGATGGGAAAATCGATTCTTCCGCTTGCAGAGGGCATGTGACCCCAGACCAATGCAAGATATTCTTTTCTTATCTTTCGTTCCTTGAACTGATAGGACAATTTTTCATGGGCAAGGGAACATTTGGCGACCAGAATAACTCCGGAAGTGTCTTTATCGAGACGATGTATGATTCCGGGCCGTTGTACCGCTCCGATATCTTTTACTTCAGGGCAATGAAACAACAACCCGTTTACCAGGGTCGCACCCGGATGTCCTGGTGCCGGATGAACCACCAGACCCGGAGGTTTGTCCACAGCCATTAGGTAATCATCTTCGAAAAGAATTCTGAAAGGGACGGGTTCAGGTGAGAACCTTACAGCGCTTGGAGTGGGAATGAAACCGGTGATAATATCTCCCGGCTTCAGCCGATAACCGGCTTTTCTCTCGGAGCCTTGGACTTTTATGGCTCCGGTTTTAATTAAATTGACTACTGAAGATCGTGAACACTCTTTGAGATAATTTGAAACAACTATATCAAGACGATTATTGAGATTGCTTTCATCAGCATGGATGGTAAAATCACGATCTTTTACCATGGTATTGTGAAGTTAAGCCTGCTCCTTGGATGGAAAAAGAGATTCAATCTCAGACAAAATGGTGGTTTCATCCGAATTCATCGCTGTCGACAACTCTTTGACCAAAAGGAACTGAGCGGTGTCATAAAGTTTTCTTTCCCCAAAAGACAGATCCTTGTTGAGCTTGAGGAGGTATAGATCTCTGTAGACTTCAGCCACTTCATACAATGACCCGGTCTTGATTTTTTCCATGTAGTCCCTGTAACGGCGATTCCAGGTCTGGCTGTCCAAAGGAGATTCACGGTCTTTTCTCATGATTTCATATACTTTCGGAATATCACTTTCATTGATAATATCCCGCAACCCAACTGAATCTACATTCCACGTGGGAATCATGATGACCATATTATTTTCCAGTACTTTCATAATATAAAAATCATGTTTTTCACCGCTGATCACTTTACTTTCGATTGCCTCAATACGGCCCACACCATGAGCGGGATAGACTGCAAGATCCCCAATTTGAAATTCTCGGGTCTTTTTTCCTGGAATATCTTTTTTTTTGGCGGTCTCTTTTTCTGTCATATATTCACCAGTATGATCGTTACAAGGTTAGAGAAACGGCAAGTTTCAATATATATACCAATTTTACCCTGAACAATCAATAGAAAAAAAGGATTGGCGTGCGTTGGCATCACCAATCCTTTTTTATTTCAACATACTACAGCAAAAGTAACCCTGGTCCCTCTAAATTTTACATCAGGAAGGGCACCATAAGCAGAGCAACAACGTTGAGGATTTTGATCATGGGGTTAACGGCAGGTCCTGCGGTATCTTTGTAGGGGTCGCCTACGGTGTCGCCAGTAACGGCAGCTTTGTGAGCTTCGCTTCCTTTACCACCCAAATGACCATCTTCAATGTATTTCTTGGCGTTATCCCAGGCTGCTCCACCGGTTGTCATGGAGATCGCGACAAAAAGACCGGTAACGATACTACCAATCAACAGACCGCCCAAAGCAACTTTGCCCAGCAAAAAGCCGACAAGAATAGGAGTAACAACCGGAAGCAGAGCCGGAACGATCATTTCCTTGAGTGCAAACTTGGTGACGATGTCAACACAGGTTGCATAATCAGGTTTGGCTGTGCCTTCCATGATTCCGGGGATTTCACGGAATTGACGGCGAACTTCTTCAACAACAGCACCACCGGCGCTTCCAACGGCTTTCATGGTGATTGAGGCAAACAGGTAAGGAAGAAGACCACCGATGAAAAGACCAACGATAACGTTAACATCGCTCAATGAAAAGCTGATTCCGCCGCCGTCACCACCGTGAATCTGGAACTCAAAAATGTAGCAGGCGAACAGTACCAGAGCGGCCAGACCAGCTGAACCGATAGCATAACCTTTGGTTACTGCTTTTGTGGTGTTACCAACAGCATCCAGAGGATCGGTTACGGCACGGACGCTGTCGTCCATTCCGGCCATTTCCGCAATTCCACCCGCATTGTCAGTAATGGGGCCATAAGCATCAATGGCAATAACCATACCGGTCATGGAAAGCATGGACATGGCAGCCATTGCGATTCCATAAAGGCCGGCAAAATAGTATGAACTTAAAATAGCGATACAGATAGCGATAACCGGAGCAGCAGTGGCCTGCATGCTAATTGCCAGACCGGCGATAATGTTGGTGGCATGGCCGGTGGTGGAAGCTTCGGCAACACCTTTAACAGGTGAATAGATTCCGGTGTAGAATTCAGTGATAATAACGATAACAACGGTAAGAATAAGACCAACCAATGCTGAATAATAAATGGACATGGGATCCAAATCGGGAATACCGACCATCATCTGCATAGTTACATAGTAGAATCCGAATGCGGCAAGAATTGCGGAACCAAACATCCCTTTGTACAAGGCACCCATGATGTACTGACTTTTTCCAAGTCTTACAAAAAATACGGCAATAATTGAAGCCAGAATAGAAACAGCACCCAGCACCAGCGGGAATTCGGTGGCAATGGGGTTGTTGGGGAATAACAGGTGGCCCAACAGCATACCGGCAACAGCGGTCACCGCGTAGGTTTCAAAAAGGTCAGCGGCCATACCGGCGCAGTCACCCACGTTGTCGCCAACGTTATCAGCGATAACAGCCGGGTTTCTGGGATCGTCTTCGGGAATTCCGGCTTCGACTTTACCCACAAGGTCGGCACCAACATCAGCGCCTTTGGTGAAAATACCACCACCAAGTCGGGCAAAAATGGAAATAAGGCTTCCACCAAATCCAAGAGCAACCAGAGCCACAACATCTCCTGTTGCAAAATAGAAACCGGCCACGGAGGTCAGGGCCAAACCGGCAACCATCATACCGGTCACCGAGCCGCCTTTAAAAGCCAGTGACAAACCGGCGGCCAAACCTTTTTTGGCAGCTTCGGCCGTTCTGACGTTAGCCAGAACCGATACTCTCATTCCAATATAACCGGCGGCATAAGAGGCAACAGCACCGATAAGGAATCCAACAGCTGTAATCATGCCCATGGTGGCAAAAATAATGACAAAAATAACACCACCGGCAATAGCAACACTTTTTAACTGGCGGTTCAGGTAGGCGATAGCACCTTCTGCAATAGCTCCAGAGATTGCCTGCATTTTATCGTCACCTGCAGGTGCGCCCTTAATAAGCCCTGCAATCAAAATGGCATAAATTACACCCACCACACCGATAAGTGTACATACCAGAGGTATATTGCTCATAAAAAATTCCATTCTTTTCCCTCCATCTGAAAAATTGCTTTAATTAATGGTTTTCAAACGATTAAACCGATTCATCCCTTCCTTTGCGCCTTCACAAAGGATTGTCAATGCAGCGTCCATAGCTGTGGGGATTATTTTATCCAGCAGCACTCTTTCTTCCGGACTAAAACGGCCCAGAACGTGATCAACCACGTCCGCACCAGCCTCAGAACGCCCGATACCTATACGAAGTCTGGTAAAATTGCCTCCGCCAAAGGCATCGATAATGGATCTGATCCCTTTGTGTCCCCCATCCCCTCCTTTCTCTTTGATTTTTATTCTTCCGAATGTGAGATCTATGTCATCATGAATAACCAGCATATCCTCACATGATATCCTGTAAAAGCCCGCCAGCTTCTGAACCGGCGGACCACTAAGATTCATAAACATTTGGGGTTTGGCCAGCACGACATCATCACCCTGAATCCTGCCTTTGCCGTAAATGGTATTGAACTTGTTCTTATCCATTGAAATTCGAAAAGCATCCGCCAGTTTATCCACCACAATAAATCCGGCATTGTGTCGCGTCATGGCATATTCTTTGCCCGGATTCCCCAGCCCAATGACAAGCTTTAAAGATGATTGAACCATGTGTCCGGATTATTCTTCATCACTACCTTCTTCACCGGATACCTCACCTTCTTCCTCAGCCTCGCCTTCTTCGGCCACTTCTTCCATCATCGCCCCGGAAACCGTGACCACCGTAAAATTGGTGTCGGCGATGATCTCAAGGGTATCGGATACGGGTATATCTTCGACATGAATCGAATCGCCGATTTGCATTTCAGAAACATCAAGGATAATGGATTCGGGAATATCAAGAGGAAAGCAAAGCACATCGATCTCTCTTCTGATCAGCTGAAGTGTTCCCCCTGCTTCAGTGCCTTTAGCCAGACCGGTCAGCACCACGGGTACTTTGACATAAATTTTTTTGTCCATGGCCACTTCATACAAATCAATATGTAAGAATCTTCTGGACACCGGGTGAAGCTGAAGATCCTTGATCATCGCTGTTTTTTTGATCGCTTCACCGTTTTGTAGGGTCAGATTCAATGGGGCCTGGTTGCTTCCACTGTGTTTCAGTATTTTTTCGATATCCAACGTATTCAC
The DNA here is from genome assembly GCA_964478625.1 of uncultured Desulfobacteraceae bacterium. GTDB lineage: Bacteria > Desulfobacterota > Desulfobacteria > Desulfobacterales > SKZT01 > SKZT01. Next base: position 18,085 of record CAYZJH010000006.1, read on the forward strand.
TGAAATGGCAATCGGCTCACTTTTAGGACCATAAAGCACACCCGGAATTGATCCTTCTCTTCTCAAAGCTCTGGAAATCCCTTTACCCCTTGTTTTTCGAATACTTGCCGTGAGTTCTAACAGTTCCAAAAAATTTTCCTCCTTACCAACACAAAAAAATTATACAAACAGGGAAGTCACCGAGTCTCCCCTGTGGCTTCGAATAATGGCCTCTCCAAAAAGCTCTGTTACGGAAAGCACTTCAACCTTACCACATTCCAGAACTTCAGGTTTAACAGGAATGGTGTCGGCTACGATAACGCTTCGCAAATCCGAACTGCATATGCGGTCGACAGCCGGGCCGGACAGCACAGGATGAACACAGCACGCGTAGACTTCTTTCGCCCCCTTATCCAGGATCGCATGGGCGGCTTCCGTCAGGGTTCCTGCAGTATCGACCATATCATCCAAGATAATGGCCACCTTGTCAGCCACGTCTCCAATAACGGCCATGGCCTGGGAAATATTCGGGGCATCCCTGCGCTTATCCACAACAGCTAGATTGGCATTGAGTCTTTTTGCAAAAGCGCGGGCCCGTTCGGCACCACCGGCATCCGGTGAAACAATAACCAGATTGCCGCTAAAATTTTCTCTGATATACTCGATTATTTTTGGGGCTGCAAAAAGGTTGTCCACGGGAATATCAAAATATCCCTGAATCTGACCGGCATGCAAATCCATGGTAATAATTCTTTTTGCACCGGCTTTTTGGAGAAGATCGGCCACCAGCTTGGCACTGATCGGAACCCTCGGAGCGACTTTTTTATCCTGGCGGGCATATCCGTAATACGGCATGACCGCTGTAATTCTGGTGGCTGATGCCCGCTTTAAGGCATCGATCATGAGCAACAGCTCGACAAGATTATCATTTACCGGTGCACATGTGGATTGGATAACAAAAACATCTCTCAACCGCACATTATCATTGATCTCTATTCTGACCTCGCCGTCGCTGAAACGCTTTACCATACATTGGCCCAGAGGCAAGCCAAGATAGTCACATACCTTTTTTGCAAATTCAGGATTGGAATTTCCGGAGAAAATAATCAGTTCATTCATTAACGCACCGGTGATCGCATAACCAAAGCTTTTTTACCCATGTAACCCTTTTTGGCTGGGGCGGGAGGATTCGAACCTCCGAATGCAGGAACCAAAATCCTGTGTCTTACCGCTTGACGACGCCCCAAAATCGCATTTTTGCCTCAGAACCCGTATTAACCTCATATTAAAATCGACTTTTTCCTTTACCCTGAGCCGACCTTGCCCTCACAGTAAAAGGTGTGCAAAAAACACTTCCCACAACTTGTTTTCCGATAGCCTTTTGGCAGCCTCAGGCACTTTTGCCTCATCCATGAAAATCCCAAAAACGGTGGGACCGCTTCCGGTCATCAATGCAGCGTCTGCTCCGGATGAGATCAAGGCTTTTTTGGCTTCCAATATCTCAGGATGCCATGAAACAGCTACTGTTTCCAAATCGTTGTACAAATTACTACCAAACTCAAAACTCCGGTTTTTAAAAATTGGATATTTAGGTTTTTTTTTGGAATTTGTCAATCTTAAATTAAGATTTTTGTAAACCTGCGCTGTGGACACCTTTATTTTCGGATAGATAAGAATCACCTTGCAAGCAACCAGACCGGCATAACTTTTAAGTCTTTCACCAACCCCTCTGGCAATGGCCGGTTTGCCCATTACAAAGAAAGGAACATCAGCTCCAATGGCAAGGCCCATCTCCATGAGCTGCCATTGTGATAACGGAAACCCATAGAATTGATTCAGCATTTTTAAAACTGCGGCAGCATTACTGGATCCACCTCCAAGTCCAGCTGCAACAGGTATTTTTTTATCAATTCTGATTACAAGACCCGGCGGAGAATCCCCCATTTTTTTGAAAAACAAAGAGGCTGCCCTGATTGCCAGGTTTGTCTCATCCTCAGGTACATCCGGATGATTGCATGAAATGGATAATGTTTTTCCTGTAAAATCAAACGTCATTGAATCATAGAGACTGACAGGACACATCAGGGAGAAAATATCGTGATAACCATCCGGACGCTTTTTAAGGACCTTCAGGAACAAATTGATTTTTGCTGGCGCTAATATTTCCATCTTAATTCATTAACTTGACAGTACAAAGTTCTCCGTGATGCCGGACTTGATCCGGCATCCAGAAAAACCAGCGTCCTTAATCCAACTGGACAGCGCTGCGCTTCACTTTGTGCCCGGCCTTCGCCAGAATGACGAACTATTAAAATCGATAAAAATTAATTCCAAGTATTTATGAGAACTTAGTACTGTCAAGATCACCAATAAGCCTATAAAAAAAGGGCAGAAAGCCCCTGCCCCTTTTTCAAATGAAAGCCTCCGGGAAAAAATCAGCTTATCTCACGCACATACATCATTCTCAAATCATAGAGGATATTTTTCAACATCATCTCCTCTTCCTTGTTTAAATTTCCCTTTGTTTTTTCATCGAGCATTCCCAGGATATCGATGGTTTGCTTGGCCAAAGGAAGGTTTTTTTCCTTGCTGCCTGTCATCGGATCTTCGATAATACCCAGTTGCACCAGAACTGAAGAATTAAGGGAAAGAATAAACGTCTGGAAATTTATCTTGGGAAGCCGCGTTTCCCTGGTTTTGGCATTTTCCCGGTGTTTTGGTTCATCGGTTTTGGCTTCGGAGGGTTTCGTCCCGGATTCGCCAGCTTTGAGTTCCTCGGTTTCAGGTTTTTCATCTTTTCCGCTGTCCTGATTTTCGGAAGAAAACCTCCGACGGTCCTTTACTACAAATGTTTTTTTCTCCTCCGACATGATCCATCTCCTTCTTTTGCATCCATTTCAACTTTTTTACAGATTAACACTGACATCAATCTATTTTGATCATCATGTCAATGCTTTTCAATAAAAAAAACATGCGAGCAAAAGATCTTCCAACAGTTTCAGATTGCTAAAGTTCCAAAGGAAGCACCCAGTTCACCAGCGGTAAAGCCTCGATGGCTTCTTTCGCTTCAGGGGTAATGGGTGTGTCAGTACGCAGAAAGATGATATTGTTGTCTCCTTCTTCTTCCTGCCCCACAGTCATCCGGGAAATGTTAATGTTGTGTTTTCCCAGGGTGGTTCCGATACTGCCGATCGCACCGGGTTGGTCCAAATTCTGGATAATGGCCGCATGTCCTACGGGATTCATTTCCAAACGAAAATCGTTGATTTTGACAACACGGGCATCTTTTCTTCCGAATATCGTACCGGACACCGTGCTGGTCATTTCAGTGGTCACGGCCTTTAACGTAATCAGGTTAATATAATCTTCAGGCTCGGCCTTATTGGTTTCAGTGACTTTTATCCCTCTTTCTTTGGCCAGAACCGGTGCATTCACATAGTTGATATCGTCTTTGACGATCGGAGTCAGAATTCCCTTGATGGCGGAAGTGGTAACGGGAGCCAGATCAAGCCCCTGGAAATCCCCGGCATATTCCACGGAAATCTCCTGCAATGCCCCGCAAATAAGTTGAGCTTGCAGACACCCCATTCGATCTCCCAAAAACAGGTAAGGCCCAAGCTTTTTCAACAGTTCACCGGTCACCGAGGGAACATTGACCGCATTTCGAATGGTACCGTTTTTCAAATAATCGATAATCTGCTCAGCCACCTGAACCGCCACGTTGGTCTGTGCTTCCTTAGTGGATGCTCCCAGATGGGGTGTACAGATCACCTGGTCCAGTTCAAGCAACGGAATCAATCCCGGAGGCTCGGTCTCAAAGACATCCAGGGCGGCCCCGGCCACTTTGCCGGACTTGATGGCCTCATACAGGTCCGCTTCCTTGACAATTCCTCCGCGGGCGCAGTTGATAATCATCACGCCGTCTTTCATTTTTTCAAAAGACTCTTTGTTGATCAAACCGATCGTTTCTTTCAACTTGGGGACATGGACTGTAATGTAGTCTGCACGACGATACAATTCGTCAAGGGTAACATTTTCAAATCCGGATTTTTCAATCTGTTCCGGGTTTACAAACGGATCATAAATAATAACCTGCATCCTCAGTCCCCGAGCCCGATCCGCCACAATAGAACCGATTTTGCCGAAACCGATCAAGCCGACGACTTTGTTAAAGAGTTCTTTGCCCTGAAGTTTTTTCTTGTCCCACCGCCCAGCTTTCAATGACAAGGTCCCCTGGGGAATGTTTCTGCTCAGGGAAACCATCATACCGATTGCATGTTCGGCAGTCGTCACCACATTTCCGGTCGGGGTATTCATGACCACCACGCCCCTTTTGGTAGCCGCCGGAATATCCACATTGTCCAGCCCGATTCCGGCCCTTCCGACAACCTTCAAATTTTCAGCGGCACTGAGCAAATCTTCCGTGACCTTGGTGGCACTTCGGATCACCAGGCCATCATATTTGCCGATAATTTCCTTCAATTCCTCAGGGGAAAGGCCTGTTTTGACATCAACCTGAATCCCTTCCTCCTGCTGGAACAATTTGATCCCTTCTTCACCAAGATTATCGCTGACCAATACTCTCATTTTTCTACCCCCTGAACACCTCTTATCAAAATCAGATGGTTAAATCAAAACCCTATACCATTTTTCAACAATTGAATAAAAAGATAAAAGTTGCATAACATCTAAGTTCATAAATTTTGTCAAGGGTAAAGCTCATTTTTTGTTCAATGAAATCAATTTATTTATTTAACTTGAATTATTTTTTTATATATGATTCTCCCACAACAAATAAACCGTTGGCTAAGGCTTTCGAACACCCTGTAGGTATTTTTCCCTTGCTTATCACCTGATTGCCGTATAAAATTTTTCCTGTCGGAAAATCGGGCGAAACATAAACCTCATTTAATGGATGCGGGCACCCCATTTGGACTTTTCAACAGTCTGTCATGCTTGATTATTTCAATGGTGAACCTGCCCAAAACGAGCAACTATGACAAGTGATCGACTGCGTGTCTCATCGGGAATCGGAGAGCTGGACCGACTACTCGGAGGACTTTTTATCGGCGATAATGTGGTCTGGTATGACGATGCCGGAAGCCTTGCTCTGGTTTTTTGTCTCAATTTCATACAAGATTCGCAGTCCCACAACAAACCGATCATTTACGTCAGTTTCGACAGAAGTCCCAAAAACCTTCTGGAAACACTTGGACCATTGGCACAATATCCTCTGCTCACAATCCTGGACTGCTTTACTCATGGCAAGGGTGAAAGCAATGAAGTGTTTTTAAAGTTTTATCAAAACAGGAAAATCAAAGAAACCGGACGCATCATTGCCGTTGAAAATCCGCGAAGCGTGGAAAAAACCATGAACGCATTTTATGGAGTCCACGCCAAACTTGAAGGGGATGTCCGGTTCGTTTTTGAAAGCCTTACCGGTATGCAAAAACTCTGGTCAGGGGAAGAGGACATTTTGAATTTTTACTCCCACTCCTGTCCCCGGCTTTATGAATTAAATACCGTGGCCTATTGGATTATTGAAAAACGTGCTCATTCTTCCAGGCTCAAAGCCCAAATCAATCGGGTGGCTCAGGTGGCTGTTGAACTTTCCCTAAAAAGGGGAACAACCACCCTGAGTATTGTAAAAGCTGAAAAGCGACAAACCGACACTCTCAATACGCCATTCAAATACTGGACCCAGGATTTATCCATTACGCTTGAATCGGGGAAAAAAAGCACCGGCCGGATCGATCTGGGGACTCGCCTGAAAGATCTTCGAACCAAAAGAGGATTTTCCCAGACCGAGTTAGCCAAACTGGTGGGAGTGACGCCCTCCAGTATTTCCCAGATCGAAAGCAACCTGATACTCCCCTCCCTTCCGGCCCTTCTAAAAGTCGCCGAAGTCCTTTCAGTGGAGGTCAGTTCCTTTTTCCAGGACACTCAACATACCACTAACCGGGTAGTTTTTTCCTCATCCGAATCCATGGATTTCCAACTGAGCGGAATTCCCAAAAACACTGCCATTGCCAAGCGATTGACTCCGGTCGATTTCGACCCAAAGGCAGAACCATTCCTGATCGAAATCCCCCCCAAAGAAACATTGCCGTCTCATTTTTTTGTCCACAAAGGTGACGAAATGGGCTACATGCTTACAGGTAACCTGGTGATTAAAATGCAAAAAACATCCCATACCATCAAGCCCGGAGATCTGATTTACCTGGATTCGGAAATCCCCTTACAATGGAAAAACCCCGGCCCCGGCACTGCAAGAATTCTTTGGATCAAATTAAAATAAGCCAGGATCAGACAGGAAAATAAACTGATCGATTTGACAATGACACTTTTTTAATTGGTGACCGGCAGCCTTAACCTGACCCCGATGGGCAAAGCCTGTCCCGGGCATGAACCGGTAGAGCCGGGCACGAAGTGAAGCCTTCAGGAACTATCCATAAGCTGAAACCATCCGGCTGGATGCCGGCTCCCGGTTTATGCCCGGGACAAGCTTCGCCGGTATGATGTTAAGAACTTTCTCCATTTTAAACACATCAATTCAGATGGAAGCTTTTTTCATCCAAATTCGCTGATTTTTGTTTTTTAAGAGGTCACAGAGTGCTTATGACAGCTTGTCGGCTAAAAGATCTCACAGATCCCTAACCGGCCATTTTCTTGCTGATCCTCAGGAGCCAAAGGCTGAGTGCCTGCTTGATGCCAACCAGTCTAACCATATAATATCAATAGAAAATTTCTATCATTATCCCTTATTAACTATTGACAACTCAATAGATCAAAGCATAAAACGGAATCGTCCACTAACATGGATTCGGACTGCAAGCAAAAGCAGCCGCAGGGGGAGTTCTGATCTCCATACCGGTATAACTCAATTTAGATATTTATAAACGATTCCTTCTTTTTCTAAGGGCAGGGATCGATTCGAGTCTTTTGTAAAATTGATACCATACAAAATAAAATGACGAAGCCTAACGGTTTCATTGAACCCATTTAAGGCGATTGATGGACAGTTTTCAGGAAATTGGCCGCCTGGCGGATAACAATATTTTGGAAAACAGGCTGGAAAAAGGCCACAAAATTCACAGGCAATATCTGGTCAATATTTTGAATTACATCAACTTTCAAGACCGGGCGATCCTGATTAAATTTAAACATAAAAAATACAATACCCTGTTCTCACTGGAGGCCGAACCGCTTCCATGTATCAATGAAAAACTGGAATGCTCCTTTTTCGGCTCACCTGAGTTTTTGATGGAGATCCATTTTTATGAACTGTTGCACCTGTTGATCAACAATGACCAGAAGATGATCATTGTAAAGCCTGAAATCGAATTGATCACTGAAAACAGAATCCATTTTATTCTCCCCCAATCCTGCCATGAATTGAATTTCCGCAAAGCACCAAGATATTCTAGCCGTAATATCCATGTCGAATTGATTCAAAACGGTGTATCATTTCGTGGTATTCTAATCGATTTCAGTTATATTTCCTTTTCTATGAAGCTATTTCCGGATCCATCCCAATCCTTTCAATGGATCAATCCCAGTGCGGTGGTCATGGTCATTTTCAAACGTGCCCAAGATATTATCTATTCCGGAACCTGTCATGTAATACGTCAGGAACAGGACCATGAATCCATGAAAATTGTCCTCGCACCTGTCGCCGACGAAATATCCAGGTTTAAGCCTAAAATGTTCCGGAGTTTCCAGCAAAACCTGATCCCATCCCCAAATATTGTTTTTCGTCATCCTTTGACTGAAAAAACCATCAGCATGGATGTATCCGGCCTGTCATGTGCGGACCTGTCATGTGAGGAATACCTTTCAGGAGCATCATTGTTTACGGGATTGATTATTCCCGGCCTAGATATCGAGTTTGCACCAAATTTTAAAATCCGATGCCGCGCCCAGGTGGTCAAACGACACACTGAAGGTTCAATGAATCAAAATTCCCTGATTCGATGGGATATTTCATTCATAGACATGAATATTCAGGACCAGGTTCAACTCTCCAATTTAATTTACCAGGCAGGAAACCGAAAGACTTATGTGTGTAATCGGCTGGATATGGATGCGCTTTGGAAATTCTTTTTTGATACCGGCTTTTTTTATCCTGAAAAATATTCCCATATCCAGATCAATAAAAATCAGTTCAAGAAGGTATATGAACGGCTCTATAATCATCACCCCGAAATCGCCCATCATTTTGTATTTCAGGATAAAGGTTCCATATATGGTCACATTGCCATGATCCGTTTTTACGATAAAACGTGGCTGATCCATCATCATGCAGCCAAAGGTCCGTCCCTGAAAAAAGCCGGGCTTATGGTGTTGAATCAAATCGGCCGGTATATCAACGATTTTTCCTGGCTGCACTCAACCCACATGCAATATGTCATGTGTTATTACCGCCCTGAAAACAAATTTCCGAACCGTATTTTCGGGGGGTTTGCGCTCTATTTGAACAATCCGGGAAGATGTTCCGTTGATGAACTGGCCTATTGCTATTTTCCTGAAACCCATGGTTCACCGGATTCTCTTGAATCTTTTTTGGCGGATTCCGCAACCAGCATTGAAAAAACTTGCATTGATGATATTCTTGCCCTGAACAATTTCTATCAAGGGATATCAGGCGGGCTTTTGCTGGATGCCCTGGACCTTAAACCCGGATCCTTCAACAAAAATGACCTTGGGCAAAAATACCGGCAACTTCATTTCAAACGGGAAAAATATGTGTTCTCTCTGAAGATCGACCGGCGATTGAACGCAGTGATTATGTTGACCTTGTCGGATATCGGTTTGAATTTATCCAACCTGACCAATTGTTTCCATGTAATCGTAATGGATTCGGAGACCCTTTCTGCCGATATTTTGGTTTCCTCATTGCAGTTATTGGCAATGAATTATTCCTGTGCAGCCATGCAAAGCACTCCGGTGCTGATATATCCTGAAAGGTATGCGCAGAATAAACGGCTTTTACAGGACAAATCCTACAAGGTTTGGGTTTTTGATATCCGTTATAGTGATCAATATTTTCAGTATATGGCTGATATTTACCCTTCCCATTCAGCTTGAATAGGGTTTTCGGGATAAGGTGAAGCAAGATGGAATCTATCGATGATCAACCCCTGTACAGCAGCAGAATCATTAATACCTATATCAAATTGCTTAAAAAGCGATACAGCTTTATTAATGTGGGAGAGCTGTTAAAAAAATCTGAAATGAAATCGTATCAGGTAGAAGATGAAGGTCACTGGTTTACCCAGAAACAGGTTGATCTTTTTTATGAAAATGTCAAAAATCTCACCCGCAATAAAAAAATAGCCAGAGAAGCCGGCCGTTATGCTGCTTCACCCGAAGCTTTGGGAATAATGCGTCATTTTATTCTCGGATGCGTGGAGCCTGCGACCGCCTATCTGATGCTTGAAAAAGCGGTTCCCAATTTTACCAAATCCTCCACCTTTAAAGTGAACCAAATCAATTCTTCAGCAGTGGAAATTATCGTTGAAACCATAAACGGATTCTGTGAAAAACCCTACCAGTGTGAAAACCGAATTGGCTACATCGAAGCCGTATCGCTGATATTCAACTATCGTTTGCCCAACGTGAAGCATCCTGAATGCATGTTTAACGGAGGAAAAGTCTGCAGATATATCGTGTCATGGAAAAGATCCCGTTCTGCAATTTGTAAAAGAATCAGAAACGGTGTCACCATCCCGATGCTGACCGTATGTGCGGCAACGGTTTTTATGCTTCCGGATGTCGCATTACCCCTTGTATTGAGTTCCCTTTTTATTTTTCTATTGCTTTCCCTTCGTGCCGAATGTTTAAAAAAAAATGAATACCAATTTGCGTTAAACTGTCTGATGGGCTCCAGCGACAAACTGTTAAACCAGATCAACATCAATTATAACAATGCCATGCTGGCCAATGAACTTGGCCAGTCCATCAATAAAAAACTGAGTGTCGAGGGTGTTGCCAACGAAGTCATTCAGGTAATCCAAAAACGGCTGGATTTTGACCGGGGGATCATCTGGATGGTGGATAAAGCCCAAAATAAACTGGTTTTCCAGTCCGGGTTCGGTTACACGGAAAAACAGCTGGATACGCTGATCAAAACAGAGTTTCATCTGGATAATCCGAAATCTAAAGGTGTTTTCGTCCTTTGTGTTCTGAAAAAAAGACCTTTTCTGATCAACAATGTGGATGATATCGCAGAATCGCTTTCCCCCAAGAGCCTGGAATATCTGAAACTATTGGAAAGCACCTCCTTTATCTGCTGTCCCATTATCTATGAAGGTGAGGCCTTGGGGATTTTTGCAGTGGACAATGTTAAAAACAAAAGACCATTGTATCAAAGCGATATGAGTCTTCTGATGGGAATCGCTCCGGAAATCGGAATCAGTATCCATAACGCCACCCTGATTGAGTCCAAAGAGCGCCAGTTCAAATCGATCCTGCAAACACTCGCTGCCAGCATTGATGCACGTGACCCTCTGACGGCCGGTCATTCCGAACGCGTCACACAATACTCACTTGGTATATGCCAGGAAATGAATCTTGCCGAAACCTTTTGTGAAACCATCAAAGTGGCCGCATTGCTTCATGACTATGGAAAAATCGGTATCAGTGATTCAATCCTGAAAAAGAAAGAAGCCCTGACCCCCGAAGAATATCGGCAAATTCAGACCCATGCTGAAAAATCGAGACGAATCCTGGAACAAATTAACTTTGAAGGCATCTACAGTGCGGTTCCGGATATAGCCGGATCCCATCATGAAAAATTTGATGGATCCGGATATCCCCATAACCTCAAAGGAGATGAGATCCCCTTAGGTTCCAGAATCATTGCCGTTGCTGATGTTTTCGAAGCCATCACATCCAAACGCCACTATCGGAATCCCATGCCGGAAGATATCGCTTTGGGCATCATTGCCCACCAGAGTGGAAAGCATTTTGACGGCGAAATTGTACAGGCCTTTTTCCGGCATTACAATAAATTGAGAACAGGAGAAAACCGCCAGATTGATCTTTCAGTCAACCTGGAAAAAATAAGAAATGGAGGCGATTTATCCAAAAGGCTTACGACCTTTGCATATAATCAGCGGAGTATAGGTAAATCTTCCGGGGTCTGAAAAAAACCGGTTGAATTCAAAAAGAAATTCATCATAACCCTTTTCATATTCATCAAAGCGATAGCCGATTTTTTGAGAGGCCACCTCAATCTTTTTACCCCAATTATAGGCATCCTTCTGGTGTAACTGGCCGAAAATCAAATGGTGCGCCGTTATTTTCACATCAATATCCATAAACCCCAACCGATAGAGGTGGGAATATAATTTGCGACCCGCAAACGGATCAAAGTCACTGCAATTTTCCAGGGATGTCATGAGCGAAAACACTGTCTTTTCAAGTCTTTTCGGAAGACCATAATGACTGAGGCAATTATGGTCCAAATCGATAAGGCAAAGAATTCCACCCGGCTTCACAAGCTTCGATAGATTGTTTACAATGTCAAAGGATGTTTTTCTGAAATATTCCAACATGAACCTGACCCACACAAAATCAAACACCCCCAAATCGGTCAGATCTTTTCGGATATCCCTGCAAAAAAATTGTAAACCGTTTTTTCCGTAGGTTCTTTCAGCGTATTCGATTCGATCTTGTGACAAATCGATACCGACAACCGCTCCATCAGGACTGACAAGATTATGGAGCGCATGGGTGGTTTTTCCTGAACCACAACCGATATCGGCAACCTGCATTCCTGTCCGGATACCCGCCCATACGGCCTGATCAGCAACAGACCGGCAATCCGTTTTGATGTTCAAGCGGGTTATCTCTTCCATGTTTTCCATGAGATATTCATTCTGAAACATTTTGAAAGATCCCTCTACCATTTTGAATTGTCCAATCTCGACTGTGTCATGTATAGGCCATTGCCTCTGTGACTTCCCTAATAATTCGCTAAATCGTGGCTGAATGAAAACTTTCTGGTATGATTATCCTTTTTCCTGTTTTTCCCCCTTCAGGTAGTGGAAATAAAAGGCTTTTCAATACGGCACTGATAAACTTGACAGTCTTAAGTTCCCATAACTCCTTGAAATGAATTATTGCCGATTTTATTGTTTCGTCATTCCGGCGGAAGCCGGTATCCAGTCTCCATCATTTCGGCGGAACTTGTCCCGTACTTGAACCGGGAGCCGGTATCCACCCCACGTGAATTCAGGAACTCGGTTTTCCTGGATGCCTGATCAAGTCCGGCATGACGGAGAACTTTGTAGTGTCAAGTGATAAACTGTCCGCATTCATATCATGTTCAGAAACCATAATGTTTCCGTTAACCATCTTCCGATCCTGAATCCAATACCGATCATTCATCTTTTGACCGGTGTTCATTTTCTTAATCATCCTATGACAAAATCGATAGTACCTGTCAATTATTTGTTTTCATTAATCAATCACCGAATCATCCGGTACAATTCCCGGCCCTATGGCTACCACAGGATATTGATGTAGCCTCCGGGGATGGGGGGATATATATTGTGGTTGACCCTCGGACAAACTTTTTTTCCCCATAAAATTTTTCTTCATAGCAATCCGCCGGACCCGATCGCTTCATTGTAGACAATTCCCCGAAGAAGCCTTCCCAGAATATCAGATCCGGTGATGACCCTTTTTTCCTCACCCCAGAAAATAATGATATCCTCATCAATGACATCATCATCGCTTCGTTCAGGATTCACCTTAAATTTGGGAATCGTTTCCCCAAGACGTATCCGCTTGTCCCTGATAATAATGGGACGATGACAATGTTTATAGGGGTTGAAACCGGAATAATTGAACAGGGCATCTCTGAGGAAACTGTCGGAATTTAAGGTCATTTTGGGTTCACCGGTTGAATCGACCACAATAATCCATTTTTTACCGGAAACATGGATGCGGTTCAAAAAATCATCGGATCCAGAGGGTGTGATCTTTGGAAAAACCGGTTTACCGCCTTTAAATTCCATCATGATGATGCTTTTCGGATCGATGATCTCACCTTCTTCCGTCACGGGAAGATCGTCAATGGCCAGAAAATTGAGCGCTCCCCTTCCCTCCACACGGTCGATATCGGTATCTGCCGAATAGACATGCATGCTGATCAGTTTGCGAAAATCCTTTTCCTTAAAATAGGTAATGGCCTCCGCACCCAACAACTTGTCGAGAACAAGGGCCGTGGGTTTTGCCACCGGAAAAAGCAGAATTTGATAAAACCGGATCATCGGAACCAGCAAGGATGCCACTTTTAGAGCATTACGAGAAAAGTAGGCCTGAGGCAGAATTTCACCTACAATGGTAATAAGGACTGTCGAAAACAAAAAGGCCATCGTACCGGTCAGTACTGATCCGGAGAGCAAGGCCAGAAGCACATTGACCGATACGTTTCCCCAAAGAATGGTGACCAGCAAAAAATTTGCATCCTGCCTCAAAGCCAAAACTCTGCGAGCGTGTTTGTTGTTTTTTGACACCTCGATTTCAAGACGCAGTTTCGTCACCATAAAAAAGGCCAGATTTGATCCCGAAAATACAGCAGACTGCAAAATACAAAGGGCGATCCCGGCCCATACAACGATTGTCATAAGAAGACCCCTTGAGTATTCATTGTAAATCCGCAAGTCCCCAAAAAGGATGCGGCCTCATTCCCCAGATTTTTGCGACTTTACAGTCTTCAGGTACCCCCCCGGACAGATACTATCAAGAATGCCACATACCCTATATAAGAGGTTAACAGGATCCCTCCCTCGACCCGATTGATTCTGCCCGGCCCGCGAAAACCGTATCCAACAACAAAAATCGAAAAAGTCAAAAGGGTCATCCATAAAAAATCTCGCCTTAAAATTTCCGGAGGAATACTTATCGGATGGATTACAGAGGCAATACCCACAACGGCCAGGGTGTTGAAAAGATTAGACCCGATCACATTGCCCACAGCAATATCATGTTCTTTTCTGCGGGCAGCAACCGCCGACGAGGCCAGCTCCGGAAGAGATGTACCTAAAGCCACAATGGTCAGACCGATAATCAGGTCACCGACACCAAAACCCTGCGCAATCTCCACAGCACCCCACACCAGCATGCGGGAACTGATCACCAACAGGGCAAATCCACCGAAAAGCCACAGGACCGCCAATTTCAGTGAAATCGTATATGCATTGAGTTTGCTTTGCATTTCAGTATGAAGATGATCCGTGGGCTTGCGAATCCCTTGCACGATGGTCCATACCATCAGCAGACCAAAAAATGACAGCAAAAACCATCCATCCATTCTGTTTAACTCACCATCCAATAGCTGGAACCCGGCAACCAGCGTGAGCCCAAATAAAATGGGGAGTTCTCTGGCAAGCACCCTTGAATTCACTGCAATCGGACTGATAACCGCCGTCAGTCCAAGAATCAGCGCGATATTGGCAATATTGGATCCATAGGCATTCCCAAGGGCAATGCCCGGATTTCCCTGGAATGCGGCCAAGGCCGAAACCACCATTTCCGGGGCCGAAGTTCCAAATCCTACAATGACCATCCCGATAAGCAACGGAGGCATCCCTGCATAACGTGCCACTGCAGCCGAACCTTCAACAAACCGGTCAGCACCGTAAACCAACATCACCAATCCCGCAACAACAGCAATTCCGGCTAAAATCACCGCTACGTTCTCCTTTTGGATATCCTCTCCGGGTTTCAGTCCAACTCACACCGTAAGCTGTCGAACATTTTATCCCTTCGGCAGTTTTTTCATCCCATTCGCCAATTGTTGACGAGATAATGTGACAGAACAAAGTTCTGAGTCATACCGGGCTTGATCCCTGGGTGAACCTTTTAGGTAGACAATATCTTTCCAGCTGTCCGAAGTTCACCGTCATGCCGGACTTGATCCGGCATCGGGGAAAAACAGGTACCAGAATTCACCACGATAGCGCTGCGCTTCTTTTCGTGCCCGGCCTTCGCCCATTGGTAATCAAGTTAAAGTCCTGCCTGATCCCAGCATCAGAGGCCGAAAACGGTTTCCTGCATGTCATTCTAAGGAAGCGACTCACAACAGCTTGGTTCTTGAAATAAATATTTCCCATTCAGATGGATTGAAACCACGGCGACCGACGAATCTCTATTTGCGAGCCCGCACGGATCATCGAATCTGACTCAAAGTTTAAACACAAGAAGCCGGGCCGGCATGAAAGATATGTTTTTTGCCGGCCGTTGAGCACTCGCCATCTACCCTTTTACGATATCGGCCTCGCCAGAACCACATCCTTTTAATATATGGCCGGAAACCCTGACTTGGCACCAATGTTGCCCTCGCCGGAAAGGCGTTACAATAAAATCGATATCGATTAATTCCAAACACTTATGATACCTTATGACTGTCAAGGAATTAAAGATTCGCTCATTTATTTAGACCTGATCAGGATGAGCAGCATCTTAAACCTTTCAACTGCTTTTAATGCATGGGGTTCATTAGCCGGCATTACAATCATCTCTCCCTGTTTCAGATGATAGGGATTGCCGGAAATCCTGATTTCAACTTCTCCGTCCAAAACATGCACCATGGCATCAAATGGAGCCGTATGCTCACTTAATCCCTGTCCCTGATCGAATGCAAATAAAGTTACCGTCCCGGTAGTTTTTTCAATCAGGGTT
Source organism: uncultured Desulfobacteraceae bacterium (assembly GCA_964478625.1). Taxonomy (GTDB): domain Bacteria; phylum Desulfobacterota; class Desulfobacteria; order Desulfobacterales; family SKZT01; genus SKZT01. Next base: position 33,757 of record CAYZJH010000006.1, read on the forward strand.
TTGCTGACAATCGCCTCTTTTTGGTATTCCACCAAATCCGCCAAAACAACGGGTTTTAATTCAGATTTCATGGTCAAGCCCTTTCTCTGGAAGTTTAATGTAGCATAATTCTTACCCAAACTGATCGATTCAGCAGGATAGTATCAGTCATTTCGGTGAAGCCTTTCCCAAGCACAAAACGTGAGCCGGTACCCACGTCAATTCAGGAACCTGTTTTTCCCGGATGCCGGATCAAGTCCGGCATGACGGAGAACACCGGGCTGTCAGGTAAATTTATCCGATACGAAATTTAAACAATAATGATCCATGGTGGGATTGTCAAAGCAGCTTTCAGATTCCGGTGAAATTCAAAATATGAACCTACCGCAAGACCTAATATCACGTTCAATCACGGCCGGTTCCTGCCGGAATCACCAGAGGAATTGAGTTTGAACTGCTCCCCCCCTTTTAATGAAAAAGGGGGGCGGGGGGACTTAACGTGAACCGATACCGTTTTTAAAATCCCCCTGAATCCCCTTTTTTCATTAAAAGGGGGACTTGCGGTGAGTTACTTAGGAGCGTTTCACTCAGCATGCTGAGCCTTAGCCGACAAGTAATAGGTTTCATGTGGTTCCTGTTCTTTCGTCATTCCGGCGAAGCCTGTCCCGGGCTTGAACCGGGAGCCGGAATCCAGGGATAGTGGTTCTAAGCCTCGGCCTTCGCCGGAGTGACGGAACCATGTTACTTGTAAAATCACAACCCTTTAGGGCTGCTTAAAGCATGTTGATCGTGTCCTTGTATGTTTGAGCCTGGTTGAACAGCTCATGCCGGGTGGTGTCCTTCATTTTTTCCAGGATTCGGTACATCATGGCCATTCGCGGGTTTTTTGCGAGTTTATCCCGGTGGCGGTGGAGAAAATCCCAATAGAGACTGTTGAAAGGGCAGCAACGGTCTCCGGTACTGTTATCCGGTCTGTAAAAGCAGTCATTGCAGTAATCACTCAACTTGCGGATATAATTGGCCGTGGAAACATATGGCTTGGTGGCCACGATGCCTCCATCGGCAAACTGGCTCATTCCCCTGGTGTTGACGATCTCCACCCACTGAATCGCATCCATGTAAACGCCCAGGTACCAGGAATCCACCTCGTCGGGATGCACACCGGAAAGCAGAGCGAAATTGCCGGTGACCATCAACCGTTGGATATGATGGGCATAGGCATGATTAAGAGACTGAGTAATTGCCTTGTGCATGCAGTTCATGCGGGTTTTGCCGGTCCAGTAATAATCCGGAAGACTCTCTTTGTGATCAAAATGGTTCAGAGTTTCATATTCGGGCATGTAAGCCCAGTAAATTCCCCGTACATATTCCCGCCACCCAAGGATCTGACGGACAAATCCCTCAAGTTGTTCGATGGATATCTTTTGGTCCGATGAGCTTTGAGCTTGTGTAACAGCCGCCTGAATCACTTCCATGGGGTGAAGCATTTTGGTATTAAGAGCAAATGAAAGCCGCGAATGAAACATGGACCAGCTTTCCGAGGTCATGGCATCCTGGTAGGTGCCGAAATACGGAAGACGTGTCCGGACAAAATCATTCAGCTGTTCCAAAGCCTGGCTGCGACTCACGGGCCATATGAAATTGCGGGGGTCTATTTCTCCAAAGGTTTTTACACCGCACAGAGAAATCATCTCGACAATATTGGAGACATCATTTTTAAAAACCTTTGCCGGAGGAACAGGTACTTCCTTGTCGTAGCGGTTGCGGTTGAGCTGATCGTAATTCCATTTTCCGCCCACAGGTTTACCCTCTTTGAGGATTATGTCGTATTTTTTGCGCATATAACGATAAAAAGACTCCATGAGATACCGTTTTTTACCCTTGAAAAACCGTTGGACTTCTTCCCTGCCGGTCAGAAAATGTTCCGAATCCATTGCCGAGGACCGAATTCTGAGACGTGACACAATCCTTTTTAACTGATTATCCAGCCGGTATTCATCAGGGTACAAATACTCGAACCGGGTAATGTTTTCTTTCCTGATTATTTTTAAGAGGTTTTGTTCAATATCCTGTTCGTTTTCCGGGTCATCCAGACGAATATAGATCACGCGATGACCCCGGCCCGAAATCTCCCGGGCAAAACGGCGCATGCACGCGAAAAAGCCGGTCACCTTCTGAATATGGTGCTTGACATAATCGGTCTCCTGACGCACTTCCATCATGGTGTAGACCGTGTCTTTCCGGCTCGATGCGAACCACCCGTGCAAAATATTGAGCTGATCGCCCAGAATCAGGCGAAGGGTTCTTTCTGCCATGACCGTGCTCCATTTTCTTCAGTAAAAAGTTTCATATTTCACCCCGATTTGAAATCCATCGGCCGGATGCGGGACCATTGAACCAGTTTACCCAAACCGGTGGAGATGAACCCTTTTATGGCCGGAACGGCATGCTCCGGCTCTCTTTTCAGAATATCACGATGGGAATTATGCCGACAAGGCTGCCGCTGTTTTTTTCTCAACACCGAACCGGTCATGGAGAATCTTTCCGACGGAGTATATCAACGATCCCATGGATACGTGTAACAACTCACTTACGGAGGTATGCATTGCTTATAGTCAAAAAGCCTGACAGTCTTTTTGAAAAGATTTAATTTTTAAAACAGACACGATTGGGATAATCTTATCCATCTTGTTTTGATCTGGAAGAAGCGGTCACTTACCAGGTAACTATGCCAAGTAGTGATGAGCGGCAAAAGCATCGCTTTTGCCCTCTTGTCGAAAAAATTCCCCTGGACCCTTCCGGCTAATACCTAATACCTTATACCTTATTCCTTATACCTTATACCTTATACCTTTTCTTCCTGAACACTGAACACTGGAACCCAACTTCCGCCGGGATGTCGGTTTAAGATCGTGCCCGGATGACAATAAAATGCGCAACGGGATGACGGTATAAGCAAACAGAGTTGCTATTCTGCACCTCTCCTGTCGCTTTTTTGCAACCCTTTCAGGTTGGACGAAAATGGAATCAATATGTAACATCTCGATTTATTTGATCATACATATTTAGTCTCATTTCTTAAACCCTTGGCACATATCCTGCTAACCTATCGGACAAGGAGGCATAGCCGGATGAAAATCGCACTTACGGCTTGGGAAGACAGAATATCACCTGTTTTTGATGCTGCCAGAACTCTTCTGATCGCCCATATCGAAAATGACCGGATTGTCGGCAGACACTATGAGCCTTTTAACCCCGGGGCAGTTGCCCGTTTGGTCGATTTTTTAAAAGCCCTGGAAATTGACGTGTTCATATGCGGGGCCATTTCCCAAACGCCATCGATCATTATCGAAGCCGGCGGTATCCGACTCATTTCTTTTATCGGAGGCAAAATCGACGACATTCTGGAATCCTGCACCAAGGACCTCAGGATCGTGGCAAAATTTTCAATGCCGGGGTGCGGAAGGCAGAATCGACATCAACAAAGAAGACGAAATGAATATTTAAAGGAAAACAAGGAGGTGAGCCATATGCCGAGAGGTGATGGAACAGGCCCCCAGAGACAGGGGGGAGGTCAGAAAGGCAAAGGCGGATGCAAGACCGGCCGGCGCGGACAGGGCGGTGGAAGCGGTAAGGGTTCCGGCCAGGGCTGCGGTAAAGGCCAGGGAAAAAGCCAGGGTCAGGGCAGAGGACAAAAACCGGGGGGAAAACAACCCCAAAATCAAAGTGGGGAATAAAACAGGTTTTAATTCAACCAAAGGAGGACACCATGCCTGGATTTGATGGAAACGGACCCATGGGCGAAGGTCCGATGACAGGAGGCGCCCGGGGATACTGCAATCGGCCGGAAACCGGATATGCAGGTCCGTACGGTTTTCGCTCAATGATGGCCTATGGTCGTGGTTACAGAAAAGGCCTTGGCATGCGAAGAGGTTTCGGACGTTCTTGGAAAAGAGGCTTTGGAGCCTATGCACCGGAAAATTCCCTGACAGCCGAAAAAGAACTGGCCGTGCTTAAAAAGCAGGCGGATTCGGTCAGAGCCACTCTGGATTCAATCACCCAAAGAATCGCCGAAATTGAAAAGTAAAAACCCGCGGTTTAGAACCCATCTTTGCGATCATACCGGGTCTTTCCGGTATGATCGCAAAGATGTCCCAAAGAGGAGTTGCTCAACCGATCATTATTTAAGGAGAAATTTTATGCCGTTGTTTGATTATTTATGCGAACATTGCGGAAAAACAACCGAAATTCTAATATCGGGATCCCAGCCTGTTCTGGAATGCAGCAATTGCGGAAGCCGGAATTTAAAAAAACTGCTCTCTGCTCATTCATCCTATTTTGGAAATTCAAAACATAGAGTTCCAGGGCCGAAAGATACCGCCTGCTGCGGTTCAGCTCCGGGGCAGGCGTCAGGTTGCGCCGGTCCGGGAAGCTGCTGTGGAAAAAATTTCTAAAATCGATAAAGTTTATTGAAAGGGAGGTTCCCTTATGAAAGTAGCCGTCAGTTCGACAGGAAAAGACCTTAATTCCCAGGTCGATCCCCATTTCGGCAGATGTGGGTTCTATATGATCGTCGAAACAGACGATATGAGTTTTCAAAGCTTTGACAATGAGAACAGGGCTTCAAGCGGAGGAGCAGGGATCCAGGCCGCGGGTTTTTTATCCTCCCAGGGGGTCAAGGCCGTTTTAACCGGCAACTGTGGCCCCAATGCCATGAAAACGTTTTCTGCAGCCGGAGTTCTGGTTTTTACCGGAATTACAGGTACGGTAGCTGAAGCAGTTGAACAGTTTAAGCACGGAAGTCTGACTCCTTCCGTTAAAGCAACCGTTTCAGAAAAAACAGGTACGAGGCCATTGGAAACGACAGGAAAGGGTATGGCCAAAGACGGCCTAGGCCGATGTGCGGGTGGGACCGGTCGCGGATTGGGCGGAGGCCGCAGGATGGGTGGAAGGTAACAAAAAAATATGAAAACCGGATTCAGCACTTCCTGGGAACGGATCCCTCTTCTTTTAAGTGGGCATAAAATTTGGCAAAATCGATTTGATAATTGAAATCATCCCGTTCCCGGAACCGCTGACCTTTGATGTCCATGTTTCGGACCAGAATCAATTCTTCGGTAATATTGGATGCCTGAACAATTTTCATTCCCGAAGGGGCCCAAATACCGCTTCCTCCCCAGAAATAGTCCCCGGTGACCCCATGACGTCCCACCATGTTTGCACCCAGGCTCCACACCTGATTGTAGGCAGCTTTGGAAGCATTCATCAGGTCCCAGAGAAAACCATAGTAATGGTCGCTCATGACATTCATGCTCGGATATTCCCGTAGTGCCTCCGACCGCCAGTTCGCCATGGTAACGATGGCATCCACATGGTCACGAAACGCATAATTTCTCGACAGTTCCACAAAGCAAAGGTCATAACAGATCAAAAATCCAAACCGCCCCCATTTGGTGTCTATGGTCAGGCGTCTGTCCGACCCGCGCCGGAAATAGGGCTGTTCTAGGGGAGGAAGAAACACTTTGTCATAAATATATTTTTCGTCCCGGTAATCGATACTTTTGCTCAGAATGAATGTGGAATTATAAAACTCACCGTTTTTTTTACGTACGTTATTGTAAAATACATATTCAAGCCCCTTGCCGTCATCGCAAAGGCTTTCACGGATGCGCCCAAGTGTTGGTGCAATGTTTCCATTTTCACCTTCTTCAAGAAGTTCCTTAACCTCATGACCGTTGTTCTCATTCCAAACATATCCGGTGACAGTAAGCTCTGGAAAGATCGCCATGTTGGCCCCTTTCTCATGAGCTGTCTGAACCACTTCCTCCATTCGATTCAGATTGGTCTTTATGTCTGATGCCAGGTTCAGATTGGCAATCAGAATGCTCGGACAATCTTCCTTGTCGGAAAAATCCCTCTCTACCAGTCGCATGATGTTTATCTCCTAAATGTTGCTGGTTTGGTTGATAGTTTAAAAAGGAACAAAAAATGGATAATTTTTTGTAAATTGCAGAAAAGCCCGGGCTGCCGCTGTAATGGGTACTTTTTCCAGTCTGATCATTTTGAATGTTCTTGACCGGGTCATTTTCGGCACACTCAAAATGATGACCGATCCTTCCCGAACCTCTTTGAATACGGACCATTTGGAAACCACCGACAGACCAATGCCGTATTTGACCATTTCGATAGCCAGATTCTGACTTTCGGTGGTCATGACGATAGTGAGTGATCCGGGATCAACGGCCATATTCTGAAAAAAAGTGTCGCCAACCCCCGGCATATCCTTTCCTGAGGAAACAAGCACCACAGGGTGTTTGTACAAGTCTTTGGGTAAAATCGGATTTTTTTCGGCCAAAGGATGATTTTCCGGACCGATCAGGACCACCTCGTCTTCGACAAGTTCTTCTTCAAACCCAAAATTTCCGGGCATCGGCTCCGGTGTTACGGCAAAATCGATACGGGCATTATTCAGGTCCCGAATCATTTTCTCTGGATCCTGAACCAAAACATGGAGAACCACATCGGTATAGTTAAGGTTGAATTGATAAAGGAGTTGGGGCAGAAGATCATGCGCAGCCGTGGCATCGGCCCCGATATGCAAAGCCCCTTTCACCTGATGCAGCAATTCAAGAATGTCTTCGGTTAATTGTGTATATCCGGAAAGAATCCTTTTGGCATGGTGATAGAAAATGGCTCCTGCCGGAGTTGGTCTGACTGCACGGGTATGCCGGTACACCAGGGGAGTTCCCAAATCCTTTTCAAGACCTTTAATCAGATGACTGATGGCCGACTGGGTCAGGCATTTGGATTCAGCAGCCCTGGAAAAACTTTCATGTTCGATGACAGCGCAAAAGACCTGTAATTTGTGATCTTCCATAAGCCTCTATTCAGTTTTTTTTTAAATTCCAAAGTAAGCGGCTTTGAAACATAAAAGCTTCCGACGTCTTTCCAGCGGAACCGGTCCCGGGCATGAACCGGGAGCAGGAATCCATTTTTGCAGCTGCACTCCATGGATAGCGCCTGAAGGCTTCACTTCGTGCCCGGTGTTCTTCGTTATGCCGGACTTGATCCGGCATCCACGAAAAACAGGTGCCTCAATCCGCATGGATTCCGGTTTCAACCCATTGGCGCCGGGTTAAGGAATGAAAAAGCTATTTTAATTGTCATTCTGAGGAGGCCAACATGGTACGCGGTTATATGGCACACGATCAGTGGCCGACGAAGAATCTATCCTCCATGCCGGCACGGTCTCTTGTGTTTAAACTCCAAGTCAGTACCGATGATCCTTCCGGGCTCGGGCAGATAGATTCTTCGGTCGCTAACGCTCCCTCAGAATGACAAGTTCCAGGCAAGCTTCCTGAACCCTGAACACCTAATACCTAAAACCCGATCTTTCATGTTTCCGGTTCCCGGTTCAGGCCCGGGACAGGCCCCGCCGGAAAGACAGTACACTATCTCCTAAACACGTGAATACCTAAAACCTTAAACCTAATACCTTATACCTTATACCTCACACCTGAAACCTTTCCTTCCTGAACACTGGATCCCGACTCCCGGTTCAGGCCCGGGACAGGCCCCGCCGGGATGACGGCATAAAATCGTGCCGGGATAGCCATACGATCAGCCGCAATAACGTCAAAATAAACCGAGAGCACCTGATACCAGGCACTTATGAGATTTTTGGACAATCAAGAAACAATATACCATGAAAATATTTCATGCGAAATAGTAAAAAAATGAATTTGATTTCATAGAGGATGGGATGATAGAAATTTGACCTTGAAAACAAAGAAGGAGACCCGTCTGATGAGTGGTGATCATAAGAAAATAATCCGGATCGCTTCCACCACCAGTGTCCAGAATTCGGGCCTGATGGATGTTTTGATACCTGAGTATGAAAAAAACACCTGTTATCCTGTGTGTGTGGAACTGAAAGCGGTCGGTACCGGAAAAGCGATTCGTCTGGCCAAAAAAGGTCAGGCGGATCTGATTTTTGTCCATGATCCGTTCAGGGAAGAAAAATTTGTGGCCACGGGTTATGGGGTCAACCGCAGGACTGTCATGTACAATGAATTTTTGATCATCGGGCCTGAAAACGATCCTGCCCATATCAGGCAGGCCTCAAGTGCTGAGGAGGCATTTGAAGCCATTGCGAAAAAATCAGCCCCTTTTGTTTCCCGGGGAGATGATTCCGGAACCAACTTCAGGGAGATGGATTTGTGGGAGGACATCGGAATCAATCCTGTGGGGAAAGGATGGTATTTCGTAACAGGAGCCGGTATGGGGCAAACATTGCTGGCGGCCAACAATAAAAAAGCATACACCCTGGTGGACAGCGGCACTTTCCTTTTCTGTCAAAAGCAGATCGGCCTTTTGGAACTTTTCAGAAACGATCCGATCCTGAAAAATGATTACAGCCTGATTGCAGTCAATCCTGCGAATGATCCGGAAGTAAACTATCGTGAAAGCATGGATTTTATCGCTTTTGCCACCTCGCCGGAAGGTCAGAAAGTCATTGCCGGATATACTCGCGACGGTGTTGTCTTATTTAATCCGGCGGCGGTCCCAGTTTGACCCCATCCTTCGTACCGTGGAAAGAAATCATAGGGTTTCCTGAAAAAAAACAGGTCGTCTATTTTTCAAACCACCCGTGTTCAAGGTAAAGGAGTGGTTCCGGACTGTTGGATCGCCTTTTTGAACACCGACCACTTTTTTTAAATAAGGAGAAATGAAGATGAGAAGATTTTTCAGGTTTGGAAGTGTTGGATGTTTTCTGATTCTGCTGGTCTCGGGAACGGTTTATGCCGACAGTATCATTTGTGCTTCCACCACCAGCACGGAAAATTCCGGATTGTTCGGCCACATTTTGCCGATGTTTGAAAAAGAGACGGGTATCGCAGTCAAAGTGGTGGCCCGGGGAACCGGTGCAGCCATTGAAATGGGGCGTCGAGGGGATGCGGATGTGGTGTTTGTGCATGCCAGGGAACAGGAATTGCAAGCGGTGGCCGAAGGGTTTTTTGTGAATCGCCATGATGTCATGTACAATGATTTTGTCATTATCGGTCCACCTGATGACCCGGCTTCCATTAAAGGGGTGGTTTCCGTGGTGGAAGGTTTTAAAAAAATTGCCGACCAACAGGCTTCCTATGTATCCCGGGGGGATCAATCCGGCACTCACACCAAAGAGCTTGCCATATGGAAACAGGCGGGTATTCATCCGACCGGACAGAAATGGTACCTGGAGGTGGGCCAGGGAATGGAAAAAACCCAACGGATCGGAAATGAAAAACGGGCCTATGTTCTGACCGACCGGGGAACCTGGCTGGCCACAAAAGATCAACTGGAAATGGACATTCTTCTGGAAGGCGATCCGGCTCTGTTCAATCAGTATGGCATTATGGCGGTTAATCCCGAAAAACATGCTCATGTGAAATATGATCAAGCCATGAAGTTTATCGACTGGATCATTTCCGACAAAGGTCAGGCAGCCATTGACAGCTTCAGGGACAAGCAGGGCAATCCCTTGTTTGTCCCAAATGCGAAATAAAAAACACCATGGGATTTGTTATTGAGAGTTTTCACAACGCGTTGATTCTCATTTTCCGTCTGGATCCGGAACTGTTGAGCATTATGGTGCTGTCGCTAAAAGTATCCGGATCAGCGCTTTTGCTGGCCACCATTTTGGGAGTTCCGCCAGCGGCACTTTTCGGGTTGACCCGGATACCTCTGAAAGGATTTTTTTTAAACCTGATGAACACCTGCATGGGACTTCCTCCGGTGGTGGTAGGGCTTTTTATCTACCTGATGCTTTCCCGAAGCGGTCCACTGGGATTTATGGGGCTTCTCTATACGCCGACAGCCATGATTATTGCCCAATTTGTCCTTGCCTGGCCCATTATCGTGGCACTATGCCATTCCGCCATCGTAAGCGTGGACCCGGTAATCCGTCAGGCAGCCGTCACCCTGGGAGCGACCCAAAGACAGGCATCCCTTACGGTGATTGTCGAAGCCCGTTATGGCATTATTTCAGCAATTATTGCGGGATTCGGCCGACTGATGGCCGAGGTGGGAGCCATCTTAATTGTCGGAGGAAACATTGCAGGGTATACAAGGGTCATGACAACAACGATCGCTCTGGAAGCCGACAAGGGAAACTTTGAGCTTGCGCTGGCCCTTGGAATTATTCTACTGGCAATGGCTTTAATGATCAACTCGTTGCTGCTTGTTTTCCAGCGAAGAGGATTTGCCGAAAAATCATGAGTATCATTTTAGAAATTGAAAATATCACCAAGACTTATAACGGCAAACCGGTTCTCAAAAACTGTTCTTTCAGGTTTGATCGGAAGGGGATTTATGTTTTACGGGGGTCCAACGGCACCGGCAAATCCACATTGCTCAGGATATGTGCGATGCTTGAGAGGCCTGATGAGGGTACTATCTCATATTATTCAAACGGTGAGCGGTTGCCGAAAAATATCGGCCTTCAAAGACAGATCAGCCTGGTACTACCGAAAGTAGGCGTATTTAACCGAAGTGTCGCCGCCAATGTGGCGTATCCCCTTAAATTAAGGCATATTCCACGGGATGAGACAGCCGGGCGGGTGGCTAAAATACTTGAACTGGTGGGATTGTCCCATAAAAAAAATCAGCCGGCTCTGACCCTTTCAAGCGGTGAGACCCAGCGAATGGGGATGGCCCGGGCTCTGGTGATCGAACCTGAAATTCTTTTCCTCGATGAACCCACGGCTTCCATTGATGACCAAAATACCCTGATCATTGAGAATCTTTTAAAAACTCTGAAACAAAACGGCCGCACAACCATTATCATGACCACCCATGACACAGTACAGGCCGGCCGGGTGGGCGATTATGTCCTGTGGCTCAAAAACGGACAAATCACGACGTAATTTGGAAAACAAGACAGAATCAATTCCCCCGGATGATCCGCAGCACCAGATTGGATCCTGTCCTGGTTTTGATATGAACCTTCATGAAAGACGGGTCTTGTAGTCTTCATAACCAAAACTTCGAACCACAGAGAATCGACCGGATTCAGGCCGATATCGCGCGATGGATGGAAGATTCACTCCATTGAATGTGGTGGTTTTGACCATGCTGTAAATGGCCATATCCAGAAATGCCAGTCGGTCGCCGGGTTTCAATGGACTGTCAAAGGAATATTCACCGATCACATCCCCTGCCAGGCATGATTTTCCCGCCAACCGACAGGTCCACTGTTTTTCACCGGCAAGGCCGGCCCCGATGATTTCAGGGCGGTAGGGCATTTCAAGCACATCCGGCATGTGGCACGACGCGGAAGTGTCCAGAATAGCCACCGGCATATCGGCGGTGATTATATCCAACACCGTGCTGACAAGAATACCGGCATTCAAAGCGACCGCCTCACCGGGTTCAAGATAGACCTGGACGTCATATCGATGGCGGATCCGGTCGATACAGCGGCACAGACGGTCGATATCATAATCGTTTCGGGTGATATGATGGCCGCCTCCCATATTGAGCCATTTCATTTTCAGGATATGGGTTCCGAATTTTTTTTCAACCACCTCTAGAGTGCGATCAAGGGCATCGGCATTCTGCTGGCAGAGGGTGTGAAAGTGAAGTCCGGTGATATTGTCCAGGGAATCGGGTTCAAATTGCCCTATCCGAACCCCCAATCTGGATCCGACGGAACAGGGATCATAAATGGGGACGGTCCCTTCGGAATGTTCCGGATTGATTCGAATTCCCATCTGAATGGGTCTTTCTGATTTCGATATTACAGGGCAAAACCGGCGATACTGATCAAACGAGTTAAATATGATATGGTCTGCAACCTCGACAAGCGCTTCCATTTCCGAATCCGAATAAGCCGGAGAGAAGACATGCACCTGTTTTCCGAATTCTTCGCGACCCAGCCGGGCCTCATGAATGCCACTGGCGCAAGTTCCATGCAATACCGGTCGTATCAACGGAAAAAGGCTGAACATGGCAAAGCCTTTCAACGCCAGTAAGATTTTTGCACCGGTACGCTGCTGGACGGAATTTAAAATACGCAGGTTTTTTTCGATCAGGGATTCATCCACCACAAAGCATGGGGATGGAACACGGTCCAGGTTTAACCGTTCCAGATAATTTCGGTCCATGGCAAGCCGTAAACATTCAATTTTTCCATAAACGGGTCGGGATCGAATTGCTCCATATTGAAAACCCCTTTTCCCCGCCATTTTCCGGTAAGCATCATCATAGCGCCGATCATGGCCGGTACGCCTGTCGTGTAGGAGATGGCCTGAGCTCCGACCTCCCTAAAGGCCTTCTGGTGATCGCAGATGTTGTAGATATAGTATTTTATTTGTTTACCGTTTTTTAGCCCTTTGATCAGGCAACCGATGCATGTCCGTCCTTTTGTGACAGGTCCTAATGATGCCGGGTCCGGAAGCAACGCTTTGAGAAATTGAATCGGGACGATTTCAATCCCTTTATAACATACGGGATCAATGCGGGTCATCCCGACATTCCGGAGAACTTCCAGATGGTTGAGGTAATTGTCGCTGAAAGTCATCCAGAATCGCGCTTTTTTAAGACCCTTTAAATGTTTTACCAGCGACTCCAATTCTTCATGATACAACAGGTAACACTTTTTAGGGCCGATACCTTCGGGAAAATCAAATGTCATGGATTCGGCAAGGGGTTCGGTTTCCACCCAGTTTCCATTCTCCCAATAGCGACCCTTTGCGGTGACCTCACGAATATTGATTTCCGGATTGAAATTGGTGGCAAATGGATGGCCGTGGTCTCCGGCATTGCAGTCGATAATGTCCAGTTCATGAATTTCATCAAACCGGTGTTTGAGAGCATGGGCACAGAAAACATTGGTGACTCCGGGGTCAAAGCCGCTTCCCAGAAGCGCCATAATCCCTTTGTCTCTGAAACGCTCATGATAAGCCCATTGCTGTTTATATTCAAATTTGGCTTCATCAGGATGTTCATAATTGGCCGTATCCAGATAATCCACTCCTGTTTGAAGACAGGATTCCATGATGGCCAGGTCCTGGTAGGGAAGCGCCACGTTAATCACCAATTCAGGTTTAAAAAAACGGATAAGATCAATGGTTTCCGATGTATTGTCGGCATCGACCTGCCGGGTATGAACAGTTCTGCCGGTCCTGGACTTCACACCTTCAGCGATGGTATGGCATTTGCTTATACTTCGGCTAGCCAGCATGATTTCGGAAAAAACCGAGGGGACCTGTGCGCATTTATTAACAACCACATTTCCGACCCCTCCTGCACCGATAATCAATACACGGGACATACGGCGGTTTCCTTTCACAAATTGTCAGAAGCGTTCGTTTTTTTTGAATTTTGGATATTAGCGGTCTCTATGGCCAATAACAAGAGCAAGGCGGTGAACAAAGGCCATGAAACAAAGCTTTTCATGGGCAAAATTATATGCCAAATGTTCAAGGATGTGTCAACATCGTTTCAAAAAGGATAATCCTTGACGCCATTTTCCAAATTTTGCATAGTAAACAGTGATTTATATAGAACTGACTTAACAGCATACTATCCATGCAAAGGAATCCATTTACAACATTATCAGGGGGGTAATGGGATGGTACAGTCAGAATCAGCTGTTTCCAAGATAGTCAAAATACTGCTTGCTGAAGACAACCCGGTCAATCAGGAGGTTATTTCTGAAATGCTCACTTCCATAGGCTGTCAGGTGCAAGTCGTGTCCAACGGTCAACAGGCGTTGGACACTTTGAACCATGAATCGTTTGATTTGATTTTGATGGACTGCCAGATGCCGATTATGGACGGCCATGAGGCGGCTCATCATATCCGTTCACTCGAACGGCAAAAAGGGCGTAAATTAATCCCGATTATTGGTATTACGGGCCGTTCTGTCCGGGACAATTATGAAAAAGGGGAAAAAGCATTCATGGATGACCTGCTTGACAAGCCATTCACCATCGATCAACTCAAAGACACGATTTTGAAATGGACCGGGGTTCATTTAGAAGAGAATATCGAACAGCACGAACAAACGACCATTTCAGATCCATATCAGTCCTTGGCTGATTCAGACAGCAGCAGTTCGAATCGCCTGGATATTATGGCTTTGAAATCGATTTCAAAATTGGAATCCGGATCGACACGGTTTTTGAAAAAAATAGTGAGCATCTATTTCAGGGACTCTGCAAAACTAATTTCTGAAATCAATATGGGGATTCAGGAGAAAAACACGGTAAAAATATCCCGGGCGGCCCATAGCCTGAAGTCCATCAGTGCCAGTGTGGGAGCAACAACATTATCGATGTTGTGCGCACAACTGGAAGACATTGCGGGCCGGGAAATAATGGATGATATTGTATTCCGACTTACCGGAATTGAGTCTGAATACGCGATGGTGATCGACGCTCTCAACTGCTTTGTCAATGATGTCGATCAGTTACCGTCATAAGTTGATTGATTCCTAAACCAGGAGATACCATGACAGAAACCGACACCCGGGATAATCCTTTCATTGCCCTGTTGGCGGATGACGATGAAATGATGCGGATTTTGATGCGTTCCTCTTTGGAAAAATCGGGTTTTTGGGTCAAGGAAGTGGAGGATGGGGCATCGGCCCTGAAGGAATATAAATCACTTTTGCCGGATGTTGTACTGCTGGATCTCATGATGCCCGGCATAAACGGGTTTGAGGTATGCAAGGAAATTCGCAAACTGCCCGAAGCCCTGTTTACGCCCATTCTGGTCATCACCGGATTATCCGACATCAAATCCATTGAAAGGGCTTACGAAGCGGGTGCCACGGATTTTATCACCAAACCGGTCAATTGGGACACTCTCGGGCACCATGTTCGTTACTTGCTGCGATCCGGCCAGATCGCCGAACAACTTCACAAAAACAAAGAAGCACTCCGCAAAAGCGAAGAGCGTTACGCCCTGGCGGCCCAAGGGGCTAATGACGGTTTATGGGATTGGGATCTGCACACGGGAAATCTTTTTTTTTCGGAGCGTTGGCAAAAGATTCTGGGATATGATTACGGGACGTTCGGAAATACACTGGAGGATTGGTTCGACCATATCCACAAGGATGACCTTCCAGATGTTGAAGTGGCCTTGAGCAACCATCTGGAGGGTTTAACCGAACATTTCGAACATGAGCATCGAATGCGTTACAAAGATCAGGAGTATATATGGGTTCTGGTCAGGGGGCTAGCCATTCGGGATCCTGATGGAACCCCCTACCGGATGGCGGGGTCCCTTACGGATATTACCAGACGCAAAAAAACAGAAGAACAACTCATTCATAATGCTCTTTACGACAGTCTTACGCGCCTTGCCAACCGAACCCTGTTTTCCAACCGGCTGTCCCACGCCCTGCAACGTCTTAAACGAAATCACGACTCTGCATTTGCGATTCTTTTCCTGGATCTGGATCGTTTCAAGGTGATCAATGACAGCCTCGGGCACCAGACTGGAGATGAAATACTCAAAACCATTGCTCGTCGTCTTGAATTGTGTATTCGACCGGGTGACACAGTGGCACGACTGGGAGGAGATGAATTCGTCATTTTGCTGGAAGGGATTCAGGATATCCATGATGCGGAGAGAGTGGTGGAAAGAGTAAAAGCCAGGTTTAAGGAACCGATACAGCTTCAACACCATGAAGTCATCTACACCAGCGCCAGTATCGGCATTGTGATGGGATCATTGGATTACAACCGCCCGGAGGAACTGCTCAGGGATGCGGATACGGCCATGTATCGGGCCAAGTCCAAGGGCTTGGGCCGTTTTGAGAAATTTGATCCGTCCATGCACCACCATGTGGTCAGCCAGCTTCAACTCGAAAATGACCTGAGACGGTCTCTGGATACCCATGATTTCATTATCCACTATCAGCCGATTGTTTCCTTGTTAACGGGTAAAATAACTGCCTTGGAAGCCCTGGTTCGCTGGAATCACCCCAAAAAAGGGCTTTTGCAGCCCGCCGATTTTATCTGGCTGGCCGAGGAAACCGGATTGATCGTTCCTTTAGGACATTGGATATTGCGTACCGTATGTCAACAGATCAGTCAATGGGAAGAGGCGGGAATGAACAAAATTCGTGTCGCCGTCAACATTTCCGCACGGCAACTTCTTTTTGACGGATTTGTGGATTCAGTATCCCAAATTATCAAACAGACCAATATCAATCCCGGGGTTTTAGAATTGGAAATCACCGAATCCGTGGTAATGGAAAATCTTCAACACGCCAAAGAGGCATTGCAGCGGCTCAGCCAAATCGGTGTGCAACTGGCACTGGATGATTTCGGGACGGGCTACTCCTCCCTGAGTTATCTGCATCACTTTCCGGTCAATAAAATTAAAATAGACCGCTCTTTTATTCATCAGGCAGGCTCAAATGCAGAGAGCAAGGACCTGGTGAATGCCATCATCAATATCGCCAAAAGCCTGTCCATGGATCTGGTGGCCGAGGGGGTAGAAACAAAAGATCAACTGGAGTGGCTTCAGAACAAACATTGCCAGTCGGCCCAGGGATTTTTGTTCTCCCACCCTTTGAGCGCTGTGGATATCGAAAAAATGTTAATGTCAGAGCAAAACCTTCTGGACCATGAACAATTGAAACGGTGCAGCTGACATTTCAAACATACCGGCCTTCACCGGTATGACGACAATAGATTCTCCCAAATAAAATCACTCACTTTAGCTCTGAATCACTTAGGGGTTCGGGTATGGCCCTAGACTCGGGGCGACGTTTTATCAACACGAGAACACGGGATTGATTCAGGAAAGGAAGTTGATATTTTCGGGTTGAAATACTCCAGTGGGAAACTGAAATCCTTTCATTTTCTCTCAGATTTTGAATTTCATCTATTTCTGTTTCAACCGGTTTTCCCTTATACGCCAGAAGGAAACCCTTTTCAGAGAGCAGAGGACCGGCCATCTCTACAAAAGATTTCAAATCTGTCAACGCCCTGCATACGATCACATCAAAAAGATTCTTAAATTCCGAATCGTGTGTCAAATTTTCGGCTCGGACATGGCGTGCGAACATATCAGGAAGTTTCATCAACCGAATCAGATGATTTAAAAAGGCAACCTTTTTTCTCGAAGCATCAATGAGAAACATCGGATTGGAGACAAGCATGATTTTCAGGGGGATTCCGGGGAAACCGGCACCTGAACCGATATCCAATATTCTTTTACCTGAACCGATTTCAGGAACTGCGGCAATGGAATCCAGAAAGTGTTTCACAGCGATTTCCATCGGGTCGGTAATGGCGGTCAGGTTTACTTTCCGGTTCCAGACCAATAATTCCGAAGCATGAAGCGCAAAGAGTTCAGCCTGCTCTGAACTTATCCGGATTCCCAACAATTGAGCTCCGTCCCTAATAGTTTTTTTCCACTCTAAAAAATCAATCTTTCCCACTTGCACTCTTTATCGCTTTCGGAATGATCCGGTGAATTTTCGAAATCGATCAGGAATTTGATTTCATTGTCTTTGATATTAAACACTTTTGCATCCGGATAATGGTCGTTAAATATTTTTTGCATGGCCTTATTTTCAGGAAGAACCGATGCTGAAAACCCTGTATAATTATTTTCTTTGGCAATTTTTTCAAGCATTTTCAGCAGGTATGAGCCGATACCCAGATTCTGGTAATCTTCCCGAACCACAAAAGCCACCTCTGCCCTATTGTCATCTGCCTGAGCATAACTTCCGATAGCAATTATTTCCTTGCCCCCCAGTTTTTGCACCTTGCCGATAATGGACAGGTTTTTTTTATAATCCATGGATGCCCAGTGTTTCTGAATGACTTCATGGGAAAAGAGTTTAACCCGGTGGAAAAACCGGGAATAAATGGTTTTTTCCTGAAGAGAGTAAAAAAAGTTTCTGTATTCGAATTCATCGGATGGAAACAGCGGCTGGAATTCCACCGTTTTTCCGCTTTGAAGCCTGAAGGTATCCTTATATTTTTCCACAAATATCAGATCATGCTGAAGGGGGGGGAGCTGATCAGGGAATATATAACGATGTTTTTTAGCTTCGTTGACCAATTGCTCCCGGAATTTGGGATGGGCAATTTGGGCCAGTTCCATAACCCGCTGATAAATACTTTTGCCCTGCAATTCTGCGATGCCGTATTCGGTGACCACGAAATTGATATCCCCCCTCGTGGTCGCCGTCCCCGCTCCTTCACTCAGGTGGGAAACGATTCGGGAAATTTTACCATCCTGGGCTGTTGAGGGCAGAGCAATAATGGAAAAGCCGCCTTTGGACATGGCGCTTCCTCGAATAAAATCAACCTGATCACCGATACCGCTGTAAAACCGATAACCCACCGAGTCGGTGCAGACCTGGCCGGTTAAATCCACTTCAAGCGCACTGGAGATAGAAATCAGGTGATCGTTTCTGGCAATAACCGTGGGATCGTTGACAAAATCGGAAGCCCTGAAATAGAATCCGGGATTGCCATTGATATAATGATAAAGTTTTTCAGATCCCATGCAAAGGGATGCAACGGTTCTTCCACGAAGATAATTTTTTCGTTTATTGGTAATGACTTTCTGGGTAAACAGCGGCAAAAAGGCATCGGTAATGACCTGGGTATGAACCCCCAGATCTTTTTTGGCATCCAGATATTTCAAAATGGCATTGGGAAGATGTCCGAACCCGATCTGGATAGTGGCACCGTCATCCACAAGTTGCGACACATACCGCCCTATTCTTTCGGAAATCTCATTTTCCTTTTTGATCGGCGTACTTTCCACCAGAGGCTCATCATGGTAAACCAGATAATCGATATCATCCACATGTACAAAAGAATTTCCACCGGTTCTGGGCATCCTGGGATTTACCTGAGCAATGGTCAGTGCGGCATTTTCCATTCCCGAGCGGGTGATATCCACGGATACCCCAAGGCTGCAATATCCGAAACCATCAGGAGGACTCACCTGTATCAGAGCCACATCCAACCCGATACGATGGCTGGAAAAAAGTTTGGGAATTTGTGACAGGTATGTGGGGATGTAGTCGATCTTTCCTTCAAACGCCGCTTCCCGGATATCTCTGGAAATAAAAAACAACTTCAGAAGAAATCGTTTATGAAAATCCGGGTCGTCCACATAACGGGCCAGCGTAAAAGAAAGCATCTGATAGATCATGATATCCTGAAGCCCGGGATCTTTGACCATGGCTCTTATTAAATGTTGCGGCTCACCGCATCCGGTACCGATAAACACACGGCTTCCCTGCCGGATTCCGGATATGGCCTCCTTTGCCGAAACTACCTTATCAGGATAAATTTCAGACAGTTTGTTTTTTTCACTGGTCATTATTTTTTCCTCGACTCAATTGACCCTGGAAATAACTCTTAAGGGGTCTTTTCCTGTTTTCTGATTCCATCGGTTGATTTTTCCTGTCCGAATTTGTTACGGATATATTGCATAAACGGTTTGATCACTCGAATGCGCTGCGGCGGTTTTTCCTTAAAAATCTCTTCAAGAGACAAATGGGGATCACTGATCGGGTTTCTCAGATATTTCCTTATGGCCTCCAGGCGATTTTTAATTTCTTTTTCAAACCGGACCGTTAACATATTTTTCATCTCCTGAATTTCTTCTTGCATATTTTCAGGGGATTTAACTCCCTGATAAGCCGATAACTTGTAATGAATCCTCATGCTGATCAATTTCTGAAGGATTTTTTCATAGTCTTTATCGAGGCAGACCACCTCGGGAACCAGATCCCCAAAATGGGTCACGGCAAGAATATCCTTGTCCTGGGCCCAGTAATTGGCCAAAAACTCAGGTTCCAGGTCCTTGTAGTTTTGAAGCGGCATATACATGCGCCTGAGGTACATCAGAACCTTTTCGGCCTTTTTTTTATGCCCTCCGATAATGACCGAACCCCCTACTTCACCACTTTTAACCCCTTTAGTCCATGGAGCGCCCGTGATTCCGAAATCATTATAGATGGGAATATGGAGCAGTGCGGATAAGGTGTTCAAGGCCAGCGCATAACCGGCAGAGGGACCGCCGACATGATAGGAAGCCGATAACAACTGATGGTGAAGGGTGTATTTATCCAGAAATTCTCCCAGTAGCTTGGGAATGCTCACTTTGTGATCCATGCTCTGAAAATAATTTTTGATCATGGTGAGCGCTTCTTTTGCCGACTGCTGGGTCATCTGGACCGCCATATCCAATTCCGCCGCACCCGGACTTGACGTGGACACAGCGCCGGTCACCAGTACTTTTTCAGGTGAAAGACTGTAAGTGAGGCTCGTGGCTATCGGCAGCAACACACCGGTCACATCGTTTGCACCCACCCCGATGATAAAACCGACCTGAGGTTCCTGGCTGAGTTCCGCTTCGAGAAACTCATCCAGTTGAACTTTTCCCTTTCGTATGGGACTTCCGGAAATTTCGCTTCTGGCCGATAACAAATGTGAAGGCATCAACGGATAAGTTTCCATGTCATGGACTGTTGAAAACATATCGACAATCCGGTCAAAACGCTCCAGAAATTCGTTCGGGTCGTTTCGAACCTCATTTCTCAATGATTCCGGAGCATTAATGGCATCCAGGATTCCGATCAAGGTTTTAAAATTGAACTTGACAAAATTTTCTCGCTTCCCAACGGGCTGGTTCAGATAGGTTCTTGCACGCAAAAGGACTTCATACTCCGTGCTTCGAAGACTTCGCGCTTTTTCCACAAATGCGGTGTAATCGGCCGGAGTATTGCACACTCCTCTGGCTTTTTCAATGATTACCGGAACATCGATTCCCTCGGCCATGGGCACGCCATATAAACATTGGTCAACAATTCTTTCAATATCATCCTTGCTTAAATGCCCTGATACCTCGAGCACTTTGAGTCTTTTGGATCGAATCAGGGCAGGGTCTAAAATGTCCAGCCGGTTGGTGGTCAGTGTGGTAAAAACCCTGTGCAAGGGAATTTCACCGTCAATAATGTTTAAAAATTTATTGGTCAGTTTGTCCGAAGGTGAACCTCCTGACTGACTTCGCTTCGGGGCCAGGGCATCCCCTTCATCAAAAAACACCACGGTCGGGGCAATCATCTTGGCAATATCATAAATTTTTTCGAGATTTTCCACCGCACCGTCAATGGGATTCACCGGATCCTGAAGCGCTACCGGATTGGTGGATATATCATGGACATCTTTGTTTTCACTCAACCACGCCCGTGCCAGAAAGGTTTTGCCTGAGCCCGGGGGTCCATTTAACACCACTCCTTTTTCTTCACTGACACCATAAAAAAGGCAGTTGTTGGCCATTTCCGAGAAAACATCCTTAATGTTGCCAATGTATTCATCCCATCTAACCTGACGATCCAGACGGCCGACCACCTTATCAAAAAGATCGCCGTAAGAATTTTTTGCCACCAGCTCGAAAGCCTTTCGCACAAGAAGGGAATCATCAAGGTATTCCGGTTTGAATTCGCTCTTGATTTCAATAATGGATCGAACCAACTTTCGAACATAAGCCGGCGTTATTTTTAGCGTTCTCTCCTGAAAAATCCGGTAAATTTTATCCACACCCGAATCAAGAAATTCGGGAGGAATACACGATATGGATCTGTGGCATCGATGGTCCAATTTTTCTGCAACCCGTATATCACTCCGGTTTAATTCGATTCTGACAATTTCCTTGAGGTTATCGGGATTTTTCCAGTATTCTGAAATATCGACGATTTTTCCTTTTTCTACAAACCGTCTGTAAATCGTGTTATCAAAACGCTCCGGCTTGTCGGTAGTGGCGATAAGCAAACAATCCCTTTTGCCGGTAATAATTTCATCGATGACAATATTGGCCGTATCAATCAGTGTGCGCTGTTGTCTTTCAACTCCACTGTCGCGGCCCTCTGATTTTCCGAACGCACTGTGGGCTTCTTCGATATGCCTTATGGTCGGTTTTCGGGAATCACCAAGGGCTTTTTTAAAATAATTTCCCGGCTCCCCTGCCAGGGCTGTCTGATAATCATTGGGGGTCACCATGGAATAGTCAACCATCAGACCGGGCTCCTCCAGTTCCGAAAGGTTCCTTCCGATTCTCTTCTTGAAGATTCTTCGTAACAAAGGAATTCTGGACATGATTTTGTAAAACCGGATTTTTTTGCGACGCTCCATCTCCATCGCCAAAGTAGGATCGATGTTTTCAATGGATTTCCAGAACGGTTCGGAGGCAAGCAGTTCTTCTTTTTTAAGTTTTAGATCTATTTCCGGAAGAACCCGGTCGCCGAAAATCACATTTTCGATAGCCTGGTTGACCGTTGCGGTTTTTCCACTGCCTGAGGGGCCGACAACAAGAAGAAGCGCCGCTTTCGGGACACCGGGATCGGATATGTATTCCTTCCGAAGATGTGCTCTGTACACTTTTTCAAACAAGGCATCCAACTCCCATGGAACATGGACATCCGTGAGTTCATCGTCTAACAGGGAAAGCAGGTAGGCATAATCTTTGGCAGACAACTCTTTTTCAAGAATCTTGCTCCAGGCCTCCTGAGGGTCTGTTTGACCCGATATTTCAAACCGCCTTTGCCAGTCGGTCAAAATATCCGGATCTTTTAGTATGGAGAAATTTTTTTCCGGTGATTCATAAAAAAATGAGAGGAAAGATTCCAGCAGGGTGTTGAGGATATCGGACCTGGGTTTATACTGGAGAAAACGGGCACGCATGAAAGCCTTGGTTTCATAAGGCCAAAGTGAAACCAGTTCTTCGATTTCCCGGATTCGCTTTTCAGAAAGCCTGATGTATTTGACCGCCTTTGTAAATCTTCGGGCCATTTACTTCTCCTTTACACTTTCTTTCTGGGAAATCCCTTTAGCCGAGGCATCCGGTACCGGTATCGTCAGGGCCGGACCCGGTCCCGCGGTGTTTTGAATCACCACCGTGCTTTGTGCCGACTGATTTTTCTCATAAGCCGTGGCCCATTTTTGCTGTGCCAAAAACTGGAACAAAGCGGCATCCGTTGCCCCATCAGGTCTTCCCACACTTTTTTGCAATGCCTGAATACTGTCCACATATGCCGCATACAGTTTTCGGATCCGACTTGCCTCCTGGTCTGCTGCATAGTTCTCCGCCTCGGCAATCAATTCTCTTCGCTTTTTTTCTTCAGTGGCCTCCACCAGTTTGTCTCCAAACCGGGTCTCCTTGAGCACAAAACTGACCACTTCAATCCCGTATTTTTGTTCGAGGGTCGGACCTCCCTCGTTGATGGGGCGCGATTTCAGGGCCCTGAAAATTTCTTCCTTAATATCTTCTCTCAGACTGACCAGTTCTCCCACTTTTTTGGCCTGAAGAATATCCTTGACAATACCGTCGTAATCTCCCTGCAGAAGATTCATGGGATCAAGGTTTTCAATGGCCCAGATTTTCAAATCATTAATTCTGTAAGTTAGCACCGCCGAAGTCCACAGGGCTACATTTTCCTGAGAAATAATCCGGTTGGGTTCTGTTTGCCCGCTTAAAAACATCGCCTGGTTCATCAGGGGAACTTCCTGTTCAATCCGGGTAAAAAAGGGCAACCGCATATGCCATCCCTGTTCGGTAACCGGCACACGTTTTCCTCCAAATTTCTCCAGCACGATGGCATAATTCATTTTGACTTTGTAAATGGTCTTGGTGGCATATACCATGGCTACCAAACCATAAACGATTCCCACAACCAGGGCCAAGGCGAAAATCCTTCGCAAAAAAGTCTTCACAAAGGCTCGTCTGAATATTTTCCTCGAAAGCTCTTCCGTCATGACATTGAACTCCTTTCAAATCCCTTGCGAAACCAATCGGCAGCCATTCGGAGAAACTCTTCCTGATGGGCCATGTGGGTCATCCGATGGTCACCATTTTTCTGAATCACCAGTTTTTTGGGTTTCCCGACCAATTGATAGATTTTAAAAGCCTCTGAAACCGGAACCACTTCATCATTATTTCCATGAATCACCAGTATATCTTTAATATAAGAAAGGTGTTTTTCAATGTCGAAAGACAGGTTGTTGATTAATTCCGTCAGTTGGATCACCGGGGTCTCATGTCTCTGCATGGAATCCAACAGGCAGTTGCTGTTTACCGGTGCGGCAAAAGTGACCAGTGCTGCAGGTCGAATTATGGCTGAAACCCGGCATGCCACCGCTCCGCCAAGACTGCTTCCAAAAAAGGCAATACTATTTCCAGTATCACTTCTTTTCCTCAGGGTTTCACACGCCATGACAAGATCCCGACACCGGCCTTCAAAAGAAATCAACTCTCTTTCTCCACCTTCACTCCGGCCGCACCCTCTGTGATCAAAGCGGAAAAAAGCCATGCCCGACAAATTGCAGGCATGAGCCAATGCCAGTTGTTTGGGTGATTCCTGTGTGGCAAACAATCCGTGGGAGCCGATAATGACAGGCGGATTTATTCCTGAAGGAAGATGAAGATGACCTTCGAGTCGATAACCATCGCAAAAAAAACAGAGTTTTTTACAAACAAGATTCACTGTTAATTCCGCCATAACATACGGCTTATTTTGTATTTTTTTGTGCTTGTGCTATGCTCAATGTGTGATAAGGTTGATATTTTAATTGAGTATACCATAAATCATTTAAAAGCATATACCATATATTTTAAAGTTCTAAAATGTCACTGAAAAAAGGAAATGTATATGAGGTAAATATTTCGGATCTGGCATTCGGAGGCAAAGGCTTTGCCAAAATCGATGGGTTTGCCGTTTTCGTAGACCAGGCTGCTCCCGGAGATGTCGTAATGGCTCGGGTGATCCGGAAGAAAAAAAATTACGCCGAAGCCCGGATCGTTGAGATGATATCGCCTTCGCCGCTGAGAATCGATGCTCCCTGTCCCTACAGCGGTGTCTGCGGAGGCTGCAAATGGCAATATTTGCCTTATAAATTACAACTGGAATACAAGCAACGGCACGTGAAAGAGACTCTGGAACATATCGGTGATATCCGCAACACCCCGATCAATCCGACCTTGCCCTCTCCAGACATTTTTGAGTATCGGAACAAAATGGAATTTTCCTGTTCGGATCGAAAATGGCTGATGCCTGATCAGATGACCGGTGAAGAGGTCGATACCGGTTTTGCAATCGGGCTTCATGTGCCCGGTACTTTTTATAAAGTGCTTGATATTCGGGCATGCCTGCTCCAGCCAGACCAGGGAAACCAAATACTGGATGATGTTCGCTGTTTTATCGGAGATTCCGGATTACCGGTCTATGGATTGAAAAGCCATGAAGGTTTCTGGCGTTTTTTGATGCTTCGTCACTCCGTATCGGAAGATCAATGGATGGTCAATATGATCACCGCCTCTGAACAACATGATGCAATTTCTTCGCTGGCCGGCATTCTTATGGAAAAATATCCGAATATCGTGTCGGTGGTCAATAATGTGACAGCCCGAAAAGCGGGTATCGCCGTGGGAGAATATGAGATTCCCATCGCAGGAAAAGCATCTATAAAAGATGCCATTGGGCCATTTGTTTTTGAAATTTCCGCCAACTCGTTTTTTCAGACCAACAGCCGGGCCGCAAAGATTCTCTATGACACGGTGGCCAGGTATGCGCAATTGACCGGAAAAGAGACGGTCCTGGATCTATACAGCGGAACCGGAACGATTCCCATTTATCTTTCACAACAGGCCTCCCGGATAGTAGGAATGGAAATTGTCGACAGCGCCATCTCAGATGCTGAAAACAACTGT
Source organism: uncultured Desulfobacteraceae bacterium (assembly GCA_964478625.1). Classification (GTDB taxonomy): domain Bacteria; phylum Desulfobacterota; class Desulfobacteria; order Desulfobacterales; family SKZT01; genus SKZT01. The sequence continues at coordinate 59,473 of CAYZJH010000006.1, forward strand.
CGTTTAAATCAGGTGGACAATTGCCGCTTTATCAGCGGTGATATCCGGACGTCTTTGACCCGGATTGATTTCAAACCCCAGGTGATGATCATTGATCCACCCCGAGATGGCATGCACAAGGATGTTGTCAAACAGGTCCTGGATATGGGACCTGAGCGGATCGTTTATGTTTCGTGCAATCCGGCAACCCTGGCCAGAGATCTGGCTCTTATGAAAGAATTTTACCATGTGACCGAGGTTCAGCCTGTGGATATGTTTCCGCATACCTTTCATATCGAATCGGTGGCTTGCCTCAGAAAGGGTTCTTAAATTATGCCGACCGCCGCCTGCGGAATCAACTGCGATGTGTGCAAATTAAAGGTCATGGGGATCTGTTCCACTTGCGGGGATGGACTGAGCCACGAAGCCAGGTTAAAAATCGAAGCTCAAATCAGGTTGCTGGGGCAACCCTGCCCTATCCTGGCCTGTGCCGAAATGAATCACGTGGGATACTGCCTGAGAGATTGCCACCATTTTCCCTGTGACAATTTCAATATGGGATCTTATCCCTTTAGCCAAGGATTTTTGAGCATGCAGCAACGAAGGCGACAACAAAAACCGCCGGCAAGAAATCCACAGGGAAACCCTTTTACCGTGCCGGAACAATTCTGGGATGAAATCTGTCGTAAAGACCTGAAGGTCCTTTCGGGAATTTCTCTTTGCCGGCAAGATCCTGAAGGCGCTTTACTAATCCCTCATCTTGGAAAAAATTTTCTTTTGGATATCAACAAACGCTGTATTTTTCAGTCAGATGACGGACAGGAGCGGGAAAAGACCGATTATCCGCTTTTGGAACTGATGATTCTGGTTTACCTGTTGAATGTGAAAGGCGATCCGGTTCAAAATCATATGATCAGTGTATCTGAACTCAGGGATGCCCATTTTTTTCAGGGACCTCACGCACTGAAAATCAATCCGCTTCTGGAACGGTTTGGAAACGACCTTCAGGGATTCAAAAACGCTGCTCAACGGCTGGCGGGCCAGAGCAAGGACCTGGCAGATATGGCTTTTAAGTTTTATCCCTTTCCCAAGATTCCCTTATACTACCTTTTGTGGGAAGGCGATGATGAATTCGGCCCTGATCTTAAAATTCTTTTTGATCGATCTATCGAAGCGCACCTTTCGGCCGATGCCATTTGGGGCGTAGTCAACCTTGTTTCCGACGCTCTTTTAATGGCGGGCTGATTACCGTACCACCCAGATGGTACAGTTTTCAGCATGATTTACGATTTTACTGGATATGCTTCCGAATAAAAATTCCTCGCTTCGCGAAACCCCCTGTCGTCCGACCACGATGGTGTCAAAGAGGGTTTCATCACGCTCGGCAAGAATGCACTCGGCCATGGAAGGACAATATCGCAGGGTGGATCTCACCGAGACGGAATCCTCCGGGAAACCCTTTTCGATCAGAATTTCCCTGTAGTTTGCCAGCATGGTGTCCACCTTTTCTTTAGTACGCGCCAGCCAGCTATCCTTTTCTTTCTGCTCTGAAAAATAATCTTCTTCAGGATCAGGGATCACATGCAACACGGTAACCTTGAACCCCGGAAGTCCACCCAGCAGTTGACCGACGTAGGATACCGCACGCCTGGCATTTTCCGATTCATCAACTGCAATCAGTATGTTTTTATTGATTTTGAATTCAGCCTCAGCCATGCCTTTTCCCCTATGGTTTCGGATAAAATTCTAGATGTCTCTTTGGGCATCCTGCAAATCTTCAAGCAATTGCGATGTATGCTCGTAGTACCAGTTGGCACCCAGTGAAAAGTGCAACATAACCCGATTGAGTCGTTCTGGAATGTACGGGTAAACTTTTCGCAGGTTAGCCAAACGGTTTCTGAAAACAATATTGACATCCCCTTCAATGAGCTTGTCCACCACGTCGGGTCGTTGGCGTTTCAGGTCCTGCAGAAGAACATCGCCTTTGCCCGCCAAAAACATCAGGATGTTTCCTAACCCGAAAAGATCGTACCCGTAAATATTTTCTCTATGGCGGTAATTATAGTCGAAATCAATCCATCGATATTTTTTGCTTTCCCTGTCCACAAAAATATGATCACGACGGATATCCCCGTGCTTTTCGCCATGATCGTGGAGAAATCGGATTGCATCAATGCATTCAATAAAATTTTTTAAGATCTCAGGAAAATGTTCGAAAAAATATCGGCGATGATCCACGTTAAAATTTTCGACTACCTGAGATAAAGGACGTCCATGAATGAAATCCAGTATGCGGATGAGGTTGTCCTTTTCATCCTTCACACTGAAACCATGCATAAAATTCGGGTGGTCTTTTACCAGATCCAGAATTCTGGCTTCTTTTTTGGGGCTGCGAAAACATTCAAACTCGATATGACCAATAGTGGTCATAAATTTTTCATAAAATACCAGCTTGATCACCTTGAATTTTTCGGTTTCAAGATCAATGGAACGTTTGACCCATTGCTTGACTTCATCATCCAGGCCAAAACGCCCTTCTTTTGCGTTGTTCCGGATCAGGTAGGCTTTTTCTCCCAACTGAACGACATCGTTGTACTGAACCTTGAAAAAATCGGTCGTATCGGTAACAATCTTAACCGGCTTTTTACCGTCATGGTTCGGAATCCAACGGGAAACCCGCTCTAGTATCTTTTCTCTGTCAAAATAAAGGGTCGTGTTCATGAGGGAAACTATGGCAATAAATCGGTTATGTGTCAATATGGATCTAATTTTTGGGAAGTAAAAAGCAATATCCGAAACATAGGATTGAAACAGCAAAAATAATCCAGAAAACAAGAGAAAGACTTGATAATGCCGTTATCCTCAGCACCTCCAGCGTGTCATCGGAAAATTTTGAAAGCATTTCCGGATTCAATATATTTTCAATCTGCTGATGGGCATTTCCACGTGTCATGATTTCCGACAGATGATCAGAGGAGAGTTTATCCAGTTCCATGGACAATCGAGCCGTGAAAAGTCCTCCGCAAATGCCTATTCCCAAGGTGCCGCCCAGGGTTCTTGCAAACTGATGCGATGATGTTGCAACTCCGATATCCTCGGATTTCAGGCTGTTTTGAACGACCAGAAGGGTTGCCAGTGTTACAAAACCCATTCCCAGACCGGCAAGAAGAAACGTCCCGAAACAAATCACCATGGTCGTTTCCATGGTAAACAACAGGGTGATTCCGGTACCTGCCGCCAGAAAAGCAGCACCAGCCATTGCTGAAGCTTTTTTTTCCATGCGATGGATAAATTGTCCAAGCATCATTGAACCCACCGACCATCCAAGACTCAGTGACAACATGGCCATTCCGACTTCCATGGGTGTTTTGAGCAAAACGCCCTGGATAAATAACGGAGCATAGGCAAATAACGAGAAAATAACAAAACTGCTGAAAAATACCGCGAGGTTTCCGTTGCGAAATCCTTTAAACCGAAAAAAATCCAAAGACAGAATCGGTTCGGGGGCACGTTTTTCAGCCCAATAAAATCCGATTGAAAATACAAGGGTGATCAGGCAAAGTCCCAGGATTTCATAAGAAATCCATGAATATCTCCGGCCTCCTACCAAAAAAATTGTCAGAAGGCTTAGAATTGATACAGATAGAGTGATAACCCCTGCAAAGTCCAAATAGACCTTTTTTTTCTTTTCCCGGATTTCAATGAGATAAAAATACACCCCGCCAAGGGAAAGAATTCCGAGAGGGATATTCATAAAAAAAATCCATCTCCAGGAAAAATAAGTCACAATCAGACCGCCCAACGTGGGACCCAATAAGCTGGCGATCCCCCATATAAAACTTGCAAAACCCAGAGTTTTTCCACGCTGGTCAGGTGAGGAAACATCGGTCAGAAGGACATAGACCAGTGCAAAATTACCGCCGGCGCCGATCCCTTGGATGACTCTCGCAAAAATCAAAAACCCCATACTGGTCGATGAACCGGCCAGGATCGACGCAACGAGAAATATGGTCGTGGAAATCATGAAAAGAGATTTGGTTTTAAACAGGTCGGAGAGTTTTCCGAAAATCGGCAGAGCCACCGTACGAGATAACAATGCGGCAGAATAGACCCAGCTGTAAAGGGTTAATCCGCCAAGATCTGCAACGATGGTCGGCATGGCAGCAGCCATGATCAGAGCATCCAGTGCACTCAGGAATAACACCAGCAATGCCGCCGCGATTACCGGAAAGCGTTTGAAATTTTCCACTGTTTCCTCTTCTGGTTTTCATGATTGACATCAATTTGTCGTTTTATATATTGATGGATCAGTTATCTTATAACAATCAAGCAGAAAGAACAGGATGAAAAATTTAAATATTAACCCAAAATTCATGAGGTTCATATGAAAAGCTACAGAAAAGAACTTTGGTTTGAAGTACCTACCAGGAGGGCATTTATCAATATTACACCCCAAGTGGAGAAATGCCTGATTGAAAGCGGAATTCAGGAGGGACTGATTCTGGTCAATGCCATGCACATTACCGCATCCGTTTTTATCAATGATGATGAATCGGGTCTTCACCACGATTATGAAGTATGGCTGGAAAAACTGGCTCCTCATGCTCCTGTGGATCAGTATCGCCACAATGTCGGTGAGGACAACGCAGATGCCCATATGAAAAGACAGATCATGGGCCGGGAAGTCGTGGTGGCTGTTACAAACGGAAAGCTCGATTTCGGCACCTGGGAACGAATTTTCTACGGAGAATTTGACGGGCGCCGCCGAAAGAGGGTTCTGGTCAAAATTATCGGGGAGTAAAGGTTTTGCAATATAATCTCAGGCAACTAATGAATTTTTCATCCGAGGCAAAAGTGCGTCTTTCCTTTTGGAACCTCTTTCCATAAGATTCTAATACGCCTTTTTCAAAATTGCTAACGCATCGTCATAATCAAGCTCTTCCGGATTGAATATGAGAGATCCGTCGTTAATGGCATGCCTGGCGATAGGTTCCAGCACCGTTTGGGAAACCCCGGCTTCCTTGAGTGACCTTGGAAGTCCGCAAATATCATAAAGGTTTTGCTGCAATCTTCTGATTAACGCTATGGTCTTTTCAGCCCGATTGTTTTTGGCTGTTTGGACGAATTCTTCCTGACCTCCCAAGGGAAGGAGCAATTCACCGACAAAAGGTCTTGTTTTGTTTAGATTATATTCAAGGCCAAAAGGAAGAAAAATTGACATGACCATACCATGGTGCAGATTGCACAATGCCCCGACCGCATGCCCGAGTGAATGCACCATCCCTACCATTGAATTTGAAAAAGCAATGCCGGCCATAGTGGATGCATTGGCCATGGCCATACGAGCTTCAATATTTTTACCATCGGTTACAGCTTTGATCAGATGGTTGCCAATCAATTGAACAGCGGCAAAAGCATAGGCATCGCTGACAGGATTTTTCTGGAGACAGGTGTAAGCCTCCATCGCATGGGTGAGAGCATCCATGCCGGTGGCGGCGGTAATAAAGGGTGGCATGGTTTGTGTCATTCTGGGATCTAAAATCGCTAGCCTGGGAAACAAAAGATGAGAAGCAAAACTCATTTTAACCTTTTTTTCCTCATCTTTGATTACCGCCACAAAAGTGACTTCAGATCCGGTTCCTGCTGTTGTTGGGACAACAATCAAAGGTTTTACCTCTGCTTTCAACCGATCGGCACCTTCATATTTTTTTAAATCATCCGAATTTTCAGATAATATGATGTTGGCAGCTTTGGCCGTATCGATGGGAGAGCCTCCACCAACGGCCACAAGTGAATCACATCGGTTTTGTCTAAAGACTTCGGCGACCCGGCGAACCACCTCAACGGACGAATCAGAAGGCACATCATCGAAAATGGCACCGATCATTATGTCTGAACTGTCAAAAGCTTTTTTCACATGGACTATAAGGCCGGAGTTGACCACTCCGGAATCGGTAATGATCAGGGGGCGCCGAACACCCATTTGGTCAAGCTCAAAAGGAAGGTTTTCCAGGGCCTTGTTTCCGGAAATAATTTTAACCGGACTGAAAAATTCATAATAAGCGGGCAGCATCGCTTGCTCCTTATTAAAAGCAACATATGTCTAAAGTGAGTGATTTCATATGGAAGAGTCTATTGTCGTCATTCTTGCGAATACTTCCTGGTTAAATCGATCCGTTTGGGATAAATTCACGTGCTGTTGTTCAGAGAACAAATTGGAGTCTTCCGCCAACAAACCCGGCAAAAAACTCTGCTTTTTTGCCGGGTTTGATCTTAGTCATGGTAGATAAAACTGTTTATTCCATAACATGATTGCTATAAAGCCCTTAAAATCCGAAAGGAATGCCTGCCGCATAAATAATGATCCGGGTAAGCTGTTTTTCCAGCGGCATTGCCGGTACCCGTTTCAGCAACTGCTTGCTTATGGATTTCGGATAAAGGTATGCGATCATTATATTTAAACACCGTGTAAAAATCATGGCATCGGCCAAGTTGCCGGTGACCGTCATTCGCCTTTGGGCAAATGCCTGAGCAGGTCCGATTTGCGGGGTCAGCACCATGAAAGCACATTCAATGTTTTTAAAATGGATTACCAGATTGCTTTTGACGGCAATATTTCTCTTATACGTTAGTTGGTAGCCGGTTTTTTCAAGAACCATTCGGGGACCTTGGGGTAACACATTCATCATGATCGTGAAGCTTTCCGGCCAGACGGCAATTTCCTTTTGAATTTCAGGATCATGCCGGGACCCCGATTGAAAAGCCCTTCCCAATACGATAAATATAATTTTTACCACCAGTTCTTTAAACCATTTTTTTCCGGGTGTTATGGACGGATATTTTTTCCCACACGAAATAGAGTTAAACTTCAGGCGGTCGGCAGTATTTATCAGCAGTTTTTTTAATCTCTCAACTATCATAGGCAATTGCACGACTTATAGGGTTCCGACAAAAGTATCCTGTTGAATTTTTATCAATTTTTTATTTAAATGGAAACTGATATTTATGGGACCCCAAAAGGGAAATCGTGTCTGATGCAGATAATTAAATTAAGTCATGAGTTAAAAAATACCAAGGGCACATATATTATCTTTACTTGCCTGAAAACTGAAAAATATATCCGGATTGGAAAACTTGGGACTTTTTGCTTTTATCCGGGGTATTATGGTTACGTGGGAAGCGCATTCGGTCCGGGAGGGATTTCATCCCGTGTCGGACACCATCTTCATACAGCATCCGAGCCTCACTGGCATATGGACTATTTTCGCAAAGAAATCTTGATCGAGGAGATATGGATCTGCAACGATGAAAAGCCCCTTGAGCATGTTTTTGCAGATCTTTTTCTCCGGATGGTTGGTACATCCATACCGGTCAAGGGATTCGGGAGTTCCGATTGCCGATGTGTTTCCCATCTTTTTTATTTTCAGAGGGTTCCGGATGCAATTGAGTTTGAAAAGAAACTTGGCCAAGAAGGTATCATGTGTCGGGTGTCGGTTTTAAGTTTGTGGAATGAAAGCACAGAGGTTTTTCAGGATTCCGGCTGAAAGCAAAACACATGAACAATGGAACCCAATACATGTTAATATCGGTTTTCCTGGAATCTTAACAGTACAAAGTTCTCCGTCATGCCGGACTTGATCCGACATCCAGAAAAACCAGCTTCCTTAATTCACCTGGATAGCGCTGCGCTTCACTTTGTGCCCGGCCTTCGCCGGAATGACGATACAATAAATTTGATATTATTGAATTCCAGGTACTTATAAAAACTTAAGACTGTCAAGCTGGAATAATGGTTTATACATATACAAGCAGGAGTTGAAATGAAAACAATCATCGAACCGTTCCGGATTAAAATGACCGAACCTGTCCGGTTTACCACCCGTGAACAGCGATTGGATAAACTTGAAAAAGCCCATTACAATGTTTTTTATCTGGATGCTGAAGATTGCATGATTGATCTTCTAACCGACAGCGGAACCGGTGCGATGTCTTCCAATCAATGGGCTGCGCTCATGCTGGCCGATGAGAGTTATGCCGGAAGCCGTTCATGGAAAAAATTTGAACATACCGTCAAAAATATCACCGGTTTTAAACATATTTTTCCGACCCATCAGGGAAGAGCCGCCGAAGGAATCCTAGCACAAGCATTATTGAAAAAAGGAGACGTGGTTCCCAACAACAGCCACTTTGATACCACACGGGCCAACATCGAATTTGTGGGGGCCAATGCAGTGGATTTGCTGTGTCAGGAATGCTACCGGACCCAGGAAAGAATCCCTTTCAAGGGGAACATGGATCTTAAAAAGCTTCAGAAATGTATCAAAGATCATGGACCCGCCAGAATTCCGTTCGCAATGATCACCATTACCAACAATACCGGAGGAGGTCAGCCCGTATCCCTCGAAAATTTAGAGGCGGTCAAGGAAATTCTCAATAAACATAACATCCCGCTAATCATTGATGCTTGCCGCTTTGCCGAGAACGCATTTTTCATTCGTGAAAGAGAGCCATCCTACGAAAATATGCCGCTGATCGATATTGCCGGGAAAATATTTTCCTTTGCCGATGGTGCCACCATGAGCTGTAAAAAAGACGGGCTTGCCAATATCGGAGGATTTCTTGCGTGCAATGACGACCAGTGGGCCGAAAAGTTCAGAAATTTGCTTATTCTTCGGGAAGGATTCCCTACTTATGGAGGATTGGCCGGAAGAGACCTGGAAGCTATCGCCGTGGGCTTGATGGAAGCCCTGGAATATGAATATCAGGTATATCGCCATGCCACAGTCCGTTATATGGGTAGAAAATTAGAATCTCTTCAAATACCTTTTGTCAAGCCTGTGGGCGGACATGCCGTCTTTTTGGATGCCAGGGCATTTTTACCTCACATTCCCATAGAGCATTATCCTGGTATAGGCCTGGTCAATGCCTTGTATATTGAAGGCGGTATCCGCAGCGTTGAGCTTGGTAGTGTCATGTTTGGCAAAAAGAATCCAAATGGCAAAGAAATACCATCTCCTCTGGAATTGGTAAGACTGGCCTTTCCCCGGCGTGTTTATACCCAGAGCCATTTTGATTATGTGGTGGAAACTTTGGAAGCGGTTTGGGATAAAAGAGAAAAAATCCCGGGCTACCAGATTACCTACCAGCCGGAATTTTTAAGGCATTTTACCTGCCATTTTCAGCCTCTATCATAAATTGATGTCACAGCATCCCAAATTAACAACAAACAAAAAAAAATGAAAAACACAGCGCAATTTTTAAAAATCTCTGATATAGTTGAAAAACAATTTTTGATCGAATCCATAACAGGAGAGCTGGTATGTGCGCCTATCAGGTTGAGTATGTTTTCACTTATCCAGATGGTAAAAAAGAAAAATTCCATTATTGTTTTAATGATAATCCTTTTGAACTGATCCAAAAGCCCATAGACAATCCACCTGAATGGATAAAGCTGGAATTTCATCAGTGCACCAACTGCAGTCTCAGCCCGGATGAAACCCCGTATTGTCCTCAGGCTGCCAATCTTTTACCCTTGATCGAAAAATTTGGTGATGTGGTGTCCTATGAACCCGTGCATCTTGAAGTCATAACAAATCACAGAACAATTATTCAGGATACCACTGTGGCACGGGGGGTGAGTTCCCTGATGGGATTACTGATCGCAACTTGCGGATGTCCGGCCACCCGGTTTTTTATTCCCATGGGCCGGTTTCACCTTCCTTTGGCAAGCCATGAAGAAACAATGTTTCGGGCAGCAGCCACCTTCCTTTTAAACCAGTACTTCCTGAAAAAAGACGGCCATCCGGCAGGTGTCGAACTGGACGGCCTTCTGAAAGTATACAAAGAGATACAGGCGGTCAACAACGCCATACTGAAGCGACTCAGAACGGCTGTCCAGACGGACTCCGCCGTCAATGCCCTGATATTGTTGGATGTATACGCGAAATTTGCCCTCATTGACATTGATGACTGTTTAGATGAAATCCGCTACTTGTTTCAGCCATTCCTGGATAGTATTTAATATGCAAGCCCAATCGAATTCAGATACCCAAAGCTTTCATCTCAAATAAGGGATTACCCTGATTGACAGATTCTCTCACTTTGCCCTATAAAATATGATCGTAGGTATTTTTTTATAATGGTTCAAAGAAAATCCCCGCATACCTTTTCCGGAAAGGAAGTTATATGGAAGTGACAGATCCTAGCAGCAGATGATCTGCCAATTCTCCGTATTTTCCCTGCCGGTAAATGAGTTTCGTTAACGCCGCTAATTTCGGAAAAATCACCTCCGGTTAGTTTTGATGGTCGAAGGAGGAAAAAATGTATGAGTCCAATTATATTCCACGCGTGCACTCTCGATATTCTATAGAGACGCCCATCAGGTTTGCCCGGCAAGACACAAAAAATTTATTACCGGCGCATATGCGAAATATTAGTGACGGAGGCATGTATTTCGAATCCCGCCATCCGGTAACACCTCATTCGGATGTATTTATCTGGTTACAGAAAAAGCTGCCCAAAAACCAAAATAAAATTCAAATTTATGATTTTTATCGTTCGAAGGTGCTTTGGTGCCGGGAAATCAACAAGGGAAAAGCCATGGGTATAGGAGTCAAGCATATTAACAAAACTCTATGGGCATTAGGTCCCGAGTTCAACTGCAGTATTTGTGAGGATAGAATTCCTTTGGGCAAAGTTCATTTTCTTAAAGATTTTGTATATCTGTGCTCAGACTGTTATCATGGGATGGAAAATTGTTCTAAAACCAGCAAGGATGAAATTCTCAGATTTTTGGAAGGAAACGTCTTTTAGGGTTAAATAGATCGGTGAAATGAGCCACCTTTATCGCCTCCTGAACCCCTTGAATTCCGTTATTTGCTGAAAAATCCTTTCAGCCCAGAATTCTCATAAGTACCTGGAATCAATGATTATCGATTTTTTTTTGCATCGTCATTCCGGCGAAAGCCCATTGCCGTCGAGTTCAGGAACTGATAGGGAATTCAAGGTTGTCATCCTGAGGGGACCAACCTGGTAGACGGTTATATGGCACGCGTTCAAGGGCAGCCGAAGAATCTTTCCTTCACACCGCCACAATTTCTTGTGTTTAAACTCCAAGTCAGATTCGATGATCGGTCAGGGCTGGGGAATAGAGATTCTTCGGTTGCCGTGGTTTCAATCCACTTCATGGGAAATATTTTTTCAAGTATTAAGACGTTGCGAGTCGCTCCCTCAGAATGCCATGCAAGAAACCGTTTTCGGCCCCTGATGCCGGTATCAAGATAGGACCTTAACTTGACGCCAGTGACAATGACCCCTGGCCGGAACAACAGGTTTGTCAATTAAACCTTTTCAGCCTTTGATCTCCTGAATTTTTTGGGTCAGTTCCGGCACAAATTCAAGAATATCCGCCACGATGCCCACGTCCGCCACCTGGAAAATGGGCGCTTTGGGGTTTTTATTGACGGCCACGATAAACGGTGAGCCTTTAATGCCTCCCAGGTGTTGGAATGACCCGCTGATACCCAATGCAAGGTATACTTTCGGTTTTACGGTTTTACCCGATGTTCCTACCTGACGTGATTTATCAAGCCACTTAGCATCCACAATGGGTCTTGAACAGGAGACATCCCCTCCTATAGCCGCTGCCAGTTCATGAATAATATCCATGTTATCCTGGTCTTCGATACCCCGCCCCACGGATACCAGGATATCGGATTTGGTGATATCCACATCACCGACTTCAGCTTCAATGACTTCCAAATACCGGCGTTTCATTCCTGAAGAAACGCCTTTGAGGGCTTCGGATGTCTTGTCAAGAACTTGACCTGCTCCTGATTTGGATTCTTCCGGTTTAAAAGCTCCGGCCCGAACAGAAATGACCGCTCCCTGGGATAGGTCGCATTCCACATGGGTACTGACTTGTCCGGTGAACTCTTCACGGACCAACTTTATTTTCTGATCTTTAATCTCTTCAAAGTCGATGGCATCCGAGACAAATGTGGAACCCATTTTTATAGAAAGACCCGGGGCAAGATCCATACCGAAATGTTCATGGGGAAGAAGAACAATACTTCCTTTGGGAATGATTCGTGCCAGCATGGGACGAATAGTCTCGGCTATGATATATGAGAGGCTTTCGTGATCAATTTTCCATACCTCGTTAAATAAGGGGGAAATCTGTGTGACCGCTTTTTCAAGTTCATCTCCGAATCCTGCCACAAGTGCGGTGACGGAAGCATTGGGATCTATTTTTTTGGCTGCGGATAACAACTCCAGAGCGGTGTCATCGGCAACACCCTGTTTGTGGAGAATATAGGCGAAAATTTTTCCGGACATTATTTGATACCTCCTTTGGATTTGAGGATTTCAACGAGTTTTTCCAGGATTTCTTCGGTGCTCCCTTCCAGCATCTCCGCACCTTCTCCCGGATCAGGCACAAAATAATCCAGACGGTTAACCTTGGCTCCGATTTTTCCGACCATATCCGGAGAAAGCCCTAAATCGCCCGAGCTATGAACTGGAATATCTGCTGAAGCAACTTTCCGAATCCCCCTGATTCCAACATAGCGCGGTTCATTAATACCTGTCTGAATGGACAATACACAAGGCAAGTCCATTTCATTCATTTCCTGGTTGCCCCCGGCAATTTCACGACCGACACAAATTGTTTTGTCATCAATAACCTCTATTTTGTTGACCAGCGATGCAAATGGCCATTTGAGCAGTTCCGCAAGCATTCCGCCCACCTGTCCAGCACCATCATCAGCCTGTGCCCCGGTTAAGACAAGATCGTATTTGCCCTTCTCGATTTCGGCTTTCAGAATAGTGGCAATCCCTTTGCCGTCGGAACCTTCAAAAACATCATCACTCAACAAAATACCCCTATCCGCCCCCATGGCCATTTCACGCCGGATCACCTCCTCTGCATTCTCATCGCCTACGGAAACTACGGTAACATTTCCCCCGACTTTGTCTTTGATCTGAATAGCCTCTTCAACGGCGTAATTATCCCATTCATTTACCGAATAAACAAGATCATCACGCTCAATATCCGTGCCATCCCGGTTAACAACAATTTCATTTTCCGCAGTATCCGGAACCCGTTTTATGCAGACTAAAATTTCCATATATTCCTCCTGTTCTTCTTCGGAGTGCGAAAGCCCTGTTTCGCATTGACAGAATTTATATTTCCAATTGACGATCCACCAGTTCAACCAAATCAATCACCTCCATTTTCCCCTCCATTCCGCTGGTCTTTACAGCATCCTCCAGATTGATCATACAAAATGGACATGCGGTAACAATAACATTCGCACCGGCTTCGGCAGCCATTTCAACTCTGACCTGCCCCATGCGTTTCTCTTCAATAGGCTCATAAAACAGATAAAGTCCCCCACCGCCACAACAAAATGATCGGTCCCTGCACCTTTTGCCCATCTCAACACGAACAATTCCCTGGATAGAATCGATAACCTTCCGGGGAACATCGTAAAGTCCGTTATGACGCCCCAGATAGCAGGGATCATGGTATGTAAACACTTTTCCCTTCTCGGTGAAGGGTTTTAACCTGATTTTTTGAATGGAAATTGCGCGTGCAATCAACTGACTGACATGTTGAACTTCAGGAATTCCTGTGTAATCATTTTTTAATGCATTATAAGCGTGCGGGTCAGCTGTAACAAGGCTTTTTGCTCCGCTGGCCGATATCGCCTCAATATTCTTGTCTCTTAACTGCTGAAACAGCATTTCCTCTCCAAAACGACGCACCTCATGGCCTGAATCCATCTCAGCAGGCCCAAGAATCCCAAAATCAATTCCGGATGCTTTCAGAACCCTGGCGGTTGACCGGCCGATCTGCTGGATACGATCATCATAAGAAGTTACACTGTCAACGAAATAAAGGGTATCCGCCTTTACCTGATCACCCAGAACCTTGACTCTGCATCGATCTTCAAAATTCTTCTCCTTTATCCAGTCCGCTCTTTTTCGTTCCATTTTTCCATAAGGGTTTCCACGTTTTTCCAGCGCACCCAGTGGTTTTTGAAGAGACTGAGGAACCATACCTTCCTCAACCATGTATCTGCGAAGGTCCACGACCTTATCGATGTATTCGATCATTACCGGGCATTCTTCTTCACAGGCCCCGCATGTGGTGCAGGACCAGATTTCATGTTCCTCAAGGATAGACCCGATCAACGGTTCATGACTGATTTTAAAATCGCCCAATAGCGAATAATGATTGAATGAATAATCCCGGGATTTAATAGTGATAAACCTGGGCGAAAGGGGTCTTCCGACCGCATTGGCCGGACAATGATCACTGCATCTACCGCAATCGGCACAGGAATAAAAATCGAGCATATGTTTCCAGGTAAAATCCTCGTATTTTCCAACACCAAAATTTTTAAGCTCATCCAAGCGGCTGTCTGGAACTCCCCATCGAACCGGTTTGACAGTGCCTTTGTCCAATTTCAGCATAAACACATTGGGAAGAGACGTGATAATGTGAAAATGCTTTCCCAATGGCAAATAACAGAGGAAAAAGAAAAAAATCAATTCATGAGAAAAATAGGCCCCGATATGAATATGTTGAAGACTTTCAAGTGAAACACCGGATATCAGTCGAGCGGCAATCCATGGAGTGGTTCCAAAAATCATTGACTCCGGAGGCATCCCTTTTTGGATCCGGGCTGCGGCAAGGCTTCCTTCAAAAAAAGAATCCGAAATCAGCAAGCCTGAGATCAGCGCCAGCACAAAAACAGCTTCTTTGGTGTGATCTTTCCCGTACTTTGGCGGCACGGCATATCGTTCCGGTTTCACAATTCCCCTGCGGATCATCGCCGCAATAGCCACAATCAGCATCACAGTCACGGTAATATCCTTTAAGATGTCATATGCCGTGCCCAGCTCACCACCGAATCCCGGAAGATGATACCCTTCGGATATGCCTAGCAACACCAGTGTGATGGATCGCAGGGAAATGATAAAAAAACCTGCAAAAAGAAGAATATGGATAATTCCTGCAGTCATGTACCGGGGATGTTTATATTGGCCGAAGTAATATTTCAATACTGCGGCGAGTCGCTTGGCGGGACGGTCCATCCGTTCATCCGGCAAAGCCCTTACCAGAGGCGCCATGCGCTTTGCCATAATGTAGGCAAACACGGCGACTCCGACTACCGGAATGATCAGGGAAAAGATAACGGTGGGAATTCCGAGGAATGCTGCTTTTGCTGGTGAAATCAGCGCTGTTTCCATTGGTTCTCCTTGCTGTTTTTTTAAATTGAGACGGAAAACTGGAGTAAACTGAATGAATATTCATTCAGTATCAAAAAACACCTTCGACTGTCAAGAAAAAAAGCGATAATTTCATGAATAACAATTTGCAATAGCTGCCAGAATTCAGGCTTTTAACCACCGGTTCACATCCCCTATTGACTTTCAGTTCAATACATCATAAGTAGTATTTAAATCAAAAATCCTCTATTCCCACTCCTTGAAAAGAGAAAATCAGGATGGGGCAATATAATATAAGGAGGTTTTTCGTGTCACCAGAAATCAGCTATCAGAATAAGCCATGGCTTGCACATTACGAAAAAAATGTGCCCGAATTTATCGATTATGAAGAAATCTGTATTCCGGATTTTCTTGAACGGACCGCAAAAAACTTCCCGGATCGCATGGCCCTCTCCTTTCAAGGTTATGAAGTCACCTATCAGGGACTTAAAGATATGGTAGACAGGTTTGCTGCCTGTCTGGCCGATTTCGGTATCCAAAAAGGGGATCGTGTCGCAATTTTGCTTCCGAACCTTATTCCATGCGTTGCCGCTTATTTCGCGATATTAAAAATCGGCGGCATTGTTGTCATGAACAATCCTCTTTATTCAGACCGGGAACTTGAACATCAGTTTAACGACTCAAATTCCAAAGTATTGATCACCCTTGACCTGCTGGCTAATCGAATGATCGACCTGAGAAATAAAACCAGCATCCGGGAAATTGTGGTCACATCCATCGGAGACTACCTTCCCTTTCCCAAAAACCTTTTATTTCCTCTAGTAGGCAAAAGAAAAAAACTGGCGGCATCGGTCAAGAGTGCCGATCATGTTTATCGGTGGAAGGAATTGATCAAAAAATATCCGCCTGATCCGCCTCGGGTTGACCTCAGTTTCACTGACACTGCCCAGTATCAGTATACCGGAGGAACTACCGGGGTTTCAAAAGGGGTTATGCTCACCCATGCCAATTTAAGTAAACAGGTTCAGCAAATCGGGGCATGGCTGCCGACCCTTCGGAAAAATCATGAAATTATGCTGGGAGCCTTGCCCTTTTTTCATGTGTTCGGATTGTCGGTCGCCATGAACTTTGCCATTTACACCTGCTGGGGCATTGTTCTGGTTCCTAAACCTCAGCCTCAGCCACTTCTTGAAGCCATTGCCAAGTACAAGCCGACTTTTGCGCCTCTGGTTCCCACGATGTATATCGGGATGCTCAACCACAAAGATATCGAAAAAACAGATATGACCTGTTTGAAAGGGTGTTTTTCGGGAAGCGCACCACTTCCGGTAGAAGTCATCCGGGAGTTTGAAAGCAAAACAGGTGCGATCATTATTGAGGGCTACGGCCTGACGGAATCATCACCGGTGACTCATGTCAATCCTTTCCTGGGGCAGCGAAAAGTTGGAAGTATAGGCATACCGGTTCCGGACACTCAATGCCGGGTGGTGAGCCTTGAAGACGGAAAAACCGATGTTCCGGTAGGAGAACCCGGAGAAATTGCCATAAAAGGCCCCCAGGTCATGAAAGGGTACTGGAACATGCCCAATGAAACCGATGCCGTACTTAGTGACGGGTGGCTTTTGACCGGTGACATCGGTAAAATGGATGAGGAAGGTTACTTTTATATTGTTGACCGAAAAAAGGATTTAATCATTTCCGGAGGATTAAATGTTTATCCGAGAGATATTGATGAAGTCCTTTTTGAACACCCCAAAATCCAGGAAGCGTGCGCCATTGGAATTCCTCATCCGACACGGGGGGAGGCTGTCAAAGTTTTTGTTGTCCTCAAAGAGGGAGAAAGAGCAACCCCGGAAGAAATTATCGAATATTGCGGTTCCAAACTGGCCAAATTTAAACTTCCCACTGAGGTGGAATTCAGAAATGAGCTTCCCAAATCCAATGTCGGCAAGGTTCTCAGAAAAGAACTCCGGGCGGAAGAATTAAAAAAGCGCGGGGATCAATAATTAAATTATCAGGAACCCTATAGAGTACTCCTGTAAGGTTGAATGAAAAACGGAATAAATCGGGTAAAAAAAATTCTGAAATATATTTGGTAGCGGTAAAAATAATAATAGCGCTAAGCATCCACTTGATGGCCCGAGCGGGAACGAATTTTTGAAAGCGCGCCCCCATATACATTCCCGCCATCCCTCCAATTCCGAAAAGAAGCCCAAGCAACCAATCCGGGGCAATGGACATGTCTGGGTACAATGGAGCAATGGCTTGATAGAATGCGACACCGGCTATCGAGGTGACAAAAGTTCCCATGAGCGCTGCCCCTGCAACCGTGTATACCGGAAGGTGAAAAAATGAAACAAAAAACGGTGCGATAATGGCACCTCCACCGATCCCATATATGCCACCCACAATTCCCACGATAAAACTGAGAGCAAAAATTCCCCAAATTGAAAACTTAAACTCTTCTCCATAAAACGTGTAACCAATTCTTTTGAAATTAAATTCGGTGACCTGAACGGCGGGAAGGGAACCTTTTCCGACCTGCTCCGATTGTGCGGTTTTTTTACGGTATTGATTCACCAGTTGCTGAAACCGCTGTTCGCTCGATGCGTTGCTCATGGCTTTTGTGGTTTTGCGAATTAGATCGAGCACCATCTTAACACCAATGTATAAAAGGACCCCTGAAGCAAAAAGTTTAAATGTTTTAGGATCGGGAAGATATGCAACCCGGACGATGGCCCCGATAAATACTCCGGGAAGGGTCCCCGCAATCACAACCCATGTTAACGGCCACACCATTCGACCTTCCCTGAAATATCGATAAACACCGCTGGGAATCGCCACAATATTGAATAACTGGTTGGTAGCGCTCACCGACGGGTGGGTATACCCAAGAAAGGACATTTGAAAGGGCAATATCAGAAAGGCACCGGATACACCTCCCATGGATGTAAAAAAAGAGATGACAAATGCAACCAAAGGGGGAAGCCAAAGGGGTGCAAAAATTCCGGCTGTCTCAAAATACATGAAATATTCCTTCCATCTAATTGATTTTTTAGGACAAAGACACGATCATCCGAATAGGGATTGTTGTTTTATCAACACGAATTATTTAATTAACGTGTTTATATTGAATAACAGGACAGGTCATTTATGTCAAAGAATTTTTAAAGGGTGGTGATGTTCAAATATTATTTTTCAAAAAGTGTATTCGTTCAAATATCAATCAAATTGCAAAGCTGTTAAAATATGGGTCAGGTCCGAGTGTTCGGATTTCGGATCAATGAAGAATATTTTCCCTTTCAACTTTTGATGGGTTAAAACCTTTTCAAGATGTTTTTTCAGAGCCTGGTTATAATTGAAGGCAATGCCGATGCCGCCATGTTTTGCGACTTCGCATATTCCACCACTGTCTCCCATGGTATCTCCAATATGAACAAGGGACATTCGGGGAATATTCAACCGATCAGCGATCGTTAAAAGCTTTTGTCCTTTTTCATTTTCGTTTTTGATTCCAAACTCGATTATTCCGGCAGCTGAAATGGTGTCATATATCTTTTTGCTTTTATCCCCCTGAAGATAGCTTACAACCAATTCGGAAAGTTCCCTTTCATCAACAACTTTGCCGTTCTTTTCAAATATCAGCCGGTTACATATCACATCATCAAAATATTCAGCGCCGAAAAAAACTTTGATAACTTCGGTGGTAATGCTGTAACCGGTTGAATTGATGATAAATCGAACATTATTTCGGTGAAGTGTTTTAATGAAATGTTCAAAACCATTTAAAAACCGCATTTCCGTCAGGGCATATTCGATGGCGGTTCTCAAAGACAGCCCCTTGGTGAGAGGCCCTGCAATCTGAAATGTTTCTTCGATGCCCAGGAAACCCTCTGTTTGGCGCACAAAAGCATCCTTTGCCTTTTCAAACCGTTCAGGTTCACCGGCAAAACCGACTCTAATCATATCCATCATGGTATGCTGATGAACAAGAGTACCGTTAAGGTCGCTGGAAATCAACCGAACGTCTGTCATAAATTCTCCTGTCAGGCCATTGAAAATCTAGTTCAACTCAGGAACTCACCGTAAATCATGGATTTGAAGTTTGCATCAGATCATGCGTCGAAAGTGAATGATGTTAATTTATCAGCATCGTATCAAGAGTTGAGAGAAAAGGTTCTTGGGCATAACTATTGGCAGTAAAGGGCAAATAAAATTGCCTGCTCTATTTGCCGCCAAAAGAATCTTCCGAAATTTCGATAGCTGCATCGCAATTATCCAGAATCGCCTCCATTCGTCCTTTGGTAACCGGTAGAATCACCCGAATAAAATATTCGGCAGATTTTAACTGTCCTTCGTAAAATTCCCTCTCCTTTTTCTTAGGCCCCTTATTCATTGCCTCGGTCGCAACAATTGCCCGCCACAAGTGCATCCAGGCCATAAACACATCACCGATGACATCCATAAACGGGTGTGCAAATGCAAATGCATTGTAAATCTTCTGACCGCCGGCGAGCTTGAACATATGCATTCCCACTTCGCTGAGAACTTCAACGGTATTTTCAAATCGTTTTGTAAGCTCCCTCAAAGGTTCCAGTTGCCTGGCTTCTTCAATGGTATTCTGCATTTGCTCAAGGAGTCCCATAACGGTTTTTCCTTCGTTCATAGGAAGTTTCCTTCCGAGCAAATCCATGGCCTGAATGCCGTTGGTCCCCTCATAGATCATGGTAATCCTGCAGTCCCTCAGCAGCTGCTCTACCGGATAATCCTTGATGTATCCATAACCTCCATAGACTTGCACGGCCTGACTGCAGATCTCGAATGCCCGATCCGTCATATATCCTTTCACGATGGGCGTTAAAAAGTCGACAAACCCCTGGTATTTGGCTTTTTCTTGTTCCGTTTGAGCAATTCTGGCGAGATCTGCGCAAAACACGGCATAATAAAGAAGGCTCCGCATACCTTCCACGTAAACCTTCATGGTCAAAAGCTGCCGACGAACATCCGGGTGGTGTATGATAGGAACGCGTGGAGCATCGGGGTCGTTTGCCTTGAGAAGATCCTTACCCTGAATTCGATGGCGGGCATAATCAAGGGCGTACATGTATGCGCAGCTTGCAAAGCCGAATCCCTGCAATCCTACCAACTGCCGGGCCTCATTCATCATCAGAAACATGGCTCTCATTCCCTTGTTTTCAGGACCGAGCAACGTCCCCCTGCACTTGCCCTTGCTTCCCAGCGACAAGGAAACGGTTGCATTTCCATGGATACCCATCTTTTCTTCAATGCCGGTGCAAACAATATCATTTCTCTCCCCTAAAGTGCCGTCATCATTGACCCAAATTTTGGGCACCAGAAACAACGAAATTCCCCTGGTTCCTTCCGGAGCCCCTTGAATCCGGGCAAGTACCGGGTGAATGATGTTTTCCGTCAGGTTGTGTTCACCTCCGGAAATAAAAATCTTATTTCCGGTCAGTGAATAGGTCCCGTCTTCATTTTTGACCGCCGCTGTGGTCAGCGCCCCAACATCGGAGCCTGCCTCAGGCTCTGTCAACACCATGGTGCCGGACCACTGGCCTGTATATAGTTTTTTGAGAAAAAGAGTTTTCTGTTTTTCAGTACCAAAGGTTTCAACCAGCTTTCCGGCGCCATGAGTCAAGCCAGGGTACATCATAAAAGCACAGTTTGCTCCCACAAAATATTCGCTTGCCGCCATGGCTACGACTTTCGGCATTCCCTGGCCTCCCCATTCAGGGTTTTCCGCCATGGATACCCATTCACCCTCCTTATAAAGTTTATAAACCCTATGGAAAGATTCAGGAACCATGACATGACCATTTTCAAAACGGCATCCTTCACGGTCGCCTAACTGCTGTGCAGGAAGAAGCTCTTTTATGGCCAGATTTTTGGCTTCATTGATGATCATGTCGATGGTCTTTTTATTAAATTCCTTAAAAATTTCATGCTCGCTTAAATCATCGACTTTTAGCTGCTCATGAAGGACAAAATCGACATCTCTTCGGTCTGATATGAGTTGAGCCATAATTCATTCTCCTTGTTGGGTGGTTTTCGGATCCTCTGAAACCGCAGGTGAAGACGATTCATATTTTCCTATCCCCCGGATGAGTAAATCCACCAGCGGATCGGCCATAGCCCCAAGGTCATACTTGCCTCCGGAACGAATCCATGTGCTGATCACTTCCTCCACAGCCCCCAGAACATATCGTTTGACTAATCCCAAATACAAATCATTTCGAAAAGAGCCCTCCATCTGACCCTGTTCCACTATTTCCGCAACAATGTCCAAATACATTTTGGACATTTGCCTGATTTGCTCCTTTACCAGGGGACTGTTACGGCGGGTTTCAGATTGATAGACCACAGCCATGTTTCTGTCTTTTTCAAATTCTAAAAGATGTCGACGGATAAGTTTGGTCAGTTTTTCAACCGCACCGTCACCCTTTTTCAGAATTCGCTGAAACCGGTCAAACACCTGCTTGGTTTTAAACTCAAAAAACTGAACTAAAATATCATCCTTATTTTTAAAATACAGGTATATGGTTCCATCGGCCACACCGGCTTCCCGGGCGATCTGAGCGATGGTGGACTCATAAAAACCCTGTTCGGCAAAAACCTTTACAGCCGCTTCGAGAATACGGTGGTACTTCTCATTTGATTTTTTTCTGATTTTAATAATCCACCTCCACGCACACCATAAACTTCCGTCCAGATAAATGAATGAATATTCATTCATTATCAGAATCGGGCGATGATTGTCAAGATATTTTGGAAAGCACTGTTTGGGATTGATTTGTTCATTTAACATAGGCGATACTATATAAACATTATAGGGGAGTTGATGAAATTGAAATATGGAGGACCATATTCAGGAAATGAGGAGAAATGATTTTTATTGAAGGCTACCAAATCCTGTCGTTGTTGACCCAAGCAACCCGTTCAGTACTCTACAAAGGAATCCGAAAAACCGGCAATTTACCTGTCATTATCAAAGCCCCTTTAATCCCGCATGAAAAAAATCCCGAGGAACCACCCAACGTTCAATCGGAGTTTCTGCTTGCTCAGAAAATCAAACATCACAACATCATCAAATATTATGCCATTGAAAAAAGTTCCCAAGGTCCTGTTTTAATCCTTGAAGATTTCAATGCAATCTGTTTGGGGAAATTCATTGAAAATTCTGGTTTTGATATAAAAACCTTTCTCAATGTCTGCATTCAGATCGTGAGCGGTCTTGGAGCCTTACATGACCGAAACATTATCCACAACAACTTGAATCCGAATAATCTTCTTATCAATCCTCTGAATTATCTAATTAAATTTTTCGATTTTTCAAATTCGTCCGTCTATTCAAAAGATGCTCCTGTTATTTCTTCATTAAACCTTTTTAAAAGTACTCTTGCATACATCCCTCCCGAACAAACCGGACGAATCAATCGGGGTATTGATCAGCGTTCTGATCTATATTCCACAGGAGCTATATTTTATGAAATGATTACGGGTAAAAAACCTTTTCCTGTTGAAGATCCTTTGGAGATGATTCATTGTCATTTGGCAAAAATGCCATCAGCCCCCCAAAATATTCAGCCCTCAATACCTGCCACGGTTTCAGATATCATTATGAAACTTTTATCAAAAAATCCGGAGGATCGATATCAAAGTTACCGAGGACTCATGTATGATCTTGAACGATGCCAATGGGAAATTGAAAAGCATGATGGCATCAGATCGTTTCCATTAGGGGAAAAGGATTATTTTCAACACGTTCGGTTTCCTGCTCACCTGATTGGACGGGAAAATGAAATTTCTTTTATCATGGAAGCGTTTGAGAGGATTAAAGTTAAAAAAGCGGAAATGATATTGATTTCAGGAAGTGCCGGTATCGGGAAAACAGCATTGGTAAAACAGGTTGAACATTTGGTCCAAAAGCAAAACGCCATGGTTATCTCCGGAAAATTCGACCCCCTTAAAACCGACATTCCCTACAGCGCCCTTTCAGAGGCATTTGGGATGTGGGTGAGACACCTTTTGACCTTGGACCAGGATGAGTGGGTCTTGTGGCAGAAGAGATTGGCCGATTCGTTCGAACACAACCTGCACATCTTGGTGGAAATTGTTCCCGATCTGGAAAAACTTGTCGGCAAGCAGTTTTCCTCGGCAAAACCTGGATTACTTGAAGAGCAAAATAAATTTAAAATATTGATGCAAAATTTTTTCCGGGTGTTAGCCAATTCTGGTAGGCCTCTGATTCTTTTTTTAGACGATCTCCAGTGGGGTGATCAGCAAACCTTAGGATTGCTTGAAATTTGCATGGAAGACCGCCAACTGAAAAACATACTCATCATCGGCGCTTTTCGCGGAAATGAGGTCGATGGAACTCATCCGCTGCAGGCGATATTAAGAAAAGTCAGTCAAAATTCGTCTTCCATTTTCACATTGAACTTAAGTCCCCTGGATTTTGGAACTTTAGTGAAATTTGTAGGGCACTGCACCAACCAAAACAGCATTACCGCAACACCACTGGCAGCTTTTTTATTCGAAAGAACCCAAGGAAACCCATTTGGAACAATAGAATTTCTCAAATGGCTGGAATTTAAAAATTACCTCAAACCAGATCCCGACACCGGAGTTCTGCTTTGGGATGGGTCAAAAATGGATCCGTCTGAAATTCCGATGACGATCATCGACCTATTAACCAGGCGTTTCAAACAACTTCCTGTAACTGTAAAAAAGGTAATATCCCTGGCCTCATGCATCGGAAATGAATTCACGTTTCAATTGCTTCAAACCGTTTTAGATGATCCTTCCATTGACCTTCAAAAGATCTTGACTACGTGTATTCATGAGGCATTTATCATACGGGATAAAGCTGCTTCTTCGGGTGCTCAATCATGTTGTAAAAATGGGGAAGAAGCCTATCGGTTTTTACACGACAAGATTCATAGCGCCGCATACGAATCGATAGGCGAAAAAGAACGGATCGCCATTCATTCAAAAATCGGCCAAAGCTTGTTGAAACAACCCCAAAATAAAGAGATTCACCAGAAGATCTTCGAAATTGTGAACCATTTGAGCATTTCCAAAAGCTTAATGACCTCACCCCAGGAACGCGCTTCTTATGCAGAGCTATCCATCGAAGCCGGCATAAAGGCAAGAACTTCCGGAGCATTTCCTTCGGCATTTTCATATATACGGAATGCAATCGATATCATGGGCGAGTCAGGATGGAAAATAAACCATTCTCTGATGCTGTCCCTCTATACGGAAGGGGTGAAAGCTGCATATTTGTGCGGAAAATTAGAAACCATGGAAAAATGGGGAACCCTAGTCATTGAAAGATCTCACCATCTTTTGGAACAAACGGAAATTTTTGAGGTGTTTATCCAGGCCAAAATCAGCGAACACAGATTACTTGAGGCCGTGGAGTTATCCATTACCATTTTGAAAAAATTTGATATCACTTTTCCCCAAAAACCCACGGCTTTTCTCACCGGTTTTGCTTTTATTAAAACATGGGGTCTCCTTCGTGGGAAAACCCCTGAACGGCTTATTAAGTTACCGGAAATGACTCATCCTGAAAAAATAGCCATATCCGGGATTTTATATCACGCCTGTTCAGCCGCATATTTTGCTCATCCGGATATGCTTCCGTTATTCATTCTGAAACTGGTACAAATTTCAGTTTGTTATGGAAATTCCATTTTTTCACCTTTAGGATATGCAGGCCTGGGTCTTATGCTGATCAGTATATTGGGGCGTCTGAATATGGGTTTCAGATATGGCTGTCTTGCCATGAACCTGGCTGAAACCGGTAACAATCAGGCAGTAAAATGCACCCTTTCTTTTTTGTTCAACCATTTTATCCGACATTGGAAAGAATCGATTCATAAGATCGTTCCCGATTTTGCCGAATCTTACCAATCCGGCTTGGATTCCGGCAATTTTATCTATGCGGCTTACTGCGCCCAGGCCTCCTCAGGATATGGCTTAGCAAGCAGCAAAGAACTTGGAAAATTGAAAAAAGACCTCGCCTTTTATTCAAATGCTATCAATCAGATAAGGCAACAAACGGCATTGCATTTAATTCATATTTTTTACCAGACGGCATTGAACCTCTCTCAAGAACCAGACAAGCCCGATGAATTATCCGGTGAGTTTTATGACGAACATAAAATGATTCCGCTGCATTCCGCAGCAAAGGATAAAACAGCCACCTTTTGCCTCTATTATGAAAAACTTTTCCTTTCTTACATTTTTAATGATCTTGAAAGCGCAAATAAAAATCTTTCCCTTGCAAACGAATATATACAGGGCGTTCTTGGAACATTTTACATTCCCCTTTTCTATTTTTACGAGAGCCTGATTCTGATAGGCCTCTATTCTCGTGCTAATTTTTTCCAAAAAATAAGGACCACCATAAAAGTCATGCGTAACCAGAAAAAATTAAAAAAATGGGCCTCTGGTTCTCCCGAAAACCATGCGCACAGAGTTTTGCTTATAGAAGCTGAAATGGCAAGGGTTTGTGGAAAATTTACTACAGCCATGGAAAAATATGATTTGGCGATCAAAATAGCCGATCAAAACGGCTTTATCCAGGAAAAGGGGCTTTCGCAGGAACTTGCTTTTAATTTTTATCTGTCTGAATCAAAAGAAACCGTTGCAAAAACCTATCTGTCCGAAGCTCTTAAAAGTTATGAACGATGGGGAGCCGAAGCAAAAATTATGGATCTGTTGGAAAAACATAAAAACCTAATTCCTGCTTTTTTTCAGGTTTCAGGCCGAGGTTTTCCTGACGGAAAGGGCGAACACGGGTGGAAATTGTCACACCCATACCAACAGGCAGCAGATCCTTCCCATAGACCTCTGGATATGGCTACGGTAATCAAAGCTTCCCAGGCCATTTCCAGTGAAGTTGAACTGGACAAATTCCTCAAGCGCATGATGAATATCATAATTGAAAATGCAGGAGCTCAGCGAGGTTATTTTATCTCCGTTGAAGATGAAAAATTAAAAATTGAGGCATATTCGGATATAGAAAATTCATTTGCCGATTTAATAAATCCCGTAGCAGTCGATTCCGGAGTCCGGTTCCCGGAATCCATAATCCGGTTTGTAGCAAAAACCGGTGAGAGTGTTGTTTTACCTTCCAACGAATACAACATGTTATTTGAAAGAGATCCATACTTTGACCAAAAGATACCCGCTTCTATCCTTTGCTCGCCTATCCGTCTTAAAGAAAAAGCCATTGGCGTACTTTATCTTGAAAATAAAATCACCCAAAACGCTTTCACCAGAGACCGCATCGGCGTTCTCCAAATATTGCTCTCTCAGGCAGCAATTTCACTGGAAAATGCAAAATTTTTTACCAAAATTAAGCAAATGAATGCAATTTTAAATCAGGAGGCCAATGAAAGGAAACTCGCTCAACAAGCCTTAAAAGAGAGCAAGGAGCGTTTTAAAACCATATTCGACTCTGTTCAGGCGGGTATCATGATAATCGATGTCGAGAAGCATCTGATTGTCGACGCCAATCCTGCTGCATTAGCAATAATTGGTGCGTCAAAATCCGAATTGATTAGCCAGCCATGCTACCAATTTTTATGTTCCGATTATAAAAACAGTGGATGTCCGGCCAAAAACTTCAAAATTTCTGAAAGTAATATTGAATCTTTTATTTTTACAGCAGCAGGAGACAAAATTCCAGTTTTAAAAACACTCACGTCCATTCGGTTGGATCATCGGTTGCATATCCTGGAAAGTTTTATTGACATCAAAAAATTAAAATCAGCCGAAAATGAGCGAACAAAACTTTTGAATCAGCTGCAACATTCACAAAAAATGGAGGCTATCGGCACATTAGCCGGCGGCATCGCCCATGATTTCAACAACATTCTGACTTCTATAATAGGCTTCACAGAATTGTCGCTTGAGGATATTGAAAAAGGTTCCATGGTATATGAAAATCTTCAGGAGGTCAGCAAAGCAACTTTTCGGGCCAAAGAACTTGTCAGACAAATTCTCACATTCGCCCGCCAATCGGAAACTGAGAAAAAACCGGTTCAAATATCGGCCATTGTCAAAGAAACCGTTAAATTTCTACGATCTTCGATTCCGACCATCATAGAAATTCATCAGGAGCTTAACAGCGACGAATACGTTTTGGCCGATCCGACACAGATTCACCAAATCCTGATGAATCTATGCACAAACGCTGGTCATTCCATGCAACCACATGGAGGAACGCTGAGCATTATGCTGAACGAAAGCCATCTCGATGAGAAATTCGTTCGCAGGCACTCCAGGCACAACCCCGGGCGATTCCTTGAATTAACAATCCAAGATACCGGATGCGGTATGACCAATGATGTTCTCGAACGTATTTTTGACCCATATTTTACCACAAAAGAGATTGGAGCCGGCACAGGATTGGGTTTATCGGTTGTCAGGGGAATTGTTAGAAGCTACAATGGTATCATTACGGTTGAAAGTAGCCCGGCTAAAGGAACAACATTTCATGTCTACCTGCCGGTGTTAGAAAAAGATATTGATCAGCCTTCCGAAGTTTCAGACGTGATTCCTTGCGGAAATGAAAGAATTTTATTGGTGGATGATGAACTTGCAATTATCAATGTGGGGAAGCGAATCATAGAACGGCTCGGCTACAAAGTCACTACCCGGACAAGCAGCATTGAAGCCCTACAGCTTTTTAAGCACAAGCCTTACGCTTTTGATTTGGTGATCACCGATATGACCATGCCGAATATGACAGGCGATAAAATGGCATTGGAGATGATAAGGATTCGGCCCGATATTCCGATTATTCTTTTCACGGGCTACAGTGAACTTATATTAAATGATGTCCACGAAAAAATTGGAATCAAGGCAATAAAATCCAAACCTTTTGTTAAACAGGATCTCGCTGTAACCATTCGCAACGTCTTGGGAAAAGGCTAACGATTTTCACTTGCGGTTCAATGTGCAATAGCATTTTTAAATTGTTCAAGAACCGGCTTCGGGAAATCCGAAGGAATAGGTTTGCCATCTTCTCCCCGAACCACCCAAATATTTTCCTGCTCCCCAAAAGCTATCTTAGTTCTTGAACCGTCCGATTCCTTCCTGAAGTATTCAAAGTGAAAAGTGACCCTGTGTTTTGTCAATACCTTCAAAGCCATGGTAACAATAATCGTGTCAAAAGGCATGGCTTCGCGAAGATGCTGAACCTGAGTTTGCAGGCACAGCAATTCTCCATTCTTGCCAACGCCACGGAAATATTCGGGAATAATCTTGTAAAAATAATGATCTCTCACCTGCCCCTGCCATACAAAATAGTTGGCAAAATATATGTTTCCAACAAGATTTGAATTATCCAGAGAAGTTTCAATGGTTTTTTCAAAAAGCACCGGTTCGACAACCGGTTTTACCGGAGCCCGGTATTGCTCAAAATCTCCCTCTAGGTTCAGCAGAAAAGCTAAAGCCTCCGGCATCGGATCAGGATTATTGGGGGCCTCATATTTGGGAAGCATGCTCTTTTTCACAAAATTCCAATAATAGTCGGGATAAGATTTCGGCTCAACAATTCCATGGTCCAAAATTTTCACCCACGTCACCTGCTGCTCACACCAGGCCAAACGCTCATAGTTGCCATCATGAAGGATTTTGCGGTAATCAAAGGTTAAATCCATGGTGGAATTGGCAGTACCATAGTTCGCGTTTGCCCAGACCCGAACTTCCACCTGCTCCTGGGCAGTGGCTTCTCCCAGAAATTTCATACGGGTTTTATTGGTTACCAAACCCCATTTTCCTGTGGCCAATTGATCACTCACGAATCCTAACACAGGCCACAATCCTATTTCTCGAACTTCTCCCAGCCAGAAAAAGTAATGGGAGAAATATACCTTGCGACTTAACTGGGCATTGGGTTTAAAGCTGATCGGAAATCTGTGAATGAAAAAACTCTGACCCTGAGGCCCGCCTTGTTCAACGTTTTCATAGGCTTTAATCGAAACCAGGTCATCGTACCCTGCAGCCACCTTTTTCCAGGTTGAATCATCTTCTAATGTTTTGTTAACAATAAACGAAAACATCCTTTCGGGGCCCCAGGTCAAATGAATGGGAAATGTTAATATATAAAGAGGTTCATCCGATTTTTTCACGCGGAACACAACCGCATCTTTTTCTATTTTGAAAATTTCAATCCCGGAAAGATTCTTACCTGTAGCCTTTTTGATGGCTTCTTTAGCACTCCAAATCCGCGTACCTGCACAATCAATGGAATCGGAACCATCCAAAAGGGATTGAAGCACTATTTCGTTGTCCTTCCCGATTAACCCTAACCAATCCTGACGATTTCTGGATTTGATGGGCTCGACATCGCATCCCTGTGGTCTTTCTCCTGCAACGCAAATGCAAAGCCGTTGATCATGGGAAATCGAAATATTCAGGGGTGCGTTTTCAGACCCGGTAATTACAGGTTTTCCATCATCAAGCCACTGAATTTTAAGGTTTGTATGTTCCAAGGATTGGCCAGAAGCTCTTTCTATGGTTTTATTTATCAACGGAAGCTCACACAAGTGCCTTTGATCCTCCGGTAATTCGTGAATTCCGGGCAAATAGGCAATATAAAAATTGGGAACTTCAATCCCAAATTTTTTTTCCATGGAATCCAGACGTTTTTGAAGCTCTGAAATATCTCTTTTCACAGGGTCGATTAATTCCGCAGGAAAGGGATTGTTATCCAAATGTTTCAATATGTACAGAACATAACCCTCCATGGTTTCCCTGACGACCCCTTCATCATCTTTGGCAATGACCGAAAACCGAACTTCATGCCCATTTTTCAAATCAAGCTGAACCATGCCTGTAAGGGTTTCGTGCAATCCACGCTGATAGGGATAGATGTCGATTTTTTCGATAAAATAAGGAAGGCAGGTCATCCTTGGGAGCAAAATCTGAGCCGATTGGAGCAACGAATCCCGGAAAAACGGGTCTCCCAACATCAGGTGCATATGTGCCGGTTCGGTAAAAGCATCTTTGGAAATATTTTCAGGATCAGATAAACGGGTTGTAAATATCGCCTCTTCAGCCTCCTCAACACGTTCTCCTTCTTTTGCCACAATGGAAAAAAGATTCTGGATTCTTTGAAAAGTCGGCCCCTGAAATAACAGATTATCCCGATACAAATCGAGTTTTGGGATGATCCCCAGTGGATTGAGAGGCTTTAAAATATTTATGTCCAAAGGACTGTTTTCCGGATCGAAAATAAATTCAGCCGAGAAATAGGGTTCCCGAACACCCGTATCTTGCCTGAATATTTTCGTACAGATTTTTCTCAGAGACCGGGTGTCCGGCTTCTCACCGACTTGTGCCTGAATCATAATATTGGAACCGGTTTCAGGATCAACCGTAATCGGCCTTTTCAATTGTACATTTTCAATCCGGACTCTTTTCAGATCTGTTTTTCCCACAGCATGGGATGCTACCTGGGCCATTGCTTCAAGACCAAAAACCGTCGGAAAAAGATAGGAACCATTATATACATGATCTTTAAGGTACCGGTCGTTTTCCAGAGTTAAGTGAATTTGAAAAACAGATTCCACTTCTGGAACCGTGTAAAGCATCCTTTCCAGATATCGAACATTCCGGGGTTCCGGCAAGGGCTCGGGACAAAATGTATCCAGCCCTGCCAGTCGCGCAGAAACCAGGATCCGGTCTGATCCAGGATCCTTTAAAAAAAGATTCACAAACCGTTTTACACCTTCTTCGGTGGCTATCGAATCAATGCCCATCCGTTTCAGATAATCGACACTCCCCATTCGATGGCCCATTCCCTCATCACGCCAAATGCTGTATGCAACCGACAAAATACTTGTTTGCGAGTGTTTCGAAAGAAATGTTCTGAGCAACATTTCGAGCATTTCGTTGGAAAAACCATACCATGCATTTCCAGGCATGCCCGTATATCCGATGATCGATGAAACACCTGCAAACATTTTAGGAGGTGATTTTTCAAGGGCATTCATCAGATTGATCGCCCCAAGGACTTTTGGGCCTATCTCACCCAAAGCGCCTTCGATTGATACATCTTTGATCTGTCGCGGCCTGTTAACCCCTGCTCCGTGAATAATGCCCGTCACTGACCCCATTTCCACTGAGATCCGCTCTAGGAGCTTCCGAACCGATTCATTTTTCGTAACGTCGCAACTAAAATATTGAGCGACAAGACCATTATTTGAAAACTTTAAGAGAGTTTCATGAATTTCATGACTCGAATTGGTTCCCGGTTGGTGATCGGGATGCGGCGAACTGCCCACTAAAGCCATTCGTGCGCCGGTTTTACGAGCTACCCCCAAGGCAATAGAGGCCGTGATTCCTCTGGCTCCTCCGGTTACAAGAATTACATCCTCTGAAGACCATTGGATGTTTCTTTTCTGATAATTTGCTGGCTCCAGGACCTTTGGCCTTTGAACATATCGTTTAAGGGCATGATCAAAACCAACCGCAGCAAAAGCCTCAGGTGTATTGATTTCAACAATGGCATTCTCAGCCAGTGCTTTGGGATTCACTCCTTTGGAAAAATCAATTACCCTAACTCTCAGATCATCCCTTTCTAAATGAATGCTCTTGGCCAACGATGATGAACAACACAGGTTGGGGTTGTAAAATGGCGGAAGGGTGCCAAATGATCCGCCTCCAAACTGTATGTAGACCACAGTAGTTCTTCGGCGAGGAGCTTTCGATGCGAGCGGGGGAGAGGCAATACTTGAAAGCTGTTGAAGGGTATGACGAAGATAGGCATCAGGGGATTTCCATGGATCAGGCATTCCCGACAGAATAGCAATAAGTAATGAAAAAGATGAATCATCTTTCAGGTGATGAACTGCTGCTTCCTCATATGTTGCCAACCGTACCTGTGCCCCCTGATTTAATATGACCAGGCGAAGGGCATCACCGATGTCATTATTGTCATTATCGCATAAAATTAGGGCATTTACATTCTGCCAATCATCTTCATGTCGTTTTCCCCACCAATCAGGAGGTGACGGAAATGAGGTCTCGACCATCTCCACCTTAAAATCCCGTACCCAAGAATCAATATGGTACGCCTGATTCCCAAAAAACCCTTCGAAATCATCCGATAATTCCGAATGAGTCTTCTCTTTGACCATCCGACTAAGAATTGAAGCAATCTGTCGTAAGCTTCGCAATTTTAGAGGCTCCAAATCCAGGTGTAAATCCACATCCAATAATTGCGAGGAACCTTCAATGATTCTTTGAAGCTGGTCCGGACCAATATTGAGGTCTTTCGTAACCAAAGCGTCGGCATCAAGGGTTTCCATGGGGTATCCTGTCAATGCCGATGCCTGAGCCATAACAATTTCGAAAGCATCAGGGGTGGTAACATCAGGCTCAACAGATTGAGAACTCTTCACTGCCTCTGAAAATCTCTCGATAATGTCTTTCAACGAAGCGTTGGCAAAATTCAACGGCTCAAAAGGTAAATCCAACTTTAACTCTTTTGAAATATTGACAATCAGATCCCCGGCTTTAATGGAATCCAAATTCAGATCGTCCTGAATGCGCATGTCGAGATCCAGACTTTCGGGCGAAAATCCGGTAATTTTTTTCACAACAGATAGAACGACTGATTCAACAGGCTCTTGAGCCAATTCAGGAGGCAAAACTTCGGAAATTGTTTCTTTAGTACTCCCTTGAACTTCTTTGATAACAGAAACCTGCAACTGACTTTCGGGTAAGGGATATTGGAGATCAGCTTCTATCACTTTGGCTAAAAATTGCCCACGGGCCTGGAGATATCGGGAAATCTCTGATTTTGAAAGAGAAAGAAATTCAGGAAGCAGACTTTCCAGGGTATCCATCGCCGACCGTTCTAATGGAATGCCGGACAAGCCGGAAGTATCAAAAGGCGTCTCGCATGGGTTTTCAATAAACTGTTTTTCAGATACGGGAACAAAGGACCGAACCAAACGTCCATTATATAAATTTTCCCATTTAAGATCGACACCATGAACAAAAATTGAGGCAATACAACGGTTAAGGTCTTCATCCTTAAATGCAGCCGATTCTATCGGACAGCAGACCGGGCCGGAATCTTTATTGATGCTTTCGGCCAAGCCGGACAAGACACGACCGGGCCCTATTTCAAGGAATAAATCGCAATATCGATTCATGTTTCGGACCATGGACACAAAATCAACAGGTGCTAATACCTGATCTGAAAAGTGACCGTTTAAATAGATCCGAGATTGAATCTCTTTTCCAGTATAGCTTGAAAAGAGCCTTGTTTTGATATTTCCTGATTTTTTGTTTAAAAAAGCTTCATTTTTAATCACCTGAGCTGCCCGGGAGGCCAATTTGGAGTGAAAGGCATTGGATACCATAAGTTCCCGGGCCTGAATTCCCGCCTTACCCGCTTTGGCAACAGCTTTTTTGATGGATTCCGTTTCTCCCGACAAAACAACCTGCTGGGGCCCATTGATATTGGCCACCACAAGATATCCGTCAATTTCCCTCACAATCTTTTCAGCCTCGCTTTTTGAACATCTGAGACTCACCATGGTTCCTGCATCCTCGACTGATGCAGCCATGGCATTTCCTCTCAAAGCAGCAAGATGGAACAAGTCATTCTCGCTCATAGCCTCCGCTGCATAAAAAGCCGTCAATTCCCCTAAACTGTGCCCCCCTACCGCATCAGGTTCCAACCCCAACGTCTTCATGAACCGAAACCAGATTACCGAAGCCAGGCAAATGGCGGGTTGAGCATATTCGGTCATGGACAGGGTTTTCTGCCAGGAATTGATCATATCCTGATCAACCGCCCGATCAATGGATCGAAACATAATCGGGCTAATAACGCCGGCTCCAAACTTTTCAGAGGCCTTATCAGCTTTTCGGACAAAATCGGCAGCCCATGAAAATCTTTCCGCAATCACCCTGGCCATGTTAATCTGTTGGGCCCCCTGACCCGGAAATAATATACCTACCCTCTTACGATCCATATGATTGCTCAGCCAAATTTTTTTTAAAGGCTCATGAACCAATCGGTTTTTATCGGGAAACTTTTCCCGAACCATGGACAGGCCTTTTTCAAGGCTTTCGTTCAATTCGTCCGGACTGCCGGCGATAACGGCGCAACGCACAGGTGCTTTTTTTTCAGCTTCATAGGATAGTTTGCATGCCAAATCCGTCAGTTCTGCAATACTGATCCCTTTGGATATTTCAAGAAGATTTTCAATCTTTCGTTTCATTCCTTTTGCCGAATCGGCCGTGATTAAAAATACCTCCGTTTCCTGATTAGAGACCATCAGATTTTTTTCGGGTATTGACGGCTTTAGCGATAATTTAGGGGGATCTCCGGATTCAAGGGTTACATGACAATTAATTCCGCCGAACCCCATGGCGGATACCCCTGCTCTGACCGTGTCCCGGGAATCCAGAATCTCTCCCAATAACGCAGGATAAAGCCGTTTGGCTTTGATATCGAACACAGGATGAGGGTCCCGGCAGCCTGCAGTAGGGGGAATAATCCGCTGGTTTACCGCCATCACTGATTTTATCAATCCGCCTATGCCGGATGCAGCTTTACAATGGCCGATAATCGATTTTAACGAAGTCATGGCGCAGCACCGATGAGAATTTTCCACCAGGAGTGCGTCATCCCCCATAGCCAGGGCAATCCCTTCCAGTTCGATCCGGTCCCCAAGAGTGGTTCCTGTTCCATGCCCCTCCAAAAATTTCAATGATTCCATTCCATAAGGGGCACTTGAATAAGCCCTTTTCAAGGCTTCGGACTGTCCTTGTGCGCTTGGTGCTGTGAGCCCAGTACTTTTGCCGTCCGATGAAATCCCCCATCCATGAACCACTGCATAAATGTAATTTTTATCATTTATAGCGTCCTCCAGGCGTTTTAAAACCACAAACCCGCATCCCTCGCCGGGAATAAAACCGCTCCCACGCCGATCATAAACGTTCATTTCTTTTTGGGCCAATGCTCGGGTTTTGGCAAAACCGATCATTTCAAAGGTATCCAGGCTGATATCTACACCACCAGCTAAAGCAAGATCCAGATTCCCACTGGAAAGTTGTGTCGCTGCTGTGGCAAGAGCCAGCAACGACGAAGAGCAGGCCCCATCAATCGTATATCCTCCCCCGAAGATATTGAGATAATTACAAATTCTTCCGGCGATAGTATTGGAAAGTCCGCCCGCCAGCGAGTCTTCGTTGACCGGTGGAAATACGGATTTATACAACAATTCAAGTTTATTCTCCATTTCAACCAATTGTCCGGAAGACAGCCCCACATATTGGGCAGCCGCGTTTAAGGCACGACGGACAAATGGCCATCTAAGCCTCATGGCGCTGGTTCGGGTTTGTTCACCTGTTAGTGTATTGCCGACAATCACACCCGTGTTCTCTCGAGGTATGGTTTCCCGATCAAAACCGGCATCTGCAATTGCTTCAAGCGCTACCTCCAAAGCCAGCCAATGAGCAATATCCGTTGATTTAAAGGTTGAAAAAGTAATTCTTCTGGCAGCCCAATCAAAATCAAACCCGTCAATAACCGCTGCTTTTCTCCCATATGTCTTATCCGGTTCGTCCGGGTCGGGATGGTAGTACTCAGCCAATGGAAGTCGTTGGTCCGGAAACAGGCGAAATTGCCGACGACGGGCGAGAATGTTTTCCCAAAGCTGACGAGGATTGCGTGCGTCAGGGTACCAGCATGAAAGCCCGATAATCGCTAAAGGAATGGTTGGTTTTTCTTTTTTCATAAAAATTCAAAACTGAGTTGAGGTCATTTTAATCAACAAAAAAATTTGTGGCCAATCAGAAGTTAAGTTTCCTATATCCTTAAAAAAAATGATTGTCAAATATCCTTAATTGATTTTAAAATTTTATTGGATGTTTTTTAACATTTCAATTATTTTTTGATAATTGTTATGTTGCACTAATAACTGATGTAAATCACAAAAAAGTATGATACAAAATATTCGATTTGATTCAAGTAGTTAACTTGAAGATTTATGGGTAACTATTGAACCTTAAGATTCTTCCCTAGCCATACTCCTAATGATTGATCGGAATTTGAACATGGACCTTATTCAAGGTTATCAAATCGAAACTAAAATCTATGAGAGCGCAAATACAATTATTTTTCGTGGTTATCGGATCAAAGACATGTGCCCGGTGACCATGAAAGTATTAAAAAAAGAACATCCGACTTCTGCTGAAATCCTGCGATTTGAAAATGAACTAAAAATATTGCGTTCACTAGATTCAGAAGGTGTCCTTAAAGTGATCGATTATGAAGAGTATTGTCAAAAACGGGTCATCGTTTTTGAGAATTTCGAAGGAGAACCGATTGGAAATATCATATCTGAAAAGGGTATCCCTATTGGCGAGTTTCTTCAATTGGCGATCCAAATCACGGAAATTCTTGCACGAATCCACGATGCGAAAATTATTCATAAAGATGTCAGCCCCTCCAATATTCTCTTAAATCAACTAACCGGTGAAATAAGGATCATTGATTTTGGAAGCTCAACATCGCTCTCCCGTGAAATTCCATCTGTGTTGTCCCCGAATTTTTTCGAAGGTACATTGAGCTATATTTCTCCCGAACAGACCGGTAGAATGAACCGGCTGATCGATTACAGGACTGATTTTTACTCGTTAGGAGCAACACTTTATCACCTTCTGATGGGTACCCCTCCGTTTGAATCCGATGACCCACTGGAACTGATTCACGCTCATATCGCCAAAATTCCGATCGCACCGCATGCTATCGACAAAAGTATTCCCACTTCTGTTTCCGAAATCATCATGAAACTTCTGGCCAAAAATGCCGAGGACAGATACCAAACCTGTCGAGGATTGATAACGGATTTAGAAAACTGCCGCCACCAATGGAAAATGTTTGGAAAAATTGAACCGTTCACTCCGGCACAAAAAGATTTTTCCGGAAGACTTCAACCATTCCAAAAACTCTACGGCCTCGAAGATGAGATCGATTTTTTGATCGGTGAATTTGAAGAAGTCAATAAAGGCAAAAACAAACTGATCTTTATTGCAGGATATTCAGGTATTGGAAAGACATCACTGGTGCGCGAGATCCATCGTCCGATTGCACTGCGCAAAGGCTTTTTCATATCCGGAAAATTTGACCAGCTCCAAAAGGATATGCCTTATCATGCCTTGGCAGAAGCATTAAAGGAGCTGGTGCAATATTTTCTCACGGAATCCGATGAAAAGGTTCAATTCTGGAAAATTAAACTACTCGATGCACTCGGACCCAATGCGCAAATTGTCATCGACCTGATCCCTGAATTGGAAATCATTATCGGTCCACAACCCCCCATACCGGTATTTGGTCCTGCGGAGACACAGAATCGATTTAACCTGGTGTTTCAAAATTTTATCAAAGTCTTTTGTGAACCCGAGCATCCTTTGGTAATTTTTTTGGATGATCTGCAATGGGCTGATTCTGCATCATTGAAATTAGTACAGCTATTGGCTGCTGACAGAAAAATTAAACATTTGCTGATCATAGGGGCTTACAGAGACAACGAACTCGAACAAAGCAATCCCCTGGTTAACCTTTTTAACACTCTCCAGTCAGAGGGCATTGAGTATAGCCTTCTTAATCTTCGTCCCCTGGAATCCAAACACATTCATCAGTGGATTTCGGAAACGCTTTGCGCCCCCCAAGACCAGATTCTTGGCCTTGTGGACCTGGTTTTGCAAAAAACCGGAGGGAACCCTTTTTTTACCGCCATGTTTTTGAATTCTCTGTATGCTGAAAAACATTTGAAATTCGATTTCGAAAATCAAATATGGCAGTGGAATTTATCTCAAATCCAACAGCTGAATATTACGGATAATGTTGCCGATCTGCTTACAAAAAAAATCCGACGATTTTCAGATGACACCCTGCAACTATTGAAAATCTCTTCCTGTGTGGGAAATCAGTTTCTGATAGAGACCCTATCGGCCATATCAGACAAATCCCTGGGGGAATGTACAAAACTTTTGCAGGAACCCATCACAGAAGGAATTTTAATGCCTGTGGGCGAAAGCTATTTTCCAATGAAACAGGCTTGTAAACAAAGCCCGGAACGAGTTTCCAACATTTTTCGCTTTTCTCATGATAAAATTCGTGATTTCATTTACTCAATGATTGAACCTGAATATTGTAAGACGATTCATTTCAAAGTCGGCCAATATCTTTTCGAAAACACTCCATTAAACAGGCAGCCTCTCATAATTTTTGAAATAGTCAATCAACTCAATCTCGGGTCTGATTTGGTTTCGTCCGACGAAAAAAGAATTGAATTGGCTCTATTGAACTTAAAGGCAGGCAAAAAAGCAAAAGCCTCCGCAGCTTATGAAAGCGCATTGGACTACTTTCAGGCAGGAATCAAAATTTTACCTGAAACCCAATGGAACGATCATTATGAAATAACGCTTTCCCTGTATATAGGAGCAGCGGAATCCTCGTATCTTTCCGGTCGTTATGACCATATGGAAAATTTTTCCTGCGCTGTTTTAAAAAAGGCCGGAAACCTGTTGGACCAGATTAAGGTTTTTGAAATAAAAATACAGGCATTGAATGCTCAGTATAAACTAAAAGAAGCCATCTCAACCGCCAGATATGCGCTTGAACTTTTAGGGGTGAAAATCCCAAAACGAGTTAATAACCGGCATATCACAATGAAATATGTCATGACACGACTTATGATCGCCGGCAAAAAGGTTGAAAACCTTTCTAAATATGCTCAAATGAGAGATCCCTCCAGACTCGCGGCCATGCGAATTATGATGAGCGTAATTACCCCGGCTTACTTTGCTGATCCTTTGTTCTTAAGGTTTATTGTTCTAAAAATGGTGCAATATTCCCTGAAATATGGCAATGCTTCGGAATCGACTGTCTCCTACTCATTCTATGGGATGATTCTTTGCGGCATTATCGGAGACATCAATGTAGGACACAGTTTTGGAACCCTTGCACTGGAACTGATTCAACGGTCCGGAACCAACGCATTCAGAGCCAGGACTAATGTCATGGTCTATGCATTTATCCACCACTGGAAAGCACATCTTCAGGAGACCATTGAACCTTTTGAGCAAGCTTACCGCGCCGGCCTTGAAACCGGAGATCTGGAATATGCAAGTTTTTCCATGTTTTTTTTATCTTTTTATTCCTTTGTCTCCGGGAAAAAACTTTATCAAGTTGAAGATCTTATGGTGAAAAACAGTGACGCAATAAAACACCTAAAACATGAGTCTGCCTTTCATATGCATGAGATTTATCGCCAAACCATTGTCAATTTGCAGGGAAAATCCTCTAACCCATGGAATTTGACCGGCGATATTTATGATGAAAATCAAATGATTGACACCCATTTGCGAGCCAATGATCGGACGACACTGGTCAATCTCTATTACAATAAACTACTGTTATCTTATCTTTTTGAACGTTACGATTATGCCGTGGAAAGTGGCGATATGGCGGAAAAATACTTGGATAGTGCCCCCGGAGTATTTGGTGTTACCTTGATTAACTTTTTTTCTTCGTTATCCCAACTTGCTTTGTATGAGAAAAGTTCAACTGCTAAAAAGGGAAAAATTAAACACAAGGTTACAATTAATCAAAAAAAGATGAAAAAATGGGCCCAGTATGCTCCTATGAACCACCTTCACAAATATTTTCTGGTGGAGGCCGAGCTGAACCGCATTGCAGGCAAAGCAAAAAATGCCATTTTTTTCTATGATGAAGCCATCAAGCTGGCCAGGCAAAATGAATATATCCATGAACAAGCCATTGCCAATGAACTGGCGGCGAAATTTTACCTTGCCCGTGGTGAAAAGGAAAAAGCCATTGCGTATTTGCAAAACGCCAGATTCGGTTTTTTAGACTGGGGAGCTATTTCCAAAGTCAAGGCAATGGACGAAACCTATGGACAGATCCTGGACAATTTTCAAATCGAGCAGCAAGTTGATAAAAATTTACCTTCAAAAAATCTTTCCAAAACCACTTACAAATCACTTGAAAAACTGGACTTTATATCGATCATGAAAGCTTCTCAAAGCATTTCCAGTGAAATAGTTTTTGAAAGACTTCTGGATCAACTCATGAAAATCATCATGGAAAATGCAGGTGCTCAGCGCGGTGTTCTGATTTTGAAATCCGGTGAAAACTTTTTTATTGAAGCTGAATTAACCCTGGAACAAGAGAATACCAGTATACTAATGTCCATTCCTCTGGATAAAAGCAAAACCATTCCTTTGTCTATCGTCAATTACGTGGCAAGAACCCGAAAATTCCTGGTCTTAAAAAATGCTTTCAAGGAGGGAGATTTCAGGAACGATCCTCAGATTCTTGCCTGCTGCTGCAAATCGATTTTTTGCGGGCCGATTTTACACAAATCGAGACTTTTGGGGGTCCTATACCTTGAAAATAATCTTGTAACGGGCGCCTTTAATTCCGAAAGGCTTGAAGTCCTTAAATTATTAACTTCTCAGATTGCAATATCTCTGGAAAATGCCAGGCTCTACTCAAATCTTGAAGAATCAGAGCTTCGTTACAGACAATTATATGAAAATATTATCGATTTGGTGGTTTTAATCGATAAAAAAGATCGGATAATTATGGCAAACCCTCGTTTTTATTCTACTATTGGAACATCCGATGATACGATTCGTCCAAGAGAAAAAAATTTCAAAACTTGGGTATTCCCTGATGACTGTCAATTGGTACAATCAGGATTACTCGACAGGTTGCATGAAGGAAATGAAATTAAAGATTTTCATTTCAGACTGCAGAATAAAGTCAATCATATTTTCCATGTGGAATGTAATGCAAAATGCATTCAAAAGGACAATGAATTAGTCGGGTATCAAATGGTCATCCGCGATATTACCGAACGAAAACGACTGGAAAAAAAACTGCTCGATTCGGTAAAAGATGTTGAAAGCGCCAGGACCGGCACTATCCTTGGCCTTGCAAAACTTGCGGAATATCGCGATGAAGCCACCGGGGCCCATCTGGAGCGTATTCGGGAATACACCCTTCTCCTGGCCAAAGAACTGTCCAAAAAACCTCATTATCGACACTATATCACCGATCAATATATCAGCGACATTTACTTTTCTTCCATTCTTCACGATATCGGCAAAGTGGGTATTCCCGATTCCATTTTGCTCAAACCGGGAAGGCTTTCCAAAGAAGAATTTGAGGTCATCAAACGGCATTCAACCATTGGCGGTGATGTTTTAAAACAGGTCAATGCCAAAACCAAGGGCCGCTCTTTTTTGACCATAGGAATGCACATTGCTTATTTTCATCATGAGAAATGGAACGGTACCGGATATCCTAACGGCTTAAAAGAAAACGATATTCCATTATCAGCCAGAATCGTAGCACTTGCCGATGTTTACGATGCTCTGACCTCGGTACGCATTTACAAAGAAGCCTTTTCTCATCAGAAGGCGAAGGAGATTATCACCAGCGAAAGCGGAAAACATTTCGATCCTGAAATTGTGGAAGCTTTTTTGGCCCATGAAGCCACTTTTGATTATATCCGAAACGAAATGCAGGAAGAAGAAGGCGCCTTTCTCATAGAAGATTTTCCATACATTTCCAGAACCAAGAGATAATCCTTAAAAGCTTTTTCCTCTATGATAGTTACACTCCGGGTTCTCTTCCGGCTTCAAAACATTTTCTTTCCACATAAGTAGATGTTCTGGGATCGAAAACCGCCTCATTTTCATGAATATACCGAGGTCCGCCCTCCCATGCCCCACAGGCCATAACCACCGGATCGCCCAAATTGAACGGCCTTCCACAACCGGGACATCCATCCGTCAACGTATTGATCATCTCCAAATTAACCAGCTTTGTATATGATTTAGCCATTGAACTGCCTCCATCTCCTTGGATTGGAATTCTTATCACAACAAATTGCATGTTGTCTTTTAACACCTTTGTATTGATTAACTTTATTCACAAATACAAGATTGTCAATTTTCCTCAACATACGGTTTTTTTACCTAACTTGAGCGATCAAGTGGCCCACTATCCGTCATTCCGGCAAAGCTTTTCCCGGGCTTGAACCGGGAGCCGGACACGAAGTGAAGCCGTCAGGCGTTATCCAAAAGGTGAAACCATCAGACTGGATCCCGGCCTTCGCCGGTATGACGTTAAAAGATTTCTGCAATTTAATTCGATAAATTTAGGCATTAATTTGGAGGCATA
>CAYZJH010000007.1:0-88371 GCA_964478625.1 uncultured Desulfobacteraceae bacterium
TTGTGGCCGGATACATTCCCGCTTCAAGCTCTGGTGCCAACGTTCTATCTTACCGTTGTAATGTGAAGCTTCACATTACAACGGTAATGGAAAGAAAAAGATAATGGAAAGTTGCTAACTCTCGCCTTGCCAACCTCACAGTTATCTCAAACACTTTTTTAAAATTTCGGATTGAACAACTTTACATTATACTCCGAATCTTTAACCGGCGTGTCAGCGCCCAAAAAAGATCGGAGGTCATATAATGAACCACAGAGAAATGAAACTTGAAGAGCTGATTTACCAGGTAAAGATCGAATTAAAAAAGTGTCGATATTCGGATCGATGCATTGGGGGATTTGCCACGGTTTGGAATCGTCTGGCGAAATACATGGATCAAAGCGACAAAAAAATTTTCAACGCCAAGATCGGAATCAATTTCCTGGAGGCCGAATACGGTATGACTGTTTACGACAGGCCAACTCCAAAAAACAGACGTCACGCCAGAGCAGTCAATCTGCTTTCGGACTACCTGCTGCACGGAATCGTCTTTGCCAGAGCAAAAAAGGCAATAAGATCCTATCATCCGCAATTTCAAAGATTATTCCAAGGTTATATCGACGAAAAGAAAGCAGAGGGGTTATCACAAGACACGCTGAAATCCTATGAGATATATCTCAGGCGATTTTCCGATTACCTGAACAGCCGAGGAATTGAAAACATACGTGACATGGACGAATTTTTGGTTTTGGGATTTACAAAGACTTTTACCCGATATTCACCGTCGGTGAACCACAACACTCTTTGCTCTTTGCGAACCTTCTTTCACTACCTTTTTCAAAAGGGTTTCACTCTCAGGGATTTTGCATATGTTGTTCCGCGTGATGGTTACAGACAGCAGACGAAAGTTCCTTCTGCATATTCGAAACAGGAGGTAGAAAAGCTTTTAAAATCCATCGATAGGGGCAACCCAAAGGGAAAACGGGATTACGCCATAATATTGATTGCCGTGAAATTGGGTTTGCGGGCACAAGACATATGCAATTTGTCGTTTGAAAACTTAAAATGGGAAACCAATACCATCGAGTTGGTTCAGGAAAAGACACAAAATCCGATCGTTCTGCCCCTGCTGGAGGATGTAGGGCTTGCAATCATCGATTACCTCAAATATGCAAGACTGGAATTCGAATCGACAAATTCGATTTTTTTGCGTTTAACCCCTCCAATAGGCAAGCTGGAAGCTCCTACCCTGCATAGTATTGTTACCCAGCACATGCGCACTGCAGGCATTAAAATACAAAACGGAAGAAAACACGGGCCTCACGCGCTCCGCCACAGCCTAGCAAGCGCCCTGCTGGAACAAAACACTCCTT
Source organism: uncultured Desulfobacteraceae bacterium (assembly GCA_964478625.1). Taxonomy (GTDB): domain Bacteria; phylum Desulfobacterota; class Desulfobacteria; order Desulfobacterales; family SKZT01; genus SKZT01. The sequence continues at coordinate 1,353 of CAYZJH010000007.1, forward strand.
TGCCGATCATATCGGAAGTGCTGGGTCATACCAACATCGAATCCACGTCTGTCTATTTGAAAATCGATGTGAACCAACTCAGAAGGTGCTCGTTGGAACCTCTGACATTCGACTGGAACAAAGGCGAGGAGGTGTTCTGATGGCAAAAGCGGAAAAAGCATTCGTCGGAAAATTCAAAGAAACTCTGGAAGACTTTATAAGACATAAAAGAAATCTCGGATATAAATACGAAAACACAAGAGAAAACCTTCTCAGATTTTCAGAATATACTCTGAATTACGCAAGTGACAACAACTGTTTGAGTAAGGAATTGGTATTGAAATGGACAGCAAAAAGAAAAAATGAAACGGTAAAGACATGGAAGAACCGAGTCACTTGCTTACGGCAATATGCCCTATACTTGCAAAACCAAGGTCAAGAAGTGTTTATACCCCAGAAAATCCATAAGGCAAGCAGGTCCGAGTACATCCCCTACATATTTACCCATGAGCAAATAGACCGTTTATTTCAAGTCGTCGATTCCATCGCAGCTCATCCCATGTCCACCAAGCACGAATGTTATCCGCTGTTGTTCCGCCTGTTATATTGTTGCGGTCTCAGAGTTTCCGAAGCCCTTAATCTGAAAATATCGGATGTCGATTTCGATAAGGGTGTACTGCTTATAAGCCAATCGAAGTTCGACAGGGACAGGCTTGTACCGATGCCACCTCCTCTTACAAACATGTTCGTCAGATATCGTGCTTTGTTCAAAGGGAAAAATCCGGCACAAGATTATTGTTTCGGGAACAAAAACGGAACTCGAATAAAACACGATCAAGTCTACAAGACGTTCCGCAAATTATTGTGGAAGGCTGGGATTTCACATGGCGGCAAGGGGAAAGGACCCAGAGTTCACGATTTTCGACATTCGTTTTGTGTACATACATTGGCAAAGCAGGCGAAAGACGGTGTTGACCTATATATCGCACTGCCTATTCTTTCAACCTATGTTGGTCACGGCTCCGTGGGAGCCACTCAGCGTTATGTGAGGTTGACCATAGAGGCTTATCCGGACTTGATGGAGAAAGTGTCACGGACCTGTTCATATGTCATACCGGAGGTTGCGTAAGATGAAACCGACTGATTTTGCTTGCTACTTGACTGATTTTCTCTCCAAGCATCTGCCGGGGACAGCAGGGCTAAGTCCAAATACCATAATGTCCTACAGAGACGCTTTTAGCCTGTTCCTCGATTTTTGTTCCAAAAGTAAAAAGATAAAACCGGAGAAGTTCTCTTTGAACGATTTGAACAGAAAATTGGTCGAAGAATATCTCGATTGGTTAGAAAAAACCCGAAATTGTATTACGTCCACAAGAAATGTACGATTGGCCGCATTTCATCGTTTCTGCAGATACTTGCAAATAGAATTCCCTGATTATATCCGCACAGCACAGCAAATACTTTCGATTCCCATTAAAAGAACAAGGAAGATATCTGTCGAATACATAACTCTCGACGCAATGAAATTACTGCTTGAAAAGCCGGACAAAACGACTATACGAGGACGGCGGGATATGGTTTTATTGAGTCTTCTCTACGACTCGGGCGCAAGAGTCCAGGAACTGGCAGATTTGAAAGTGGGAGACATAAGAACGGCGTCTCCCTCAACAGTAAAATTGACGGGGAAAGGAAACAAAAGCCGGATCGTTCCGCTGATGAAACCCATGTCCGAACTTTTAAGTAAGTATTTGAAGGAAAATAATTTAATGGAAACTCATGCCTCAGATTATCCGTTGTTCGGCAATCGTTCCCAAAAAAAGCTAACTCGCGCTGGAATCGCTTACATTGTAAAAAAATATGCAGATGAAGCGATTGGGCAAGCTCCGGAGTTGTTTCCTAAAAAACTTTCGCCGCATTGTTTTCGTCACTCCAAAGCCATTCATCTTCTCCAATCTGGGGTAAATCTTATCTATATACGAGACCTGCTTGGCCATGCAGATATTCAAACGACCGAAATTTATGCCAGAATCGACGGAGAAATGAAAAGAAAAGCTCTGGAAAAAAGCACAAACAATGTCGTATCCGATAAAATGCCTGAATGGCAATGCAATGCGGGACTGATGAACTGGCTGAAGAATCTTGGGAAATAAGGACAAGGATAATGGAAAGCAATTATTTGAAAAATTCATGCCTTTCGGCGCATCTTCAAAGTATTCTGATGCCAACTTTCCATTATCTTTTTCTTTCCATTACCGTTGCTTTGCGGGTAGTAAGGCGATGTTCTCACATGGGTCATGCCGCTGATGCGGACAAATTCTTTGAAATCACGGGCGATAAACTGAGGCCCATTGTCTGATATGATTCTGGGCCTTTGCTCCGGGAACCTCTCTTTGGCCCGCTGCAGAATGATTTCGATATCGGACTCCCTCATGGATTCCCGGAGTTCCCAGTGGACAATATATCGGCTGTACCCATCCAGGACGCTGCACAGGTAATAAAATGTCCCACGAATATTCAAATATGATACATCAATATGCCAATGTTGGTGAGCTCTAAGCGGCCCGATAAAGCCATTGCCCTTATTGGAGGAGACGGGATTCCATTTCTTCAGCAGCCCGGCCATGCTCAATACCCGATATACACTGCTAGGGCTGACGGCTACCAAATCGGCATCCAGCATCATAAAGGTAAGGCGTCGGTAACCCTCAGTAGGATGAAGCCGATAGTAGTTGATGATCGTCTGCTTCTCCCATTTTTCCAGCCAATAATCACGTGGGATCCAGCTGTTGTGTTCGTTGATCTTCCCATAACGCTTGCACCAGTCATAAAACTTACTGGCGCTGATCTTGAGCCAATGAATAAAATTGTTGGTGGAAATTTCGGTTTTGCGACTCCAAGTGCCGACAAAGTCAACCACCTGATCCCGCGTATCGTGGGGAATCCATCGGGCATTTAAGGCTCCCCAAGACTTTTTTTTAAAGCAATATGTTCCTCCATCAGTTCCGAGAGAACCTCATGCTTTTTGGACAGCTTGCTTTCAAGGCCGACAATTTTTTTCTCCAAATAAACTGCTTTGTAATCAATGCCGCTTTTAAATGCGGACGCACCATTTTCAAAGAATATTTTCTGCCAGCGGTAAAATACCGTGGGATGCAGATCATATTGATCACATAAATCCGATAGCGGAACCTTGTCCAACAGGTGTTTTTTCAGAATGGCAACCTTTTCATCGGGTGTGTAATTTTTTCGCTTTTTTTTCATGAGACCTCCTCGGTTTATTTGTAACTAACATAAACTGGGGAAATCTCCAATTCCGTTAGAAGCGGAACAATTTCACCTATATGTATGAGAAGTTTTCCGAAATCAAAAGTAAACCCTTGTATAATCAAAACAAAAATACCGATTAAAAAGAACAACAGTATCCCACCAACAAGGCTTTGTGTTACTCCATACCAATAGGGGCGCATGATGTCTTCTTTAATTTTTTTCGTTATTAATCCTTCTTCAAATTTCTTTAATATTTTTTCTGTTTTTAGCTCAATAAGCTCATGTTCATCAATATCGCCAGGGTTGTTTACATGTCCATAAGTTTCATTAAATTTTTGTTGAAAAAACGCTATCAGAATTTTTTTAATTTCATCTCTTGGCGTTGAAGACAACATGATTAAGAGGACTTTTTAACAAGAGAACTTAAAATAGGTGCTTCTGTTTCAAAGATTTCATCAACCATTCTGTTTAGTTCCCGATCTGTATGAAGCTGTGATGGCTTAACGTTCTCATCTCGGTATTTAGCGTCCGAACGAACATTATAAACCTTAGCGGGGGAACTGCTAAGTGGAAATAAAATAAGTTGTGCGACTCGACGCATCGGTTTTAAAGTTATTGTTATGCCAGTATGATTTATGATCGTTAAAGGCATGTATCCGGTATAACCTGGGTTCATATAAACAGGAACTATATGTATACCAAGGCGGGTAATGCTACTTCTTGGCATAACTAAACCGAGTGTGTAATCAGGAATTTGGATCTTCTCATTAATCCCGACGAAAGCAGTATCGCCATTTTCCAAATACAGGTCTTGAAACTCTGATTTTTCAAAATTCTTGGTTTCGTCGATGAGTTCCCCAAGTACATACTTTTTAAGATTGTACTTATATTGAATATTTCCTAAATTTAGATCAATAGAAGCAGGTTGAATATTTTCCTCAACAAACGGATCAACCAGCAAAAAGCCTTCGCCAATTATCCTCTTAATGTCACTATCTGTTAGCGCACCTTTCATGATAAGCCACTTATCCTTTTTTAGGGGTTTTTATACATCATGAATCTTTTACCAACACGCTAAAAATTCTTAAACCTTCGATATAGATGCTTGTAAAAAAAAATATAAATTTTGCAAGTCTTTAATTTAATATCTAAATCTTTGGCAAACAGGAAGAAATTCTAACCACCCTTTAATAGCATTTTTTAAACTCAGAAAAAAGATGTTTTTAATGGATTGGGCTGGTTACGAAAAAAGGTTATTGCAAATGCGGCCTTTTTTTGTCAGGTTTTTCAGAAGATTGGTTTATGCCTAATTCATCCTCTTTTGCGTTAATCTTTTCAATGGCTTTTTTCCGATCAAAGACCTTACCAAGGTGAATGCCCTTGACCTGCCCATCAACTTTTTTAAATAACTTGAAATACTTCCCACTTTTCGTAAGTGTCCATCCGGATATATTGTTTTTCCCAGGTCCGGGGCCTGTTTTAAGTTCATCAATTTTTTGCTGCAAAGATTCGATCTTCGCCCGATATTTGTTTAATTCTTTGTTTAACCTTAAGTTTTCAGTTTTCAACCTGTTTCGTTCCTCCTTAATTTCCATTAGTTGCGCTTTGAGCTGTTCTCCTGTTTCTTTCATAAAAAAAGTTTAACCATGTTTAACTAAAATTGCAATAGAAATAAACAGAGGTTTGATCTCGGTTAAATATTGTATTGACAACAAGAAGATATTAGGTTAAACAATAGTTAAACAATAATGAATATGGAAAGGAGGCAGCATGGCTAAAGTCAGAAAAATCATACGAAAAAACGGGTTCCGGTATATGATTGACTTTTATGACCAGAACAATGAGCGTCAACGGATGATTTTACCCGAAGGCACGCTGAAAAAAGATGCTGAGGATAAGCGACTTGAGATTGAGCAGCAACTTCAAAAGGGTGTTTATGTTCCTGAAAAGAAAATACTGAATTTTAATGAAGTTGCTGAAAAGTGGCTCGAATACAAAAAACCCAACTTGCGATCATCAACATGGTCGGTATATGAGGGGCATGTTCGCAATCATTTTGAGGACTTTAAGGACCTCAGGATTAACCGGATTCACACCTCGGACATTGAAACTTATATCCTGGAACGTCAAAATGACGGAATGCCGATTGGAACCATTCGGAAAATTCTTGTCAGTCTTGGCCAGATTTTTAAATATGCAGTTCGTCACAAGTATGTTTCATATAATCCGATTGTTGACGCAGAGCGACCAAGGAAAAATGGAAGTGTCAAAGAAAAAAAAATCCGGATTTTAAAACCGGATGAAATAAAGACTTTTTTATCGTCAGTCGAAAATGAAAAATACAGAACCCTTTTCAAGCTTGCCATTGCAACCGGTGCAAGACAAGGGGAACTCCTGGGGTTGAAGTGGTCGGATATTGATTGGAAAAACAGCCAGGTCAAAATCCGGCGCACGTTTAACAATCAACAATGGTATGAACCCAAAACCGCACAATCCCGACGGAATATCGACATTGGACCGTCCATGGTAACTGATTTAAAGAAGTGGAAACTGGCCTGTCCACCTTGTGAACTGGACCTTGTTTTTCCAAACCAGGCAGGAGGGCCGATTAATCACAACAACATGGTGAACCGGCATTTCAACCCGGCATTAAAGAAAGCGAAAATAGGAAAGATCCGATTTCACGACATTCGGCATAGCTTTGCATCGATGCTGATAGAGCAGGGTGAAAACATCAAATATATCCAAATGCAGTTAGGCCATAGTTCCCCCACTGTAACCTTGAATGTATATTCCCACCTGATGAGAAAGCAAAATCCTGAAGCGGCAGCACGTTTAGAGGAGGCGATTTTTTAACATGGGCACGATTTGGGCACGAATTGAGGTTTATAAAAAAGAAAGGGATTACATTGATTCTGTAACCCCTCGCTTTTATTGTTATTTTTTGGTAGGCACGATTGGATTTGAACCAACGACTTCTACCGTGTCAAGGTAGCGCTCTCCCCCTGAGCTACGTGCCTAAATAAAAAATTTTCAATATCATCGAATCAATTTCCTGTCAAGAAAAATGGTGAATTAAAGCAAGCGATTTGGATAGTATGAAGATGCCCTTGAGCAATGCTTATCATGTTGATGCCATGTCTCGGCAACGATAAGGTGGCCATTCGGATTTTCAAAATGTTAGGATTGTTTTTTTTTCAGAAAATGATCCGGGGCCTGAACTGCGACAACTTTGCCTCTTGCGCATAGGTCACCGGAAACAGAAAGTTCTGTTTCCACCACTACTTTTCTTTCCTTAATTTCAGTGATTGTGGATCGAAGTTCCAGAGGTCCTTCAATGGGTGTAGGTCTGAGGTAGTCCACATGCAAGGATGCCGTTAGGAATCTCAATAGCGGCTCCGTTCCCATGTCTCTTCCCTCGTGCCGGTACTTGGCTGCTGCCGCGGTGCCGGTTGAATGGCAGTCAATCAAAGAGGCGATCAAACCTCCGTAGACATAGCCCGGTATTGCCGTATGATAGGGTTTAGGGTAAAAAATACACACCGACTGTCCATTTTCCCAATAACTTTTAATGTGAAGTCCATGGTCGTTTAAACGTCCACACCCATAGCAGTGGCTAACATCGTCATCATAATAATCCTGAAATGATTTTTCTGTCATTTTTCTCCTTTTGTTGTGGATCTGAAAAATGTGGAAAGTTAAAGATTATGAGCAGATATGCCTTGACAATACGCCTGTTTCTTTTTTGTTCAGTTGTGCTGAAAATTCATATAGCCTGTGAGGCGATGTTCTATTCTTTTAAAAATAAACAGTAATCCATAAACCAAAATGAGATAGAGGAGCGCTGCGAAAAGAAACAACTCATAAAATGCAAAACTTCTTGCGGAAATGACTCTTGCCACACCTGTGATGTCCATAAGGGTAATGATGGAAACTAAGGAGGACGCCTGAAGTAAAAATACCACCTCATTGGTGTATGCTGGCCAGGCAATACGAATCGCTTTTGGGAGAACAATGCGCCGGTAGAGGAGAGCACCCGACATTCCACAGGCTCTTGCAGCCTCGATTTCGCCATATGGAACGCCTTCGATCCCACCCCTGAAAATTTCTGCGGAATATGCTGCCGTATTAAGGGTGAGGGCTAGCACGGAACAAAAATAGGCTTCCCTGAAAAGATTCCAGAGTCCGACTTGGGAAAGAAATTCCTGAAACTGCCCGCTTCCGTAATAGATCAGAAATATCTGAACCAAGAGAGGTGTCCCTCTGAAATAAAAAATAACCCCATAGGCCGGCAGTGAAATCAGACGGTTTTTTGAAACGCGCATCAGAGCTAGGGGTATGGCCAGGCAAAATCCCAATATAACGCTTAAACCGGTAATTTGGAGAGTGACTAAAGTGCCGTCCAGAAGACGTGGAATACTTTCGATAATAATTTGTAAATCCATGATTATGCCTTCCGAACTCCTCGGTTTGCCCTTTTTTCCGCCCATTGCTGAAACAAATTGGAAACGATGGTGATTGCCAGATAAAAAAGGGAGGCGGCAAAAAAACAGGTAAAAGGTTTTCGGGTGGCCCGCGCCGCAATGTCGGCATTTCTCATAAGCTCCGGAAGTTGAATAACTGAAATAAGCGCTGTGGCTTTGATCAGGACCATCCATACATTTCCGAGGCCCGGAAGGGCAAACCTCCACATCTGAGGAAGCGTGATTCTTCGAAAAGTTAGAAAGCCGTTCATGCCGCACGCCCTGGCAGCTTCAATCTGACCTCTTGGGACGGCAAGATATGCGCCTCTGAACACCTCTGTAGCAAATGCGCCATAGATAAATCCTATAGTTGCTACACCTGCAGAGAACGGATTGATTGAAATGTAAACGTTTTTACCAAACAGAGCCAATATGTCCTGAATGAGGGTGGGGGCTCCGTAATAAACTAGTAAAATGAGAACCAGTTCGGGCACCCCCCGAATGATTGTGGTGTAAGTCTCTGCAAAAAACCGCATGAATTTGGATTTGGATATTTTGCATAGCGCCGCAAGCAGGCCGAGAACAATGGCAATGGCCATAGATAAAACGCCGACATAGACCGTTAATTCGGCACCTTTGAAAAGAAGTCCTCCATACCCCTGCAGGTCCAGCACCTGACTCCTCCAATCCATCTCAATGGTGGTGGTACACGATTCATGATGAAACCTGTCGTTCTGAAGAAAGCCGCCATTTGATTATAAGTTGTTAAGCAAGTGCGTCTCGCTACCTCAGATTGGCAGGCAAATTTCGGTTTTGAATTGGTTTTTAAAACAACCTGAGGTAGTGCATTGGAAATCTCCCTATCTCAGGTTGCGGTTTAATCGTTACCATATACATCGAAGTTAAAATATTTATCATTAATCTTTTTATAGGTGCTGTCGGCACGAATTTTTTCAATGGCCTCATTTAAGAGTTTCAGCAAGTCTTCCTCACCTTTTCGGATGGCAATACCAATGCCGTCGCCAAACCATTCTTTGTCCGTGTATCCGGGACCGATAAAATCATAATCCTTGCCCGCATCGATGTTTAAGAATCCTTCCATTAACACCACGGCATCGGCAAACACAAGATCCAGTCTTCCTGAAACCAGGTCCATATTGGCTTCGTCCTGGGTGGCGTAGGATTTGATATTAATGTCTTTTCCAAAGTTGTCACGAATAAAATTTTCACTCACTGTCGCCCGTTGCACTCCCACGGTTTTGCCGGCAAGGCCTTCTTTGGTGATTTGAATATCCGTGCCTTTTTTGGCAACAAACCGGGCTGGAGTCTGGTAATACTTATTGGTGAAGTCGACCCGCTGTTTTCTTTCTTCGGTAATGCTCATGGAAGCGATAATCGCGTCATACTTTTTTGCCAGCAGGCCCGGAATCATTCCGTCCCAATCCTGAGTGACAAACTCGCATTGCACACCAGCAGCTTCGCATAATGCGTTTGCAATATCAATATCAAAGCCTTGTAAATTCCCATTCGGGTCGATAAAGTTAAAGGGAGGATATGCTCCTTCTGTGCCGATGCGTATTTTTTTAATATCGGTTGCACCTACCGTGCTGACTGCAGCCCCTATCAGCAGAACCAATAAAACTGTCAATACTTTTTTCATTTTTCCCTCCGTGTCAAATGGTTAACGTTAACAATCAGCGAACTCAATCATAGGAACCCGGAAAGAAATCGTTTGCAACGCTCAGAATCCGGGGATTTAAATACTTTTTGGGGGGGACCTTGTTCCTCGATAATTCCTTTGTCCAAAAATATGACAGATGATGAAACATCTCTCGCAAAAGCCATTTCATGAGTCACCACGATCATGGTTCTGCCTTCCTTGGCCAGATCCACCATCACCCTGAGAACTTCTCCGACAAGTTCAGGGTCCAAAGCCGATGTTGGCTCATCAAAAAGGAGTACCTCTGGTTCCATGGCCAGCGCTCGTGCAATAGCAGCCCTTTGCTGCTGTCCGCCGGACAGTTGTGAAGGATAATAATGAGAGCGATCCGCAATTCCAACTTTATCAAGATATGCCATGGCTTTTTCATGGGCATCAGCCCTGGGCACTTTCTGAACATGCACCGGTGCTTCCATTACATTATCCAGAACCGTCATATGGGACCACAGGTTGAAATGTTGAAAAACCATGCCCAGTTTGGTCCTGATCCTATCCACCTGTTTTCGGTTTTCCGGAATTGTTTCTCCTCTGCGGTTCTTTTTAAGTTTGATCAGTTCTCCTCCCACAATGATGTCTCCCGAGGTGGGCATTTCTAAAAGATTGATGCATCGGAGCAGGGTGCTTTTTCCGGAGCCGCTTGACCCTATCAGGGAAAGAACATCACCAACGTTAGCTTTGAGAGAGATGCCTTTCAGTACCTCGAGGGAACCGAAATTTTTATGAAGATCCCGGATGGTAATTGCATTTTTTAAGGTCATAGCATGGTAGCCGATTTTCATTGAAGATTACAAAAAACTGAGCAGAATCTTTTCAGCTCCGAATATCCGTTGAATTAAATTCTTACTTAATTAATGGGTTACCGTCAAGGTGTTTGATGTCATCACCTGAAATTGATGAAATTGAAAGATAAAAAATGTCCCTTTTCTAACTGGTTGCAAAAATAGTTAAATAAAGATACAAGTAAATTTGTAAACAAAGCAAAAAATTATACATCATCAATGAAAGCGCAGCGAATTTCCAGATGAAAGAACCGGACATTTTCGAGGCAAGGATTAAACCTCTGAATCAAAAGGGCATTCAGAAAGGAAGGTTTGTTCTCTACTGGATGCAACAGTCGCAGAGGGCCGAATACAACCATGCCCTGGAATATGCCGTGACGCAGGCAAATGATCAGGGTTTACCCGTGCTCGTGGTTTTCGGCCTTACCAAAAGCTATCCCGATGCAAATATCCGGCATTATACGTTTATGCTTGAAGGCCTTGCCGAAACCAAAAACACTTTGGAAAAGCGCGGTATCAGAATGATCATCCAGGAGGGGCACCCTCCTGATGTCGCTTTCGGGCAAAGTTTGTCCGCTGCCATGGTGATTTGCGACCGGGGGTATTTAAAACATCAGAAAAGTTGGCGGGAAGAACTGGCTGCTAAAGTCTCGTGCCCTGTGATTCAGGTGGAAAGTGATGTGGTTGTTCCGGTGGGCATTGTTTCCCGAAAAGCCGAATATGCCGCTCGCACCATCCGACCTAGAATCAAAAAAAAAATGGGTCCGTTTTTAAAGAAAGTCCCGGAAGTTCCTCTCAAGGTAGATTCCTTGTCCCTTCAACCGATTGAATTCGATTTAACTTCTCCTGAGAGAGTTGCCGAAAACCTGGGTGTCGACAATGAGGTCTTTGCTGTTACCCCATTGTTCCGGGGAGGAACAAGTCAGGCCCGGAGTCGGTTTGGACAATTTTTACGCACAAATCTCGACCATTATGAACGGCACGGCAATCAACCCCAAACCGATGATATTTCTCATATGAGTCCTTATCTTCATTTCGGACAAATTTCACCGGTTTATCTGGCGCTTGAAGTGATAGGAAGCGGTGCCGATCAAAATTCAAAGGATGCTTTTATGGAGCAACTGGTGGTGCGACGGGAGTTGGCGATGAATTACGTGGAATATACCCCTGGCTATGACCAATTCAGTGCGATTCCGGAGTGGGCCCGAAAAACATTGGATGAGCATCGGCATGATTTCCGTGAAGTCGTCTATAGCGCTTATCAGATGGAAAAGGCCCAAACCCATGATGAATACTGGAACGCAGCCATGCAGGAAATGAAATATACCGGTTTTATGCACAACTATATGCGCATGTATTGGGGGAAAAAAATTCTTGAATGGTCTGAAACACCTGAGGGAGCTTTCCAGACGGCTTTATATCTCAACAATAAATATTTCCTGGACGGTCGGGATCCCAACTCCTATGCCGGCATTGCCTGGCTGTTTGGGCTCCATGACAGACCGTTCAGGGAACGGAACGTTTTTGGAAAAATCCGGTATATGGCGGCATCAGGCCTTGAAAGAAAATGCGATATCCGATCCTATGTTAAAAAGGTTAACCATCGTATCAAACCGTTTTTGTGATGTCAGAACGGGGTTTGGGACTGAAATGAAATCGAAATTCTCATGATCGCGGTCCTAACCGGCTTTGCCGGGAATGAACCGATAAAGGAGAAGGAAAAATGGAACAGCTCAATGAGATTTCCTCGATTATTGCCCTAACTATGGGGGCTGCATGGGCATCTGGTATTAATCTTTATGCAGCCATACTGGTTTTGGGAATTTTAGGCACTACGGGCAATATCAGTTTACCCCCTGATTTACATATTCTCATGGATCCTCTGGTGCTTGGGGCTGCAGGGATAATGTATGCGGTGGAATTTTTTGCTGATAAGGTTCCGGGAGTCGACAACGGATGGGATGCACTTCATACCTTTATCCGAATACCTGCCGGAGCGTTAATGGCTGCGGGTGCCGTGGGGGAAATCAATCCGGCGGTGGCGGTGGCTGCGGCAATCCTTGGAGGAGGTATTGCGGCCGGCACCCATGCGGTCAAGGCGGGCACCAGGGTTATCATTAATGCTTCCCCGGAACCGTTTTCAAATATTGCCACATCTTTGGCCGAAGACATGGCTGTGGTTGCAGGATTATGGGTTGCCTTGCAGCACCCATGGTTTTTTATTGTCCTGATGGTGCTATTTTTGATTTTTCTGATATGGGTCCTTCCAAAATTGTGGAGAGCGATCAAGGCGGTTTTTTCAAAAATTGCCGGATTTTTTAAAAGTGAAAAAAGGCCGGAAAATTCATCGTCACTTATGACAAATCATAAAAAAATTGAACACTGAATTGGAAAAAATAATGTCCGACATGATCTCAGAACCTGAAGCTTATTTCAGACAGTTTATCCCGGATCGGGATAGTTTTTTGAAAGACCTCGAAACAGAGGCGAAAAACCAGGAAATTCCAATCATTGGTCCACTTGTGGCAGAATTGTTATATATTCTGGTAAGAGCAACCGGTGCTGTTTCAGTTCTGGAACTCGGCACCGCCACGGGTTATTCCGGGATTTATTTGGGCAGAGCGGTTGCGGAAAATGGTGGACGGCTCCTGACTATAGAGTGGAGTACCGAGATGGCGGAGCGTGCCCGAAAAAATTTTCAAAAAGCCGGAGTTTCAGATGTGGTTGATATTCTGACAGGGGATGCTGTCGGGATACTTGAAACATTGAGCGGGTCGTTTGATTTTGCTTTTCTGGATATTGACAAGGAATTTTATGTCAAAGTATTGCCCCGTCTTCATGGGCTCATGAAAACAGGTGGAATGTTGGTGGCGGATAATGTGGCATTCAGGGATGCAGACGCTTTTAATCACGCTATAGCTGAAAGAAGCCGATGGAAAAGTGTCAACCTGTTTGCGTTTTTACCGGGACATTCTCCGGAAAAAGACGGTTTGTGTATTGCCCTGGCACAGGGTGTGGAAGCGTTCTCCCAAAAGGTATAAGGATAAACCTTTTTGAATTGGTATAGGGTTTTTCAGTTGGACGGTACCGGCGTTTTCGTCATGTGGAGCATGAACCGGCATCCAAAAAATATCATTCAAGCTTTTATCAGATATGATCAAACAAGGAGGGAATAATGAGAAAATGCTTTACCATGTTGGCCATAGCATTGATGGTGTTAAGCTCTTCCACGGTCTGGGGCGATAAAATTCCCATTAGTGACGCCACCAGGGATTGTCTTGATTGCCATGAATCCATCCATCCCGGAATCGTAGAGGATTGGAAAAAGAGCCGCCATGCATTGATCACCCCTGAAAAAGCCATGGCTGAAAAAGGGATATCCCTCAAAGTATCCAGCAAAGATGTTCCCAAACAGTATAGGGATGTGGTTGTTGGCTGTGCCGAGTGCCATACCGGCAGAACCAAATCTCATCCCGACACGTTCGAGCATAATGAATACGAGGTTCATACGGTGGTCAGTCCCGAAGATTGTTCTGTCTGCCATAGTCAGGAAGTCAAACAGTATTCGGAAAACATCATGTCCTATGCGTTTACCAACCTTCACGACAATCTGTTATACCAGGACCTTCAGCATAGTATCCTGGGTAAACCGATCATGAAAAACGGTGAACTGGTTTTAGAACAGGCAAGTACGGAGACCCGTGAGGAGGCTTGCTACTACTGCCATGGCACCAAAATTGAAGTGAAAGGCTCGGAGACACGGGATACGGTCATGGGCGAGATGGATTTTCCAGTTCTGGCAGGGTGGCCAAATCAGGGCGTCGGCCGTATAAATCCTGACGGAAGCCGGGGGTCATGTGCGGCTTGCCATCCCCGTCATTCTTTCTCCATGGAAACGGCCCGAAAACCCTATACCTGCAAAGAATGCCATGTGGGACCGGATGTACCCGCTTTTAAAGTCTATACATCCAGTAAACACGGCAATATATTCTCCTCGCTTGAAAAAAACTGGAATTTTCAGAGCGTCCCCTGGACAATCGGCAAAGACTTTCAAGCCCCAACCTGTGCGGGATGTCATATAAGCCTTTTGACAAATACGGAGGGAGAAGTCGTTGCCGAACGCACCCATACCATGAGCAACAGACTTTCATGGCGAATTTTCGGACTTATCTACGCCCATCCCCAACCCAAATCTCCGGACACCTCCAAAATCCGGAATAAAGGCAATTTGCCGCTTCCCACAGATTTTGATGGTGGATTTGCCTCGGATTTTCTGATTGATCAAGATGAGATGGCAAATCGGACCCGAACCATGCAGGGAATTTGTATGGCATGCCATTCGGAGTCATGGGTTAAGGGCCACTGGGCAAGATATGAAAGCACAATCAGGGAAACCAACGAAAAAACACTTGCAGCCACACAAATAATGCAGAAAATTTGGAACGATGGGTATGCCAAAGGCCCATCTTTGGGCAAAAGTCCCTTTGATGAATCCATTGAAAAAAAATGGGCCGATATCTGGCTGTTTTATGCAAACACCACACGATTTGCCTCGGCCATGGCCGGCGGTGGTGACTATGGCGTTTTTGCTGATGGCCGCTATGATCTCAATCAGAATATCATGGATCTGAAGGACTGGCTGGATATTCGAAAAAGCATTTCAGAAAGTTCACAAAAACCATCATCTGAATCAGAGAAAAAATAAGTTTCAACCCCAAAGGAAAATAAAAAAGATCAGTTAGACTGTGAAAAAAGACCCGATTGTCATAGCTGAAAAGTTGTCCCGGATTTACGTTATGGATTCGACCAAGGTGGTGGGAATCACCCATGTCGATCTTGACATACTCGTGGGTGAGACGGTGGTTTTAAAGGGTGAAAGTGGATCAGGCAAAAGTACGCTGTTGGCTTTGATCGCCGCTTTGGATCGGCCTACGGGTGGGATGTTGAAAGTTGCGGGTTACAATTTGCAGCGTTATTCGGAAGAGCGGCTGACCCGTTTCAGAAGAGAGGTGGTTGGTATGGTTTTTCAGAATTTCAATCTGCTGCCTACATTAAATGTTAAGGAAAACATCATGCTTCCGGGACTATTGGCTGGTCGTGACAATTTTTCGGTCAGAAAAAAAGCAGATCAATTGCTTCAGTGGCTCAGCCTGTCAAAGCGGGAAACCCATTTTCCGGCACAATTGTCCGGTGGTGAAATGCAGCGAACAGCTATTGCCCGGGCTTTGATCAATGACCCTGTCATTGTGCTGGCCGATGAACCGACAGGAAATTTGGATAGCCGCAATAGCCAGGCAGTCATGGATCTTTTTAAGGAAATTTCAGAAGACGGAAAAAGAACCTTGATTATCGCCACCCACAGCACCATTGCGGATCATTTAGCTACAACACATCTGTACATAAAAGATGGAACCCTCGATCATGACACTGCCCGTGTCTAAATCCATCGGTCTTTTTTTCGGTCTCTTTTACCGATTCAGCATACGGCACATGGCAAAATTTCCCGGAAGAGCACTCATTGTTCTTCTGGGAATTTCCTTGGGAGCCTCGGTTTTTACAAGTGTTCGTTTTTCGATGCATGCCTCGGTGAACTCCTTTAACCAGAGTATGGAGATGATTACCGGTGTTGCGGACCGGGTGGTTTCGAAGCCGGGAGGGAGAGTGCCGGAAACCCTGGTTGCTTCCCTGATGAAACTGCCTGATGTAAAAAGTGCCTCACCTTTTCTATCCACCTATGTTCAACCGGCTAATTCCGATAAAGCCCCTTTTCTGCTTATCGGTTTTGATCCGATTCTGGACCGCACCTTTCGCAATTGGCAAATTCAAACTGAAAGCAACTCTGATCAGAAGATATGGCTTGATTTGATGAGAGTCCCATACGCCATTTTTGCCGGTCAACCTCTTATGGAGGATCTGAAAATAAAACCGGGAGACAGACTGACCCTGGAACATGTGGGAAACTCCGCCGGATTTGTTGTGCTGGAAGCGCTTTCATCTGAAGGATTGGCCCTTGTGGAGGGAGGAAGGGTGGCCATTACCGATATCGCCACTTTTCAAGAGTTTACTCATATTTTTGGCGAAGTGGACCGTATCGATTTATTATTTGATGCCGGTCGTTCGGCAAATGGGATTGATCAGATTCAAGCGGTTCTTCCGGAGGGGATCATGCTTGGCATGCCCAATGAAGACCGGTTGAGTGGTCAGAAAATGATATTTGCTTATCGGTTGAACCTTTCAGTCCTGAGCTTTGTTTCTTTGTTTGTGGGTATGTATCTGGTTTACAGCCTTGTGGCATTGAATGCTGCTTCACGGAGAAAAGAGTTGGCAATTCTTCGTTCCACCGGAACCTCGGCTAGACTCATTTTTTTTATTTTCATAGGTGAAGGCGCCATTTTCGGTCTGGTGGGATGGCTGATTGCGATTCCCATCACCTTTGTGTTTTCCAAGTATTTATTATCCGGAGTCAGTGGAACCATTTCTGCGTTGTTTGTGCATGTATCTGCCGATAAGCTGGTTTTGAGCGGATGGGAAATTTTAATCTCTTTTGGTATGACCATGTTTATTTCTGTGGTAGCAGCCTTCCAGCCTGCCCGCGAAGCCATGAAAGTTTCACCTAAAGAAGCCATGGAAATTGGAATACCAGCAAAATACCATCAAAAATCGTCAAAATATCTGGCTGTCCTGGGAATGTTATTTATCCTGATGGTCTGGCCGCTTTCAGCTATTCCTCCTCCTGAAAAATTCCCTTTTCCGGGCTATTTTGCGACCTTTGTGTTGTTTCTTGGGTTTTCAATGCTTTCGCCGTGGTTATTGGAGATCGTCGGAAAAATTTCAGGTCCGGTGCTTTTGTACTTGGGTAAAGAACCCGCCTGGCTGGCAGGACGCTATGTTTGCAGCAGCGGGATGCGAACCGCAGTTTCGGTGGGGGCTCTCATTACCGCGGTTGCATTGTTTTCAGCTTTGGTCATTATGGTTCATAGTTTTCGACGGACAGTCGAGCTTTGGACTGACCAGACCGTTGCGGGAGATATTTTTGTACGCTCCAAAATGGCGGATATAAACCGATACAAAGATCCGGTTCCTGAAAATGTGATAAATTTTTTAAATTCCCTGAATGAGCCTGTAGACCTCGATATCTATCGGCGTATTTTTCTTAACTACGGAAAAAATCTTTATCAGTTTGAAGCGCTTATGTGGGATGTATATCTTGAATACGGCCGTTTTTTTTGGACAGAAGGGGACATGCGTGCAGGGTTGGAGCGGTTGAAAAACGGTGAAGGCGTGCTGGTATCCGAGGTTTTTGCCAATCGAACAGGTCTGGGCGTCGGAAACCTTTTTAAGGCTTCCATCCTTGGAAAATGGTTTGAATTGCCGATCATCGGGGTTATCAGAGATTATCGTACACAGGGCGGGGTGGTGTATTATTCCCTGGAACATTTTCAGGCAGAAACAGGGGATTCAAATTGGGGCGGGGTTCGGATTTTTTTAAAAGACACCGAAATGAATGGCGATGAAACCATTATGCGTTTACGAAACAGAATTATTGAATGTTGTGGAGATTCCGTGAATGTAACTCTCGGAACGCAGCTTCGGGAGGCAATTCTGAAAATATTTGATGAAACCTTTGCAATTACTACGATTCTTCTTCTGATTTCATTGGTGGTGGCGGCTTTGGGAATTACCTCAACACTTACGGTGCTGGTTTTGGAAAGAAACCGTGAACTCAATACCATTTTTGCCGTTGGAGGAAGCTATCGCCAGATATGTGCCATGATTTTCTGGGAAGCGTTTTTGATGGTTCTTATCGGAGAATTTTTAGGAATTTTGTGTGGGATTATACTTTCTTACCTTCTTGTTTTTGTCATTAATAAGCAGTCTTTCGGATGGACCTTTTTTTACGGTATGGATTTAAAAACCCTTGCGATTTCTTATCCTTTGATCATTTTGACTGCTGTTGCTGCTGCCGTTCCAGCCGTCAAGATGGTTTTTAGTCAGCCGCCGGCGACTTTGCTTCGTGAAAGGTAACATCATGAAAATTCAGAAGATTTTTTTATTAGGGTGTGCCTGCCTCATTCTGATATGCACCGGAATTTCGGCCTCGGTTTCGGAAGGCTTATTGTATGTGGATGGACCGTGTAACCTTCAATTTCCTCAAGATCACGGGCCACATCCCCGTTATAGAACCGAATGGTGGTATTATACAGGAAATGTGTCGGATAAGGAAGGTCTGAAATTCGGATTTCAACTCACATTTTTCCGAAGTCGGATCAGTGATGAATTCATGGAAACCTTAAACAGTATCGGCAAAGTATCTTCTTGGAGAGCCCAGCATCTGATTTTAGCCCACGCCGCACTGACGGAACTATCCGGAAAAATGCACTACCAGGCCGAAAAAATGGCCCGTCAGGCCCTGGATATTGCCGGAGCGCTGAGTGAAGGAGACACTGTGCGGGTATTTATTGGAAACTGGTCTTTGGACCTAATGCCTCATCATCATATCCTCAAAGCGGAATCAAAGGACTTTGCCCTGGATGTTACTCTGGTTCCTGTAAAGAAACCTGTGTTGCATGGAGACCGGGGCTACAGCCGAAAAGGCAGTCAGGTTGAAAGCGCAAGCTGTTATTACTCTTTTACCCGGCTTAAGGCTCATGGCAACATCAGGGTCGGGAATGAAAATTTTGCAGTTGACGGATACGCGTGGATGGATCATGAATTCAGCACGAACCCGTTGGAAAAGGATCTGGTGGGATGGGACTGGTTCAGCATTCAACTGGACAACAACACTGAGTTGATGGCCTATTTTTTAAGGAAAAAAGACGGGTCTTTCAGTGATGCTTCAAGTGCCACTTTTGTTACGGAATCAGGAGACACGTTTCATCTGAATTCTGAAGATCTGAACTTAACAACCATGAGTACTTGGAAAAGCGGTCATTCCGGAGGGATTTATCCTTCAAAATGGCGGTTAAGTATCCCTAAACTGAATCTGAATCTTGAAATCGATACTGCCATGGCTGATCAGGAAATGAGAACCCCGGAGACAACAGGTGTGACTTATTGGGAAGGAAGCGTGACCGTAAAAGGGTTACTGGAAGGTCAGGCTGTTTCAGGTAGAGGATATACGGAACTAACAGGATATGCCGAACCCCTCAATGTGCCTATGTAGGAGACATCTATAGCGGTTTTTAAAACCCGATACCTTAAATTCCTGACAGTCTTAAATTCTCATAAGCACTTGGAATCCATGATTATCAAATTTTTTGAATCGTCATTCCGGCAAAAGCCCATGGGTGCCAGGTTAAGAAATCGATAAGGTATTCAAATTGGCGTTCTGAGGAGGCCGACATTGCAAATGCTTATATGGCAAGCGCTTAATGGCCGACGAAGAATCTTTCCTTTACGCCGGCACGGGCTTGCATTTTTCAACTCCAGGTCGGACCTGATGACCGGTCTGCCTTCGGGAAGAGAGATTCTTCGGTCGCCCTGGTTTCAATCACCTTTGCAGGAAATAGTTTATTTTCAGGCATCGAGCCGTTTCAAGTTTCTCCCTCTGAATGACATGCAAGAGATTGCTTTCGAACCATGATGCCGGCATCAGAAAGTACATTAACTTGGCGCCAATTGAAGAAGCTTGTCCCGGGCTTGAACCGGGAGCCGGGCAGGAAGTAAAGCGTATCAGTGCTATCCAGGTGGATTCAGGAAGCTGGTTTTTCCGGATGCCGGATCAAGTCCGGCATGCCAAAGAACGTTGTGCTGCCAGGTATAATTGTAAAGTTGATATTCATTTGGATGGTTTCTATGGATATCGATAGGTGGTTAGGGGTGAGATACGATCCTATATGAGGTTAAGTTCGGCCTTGCTTTTCTTTGCGCGGCCGAACTTGTTTTGGTTTAGGTATCAAAGGAATTATCCCTGTATTAAAAAAATTTTCCCAAGTTCAATGCTTTGTCTCCAGTGTAGATAAAATCATCTTCTTCATCATACTCACTGAGTTTGTGATGACAACTGGGGCAAAAAAAGTAATTTGGGTAAGGATCTTTCCCACATTTTTTGCACGCCCTGCCCGTTTGGACCCTTTTTCTCAAAGGTTTGGGCTTTTTAATATTCCGTTTCATTTTATTCTCCGTACCACATTGCTCAACCCGGTTGTCGGGCTGTGCAACAAATCATTCGCCTTCCCCCTTTTTATTCCCCAATGGCTTTTTCCAGTTTTTCTTCATTTGTTTTGCATGCAATGCACTGATTTGTCATGGGCCTGGCCATCAGGCGTTTGACTGATATTTCTTCCCCGCAAATATCGCAAATGCCGAAAGTGCCTTCTTCAATACGTTCCAGTGCGGCACGAATTTTGTTGATCAGTTTGGCTTCCCGGTCTCTGATTCTGAGCATAAAACTCCTGTCGGCATCAAAAGATGCACGGTCTGTAGGGTCCGGAAGGTTATCGCCAGGGTCTCGCATCCGGTTCACGGCGTTTTCCCCATGCATTAAAAGGTCTTCCAGCTGTTCCGTTAGGAGTTTTTTAAAATATTCCAAATCCTTTTTTTTCATAAAGCAACCTTTGCATATAAAATTTTTTCAGAATGTTATAAGTTTAATAAATTACAATCGGAAAGAAGATAACGCAGAATTCAATTTTAGCAAGGATAAAAATAGCAATAAATATGCCAAATATGCATTTTTTTTGTTCCTTTCTCCTTCAAGAGGAGAACAGAAAGCCGTTTAATTCAAAAGCTGAACAGGAAAATTGATATCCGGTTGCTTCTGGTTCGGAACTTTAGGTTCTTATCCTTTTATTAAAAAGAATTTACAATTCCGTTATTCCTATCATGAAAATATAGGATATTTAATAATTCTATTTCGTTGATATTGTGTTAAAATTCAAAAAAAAATAAAAAATATCAGGAGCATGAAAATGATGAAAGCTATGGTCATGGATCGGATCTGCAGTGTTGGGAAAGAGCGGAGTCCCCTTACATCAATTGAATTGGACCGTCCGTCCGTGGGGCCTTATGAAATACTGGTTCGGGTATCGGCCTGTGGTGTTTGCCATACCGAACTAGATGAAATTGAAGGAAGAACCCCCCCCATTAGATTTCCCATGATACCCGGCCATCAGATTGTGGGCCATGTTGTGGAATTGGGGCCCGGAGCAAATAAATTTGCTTCGGGAGACCGGGTGGGAATCGCATGGATAAATTTTTCCTGTCGAAAATGTGAATTCTGCCGGGAGGGTCTTGAGAATCTTTGTCCGGAATTTATGGCGACCGGAAGAGACGCTCATGGGGGGTATACGGAATTTGCCAAAGTTCATGAGGATTTTGCATTCAGAATTCCGGAAATTTTTTCGGATATTGAAGCCGCGCCACTTCTTTGTGCCGGAGCAATCGGCTATCGCTCTCTCAGACTGACCCGGATTCGTGATGGCCAAAATTTAGGGTTGACTGGTTTTGGAGCTTCGGCTCACCTAGTGTTGAAAATGGCGAGGTATCAGTATCCTGAAACAAAGGTTTTTGTGTTTGCCAGAAGTGAAAGAGAACGCAATTTCGCCATGGAGCTTGGAGCGGTTTGGGCGGGAGGGACAGAGGATTTCTCACCGGAAAAACTTCACAGCATCATCGACACCACGCCTGCCTGGAAACCGGTGGTGGAAGCGATGAAAAACTTAAAGCCAAACGGTCGGCTTGTAATCAATGCAATTCGTAAGGAAGAAAACGACAAAAGCCAGCTTATGAAACTGGATTATCCGGAGCACCTATGGATGGAAAAAGAAATCAAAAGCGTGGCCAATGTTGCAGTTCGGGATGTTCGAGAATTTCTTGATCTGGCCGCTATGATTTCCATTAAACCTGAGGTGGAAATATTTCCCCTGGAAAAAGCCAATCAGGCTCTAATTGAACTCAAAGAACGCAAAATACGGGGGGCCAAGGTATTGAAAATAAATGATTAAGGGATAAATAAAATGTACCGTCGCTTTTTTTTATCTCAAGCAGACATTGAAAAACCGGCTCCGGCCATTACCGGTGCTGATGTCAATCATATCAAAAACGTACTCAGGCTAAAGCATGGAGATGAAATTTATCTGTTTGATGGAACCGGTGCTGAATATCATGCACGTATCGCAAAATTGTCATCGGTTCGGGTGGATCTCGAAATTCTGGCGAAATTCGCGTCATCTTCGGAAAGCCCGGTCCACATGAGTATCGCCCAGGCCTATTTAAAAGAAAAAAAAATGGATCTGCTGGTCCGTCAGATCACAGAGCTTGGAATCAATCACTGGCGACCTTTTTTTTCTGAAAGAAGCATCCCTACACCGGATTCCAAAAGAATGGATTCCCGTATCCAGCGATGGGAAAAAATTTCGATCGAGGCTGTCAAGCAATGCCGGCGAAACTGTCTGATGGAAATCGGAAAGAGCGTATCATTTGGTGAAATATTGTTATTGGCCCATAATGCGGACATAAAGATCATATTTTGGGAAGGTGCCGATACCTCTTTGACCCGTACCTTTTTTTCCCCTGAAAGAAAAAGTATCCGATCCGTCTATTCGGTTATAGGACCCGAAGGGGGATTCAGTGTGCATGAAATAAAGAAGGCAAAAGAGGCTGGATTTTTTCCTGTCAAAATCGGGCCTCGGATTTTAAGAGCGGAAACCGCATCCGTGGCAGCATGCACCCTTTTGCAATATCTCTTCGGGGATTTTGGATAAAAATCGCTTGACAAATTTCATGAGTTACATTAAAAGCGACTTTTATGTTTTTAACGGTGTGCCGAGGTAGCTCAGTCGGTAGAGCAGGGGACTGAAAATCCCCGTGTCGGCAGTTCGATTCTGTCCCTCGGCACTCAAAAAATCAAATTGAATTTAAAGGGTTAGGGGCTATGTCTTTGACCCTTTTTTCGTTTGATACCAATCACTGTGCCCCAAATTGTTCCCACCCGAGAATGAAGACAAGAAAGATTTCCAAGTTTTCGGTTATATCGGCAACGGTGGAATAAGGTCATTTTCCCCAATGACAGGTGATTTTATATTGTTTTTTTCACTCGTTGCGATAGTGAGGCCAAAAGTTTTTGCAAAGTGGGAAGGGTGTGAGAATCTCCAGTAGAAAGTCGTATAGGACCTTGTTTATTATGGAACTATTTGGGCTGATTCCTGATCCAGATGCTATTGACATTGAACTGGGGCGTTTCGGAGAGCAGTTAGATGATTTTTTTTTGCAACTAGTCGCGTGCGAGGGCGATAAGATTATCGGCTGTATCAGCCTTCTACGGTTTGATTCCCGTGAAGGAAAACTTTCCGGGTTCTACGTAGACCCAATTTGCCAAGGACTTGGAATCGGCGAAAAATTGCTCAAGAGCATTGTAGACCATGCTAAATCGATAGGTCTGACTGGTATCTATCTGGAGACATGGGACAAAATGGAAGCAGCAGCTAATCTATACAAAAAAATCGGCTGGAAGAGGGTTAATGATCCGCCACGGGTCAATGGTGCACAACGAGCTTACTACCTTTGCTTACCAGTAGATCACAAACAAGGCCACCGGAAGAAAAAAGACGCACAGCGGCTTTGATCGTTCACCCATAATGTCTGAGCCCGGAATATTCTGGGCTCGGAACTTTCAAAAATACCAAAACCATTCAAAACTTGATTTAATCTGAAAATTTATGAAAGACGAAAAAATTAAACTTGTATTCAAATATCCATGGACAATGATACCACATGAAAATGCAGATGAATGGATTAATGTCGTGAAAGGGTTATTAAATGAAGATGATCCTCTGTTTAGGAAAGAGATTTTTGTGTCTGGTGGTGACGAATATGAACAACTATTAATCGCCGAAAATGAGTTGGAAGATAATTATGAAGCTGGTGCCAATAAATAGAAATGAGTTTTCACTTTGGATTCAATACAGAAGTAAAATCTATCCGTTGATCAGTGATGTATACAATCTGAAAGAAATAGAAAACATATTTGATAGCGAGTTGTGGTGTTGCTGGTGGCGGATAATATGGGCCTTTAACGTTTGGTGGTGTTGGTTAAGCCGGTACGTTAGGTTTTCCAAAGGCTAATAGGTTGCTATATCAGCGAGAGAGTTCCAAGCCGATAACTCAGGAAAATACTTTGGTTGTCAGAGAATTCCGAACCACTTTGGTTAGCCGATAAAATGGTTATGATTTGGCTGCACAAATTCTGATGAATTTATTTGTTTCAAGTATGCTCCTATACTTAGTAAATCTGTTTGATATCAGTTTCAATCCATCAGTGCCTTTTCTAATATCAAGGATCAATTTACCCCCTTCATTGAGGAGATTGTAAACTTTATCAAGGTATGTGCCGATAGGATAATGAAACCCCCAGGAGATAAGCGACAAAACCAAATCCATATTGCAATTTGTGTTGATATCATTATGCTCTGTTGCTTCTATTAAATGTACATGGTTTTGGTCAATCCCGGCATTCACTAGAACAGCCTTCGCTAAATTTAAGGAATTGTAAAATGCTCCTTTTTCCTTATACGAATAATATACATCCTCTGCGACTTCACTCTTGTCTAATAGATAAAACTCCATGGTTTTATCGGAATAATGCTCGTTTAGAAAGACATCTATTCCGGCAATCCCGCACCCTATGTCTAGTATTCGCGAACATTTATCAGGTAAACAATTTTGAAAAGATTCATATTCGCTTTTCATGTCCCTGAAATATAATTCAATAATTTTTTTAGATCTGATTTTTGCTTCAATTTCGATCATGAGTTTATAAGTAAGAAATGGAAATATCTTTCGAATATTCCTGGCGGGAATGCTGTTTGCAATGATTTGATATGCTGTCCTTTGCAAAAGAATATACTTAACTGCCGAGTCGGGTATTTCATACTTTACCATTCATAATCCCCTTGTGTGTTGTCGGCTAAAGACTCAGTGTCGGCAAATGGGCTTCCAATGCTCTGCAAATTTGCTGTTTGTCAATCAAATTGATTAACTTTTTGTGATGCAAATGGTACCTTATTTGTTGTTCTCCTCGCCCAGTCCGAGAAGAAACTGTCATGGGTATAAGCCAAGTCCGAATTTGACCGCATTTTAAAATATATCCTCGCATTCCACAATCAGGTTTTTCAAACCACGGTGTATTTTTGCTGTTTGGGGTAAAAGGCTGGAATTGATTCACTCAAGCAAAATCTGGAAAAATCATCGAACCGGAAAAACCGATCCCTTTTTGATTTCCACAACGATGGACTGGAATTCTGCTCTAAATTATGCTTTACTAAACCTCACTTGTGGTGGTCTATCGGATGAGTTTAATTTTGATGTGGTTTAAATGATAGAAATATGCGGGTTGAAATTTGCCCGCAATTCAGAGTGTTTGCGGTATTAAAATCCGAAGAGTGTAACTTGAAAAACAGATAATCGACAGCCCATTACCATCAAGCCAATGGAGCCAACTCAATGATTCAACCCATTATTCTTTGCGGAGGAAGCGGAACCCGCTTATGGCCTCTGTCGAGGCAGGCATATCCGAAACAGTTTATTAAACTGCACGGAAACTCTACCATGCTCCAGGACAGTATTGCCAGGCAAGCCGGGTTAAATGCTTCAGATCCCATTTTTGTCTGTAATGAAGAGCATCGCTTTCTTACAGCCGAGCAGATCAGATCCAATGGATTCAATCATGCAGGAATTATTCTTGAACCTGAAGCCAGAAACACGGCCCCGGCCATTGCTCTGGCTGCATTGCACAGCGTTGCCGAAGGTGATGATCCGATCCTCCTGGTGCTTCCTGCTGATCATATCATTAAAGATGTTGAGGCTTATTGCTCGGCAATGCAAAGAGCCGCGAAACAGGCCCGCAAGGGTGGGCTTCTTACCTTCGGAATTGTTCCTTTGCGGCCTGAAACCGGTTATGGATATATCAAAATGGGACATCAGGCTGATGACGAAGGCATCTATCATGTTGAAACTTTTGTCGAAAAACCTGACATTTCGGTTGCGGAAACTTACCTGAAAGGGGGGGGCTATCTCTGGAATTCAGGGATATTCATGTTCCGTGCCGGGCGATATCTTGAAGAGCTGGAAAAGTTCAGGCCTGATATTTTTAAAGCCTGCACCAAAGCAGTCGCAGGTGCCAAATCAGATCTTGATTTTATTCGTGTTGATCCCAAGGCCTTTTCAAACTGCCCGGCCGATTCAATAGATTATGCCATAATGGAAAAAACCGACTGCGCTATGGTGGTCAAAATGGAGGCTTCATGGAGTGATGTCGGATCATGGCAGGCATTGTGGGATATCAACGAAAAGGATCAAAATGGAAATTCCATCAAAGGTGATGTTGTAGTTCACAGCACCCGAAACAGCCTGATTATGGCTGAAAACAGACTGGTAGCCATCCAGGGAGTCGATAATGCCGTGGTGGTCGAAACCGGTGATGCTGTCTTGGTAACCTCCATGAATCAGGCACAGGAAATAAAACATCTGGTTGGTATGCTTGAGTCCATGAACCGTCCGGAAACCAAATACCACCGGGAAGTTTACCGGCCGTGGGGAAAATACGACTGTGTAGACTCAGGAAATCGGTTTCAGGTCAAACGGATAACGGTCAAGCCGGGGGCAAAACTCTCGGTACAGATGCACCATCACAGGGCCGAGCACTGGGTCGTGGTTTCGGGTTCAGCTAGGGTGCATGTGGGTGACAAGAGTATTTTGCTGACTGAAAATCAATCCACGTATATTCCGCTTGGGGTAACGCATAGCCTTGAAAATCCGGGTAAAATACCTCTGAACATTATAGAAGTTCAGACAGGGGCATATCTTGGAGAAGACGACATTGTCCGGTTTGACGATAGATACGGACGGGTGGATAAGAACTCTTCGTAATCTGGTATGGTACCTGAAACCGATCATGATTTGCCGTTAGCTGTAAACGGCAATAGATTCAGTAGAAGGGGCGAAATAAACCTTAAAAATCGATGGGGTTGAGTAATTTTATTGCAAATCAAAATCCCCTTTCTATTTTAAATTTCTTGAGATTCGGTAATGAAGAGAGTAAAAAGAATATGGCAACATTTCGAAAAAATTTTCAGCTTGTTTACAAGCTTTACAGTACTAAGTTCTCCGTCATGCCGGACGTGATCCGGCATCCAGAAAAACCGGCTTACTTAATCCACCTGGATTCCGGCTTTCGCCGGAATGACGATATAATATAATCTATAATATTTAATTCCAAGTACTTATGAGAACTTAAGACTGTCAAGTTACAAGGATTGGCTTTAAAATTGCTTGTGAATTTAACCGTTGATATATAAAAACCATCAATATCGATAAATTGAACACAAATTGCAGGTTCAGAATATCAAGACGTGATCCGGAATCCCGCCCGAATACCCCATTGGGTTACAGGCTGGATAACTTGAATATCCAATAACCGATAACAGGCAGCAAGCAACGTTTTCCCATGAAACTTATAGATCTTATCGCTGGTGCACGTCCCAACTTTATGAAAATCGCACCAATCATTGATGCATTTAAAAAGGCCCAAAGCAAAGGCTCTCAGCTTCATTACAGGTTGATTCATACCGGTCAGCACTATGACCGGAATATGTCAGGAAGTTTTTTCGAACAACTGGGAATACCCGACCCGGATATCAATTTAGAAGTCGGTTCGGGGACACAAGCAGAGCAGACCGCTGGGATTATGCTCGGCTACGAAAAGGTTTTGCTGAAGAAAAAAAGCGATTTATGCATAGTCGTGGGGGATGTCACTTCCACTATGGCCTGTGCCATCACGGCACAGAAACTTCATGTACCTGTGGCTCATGTGGAAGGGGGGATCAGGTCGGGTGATTGGACCATGCCCGAAGAAATCAACCGCATGGCCACGGATGCCGTGACTAACTGGTTTTTTACCACCAGTGAATTTGCTAATGAAAACCTTCGCAACAGCGGTGTCACCCAAGACCGGATCTTTTTCGTGGGGAACACCATGATCGACACACTGCTTAAAAACCTTTCCCGATTGCAGAAACCACCCGTCTGGGATCATGCGACCCTGAAAGAAAAGCAATATTTTGTCGTCACCCTTCACCGTCCCAATAATGTCGATGCCGAAAATAAACTTAAGCATCTTCTTGAGTCGATCATCCAGGGAACCCGTGGTCTTCCCATAGTCTTTCCGGTCCATCCGCGCACGGGTAAAAATCTGGAAAAAATGGGTATCAACAAAAACGGACTCCATACAACGGAGCCTTTAGGTTATCTGGAATTCAATTTTCTGGTGCAAAAAGCACTGGCGGTGATCACGGATTCGGGGGGTATCACCGAGGAGACGACGGTGATGGGGGTTCCCTGCATAACCCTGCGAGACACCACCGAACGGTCCGAAACGGTTACAATCGGCACCAACGAGTTGGTGGGTACCAATCCGGATAATCTGAAGCCTCATTTGGATCGCCTGTTTGCAGGGCAGTGGAAAAAGGGATCCATTCCACCCCTGTGGGATGGCCGGGCGGCCGAGCGAATTGTAGATTACCTGGAAAATTTGGTCTGATCGTAATCATGATCAAGGGGCATTGAAAAATAGGTGCAATGAAATGGCTTTAGGCTAAATCATTCGATACATTGAACTTGTGACAGGAAATAACAGAGATAGCATGAATTCCGATAATACCTCAATACTACCCGAAGGTTCCAACTTTTATCCGTTCCACTCCAACATTCTGTGTTCGGATCGTCATCTATTGAACGGTCATCGAAGTGCCCTGATGTGGTTCACCGGTCTTTCAGGCAGCGGAAAATCCACCTTGGCTCATGCATTGGAAGAGCGTCTTTACCGATTAGGGGTGAGAAGTTACGTACTTGACGGCGACAATATTCGTTGCGGGCTCAATAAAGATCTCGGACTTTCCCCTGAAGACCGCAAGGAAAATATCCGCCGCATTGCCGAAGTGGCCAAACTCATGGTGGATGCCGGTATTCTGGTTTTTGCCGCATTCATCGCTCCATATCGGGAGAGTCGGGAATTTATTCGTCAATTGATGGCCGAAGTTCCTTACTATGAGTGCTATGTCAAATGCGCCATTGAAACCTGTGAGTCCAGAGACCCCAAAGGCCTTTATAAAAAAGCCAGGGCAGGTGAAATTACCAACATGACCGGAATCTCGGCACCCTATGAAATACCGGAATCTTCCGATCTGGTTGTTGAAACGGACCAATATGCATTAGATGAATGCGTAGATCGCCTGATTCGATTTCTGATTAAAGAAAAAATCATTGTTTTTAGAAATTCCATGGTCTAGAAAGTCAATTCATTCCGAAAAAAACACTTTGTAATTTTCATAAGGTTTTCGACAGTAAACATATTACCCCAAAAGACTGCCCGGGGGATGCTTTTGAAAAGTTGATTTTCTTGTCCTTTCAAAAATAATTTCAATCTCCAAATCTATGCCAATATGATGTGTTTGGTTGTGATAATGGGTTTCGTCTTAAATGATGAGCCGGGGAACGAACGGTTATTTCAGGAGACGTAAGCATGAGAAAAACCCAATGGATTGTAATTACGGGCGCACCGTGTTCAGGAAAAACGTCCGTTATTTCACTTCTTGAAAATCGGGGGTATCGGGTAGTGCATGAAACTGCAAGAGCTTATATTGATGAGCTGTTAAAATCCGGAAAAAACCTTCATGCAATAAAATCAGATCCGCTTTCTTTTGAAAGGACCATTCTTTACCGAAAACTGGCGATCGAATCCAAGCTTTGCGAAGATGAAACCATTTTTTTCGACCGCGGTCTGCCCGACAGTATCGCCTATTACAAGTTAGCTGGTCTTGATTTTTCAGAGCCTTTGGAAAAAAGCCGGGAAATTTGGTATCGAAAAGTGTTCCATTTTCAAAAACTTCCGTTTGAAAAAGATGATGTGAGAGCTGAAGACAAGCAGATGACTGAAGATCTCGACAGGCTGTTAACAGAGAGTTATAAAATGCTTGGATATTCGGTGGTTCATGTTCCTTTGATGACGGCTGAGCAACGGGTTGATTTTATTTTACACCTGGTTCCATAAGCTGTTTTATTTCAAGTTCATTAAGGTATCGCCATTTGCCTTCGGAAAGTTTGCCTAGCCGAATGTTGGCAACCCGTATCCGTTTTAAATCGATCACACGGTTTCCAACCTTTTGAACCATCCGGCGAATCTGGCGGTTTCGTCCCTCCCGGAGGATAATTTTAAAACGGGTGGCCGAAATTTTTTTAATACGGGTGGGGCGGGTTTTGGTTCCCAGTATGGTAAGTCCTTTTTCAAGAGACTTCAAAGCTCCCGTCGGGATTGGTTGGGCCACGGTCACCAGGTATTCTTTTTCATGGTCAAAGGATGGATGGGTCAGTTTTAAATGCATTTTTCCGTCGTTTGTCAGAAGCAAAAGCCCCGTCGAATCCTTGTCAAGACGTCCTACCGGATAAATCCTCTGGGGAATGTCGATCAGATCCAGAACGATTTTTTCTCCAGGATGGCTGCAGCTTGTCACAAATCCTTTGGGTTTGTTCAGGGCAATATAGACAAGATTTTCCTCCGGATAAACAGGGGTTCCATCCACCGTGACCTTGTCTTTTTCAGGATCGATTTTAGTGCCGAGCTGAGTGACGGTCTGACCGTTGACCGTGACCTTACCGCTTAAAATAAGCTCTTCGGCGTGCCGCCGGGAACAATATCCGGCCTGGGAAATATATTTTTGAAGGCGCATTGCTCAGGAGCGATAGTCCGCATTGATCTTTACATAATCATAAGAAAAATCACAGGTGTACATGGTGGCTTTTCCGGTTCCGATTTGAAGATCCACACGGATGGCGTATTCTGGTTTTTTCATGACGGATGTGGCTTGTCTTTCAGCTTCAGGACCGCATCCCATCCCGTTTTGGCACATCAACACCTCATTGAAAAAAATGTTGATCCGATCGGGCTCCAGATAAACCCCCGCCCGCCCGGCAGCCGCAAGAATTCGGCCCCAGTTGGCATCCTCTCCAAAAAAGGCGGTCTTTACAAGGTTGGAATTTCCAATGGTGCCGGCGACAGCATGGGCGTCTTCATCGGAAAGGGCTCCGGTAACATTGATTTCCACAAGCTTTGTGGCACCTTCTCCATCTTTGACCATCAACTTGGCCAGGTATAACAGCACATCATCGAGCACCCGCTGAAAGGATGCCTTATGGACAGAGTTTTCGATAGCAACACCTGAAAGGCCGTTAGCAAGAATCAGGGCAGTGTCGTTGGTGCTGGTATCTCCATCGATGGTGATCCGGTTGAAAGACCTTTCACAGGCCATGTAAAGAGCATAGGAAAGATATTCGGGGTCTGCATCGATATCCGTGCATACAAAACAAAGCATGGTGGCCATATCCGGACGAATCATCCCCGCACCTTTGGCCACGGCTGTAACCGTGAATGTTTTGCTGTTGATTCTCCCCTGTTTGCTGACCAGTTTCGGCACGGTATCGGTGGTCATCATGGCTAGAGCGATGTCAGAAAAACCACCGGGATCCAGACTGTTGACAAGTCCCGGAATAGCGGCAATGATTCTGTCCATGGGCATGGGGGCGCCGATAACGCCGGTTGAAGCCACAAGCACCTGATCGGGTGTAATGCCGAGACCTTCAGCCACTGTTTGTCCCATCGCCCTGGCATCTTCCATGCCCTGATTTCCGGTACAGCAATTGGCATTTCCGCTGTTGACAATAATGGCACGGGCCTGTCCGGACTGGATGAGTTTACGGTCCAACAAAACCGGTGCCGCCTGAACCAGATTACGGGTAAATACGCCTCCGGCCTTGGCCGGGACCTCAGAAAAAATCAGCCCGAGATCTCTTATCCCTTGCTTTTTGATGTTCGCTTCCACCCCTGCTGCCTGGAAACCTGGGCAAAAGATTTTTTCCATTTGTGCTAACCTGTTGAATTGTTGATGTTCAAATCAGGGAGCAACAGTCAGATACGGCACTTCGAAAAAGCTCCCCAATGACAATCATTGCTAAATTTTATGAGAAATAAAGCACCATCTGATTTAATCTGTTAAGAAATTTCATTTGACAGATAATATCAACCTTGTCAATCGTGTAAATCTTTTAAGAAAGGAAATTTTTTCCCATTATCCCCGCAAATCAACTTACAACGGGGTGTCGACAGAACAAAAAATTTTCTTTAGAAAAGGAATGAAATCCATAGGATCAAAAAATCCGGAACAATCAAAAAAGAGAAAAATCGTCAACCAATATATTCCCCGATGATTTGCATTGTTTGACATCATCTGAGTTTTTACATAGTATCTTAAAACTTTTCTTATGAACCGGGTTTTTTCCGGATAAATTACATTGATGAGGCATTGATGGAAAAAAATACGACCAAATGCGAAAAATGCGGGGGATCCTTGTTTCTTAAAAAAACATGACGGAGAGTCACCCTGTGCTGCAGGTCCTGCAGGCATGAATACCCGCTGGAACATTTTAAAAATCTAATGGACGATGAATTCGAAAATTTATTGGCCGGCGTGCGATGTGACCGCTTTTAATTGGATAAACGTTGCGGCTATCCAAGAATAGGGTAATTTAATTAAAATTTATTAACCATGGATTCCGGATGTTGCCGGAATGACTTGTTGAATCAATGGTCTTAGACAGCCTGTTTCCGGTTTTTGCTCTTCTGTTGGTGGGCAACCTCATGAAACGTTATCAATTGAGTAATGAGGCCTTTTTGAAAACCTCGGACCGGTTGGTCTACTTTATTTTTTTCCCAACCATGCTTTTCTGGAAAATCGGCAGTGCTCCATCAGTGTCTGCCGCGGATGCAAGGCTATGTCTGGCAGCTTTGGCCGCCCTATTTGTCATATATGCTTTGAGTTGTTTGGCAATCCGAATATTTCATGTCACACCCTTTCAGGCCGGTTCTTTTTCACAAAGTTGCTATCGGTTCAACACCTATATTGGTGTGGCTGTTGTGATGAATGCTCTTGGAAGTGACGGGGTGAGACTTTTCGGAATTGTAATCGGGTTTTTGATCCCTGTGATCAATGTGCTGGCCGTATCCACCCTCATTTGGTTTTCAGGAAAAAATTTCACTCCGAGGGAACGCTTTCGGATTACCATGAAAGCAATTATTTCCAACCCTCTGATTCTGGCTTGTATTGCCGGAATCATTTACGCTAATTTTATTAATTTTTTTCCCATGTTTTTGGAAAATTCCTTTCAGCTGATGAGTTATGCGACACTTCCACTCGCCCTTTTTTCCATCGGCGGGGTTCTCACACCGGACAACCTTAAAGGGAATTTTAGAGTGGCTTTCCTGGCATCGGTGATCAGACTGATGATATTTCCAATCATAGGCTATTTATTTTTAAGATGGTTTCATGTGACCGGTCTGGCTTTTAAAATTGGAATGATTTTTTTCACGCTTCCCACATCATCGGCCATCTATGTGCTATCCTCACAACTCAACAGTGATACGGAACTGGCATCGGCATCCATTGTGCTGTCAACTCTTCTGTCCTTTATTTCCCTTTCAGCCGTGTTGATCATGATATAATCGAGGCGTCCGTGTAATGAAAAATTTCAAACTGGTGATCGAATACGACGGTACTCGTTATTCCGGATGGCAACGGCAAAAATCCGACAGGACCATCCAGGGAGAAATTGAAAATGCTCTTATGACCATGACTTGCCAAAAAATTACTTTAATCGGTTCAGGAAGAACTGATGCTGGTGTCCATGCACTGGGGCAGACGGCAAATTTCAAATGTGATACAAAGCTGACATCCCAAGCATTTCATAAGGGCCTCAACAGCCTCCTTCCCAAAGATATCGTCATCAAATCCTGCGAACCGGTATCTGAAGAATTTCATGCCCGGTTCGATGCCCAAAGCAAATTTTACCGATACCATATCCTGAACCAACCCATACCCATAGCCATTGGACGGCAGTATGTATGGCAGATTCATCGTCCCCTTGATACACGGGCTATGGTACAGGCAACCCGGTTTTTTGTGGGTATCCATGATTTTAAAGCATTTGAGGGGTCCGGCAGTCCCAGAGACCACACCGTCCGCAATGTTATGCTGGCTCAACTCTCGGTCGGCCGGGATGGAAAAATTATTTTTGACATCGAGGCTGATGGATTTTTACGCTTTATGGTTCGAAATATCGTGGGAACCCTCGCTGATGTTGGAAGGGGTCGATTAAGTCCCCAGGAAATTCCGGATATTTTCCTTTCCAGAAATCGCAGCTTAGCATCGGCAACAGCCCCTGCCCGGGGCCTTTTTTTGCTTTCGGTGACTTATCCCTGAACTTTTCCAGAATTCTTTCAGGAGGGGATACCTCAATGAAAAAGAGCAACTCCGGTATTGGAGTTGTTGATCAAATGGTTCTCAATCGACTAATGAGTTTACATTTCTTCTTTGATGGGTTTAAATAGAATTGTGCATTCATCATTGTCAAAAAACAGCACACAATCCGCAGGTTTTTCGTTCAAAAAGTATTTACCGACTGGATCATGCATTGTGGTATAAAATCAATAACGCCTTATTTGTAGCCCGACATTAAATCGCACTGATGATCAGGACAATTGTTATAAGGGATTGCAGGTCATGGACACGTATTTTGCCAAAGCTGAAAGAACGGACAAAGATGAAATTATCAGGGAAATCGAAATTGTAAACAAAAACCCTGTAATGACGGGATTACTCAATACAGTTAGCGGTTTGCTGGCTATTCTGGATGCAAATCGCCAGATTGTCGCTGTCAATGATGCATTCATGAA
This sequence comes from uncultured Desulfobacteraceae bacterium, assembly GCA_964478625.1. Taxonomy (GTDB): domain Bacteria; phylum Desulfobacterota; class Desulfobacteria; order Desulfobacterales; family SKZT01; genus SKZT01. The sequence continues at coordinate 36,336 of CAYZJH010000007.1, forward strand.
AATGCTCGGAGTTGAAAATCCTTCCGAATCTTTGGGGTTACGGCCGGGAGAGGCTTTGCAGTGTGTTCATGCCGATGAGGAACCTTCGGGTTGCGGTACAACAAAATATTGTTCCAGTTGTGGAGCCGCAATTGCAATAGTTTCCAGCCTTGGACAAGATAAACCAGTTGAACGTATTTGCCTGCTGAGTGCAAAAGGAGCCGATACGACAATCGATATCGCTTTACTGGTCAGATCCCATCCGGTACGGGTCGATGGAAAAAGATTTTTATTATTGTTTCTCCAGGATATCACTCTTCAGCAGCAAAGGGCTGCTTTGGAAAGAACCTTTTTCCATGACATCAGCAATATGTTGAATGGAATTGTGGGTGCAAGTGAGTTGCTGGCCCTTAAAAACAGAAAGTCAAATGTTGTCAAAATAATCGGCCAGTTATCATTAAGACTTCAAAAAGAAGTGGAAATCCAGAGATGCCTTTTGGAAAACAATCATCATTTATATCAGCCTTTATTCGATGAAATGGTGCCGGAACAGGTGATTGAGGAACTGAAATTGTTTTTTGCCAATCATCCGCTCGCCAGAAACAGAAAGTTAACCTTTTCGATACATAGGTCAATCAATCCATTTAAAACTGATTTTTCACTTTTGGTCAGGGTTCTTTGCAATATGATCACCAATGCTTTGGAAGCCACGGATGAAAATGGCCTTGTAAAAGTCTGGATAGAACCGAAACACGATTGCTTATGCTTTTATGTGTGGAATGACAAGGAGATAAACCGAGATGTTGCCTTGAGAATTTTTCAACGCAATTTCAGCACAAAGGGACAAACGGGTAGAGGAATCGGAACTTATTCCATGAAGTTGTTCGGTGAAAAAATCCTGGGCGGCAAAGTGGGTTTTTGTTCATCCCGGAAAGAGGGAACCGTATTTGAATTCGCACTGCCTTCTTTTTATTCCGCAAATAACTTTTGCTGATAGTCAAAAGGCAAGGGATGTTATTCCATCAGAAGAATCGGCTTTAGGTGAAAACACCGTACTGAGGCAAATTTTCAAATTTGGTTTTGCCGCTTTTTTAGACACCGGCAACATTGTAATTTTTTAAAAAGAACATGGTTCTTCAAATCATGTAGAAAAGAAGGAGACTGAACAGATGAAAAAAATGTCGGTTTTGATTTTGATTATTCTTTTAACCGGTTGCGGTAGTACCGGACCTGTTCTTTATCCCAATGCCCATCTTCAGCGGGTCGGTGAAGCCCAGGCCCAAATGGATGTTGAGGAATGCGAAGTTCGGGCCAATCAATATGTCAAATCCGATGCCGGCATTGAGGCGGCCAAAAGCATGGCCATTGGCGGTGCAGGAGGTGCAGTGATCGGCGGTGCGGCAGGTGCGGTGACAGGCAACTTTGGACGCGGTGTGGGTGTGGGGGCGGCCTCCGGTGCAGCAGCAGGTTTGGTTCAGGGGATCATTAAAGGGTCGGAACCCAGCCCTGTTTTCAAAAACTTTATGATTCGGTGCCTCCAGGAAAAAGGGTACGAGACCATTGGATGGAAATGATGAACGGATCTGAAGGCACCCGAAATAGCGTTTTTTTAATTGATAGAGTTTGTTTCAGGCCGAAAGATCTTGAATTCCATCAAAGCGGGGGAGGTTGCTCTTGCACTCCGGTTGCTGCATTGATCGATGGTTTTGACTGACCTCCTGGCATTTTTGATTTTCGTGATGGTATTTTTTTCCACAACTTGCCGCTGCTGAAACATTGCCACCCCCATTGCAGCCATTTCAGCAATGAAAGTGCCAGCCAAAGGGACCAAAGCAGCATCAAGACCCGATAGACCCAAAGGGGAGGGCTTATGGTCCATGGACGGGGCATGTCGGATAAAATACGATCCTGCGTCCAGTGAAGCATATGGCTGGTGGAGTGGTTACCGGCAATTTGCATATCCGGCATCCCCAGCAATCCCCTTTCCACGGCATCATACAGACCGGTCAGTGCTGCCAGAGTCCAGATAACCAGCAGTATTTGGATTAAATTAAAAGGCAGCCATTTATCTGGTGGCATTTTTTCTTTACGTACCCCAAAAGCAAGCAACCAACCCACCACTACAAGTGCTTTCAGGGGGGATACCTGGGTGAGGCCCAACCCCAGAAGCAACCATTGATGGATTTTCAGCGGTGCCAGATCGATTCTTTTCAGGGCCAGGGCAGCCAGAATCACTACAACTGCGTAGCTCCAGAATAAAACGGCCGGGCCGAACCTGGGACCTCCGGTGAATATGGTCCAACGGTTTTGAGGCATATGGAATGTGACTCGGGCATTGACTGCCTCTCCTCCTATTAGTACCCGTGGTCCCTTTATGATAATATTGGAGGTACCCTGCTGGTGCCATTCCACCAAAACTTCCTGGACTCCGGGCTGAAGCGGAAGGGTAAGTCTTGTTCCTTCACGGCGAATCGGAAGACTTTTTCCGTTGATTTTAACCTCCTGAAGTTCGGCTGCATCCGGCAGGGTAATGTCATGTTGTCCCCCCTGGCTGGTAAGAATGGAAAGATTTAAACGGGCTTTACTCAACCGGAGACCGGGAGTCCATTCTAATTTGGCCGAATTGATCGTTAAAGTGGAGCCTTTGATGGGTTTGGGCCTTGAAACACTAATGTTTACAGTCTCTCCTGGCCACGGAAACCATTCCGGTTGCCACTGGCCTTCCTGATCCTGATGGTGAACGACCGGAATTCCTGAAAATTCACATTGCCAGATAGGACCCGCATCCAGAACCCAGGATTCGGTCCATAATGCTTCAACCGCAGCTTTCAACATAATGTCAGATGCTTGCTCCAGTGAAGATTCAAAATGAAATGAGCTGATCTCAGCAGGTATAACAATCTGAGCTATTCTGTTTTCCACAGTGATGCCCGGTGTTGTAACCGATTCGCCGGCAATCAATGGAAAATATAGTGTTGACGGTGTTTCGGCCGGGCTGATTCTTTTTACCGTTGTGGACACCTGCCAGGTTAAACCGAGATGGAGAACTCGTCGAATATGGAAAAAATCAGAAAGAGCCTGATTGCCCGATTTCGGTTCTACGGATCCCGAAGGTTCGGTCCGAATCAGCTGAATACCTGCATCGACTGACCCATCCGGATGGATCCCACCCACGCTCCACCCCTGGCTGTCTGCACTCGCCTTATGTGGTTTCAGGGGAAGCGGAATATTCAATACATCGTCGCTTATGGTTCCATTCATAACAACCGTATGGACACCCTCGGGAATCAGCGCCCACATCATTCCGGACTTGTCTCTTGACAACCCTTTCACAGGAGATCGATCTATAATGACCGTTGATGGTGTCCACGTGGTGCGGGTTGCCGGAAGCGGAACAGCCGTCAGAGTGGCGGCGTGAATCTCCATGACGATTTTAAAGGTTTTTGGAGTTGCATATAGGTCCATTCGCTCAATTCCGGCACAATCGGGGAAACAATCCGGTTTTTCCAGAAGGCGCTCCTGCAAGGTTTTCAGCAAATCAGCCGGAGGATATCCGGCATGGGCATTTGATATCAATCCCATGGTCACCAGAAAAAAGACCATGACGATTGTGGTTCCTGCGGGTTTTAAAGTCTTTTTTACAGTCTGCCACAAAGCAGGGATTTCCAGAATTCCAGCAATCAGAGCTGCCAGGAGCAAAGCCCGGAGAAATCCCAGAATCAGGTTGATACCGGGAGAAATCATCCAGAGCCGAAGAAGCCGGTTTTTTTCAACGGGACCGTTCCATGTAATGTGAAAAGATTGCCATTTCCAGTCAGGCAAACCCGGGCCGGTCTGAATTAATTCATCAGGATCCGCTTCAAAGAGAGCCCGGCGCTGCATATTCCTATCGTCAGAACCAGCGATTCCGGCACTTTCTTTTTTCCTTTGAATTTCAGGAGTCACAGCTCCGATTTCTTCCGAATCGGCCTTTGTTTCATAAGGAATCAGTCCTGATGGCATAGATGCGGTTTTGATGAGTCTCATTTCTTCTGTTTGATCTGTGGGTGACAGTTGGGGATAGATTCCATAGCGTATTTGGTGTACGATAAAGGGAATGGATATTACCAGAAGGGTGATTGCTGCAGCGGCAGCCCAAATTTTTACGATTTTTTGGATCCATCCGCCCGGAAGAAGTTTTAACAAGGCGGAAGCTGCAATGATGTGCAGCCATACAAGACGGGGTGCACCGGGCTCATGGAAAATCAAAACCATCGTGATGAGAGCTGTCAAGCCCCATTTTAGGTTGTGCAATTTCATGATGGCCAGACTGATCATGAGTACCAGAAAAAAATCAAGAAGAGTCCAGCGCTGAATCCAGGTACCTGAAATATGGTCTGCGCCACTGATGGAAAGAAGCCTCCATCCGGGTGGAAGGTGCAGTACACCGGAAACCTTTTCAAAATCATGTTGCCATCCCACCGCCGGAATGAGCCGATCGGAAGCATTGAGTCGGGAGTCTGCAACCAAGTGAAGATTTCCTCTTCGCAAAGCCACTCCCGGAAGTTTATTCTCTCCCTGGTAAGTAATCAGTCGGCTTTTTCCATCCACAGCCACGCGGCCTAATTCCCATGGGGGGTTCATGGATAAATACCATTGACGGCTCATGGTACCGATGATGGTGTCCTGAACCGTGTAGCCGGCGCCGTCAAAATCGAGCCAAAAGGTGCGATGAAGGGTCAGACGATCCGGAGCTGGATCGGGGTCCCCCCGGCGGATTTCCTTCAGAGAAAAAAGACTGCCGGGCGACATATTATAGGCCGGAAGATGTTTCCATGGATCGGGCATATCGGTCTGTTCCGGTTCGATGGGCGGAACTCCTGAGATTTCAACCATCCGCAGATGATTCCGGGCCTGAAATGACCAGATTTCGCTGCCGTAAGGACCTTTGCACGTCAGCTGTGTTACCGGGCCTCGCAATTGGACGTTTACGCTCATTTGCCACTTACCCGGCCTCACCTGACAGATCAGCTCTCCTCGGGAGGTTAATCTGGCGGGTAAAACTGATTCCAGCCGGATGGGGATGGACAGGTCCGGAAGAATATTTTCCAGCCGGGCTTCTCGCGGACGGCCGGAGACATCAATTCGAATAAAGGTTGTCACCTGCATTGGAATTGAGTCGTCAATCAATCGAAACAGACGAACATTGAGGAGATCTTCCTTCAACGGGTCGTCTTTTCGAGATGCCAGCCAGAGACGTCCTTTATCGTCAATTTCCGGAAATTCTATTAGTCGACCATTTAATTCCAGATCCAGGAGCCCAACCTCCGGGGGTATTGTTATCATTTCAGGCAGTTGTTTCCAGTCAAACTTGCCCGTGACCCGGTATTCTCCGATGGCGAGTTTTATCGATGGAGATTGTCCTCTCATCATGACAGGCACCGGCAGGTTATCCACCATAACCGACATCGGCCACACTCCGGAGCTGCCCGGCAGCAAAACCCATCCTTCCGAAAACATTATCCAGGATTGCTCAAATTGCCCTCCTTTTGGATTTAGGGACAGTTTTAGCCGGGAAGGCCACTGACATCGAAAATCCGCTCCGTTATTGAACGGACTCGGACACAATTCATTTTCTTTTCCATAAAGGACCCAACCTGTCCATTCGGAAAGATTTTCAGGAATTGAAAGGGTGGATAACTTTTGGCAAAAACTCTGCGAAGGGATAGATGAGAACATCGCCAGCAAGAAAAAAATGAGGCAGACACGGTGAAGGAAATTTTTCATCTGTAATCCTCATGAACAGGAAAAGGTTTGCTCACCCCTTTTGAATCCTCTTTGCCAAACCGGGATTTCTAAGGGGCTGACCGGAAAGACATTTCGGATTGAACGCTGTTGAGTCCTATACTCTTTAAATGATGACAAGTCAAACCGATATGGAGTCTGATGCTTCTTGGATGACATCAAAATAAAAACATTCAATGAGCTTCCCCCTAAATCATGTGCCGTTACTATTTATTGAACTATTTTCTATGTTCTGTTAATGATACGATTTTAAATAGTGGCTGGACGAAAACGCTCTTCCCTTTGGTTGTTCTTTGCACATACATGACACAAGGGGCATTTTTAACAGCATGAATCCTGATGATCGATTTTTTTCCGTCATTCCTGCGAAGCCTGTCCCGGGCTTGAACCGGGAGCAGGAATCCATAAGGTTTCCGAGCCTGACTGGATAGCCCTGAAGGCTTCACTTCGTACCCGGTCTTTGCTTTGCTGTGCCCGGAATGACGGCAAATTGGAACATGTCGCCCTAAAAAAGTTGATCACCAGGTGAATAAACCCCGATGTTGCATAACGATAAGCACATTTCCAACAAACCGGCATGATTTTACAAAATAGTGACAGTTCATGATTACTCATTTTGGAATTCATAATCGCTGCAGTCCTTTGAACTCGGCAGAAAGCGGAATCAGCCTTCATATAACAGCATATCCAATTGTTTTAAGTGAATTTCAATGCAACATCGGGGTAAATTAATCCTAAAATAAATATAAATTTAGGACGATTTCAGTACTCCCTGTGCCAAGTGTGTACTAAGAACAGTCCGATGGGAGATGGAATAAAGGACTTTGCAGTCTGGAGGACAAGATTGTACAGAAAAATAAGCAAGCTGTGTGCGTTTCATATCTATGAGGGATTGTGTGACGGGCTTTCCCATTTTTCAGGGCCTAGTCGGGCTGCGGTCATTTATGCCACCGGGGCGGAAAATCCCATGCTGATCTATGATCCGCAGAATCTTTTAGAAGGGCATGAACCTAAGCTCAAGGAACTTTTTATTGATTCAAATTCTTGGCGCAATGATGCGACTGATCCTGAATTGTTGATGATTGAAGGGCAACCGATTCCGGAAAGAAACCTTCACCTGACAGGGCTTATATCAAAAGGGGGCAGATCCCGTTCAATTTTTTACCAGATGTGGTTTACGGAGCATCATCCGGACATGTGTTCTATCGGGCCCACGGAGCGATGGCTTGAACATGCTGTGTGGCTTCTTTCCCATGATGTAACCTCCCAGGAGTCCGCTTATCTGAATACTTCCGGTTATGTGCTCAGGGAATATGCCACCCATGCGGTCAGAGACTATATTATCGATGAGCTTAACCTTCACTTGGGAATGGATATTCAGATCCGGATTTATCCGGTGCTGGATGCAGTTTTGGGCATATCCAGAACCTTGGAAGAGGGCCTGTCTCCGGTGGGCCGGATTGTTTTCATTGAACCCGGATTGATGAAGGAGGTCAATTTTCTTTTCAAATTTCTTCCCTTAGAGCGGCCCGGATTAACCAATTTCAAACATGTGGTTAAACTGCTTTTGGCTGTTCGAAATTCCGATCGGATACTGGTTTCAGACGGAAAAAACATTATCGGCATTGCATCCGGGCCAATACCGGCTTACCAATTATCTGCTCAGTTTCAAAGTGGTCATGGATTTTTGTGTATTAACGAGCAGCCCATATGCAGTTTTTATGATGGAAACTTTCACTCTTCTACCCGAAAAGCCAAACTGGTTGAGTTGGAAGAACTTCTCATAGAGTTCCATCTTATTCCATCTGATAAGCAATCAGTTCTTTTTAAGGTGATTATGGAAATCGTTCACCAGGCAGGTGAAGGAAAATATGGGTGTACGCTGGTTGTTGATCTCAATGATCCGCCGCTGAACCTTCCCGGTCAAAAAATTGAACCTCCGTTAGATCTTGAACTACCAAAGTTGCTGGATTTATCCAAGTCTTTGAGCAAGATGGATGGAGCCCTTCATATCGGAGCAGATTTAAAACTTCATAGATTTGGATGTATTCTGGATGGTATTGCCATACCCAATGAGGACCGGTCCCGGGGAGCCCGGTTCAATTCCGCTCTCAGATTCACATCCCAGAACACCAATACGATCGTAGTGGTTGTTTCCGCCGACCGTCCGGTATCCCTCATACAAGAAGGAGTTGAGCTGACGGCCTCTTGTACGTGGAGACCTATCTCCTCTCATGTACCGTCGCCGCTGACCCTTGCCGATTGGGTAAACCGTTAAAAATAGTCAATAATCTTAATGCGATTATAATTTTAAATCAGGTGTTTTGGATAGTAAAATCAGGATCCTCCCTATTAACAAAATCTCTGAAAAAAGATACACATCTAAAAATTGACGGTATTTGGCAGAAAATTTCACTCCCTACATGGAAAGAGGGAAGAGGAAATCCGGTCGAGAAAATATCTCCATGATCCTGTTTAAGGACCTTTTTCGATTCAGGTGGTATCAGATAAAGAAAATCGGCAATAAGATATGAAAAAAATGCAGGAGGAATTTTTATGGAATCAGAAAAACTGATAAAACAGATGATTGGAATTCAAAAAGCAGCTTTTAATCACACGGTAGATATTGCAATGGCTTTTCGGGATCAATCTGAAAAAATCGCCTGTTCTTGGTGTGAAAAAAACGGCATATTTCCTGAACAAAGCAAGAAGGTGATGCTTGAATGGGGGCATGTCGCCAAACAAAGTTTGGAAGATTATAAGAAAGTCATTAATGACGGTTTTAATACCATGGAAACCTGTTGTAATTTTCCAAAAACGTTATTTCAATCCCAGCCCAAGCCGGTTGAGGAGAAAACAATGGAAAATAGGCAAAAGGAAAATTCAGGCGTAGTAGTTGATGAGAAACAGTAATCCGGAAAGGCCCCCAAGGATTAACTCGATGATAAGGGTGATTATTAGGTATTTATCAACAACTTTTCAAAAGGCAAAGTTTCGGGTAGAAAGCGGAACACGTTAAATAAATTCAACGAAATCTCAACAACCGGCGGTGAGGAGTTAAAGCGATGAAAGAGTTGATCAAGCAAATTGCACAGGCGTTGGTGGATCATCCTGATAAGGTTGAGGTGAACGAAATTATGGGAAATCAAACTTCAGTTCTCGAATTAAAAGTCGCCAAAGATGATCTGGGAAAAGTCATTGGAAAACAGGGCAGAACTGCCCGATCCATTAGAACCATTCTCAGTGCCGCTTCTACCAAATTGAAAAAACGGGTTGTTCTTGAAATTGTCGAATAAGACCTGATTAAATAACCAGGTAAGATTTTAAAAATTGGGCTTGAAATTAAGGTAGTTTTAATTTATCATAAATCAAATTACTTTAAGTTTTAATTTTAATAGTCGGAAACTGATCTCGAGTGGTATCAAAACTCATTTATAAGCTGTATTAAAGCGTAATTGAAGCAATCCTTTATGGATGGATTGCTTCTTTTTTTTGTAACGGGTTCCGGTCAAGGTTTTGATTTTTTTCTTCAACTGTCAACTGGAGCGTGGAATCCAAGCTTTTATGTTTAAGGAGGCAGATTTTATGGTTAAAGGCGTGGTTAAATGGTTTAATGACAAAAAAGGTTTCGGTTTTATTGAGCAAGAGGGCGGTGGGGATGTATTTGTCCACCATACAGCGATCAACATGCAGGGTTTTAAAACGTTAAGTGAAGGAGACCGTGTTACATTCGAGGTTGAAGATAACCACCGGGGACCCGCGGCCAAGAACGTTACCAAAGTTTAGACTATACGATTTATACTAAAAAAGAGGCATTCTATGGATTTTTCCACGGAATGCCTCTTGAAATTCAGGCCCAAATAAAAAGACTGTTCATGTTTGATTTTTATTTCTGCTTTTAAAAATAGCAAAGCTTTCAAATTATTTAACCTTAGCCTTGCAAGCTCTCGCGTGCCAATTGACTGACTTTCCGATCCACGAGTTCGAAATCCAAATAAAATTTGATCGTACAATGGTTCTCCAACAATGTTTCTAAGGATTTGCGAACGGGTTCCGGGTCAAGGGGGCCGGCAGCCCATGCGGCAAGACCTTTCAGATATGGATCTGAAGCAGACATATAGGGCACAAGTAAATAGGAACAATTAAAAAGAGATTCGGGACGGGCATGGGCCAACCTTCCCAATCCCCATAAAACTCCGCGCTGAAGCATCTCGTACTCTATGTAATTTCCGTCTTCACAAACATAGGAAACAAGAATATTCCGATACTCATCTGCCAGGCGAAGATTTCGGGCCATAATTTCTCCCATGGCTTCGGGCGACCCCCATCCAATTCCTCCTGATTCATCATTCAGATTCCACATGAGCCTTCGCATGACCACCCGAGCTGACTCAATATCGGAATCGGCAAGTATCGACACAACCACTCCCATTGCAGTTATGGCTCTCCATCGTACCTGTTCATCCTTGTTAAAGAAAAAGGAAAATAAGGGGCCGATGGCTGACTTAGGAGGAAAAGTCACAATTTTTGCCAGTGATGTTGTGAAATCTTGTTGCTTCAGCAAATGAAACAGTTTTTTTTTGAGTTTCCTTGAAGTATCTTTCATAGTGTGAAACATTCTCAGAAGGTCATGATTTCAAACCCTTCTTCAAGATACGAAGCCAGTCTAGGATGTCCCGCCATTTCATCCAGAAGCTTCAGTCCCTGGGCCTCGGCAGCTTTAAGCACACCCATCTTGTGAGAACATGCCCTGCATACACCTTCTACCATCTGATTTTTCTTGGCGTTATTCCATAAAGTGTGAAGTGGATTTTTTTCCAAATCCAGTTCAGGAATTAATTTGGTGGAAGCTCCCTCCATCACGATTCTGGCATCATAACCTTTATCTTTCATGTCCAAGGCATTCAAAAGTACATGGATAAAACACATGGGGTCTCCGTTGAAAACAACCAGGACGACTTTTTTCATTATTGGCTCCGATTTTGGATGTCGATCTATTCTTCTTCCCAGTAAATACAATTCTCAGGACAGTTTTTAATGGCCTCGTTCACTTCATTTTCTGGGTAAGTTTCGAGATCAGCTATGGCGATAAATCCAGCCTCATTCATGATAAATACTTCGGGGCAAACTTCAACACAAACCCCGCATCTGGTACAATCACTTAATTCTACAACAGGCCTTTTCATAAAATTTACTTTCCAGGTCATTTTATTGAGATCGAATGTGAGTCACAGGATATTATTTTTGGCTGATGATGGCCCGACCTATTTTTTCTCCCATTTTACGACACGCTTCAAGACCTTTTAAATCCGGAACATACTGATATTTCATGCCCGGCTCAATGATCTCAAACTGCATTTCTTCAAGATGCTTTTGAAGCAACCCCACAGCCTCACCGCTCCACCCATAGGAGCCAAAAGCGGCGCCAATTTTGTTTTTAGGACGTAACCCTTTCATATACGTCAGAAAATCGGCCAGGGTCGGGAAAAGACCGTTGTTCAATGTGGGAGACCCTACTACGACAGCCCTGCTTTCAAGGACCTCGGTCATGATATCACTTCTATGGAATTCCCTGAGTTTCATCGGTTTCACAAAAACTCCACAGCTGTGAATACCTTCGGCAATGGCCTCTGCCATGAGTTGGGTGCTGTGCCACATAGTATCGTAAATGACTACCGCCTTTTTGTCGGGTTCCTGTTTGCTCCATTTCACATAAGCCTCAATAATTTTATTTGGATTTTTTCGCCATATAATCCCATGGTCTGGGCAAATCATTTTAAATTCAAGGCCCATCTCCAAAACATTTTCCACCAGTTTCAAAATGAGCGGTGCATACAGGAGCAGAATGTTGGCAAAATACTTTTTAGCGTGCATCATCACCAGATGGTCATCTGCTTCATCATCGAATTCTTCACACCCAGCATAATGTTGTCCGAATGCATCACTGGAAAAAAGAATTTTATCCTCATTCAAATAAGTAAACATGCTGTCGGGCCAATGAAGCATTTTTGTTTCGAGAAACGTAAAGCTTCTCTTTCCAATAGACAAGGTTTCTCCGCTTTTTACCGCTTGATAATTATATGTTGGAGAAAAATGCCTCATAAGATTTTTTACTCCCATGGCGGAGCAATACACTGGTTTATCCTCTCCGATCCGGTGCATTATCCTGGGAAGGCTTCCGGAATGATCCATTTCAGTATGATTGCTGATGACCATATCGATCTTTCTGGGATCTATGATTTTGGATATATTTTGGATCAGTTCATCTGAAAAATCTTTTTTAACCGAATCGATGAGAACAATTTTTTCGTCGATGATCAGAAATGCATTATAACTTGTTCCAAGTTCGGTAGAGTACCCATGAAAGTCCCTGATATTCCAGTCTATCACTCCGACATCATAAATTTTTTCCGCAATTTCAACCGGTTTCATATTTCTCTTCCTAAAGGTTTTAAGGTGTTAACGTCATTAAATACGGGATTTGCCGTCAACAGCCTGCATGGGAATGCTCTTCCGGGTTGACCCCCAAAAGCGCATTCCCAGGTCAAATCGTTATTCTTTTTCGAAATCGTCTTTGGCAGCTCCGCAAATGGGACATTCCCAACTATCCGGAACATCCTGGAATTTGGTCCCCGCCGGTACACCGTTGTCCGGATCACCGACAGCCGGGTCATAAATATAACCGCAAATTGTGCATACATATCTATCCATTCTTTGTTTTTCCTCCTTTGTGAATAATTGATGGTAAGATGTTTTTAAGATTTTTCGCAGGAAATGAACTTGCGAAATCGGAAATTTTTTTGCAAATTCCGTTTTAACACTGATCGCTAACTATTTTCGACAAATTTGGACACTCTTTTTTCAATCTCGTTTATTAATGGTCTGATTGTTTCCATGGAGTGTTCATATTTTTGAACCAAATCCCATTGTTGACGAGTTTGAATCCCATTGGAAAGTTCCGGGGGTTCAGCAAATGGGTCGAAAGAAATGATTGCTTCCGGCAAACCGCCTGCGATGGCACTCTCAATAGACTTGGGTTTGCGGAATTTGAGATCGACCTTTTTTTCTTCCATGACCTTAACCATATGAGGGTCAAGTTTTTCAGCAGGGCTTGTTCCACCGCTGAACACATCAAGGCGATCCCCGGCCATAATCTGAGCAAAAGCCGCTGCCGCCTGACTGTGGCATCCATTATCCTTGCAGGTAAACAGCACCTTTTTTCGAGCGGCAAACGGTGTTATCATCCTCTTTGCTGCGTCTTCAACATCCTTTTTGGCGGACGGATGCTTCTTAATATCTCCGGAATGCTCAATACCCCTGAAGGTCAGACTGCCAACGTAATCTGCATCAATCGCATCGTAAAAATATCGGATCGCCAGTTCCAACCCTTCAAAGAGATTTTTTCCTCTGGTAGCCCCTACACCAAGTAAAAATCCTTTCCGATAGCTTTTCAAAGGGTCTTTTAGTTTGAGCCGGTATTTTCGCGCCCACAGAGTTTGACATCTGTCAACAACGGCTTTTAACTGTGCAGTCATATTGTAAAAAAATATCGGAGTCGCCGTGACAATAACTTCCGCCTCTCGAATAAGAGGATAAACCTCATGTTTCATGTCATCATCAATGGGACAAAACCCTTTTTTTTCACAAACAGTGTATTCTTTACACGGGACAATATTTTTTTTGTCCACATGAATCAATTCCGTTCTGGCTCCCAGCCTTTCAGCAGCCTCTAAAAATGAGGAAAGCAAATAATGAGAATTTCCATTCATTCTCGGGCTGCCCTGTAATCCTAGTACCAGCATGGTTAATTTGACCTATGGGTTATTTTGAATGACAGTTAGCACAGGAAACCGGTCCGCTGGGCTTTCCGGCTTTCCTTGTATCACGATGGCATTTCAGGCATTGGGTGTTCATAACCTGTTTGGCTTTTAATTTTTCCTCAAGCTTAAGTTTTTCAATACTTCCGATTTCCTGGTCAAATAATTCGTGGCAGATATTGCAATCTTTCAAAAAATCCTGATGGATTTTATGAGGAAAGGGGACCGGTCCGGATTCACCACCCTCAAGAATTATATTTTCAGCACCTGAATTCGTTTCGGAAAAAGCGGTTGAAAAAATTGCCAAGAAGCTAAAAATGGCAATGAAAAAGACCTTTTCTTTCATGCAATCCTCAATTCAATTATCGTTCAGAACAGTTTCATGCCGGGATTTATTTTGGTAGACCGATATTTGGGGATACCGCCATTAAACTCACGTTATTTGCTCCCTTTCCTGCAAAGAGGGAGGGCCGAAGCGAGAGGTAAGGTGCTATTAAAAAATCTTTTCCTCTTCGGTCCCTCCCGATTGAGAAGGGAGTTTTCATTCAGGTCCTAACGGGATAAAAAAGTGAACAGTTCCCGATGTGAAAACACCAGTTCCCGGATAATTGCCGATCTCAATGATGAACCAGTTTATTAACGTGGTCCAGGTGTTTTGGCCGATCCTTCAAGTGTGCATTGTGAAAAATCGATCGGTTCTTTACATTTCCCACAAACCTGAGGTTTGTCAAATTCATCTGAAAAAATTTCTTTTTGTTCACCACATTTGGGGCATTTGCAGGTAAAAGATTCCATGTTCTTGAAGCTTGAAAAACCTGGGCAATGTGACGGTAATGATGCGTTTTGAGTCATCTTTTTTCCTCCTGTCAAAGGGTCCGCGTACGGACCTGTTCATAATTTAAACACCCATTTTTGTGGCAATTTCCCTGCCATAATCCTGGGCCATTTTAAGTCCGCCATCAAGAGAACTCGTTTTTAATCGTAAAGCAACTCCCACCATTTTCATTTGGAAAATGTTTTTCATGGTATCATAAATCCGATCAGGCGCTTCCCCACTCCACCCAAAGGCACCGAAAGCGCCGCCAATTTTTCCTTCCAGACCAGCTTTTTCCGCCAGAAAAAGAAGTGTCTTCATAGACTGAAGCATTTCGCCATGATAGGTTGCAGATCCCAACACGAGCGCGTCATATCCTTGCAAATCTTCAACAGTTTTGATTTTGTTGGCATTAACAACATCTGTATCCACAAAAGAAAACCGAAGACCCTCGGCGATTAATTCAGCGATTTTCTGGGTTTCCCCAGTTCTTGTCGCATATACAATGAGTGCTTTCGGCATAATTTTCCTCCGGTTCAACTGCTGGTTATGTTCGTATTTCCAAAAGGTTACTGCCCTTTTTTCCCGATCCTTGTGTCCACCCCTTCTGCCTGGCAGTCGGGAGTGTAACAAGAGTTGTCCAGAAATTCACATTTTTCCTTACATGACGGGCATGTATCAGGAGGAGCATCCGCCTCGAACATATAGCCGCAGTTTCCACATTTCCAACTTGGCATATTATTACCTCCTTTTTTAATAAAGGGTTAAATAGTCCGACCAATCGTATTTTCAGGTTGAAGCATAATCATGATTGTCATTTTTTCCACAACCCATGAAGATTGCAGAATTCACGAGCGGTAATGTTTTTGCTGTCGATCATAAAAACAGCTTCCGGGACCTGGCCAGGTGTCAAAAATTGGCGATAAGCCTTTCCATCGGCAATTACCTCAATCCATTCAATATAATGTTTTTCTTCCATCGGGTGAGCAATTTCACCCACTTTTATCTTAACACCCCCACTGATTTTTTCAATCACCGGCACATGTTTTTCCTTGGCCGCATCCACCGTATTTTCGGTTAAAAGTTTCATTGCCTGGCCGCAACATACAAGCTCACCGGCTCCGCCATGCACAACTTCAACCATATTTCCACAAACATCACATTTGTAGACTTCCAGTTTTTCCGCCATTTTACCTCCTTAAATATTTTCTAATGTTATATGAATTCTTTCTTTCTGAAAAGAAAATCTTTAACCGAATTAGTAATTTTCCTTCAGCATTTCGAAATACGATTGCGGATGACTGCAGGCGGGACACTGTTCCGGAGCTTCAATTGCTTCATGTACATATCCACAGTTGAGACATCTCCAAACGGTTACATCATCCTTTTTAAAAACTTTGCCGGCTTCTATGTTTGCAGCAAGATCCCAATACCTTTTTTCATGCTGCCTTTCCGCGACCGAAACTGCATCAAACACAGCGGCAATGGCAGGAAACCCTTCCTCTCTGGCAATTTTTGCAAAGCCCGGATACAAATGGGAACGTTCATGTTTTTCTCCTTCAGCAGCCGCTTTGAGATTCTCTAAGGTCGTACCGATTACACCCGCCGGAAAACTTGCCATCACTTCAACTTCACCACCCTCTAAAAATTTGAAAAATCGTTTGGCGTGTTCTTTTTCCTGATTGGCTGTTTCTTCGAATATTGCCGCAATTTGCACATACCCTTCCTTTTTGGCTTTGCTTGCAAAATAAGTATAGCGATTTCTTGCCTGGGATTCACCTGCAAATGAGATCAGTAAGTTTTTTTCAGTCTGACTTCCTGCTAATTTAGCCAATGATTTACCTCCTTCATAGACATGATCATTTTGTTTTCTTGTTCCAGCCGCAAATTCCGCTTTCCGACCCTGTTTCCATAATCCCTTTCGAATGTGTGCCTTTTTTTCATTTTCAGCCACTTTTTTGAGCTTGTAGGCGGAATCCCTGAGAATACCGTACATGATTCCGCAACCTGCATCTTCCCGATCTTGATCTCCCCGGTCGGCAAGATCGATCATCTGGTCTGCTAAAAGTAGCGTTTCATGGATATTTTGATCGCAACTTTTGACAAAGACCTGTTCCACTGATTTTTTTGGAGACTTAACCTTCATTCTGATAAATTTCCATTCGGCACAAAAGAATTATCTGAATTTTGAACGGCGAAAGTATTTCCCGATATTCTGTCCATTTTCCAATTCAAACCTCATGCCAAATAAGATTAGATCGATATTGAATACCAAGGAACTTAAAAGTTCAAAGCTGATGATTCAGCTCAATCCCGCCAGTAAAAGCTCATAAAGCTATAGCCGTATGCTGTTTTTCCCGAAAAATCTGCGAAAAAAAATCACAGAGTATGTTTCTGTGTATCATAATTTTGTCCATCTGTCTCGTGATGGAAAAAACCATAAAAAGAAATCGTCCTGATATCACGTGATCTTGAAGTCCAAAAACTCCTCATCTGAATGTCTCATAATAGATTTTGAGACATGTGTGTATTATAGAACATAGGGAGGTTTTTAAAAGTGATTCAGAAAGGTTTTAAGGCTGATGGTCGTTATCTAAAAGGTAATAAATCCAAAGGGATCGGCGTTCAAGAGGAAAGAAGCTTTCTGATGTCGGGAGGGTAATCTTACCGCTGAAATGAAAATTTATTTGTTTGTGGGAATAATTCCATCGTAAATGAAGGCGGTGCGTTTTTGGTGAAGAATGTTTTTGAGTTAACCCTTGGGATTCTATTTATCTAAATTCCAATCGGATCTTGTATTTTCCGTTTTTACTCCTGGGTCTGTTCTACTATCTGCTCATTTTCTTCAAGGTCCTGCGTAGTTGTATGATGATTATACCAGGCTTTTAGAACGGCATGAAACAACGTGGCCAGCGGAATGGCGAAAAACAGCCCCCATATTCCCCACAACCCGCCAAAGATCAAAACAGCGGCGATTACCGCAACCGGATGTAAGTCCACAACTTCGGACAGGAGAATTGGAGCCAGAAGATTTCCGTCCAGGGCCTGAATTATCCCATAGGCAATAATGACATAAACAAATTCTGTTCCCAATCCCCATTGAAAATAGGCAATCAACATAACCGGAAACAGCATTACGGTGGCGCCGATATAGGGGATTAATACCGAAAGACCCGTAAAGAGAGCCAGTAACATTGAAAACTGCAATTTCAGGTATGTAAAGGTCGCATAGGTGGCTGCCCATACGATAGCAATCTCCCAGACTTTTCCCCTGACATAATTCAAAATCTGAGTGTTGACATCTCTCCATACTTCGGTTGCAAGTCCGCGATGCTCAGGAAGAAACCCGGTTATCCAGTTTAGGATCAGAAACTTGTCTTTCAGAAAAAAGAAAACAAGAAGCGGTACCAATATCAGATAGACCAGTGCCATGATAAGTCCTCTGACTGAGGCCAGAGAAAGGGAAAGTAATTGCTGAGCCAGCCCCATAAATTCAGAGGTGATAAATGCAAGTAAGTCTCTGATTTGATTGGCTGAGATGAAATCAGGATATTTTTCGGGAAGCAAAATCAGTTCTTTTTGGATGACTCCGACCATGATCGGAAATTGTTGGATCAACTGACCGATTTGCCGTGAAATAAGCGGAAGTAACCAGATAATCAGGAAAAAGAGGCAGGCAAGAAAAAACACAAATACCACAACAACCCCCACCATTCTGGGGATTTTCAATCGCTGAAGGCTGTTGACCATGCTGTCCAGCAAGTATGCAATGACTATGGCTGCAAGCATGGGGGCCAGCATCTGACCCAGATAGAAAATAAATATAAATCCCAGAAGGAGCAAAAAACCCAGAATCACCATCTGGGGATCGGAAAAGCGTTTGTTCAGCCAATCCTTTAGAAAAGTAATCATGTTTTGTGCAGTACAAATAAATTCAGAATTGATCTCAGTTCATTCAAAAAAATTCAGCTTTAATTAAATGATACGTTTTACCCTAAAAATCTCCCAGTGGTCTTTTGAAGGTATACCTTGCAGGATCAGCCATTAACCGCTCGAAAGCCTCGTCAGAATTGTTTCCCAATGCCGAAAAAGGGAAGGACAAGATAAAGGCTCCCGTACCCACAATAAGACCGAGAATACCCAGTGGCCTTACAAGCGCAAGATCAAAAACCATGGATTCAGCACTTCGTTCATCCGTTGGAAACCGTGCGAATTCCTCCTGGGCCGTGGCAACAGACCCAAAAGAGCCGACAACCAAACCGACCACAAGTAAAATAACCGATACCTTGAATAAAACGGAATTTTTAGATATCTGGTGCATGATTACCTCCTAATCAATTTGACTTTGATTATCATTGACCGTAGAGTTTTTATCCATATGCGGATTTACATGATTCAAAACCTAAAAAAGTTAAGTAATTGTGTCAAGAGAAATCAGCTGGATGTTATTCAATATAATGCAAAAATTCAGTAAGAAAAGTAACCGGTCATGACTTCGTTCTCGGAATATCCTGATGCACACAATTATGTGGAGGTCGCCGCTGCTTTGCCGGTGCATGGTACTTATACCTATTCGGTACCGGATCATCTCCGAACATCGGCGCTTTCCGGTAAAAGAGCCTTGGTCCCTTTCGGTTCCCGAAAAATTACCGCCTATATCTTAGGACCTGATGGCCGTACGCCTGAAATACAGGTAAAACCAATCCTGGATATTTTAGATGAAACCCCCCTTTTCCCTCATAATATGATTCCATTTTTTAAATGGATGTCCCAATATTACAAATACCCCATAGGGGAGGTGATAAAAACAGCTTTGCCCGGAGGGTTAAACCTGTATGAATATAAAATTATTAAGATGACTATACAAGGACAATATGCACTTGAACAGCAGTTGACGTCTCCGGAAGAAACAAAAATTCTTCAGACTTTATTTCGCTTAGGTAAACCTGCCGGTATCAACCAATTGGCCCGGTTGACAAAACAGACAATTTCACCGGTGATGATTCAGGCGATGGAGGATCATGGGTGGATTAAGAGCGGAAAAACACTTAGAGGTGGAACGACCCGGCACCGGATGACAAAATATGTTTCACCTGCTGATTCACATCCTCTGGGAAAAGAAATCTCATTGGGACCAGTTAAAAAGAAATTGTTAGAGTGGGTTGAAGGTATCCACGAAATTTCCATGGAGGCCTTAAAAGAGAAGTTTCCATCTGCCGATCGCCATGTGAAAGATCTTGAAAAAAAAGGCCTTTTATCCATTATGCTTAGAAAAGAATACCGTGATCCACTGGGGGCGCCGATTGCAAAGGATTGTCCACCGGAATTGAATCGGGAACAGAAGGATGTGGTTTCCAAAGTACTGGAAAAAACAACGGGCCGGTTCAGTGCCTTTTTGCTGACAGGTGTAACCGGAAGCGGCAAAACGGAGGTTTACCTTCGTTTGGCGGCTGAAATCATTTCCATGAAAAGATCCGTCCTGGTCCTTGTCCCTGAAATCGCACTGATATCGCAAATGGTTCGCAGATTCAGGGCAAGGTTCGGAGATGACCTTGCTGTCTTACACAGCGGCTTGTCCGATGGCGAACGTTTCGACCAATGGGATCAAATTGCGTCAGGACAGGTTCATATCGCCATCGGTGCAAGATCGGCTGTCTTTGCTCCTTTTCAGAATCCAGGACTTATTATTGTGGACGAAGAACACGACACGTCATACAAACAAGAGACGAGATTCCGCTATAATGCCCGGGATCTGGCAGTAGTCAGGGCAATGCAAAGTGAATGTATCGTAATTCTCGGCTCAGCCACTCCTTCCGTACAGTCCTATTACAATGTAAAAGCAGAAAAATTTCAGGAGCTTGTTTTAAAGCATCGCATTGAAAAACGACCGCTTGCCAAAACAACCGTTGTGGATTTGCGGGTAAAACAAACCGGCAAAGGGTATAAACGGTTTATTACCCCTGAGTTATTCAAGGCTATGAAAGAAACGCTTGCCAAAAAAGAGCAGGTGCTGCTCTTTTTAAACCGGCGGGGGTTTGCTTCCTATCCTCTTTGTGCAACCTGCGGTGTTCCGCTAAGATGCAGAAATTGCGAAATCACACTGACATTGCACAAATCCGCCAATTCTTTTAAATGCCATTTTTGTGGATACTCCATGGCTTCCAATGCCGCTTGCCCTGAATGCGGTTCTCCCAATCTCATGCATCTAGGTTTGGGAACCGAGAAAGTGGAGGAGACAGTAAAATCGATGTTTCCTGAGGCCCGCACGGCCCGCATGGACCATGATACGACACGGCGAAAGGATGCTCTTATTAACATTCTGAAAGACCTGAAAAATCAAAAAATCGATATCCTGGTCGGAACTCAGATGGTGGCCAAAGGACATGATTTTCCAAACATCACTCTTGTGGGAATTATTTGTGCAGACTTGTCCTTAAATTTTCCGGATTTTCGAGCCGGAGAACGAACTTTTCAGGTTTTGACCCAGGTGGCGGGAAGAGCCGGAAGAGGCCAGATTCCGGGAGAGGTGATTCTTCAGACTTATAACCCGAATCATTTCAGCATTTTGGCGGCCAAAGACCAGGATTTTAAACGATTTTACAACCATGAAATCAATTTTCGAAAATCTCTGTCTTATCCACCCTTTTCCCGCCTGGTTCAGATATCTATTTCCGGAAAAGACAAAACCATGACCAGAGAATTTGCCGCTGATTTCGCCGATTTTATTAAAGATCTTCAACGCTCCGATCCACTGGGTGGAGATCATGTCACCATTTTCGGCCCTATTGAAGCCCCGGTGGCAAAAATTGCCCAGAAATACCGGTGGCAAATTTTACTAAAAAGCCAAAAAGTCAAGCCCCTCCATGGGTTGTTAAATCGATTGGTGCATCAAAACAGCAATTGGTTAAACAACCGCAGGGTCAGAATAGCCATAGATGTTGACCCGTATTTTCTGCTTTAAGAAAGGAATTCATGTATGCCGTTGTCTATCATAGATATTTATAAGAACCTGTTGCCCAAAACCAATTGTGGTGAGTGTGGTTTTCGTACTTGTCTAGCATTTGCCGGTATGGTCGTTTCCGAGCAACTGCCTTTGAAAAATTGTCCATATATTGGGCCTGATAAAATTGAGGAAGCGACTAAAGAACTTGAAAAACAATATTCCGAGGGTAAATGGACCCGTCGGGACATGGCTCAGGATGCCCTTCAATGGGCAAAAGAGCGTGCATCCTCACTGGAAATGAGCGATTTGCACAACCGCCTGGGCGGTAACCTGCTGGATTCAGACGGTGAAAATATTTTGGAACTGCCATACTTTCAAGAATTCATTCATATCAGGCATGGAAATATTGTAAAAGCGGATGGTTCCCCATTAACCCGATGGGAACAGGTATTTCTTTATAACCACATGGCCCAGGGGGGAACTAGCCGTCCGACCGGAAAATGGAAAGGATTGGTGGATTTTCCCAATACCGTATCCAAAATCAAGTCCATGAAAAAGCATGTGGAAGAACCCTTGATCCGGAGGTTTAGCGGTCAAGTTCAGGAGCTTATGGACCATGCCTTCACTTTCGGTGGCATGCCTGTTTCAGATGACGCTATAACAGCGGATGCAGCTATTCTTTTCAGCCCGCTTCCAAGGGTTCCTGTCCTGCTTCTGTTCTGGGATGAAAACCCTGATGATGGATATGGTGCGGAAGTCAAATTATTATTTGATGAAACCGTCATCGATCATCTGGATATTGAATCCATCATGTTTTTAAGTGAAAGAGTCAAGCAACTGTTGTTAGGTGAAATGGGTTGAATCGGGTTCATGGTTTTTTGAATTCGCATGATGTCTTCTGTATTTGAATGGTTTCGGTCAGGAACTTGAAAAACCAACCCGAAGCAACGACTCCCGGCTGATCATGCCTTTGAATTTACCTTCGGAATCCAGCACGGGCAACCGTTTGATCATTTTATCAGTCATCAAACGAATGGCTTCGTCAATTGTATCATTTTCCATAATTGTGATCGGATCCTTTTTCATCACCTCGCCGGCGGTTTTCGATCGCAGATGCCTGCTGAATTCTCTGTCTTGATGACCTTTTTGCCCAAAAGGCAATTTGCCGGCAAAATATTCCCAGATGCCCTTTTTACGATCTGAAAAAGCCATGAGAAGATTTCTGTCTGAGATCATCCCCAGAAAAAATCCGCTTTCATCCACCACCGCCACCCGTTGAATATCGTTGGAATCGATAATCCGAAGAACCTCTTCAACCGAAGTCTCAGCCAGAACCGTATGAACATCCCGCCTCATAATATCCGAAACATGTTTCAAATTTCCCACCAAAATATTTTGTTTCCGGATCGAATTCCAGTCCGGTGATTCATTGGAAATGGTGCGGAAAATATCCATGCGGGACAGGATGCCTGTCAATTTCCCATGTTCATCAGTAACCGGCAACCGTTTGAGGTCTTTTTCCAGCATCACATCGACCGCTCTGGTCAGCAATTCATTTTCCCCAATGCAGACCGCAGGGCTCATAATGTTTTGAGCCCTTTTGAGGGCAAGTGATTTCATGATCTCATCAAGATGTTCTCTGTCCGATTCGGCTAAAAGCCCGAGTCTTGCAGGCATTCCGGCCCTGAATATCAAATCCCCCTGAGAAATGACTCCTTCCGGATGATTATTTTTATCAACAACCGGAACACCGGTAAAGTTTGAGGAAAGCAAAAGTCGAACCACATCGCTGACCGGTGTAGATAATGAAACGCTTTTGGGATTTGGCGTCATCATATCTTTAACTTTGAGATGTCTGGGGATAATTTTTTTATGAGTTTTATGACAATGGATATTCATTTCATAAACAGCCATGATTCCTTCACTGATCATCTCTTCCAGTTTTGGCAATATCAGGTCGGTCTGAGGGGAAGGCAGTATAATTTTAATCAGAATCGGCATGTTGAATGAGGCCACCACGATGCTTTGGGTTGCGATTTCACCGTTTTCGTAGCAACCTGCAATTCCTCGCATGACCATACAACGTGCTGCTATTTTCAATCCTTTGATATATTGGATAATCTGATCATACAAAGGACTTTTCTCATAGCGGGCTTCTTCGTTGGTAAATATTTCAATTAACGTGTATTTGAGCGACATGAATAGAGCCCTCCCTCTTATCTGACCACAAGCACTGAACAATGGGCATCACACAATACCCGTTTTGCCACCGAGCCAAGCAACCATTTCTGCAAAAAGCCTTCCCCGCGATGTCCCATTACGATCATATCGGCGGATTCTTCAACGGCCCCTCTCATAATCTGTTCCGCGGGGTGACCCACCAGGATGTCCAGGCGGGTTTCGATTCCCATGGCATCTGCTTTTTCTTTTAAGGATTTAAATCGTGATTGATAAAATTCCGTTGCACTATCTAAAACCGCTTGGGTTTCAACCGCCACGGGTGGTTCCGATGGTCTGGCAACAGACAATACAACTATTTTTGCAGAGTATTTCCGGGCGATATCAAGGGCAAAGTTAAATGCTTTTTCAGACCTCATGGAACCATCAAATGCCACAAGAATTGTTTTGATCATTATTGTTCTCCTTTCATCACCGGTATATTCTTTGTTGCGTCAGATTGAGAAAGAAACTTTTTTTTCGGCTTTGGTAAAAGATGCCAGGGCAGGAAAAAAGCATTGGCAATCAGTGTTGGAATAACCGCACTTCCAACCACTGCCGCTATCAGAAAAGAGTACTGGTCTGTATCGATAATATCATGGGAGAGTCCGAATAGTGCAGAAATACTTCCGAAGGTCAAACCGGTGGACATGAGAAGGGTAGTGTACATGCCCTCCCTTCCGGGGCTTTTGAATAATTTTGTAACCGGATAAACACAACTGAACTTGGTTGCCATTTTTCCGAGCAAAAGGATAATAAAAATACCCGGAGCTGCAATGAGCGTCTGGACAGATACGAAAGATCCTGCGCGAATAAAATAAAAAGGGGTTAAAAAACCGAATGTAAGTGTTCTTAATCGCCTGATTAGAAAATGGTCTTTTCCCACCGTCCCGGCCAATACCATCCCAATCATATAGGCTGGAAGCACGGCTTCGCTTTCAGCCCAAACAGCCAACCCACCCATTCCAAAAAGGAATAAGAGCAAATACTTAGTTTCCAGTTCCGAAGGTCGACCGCCATATCTCTTGAAAAATCGTGGTGTTAAATAGGGCAAGACTAAAAAAACGACAATACTGACACCGATAAAAATCAGGATTTTCTCTGTAAAGGGGGCAAAAATCAGGCCTAAAGCCAACACGGTTCCCAAATCGTTAATAAAACAGGCTGCCAGAACTGTTTTCCCAAAAGTAGTATTGTTCAGACCAGTCTCTAACATGACTGCATAAACAACCGCTACTGAAGTGGTGGAAAGGGCAATACCGGCCAGCCAACTGGCTTGCCAGTTCCATTGGAGAAGGTAATGGGCAATAAGCGCACAACCTAAAAATGGTGCAAAGAAACCGGCCAGACCGATTCCGGTCGCCTCCTTCCATTTTAATTTAAAAACCTCCGGATCCAATTCGGCTCCGGCAAGAAATGTCAGAATGATGGCACCGGTACCGGATAAAAATTTAATCCAGGGCTCGTTGACCCCCAATATCGTACTGCTGATTAATGCGCCGATCACCAACTGAGCGACAGTTCCCACCACGATTTCAGACAAAGCAGTAGCAATCCGCAACCAAATGGAGATCAATGTGGCAATCAATGCCAATCCAATCCAAAGGGTTGCGAGAAACCAGGTCTCACCCATGTTGTACCTCCACACATTTTCAGCCTACAAGGTTTCGGCCT
Organism: uncultured Desulfobacteraceae bacterium; assembly: GCA_964478625.1. Taxonomy (GTDB): domain Bacteria; phylum Desulfobacterota; class Desulfobacteria; order Desulfobacterales; family SKZT01; genus SKZT01. The sequence goes on from CAYZJH010000007.1 coordinate 61,564, forward strand.
GTTGTCGATACTCAATTAAGCTCGTGCTGATAGTATCCATAGCCGAAAGCTGATTGGAGAGTTTTGAAAGTGTATCCGTAACTTGTCGTTCATTCCGGCTTTTGAGGGAAATCGCACGGTTTAAGGCATCCCGGATACCTGAAAGAGTCAGGTTCGTTTTCTCTTTCAAACTTCTGCGAAAGTCTTTTGTCGTGCTATCGATCCGGCGGATAAGGTCATAGCGTACCCGGCCGCAGTGGCTGTCAAAACGATCGGTAATGATGGATTTTATACGGTTTAAAATAATGGTTTTAGCAGCAAACATGGGCAGGGCAGACCGAATAGAAAGGTGAATAAAATCAATAACGCCCGGCTCCTCTTTGAGAAGAAAATAAAAATCACTTTTTCTGGTGAGTTTTTCAACAGCCGTAAAAGGCTTTAAATTGATTTCAAAAATATCGGAGGCCAGACGAACAATCCTTTCAATTGTATGATTGGTATGATTGGCCAGGTCAATGTAAATGCTTTCCAAATGTTCGGCGATTTTTTCCGACTCCTTGTTTCTGAAATTCGTAAAGATACCTCGAATTTCATTATAAACATAACTTTCCATTTCTTTCTCAAGCGTAATACTGCCTAATCCCGACGAAAGTTTGCTGGAAAATACCTTTTCCATTTCTTTCAACAAATTGGGGAGCGCCATCTTTTTAAATTTATCAATATCTTCATCCAGGGATTGAGAAAGCTTTTTCAGTTGACCGTCTAAAATGAATTCTTTTTGATCATGTTCTTTTTCTAATTTTGCGGCCTCATTCTCAAACTTTTCGATTTTTTCCTTTAATTGACCTATGGATAGGTTTGCAGCTTCACGTTCAAGCTTGTACGCAATGGTTTCATCGGAAATATGACGGAGAAGGGATGAAATTATGGATATTAGAAAGGTTTTACCTTTATCATGGTATAAGAAATCTTTGAGTTTTTTTTCAAATGCTTTGAAACCTGACCTTTCTAATAGCTCAAAATCATTCTTTAATTTTCCTTGAAGCGCCTTTCGGGATGACACCGGATAAATAAATAAACGTTTTCCCAAATGTTTGTGGATAATTTCTCCGGTAAACATAAGAGCTTCTGTTATGTCATTATCTTCTACCAAATCTGTTTTATTCAATACAAAAAAGAATTTATCCGCGTATTCCTGGATAGCATTCAAAAATGCCTGTTCGGATTCCCCTAATGGTGGGTCTGCGGTTACAATGAAAATTCCGGCATCCACATACGGTAAAAAGGCGTAGGCAACGTCTGTATTGTGTTTGAAAACCGAGCCGACTCCAGGAGTGTCAATGATTCGGACCCCATCTTTTAGGTAATCGGATGGATAAAAAACCTCCACTTCTTTGACTTGAAGTTTATTTTCAGGATTTTTTTTCTCTGTGACAAAATCCGGGATTTCCGATATGGAAATTTCCTGATTTTTGCCGTTAAGATATTTCACAACCGCTTTGGACACCTCTCCAAACCTCAGAATCGTAATGATGGAGGTTAACGGGATAATGGCTGTGGGAACGACTTCAGCACCTAAAAGGGCATTAATTAGGGTCGATTTGCCTCGTTTGAACTGACCCATGATGACGAGATTGAATTGACCTTGATTTAATTTTTCAGCCAATTCGTCAAGCCATTTTCTACGGTTGTCTCCAACAGTTTCTGAAATTTTGCCTATGATTTCATCAATACCATCGCGTATCAAAGCATATTGGCCCATTCGCCTAATATTCTCCTCTCTAAAAACAAAAAAACTTCTATTCAGGATTTTCCTAAATAGAAGTCATCATTCCGAGATATTTTCTCAGACGGTTCAGGCTGACCTCATAGCCTCATATCAGTTTTTCAGTGGTGATGTTCCTGGAAAAAAAGAATCAAATTTTAATCACTTATTCATTTTTAAATGGATTTAGGGTTGATGTCAATTTTTATTTTGGGCAATATTGAACCAGAATAGTAAAGAGTCTCTGAAATCCGAAAAATAACTCCACCGATTTTTTCCCCTTCAAGGATGCAATGGATTTATTCCCGGGAAATTCTTGTAATCTGCGTATTCCATATTTTTTTCATAGTTGTTAAGAACTCAACAGTCCGGAATTTTCCGTCATGCCGGACCTGATCCGGCATCCAGAAAAACCGGCTTCCTTAATCCACATGGATAACGCTGAAACGCTTCACTTCGTGCCCGGCTCCCGGTTCAAGCCCGGGACAGGCTTCGCCGGAATGACGATGCAAATCGATAATCATCAATTCCAAATGCTTATAGGGACATCAGATTGCCAGGGTAAGATGTATATCCAGATTATGGTGTTATCCGGATTTTTGTTCAATAGTCAGTTTGACTGCATGCTTAAGCCTGGAAACAACACGATTCTTGCCGAGAAGTTCAATCATTTCGAATATTCCGGGACTCGCTGTTTTTCCGGTAAGAGCCACGCGAACCGGTTGTGCAATTTTGCCAAACTTGCTTCCTGTGGTTTCCAAGACTTCCCTGAATATCCTTTCCTGGGTTTCCTGGGTTAGATTTTCCGCAGCCTCTACCTTTTCCGTCAGCATGACAAGTGCCTCATGGATATCCGGTTTTAAAAATTTCTTGACAGCTTTTTCATCGTATTCCGGTTGATCAACATAATAGAATGATGCGTTCTCCGCCATTTCAATCAATGTCTTGCACCGGGTGTTTAATGTTGTGATGATGCCATTCAAATAGTCCCCTTCTTCGGCAGGATACCCCTTTTGCTTTAAAAACGGCAACAGGTGGCCGGCCAGTTTTTCAGGAGTCATGGCCTTGATGTGCTCGGCATTTAAAGCGGTCAGCTTTTCCGGGTTAAATACCCCGGCGGAACGACCTAAATTGGTGATATTAAACTTTGTGATCAGTTCTTCGAGAGTAAAGAACTCCTGATCCCCAAAAGACCATCCCAGACGTACCAGATAATTGAGTACGGCCTGAGGAAGGTATCCCATATCCCGGTATGCGGTCACGGACATGGCTCCATGTCGTTTGGAGAGCCTGGTACGGTCATGGCCGAGAACCATGGGGACATGGCCAAATGTCGGTAGCGGACTATTCAAAGCCTTGTATAAAAGAATCTGCTTCGGAGTATTCATGACATGGTCATCACCTCTTAAAACCGTGTTGATTCCCATGGTGATATCATCCACCACCACCGCAAAGTTGTATGTGGGCATGCCGTCGCTTCGTTGGATGATAAAATCGTCCAGTTCCTGATTCTGAAAGACAATATTGCCCTTGACCACATCTTCCAATACCGTAGTTCCCATAAATGGGGCTTTGAATCGGATCACTGCGCCTTCGGCTTTAGGGAGGTTCTTTTCACGGCATGAACCGTCATATTTGGGTTTTCCACCCAGAGCCATGGCTTTTTTTCTCATCGCCTCAACCTGTTCGGGTGTGCAAGTGCAATAGTATGCATGACCTGAATCAATAAGCCTGTCGAGGTATTCTTTGTAAACAGGAAAACGCTCGGATTGAAAATAAGGACCTTCATCCCAGTCAATACCCAGCCATTCAAGGGCTTCAAAAATTGCATCCACCGATTCCCGGGTACTTCTGGCAAGATCCGTATCTTCTATCCGGAGAACAAACTTGCCTTTCATGTGCCTTGCATACAACCAACTGAAAAGAGCTGTTCGGGCCCCCCCGATATGAAGATACCCGCTTGGGCTGGGAGCAAACCGTGTCACGACTTGGCTCATACTTTTTACCTCTCTAGATGTTATCCATAATGTCTTATATTAACTCTTTAAAACTAGCTATCAGTAAATTAGATTGAATGATCGGGTCCGATTCACTTTTAAATTTGAAATTCGTCCGTCATATTACATAATGTAGAATGCGCTCGGCACAGGGTTTGCTTTTGGGGAATCGATAAAATTTTAATTTTTAAAAATCAATGTGTTAAGCTGCATCCCACCCGTATCTTTTTTATGACAGTCGTCACTAACATATCGAAAAAAAGAGTACAAGAGCTGAATTGAAAAATTAATTTAAAATTCTTGACAATCGACATTTTTTCAATTACTAGAGTTCTGATTCAATGTGAGTATTTTTAGTTTTTACATATTTCGTATAAATACAAAATGTTAGGAGATTACTCATGGCTGTACCAAAGCATAAAACATCTAAGTCAAAACGGGATATGCGCCGGACACATAAAAAATCGGTTGCCCCCAATATTACCAAATGTTCCCAGTGCGGAGAAACCAGGCTCCCCCATCATGCATGCCCCAGCTGTGGAACCTACAAAGACCGCCAAGTGATCACGACAGAGGAATAAGAACAGATGACGAATTTATCGGGGCTGGATGCCGAATCACGACAAATGGTCATCGACACGGTCGGCTTGCTTCGAAAGCGGCTTTTGACCAAGGATAAAATTCTCGAATACGACGCGAAAGAAATTTTTCCGGAAAAAATTATCCGTGAAATGTTGGGTCCGGAAATCGGGCTTCAATTGCTGTTTATTCCGGAGGAATTCGGGGGCATGGGCGGAGGAGCCAGAGACACGTGTGCGGTTGTCCGCGAGATTTCCAGGATATGCCTTGGAATATCCACAGCGTTTTTTGCGATTCAGTTGGGTTCGGACCCCATTCTGGTGGGAGCGACGGAAGAGCAAAAGGAAAAGTGGTTGGGTGCCATTGCCGAGGGAAACACCCTTGTGGCATACGCAGTGACTGAACCTGGAGCGGGAAGCAACCTGGCGGCGTTAAAGACCAAAGCCGATCCGGTATTGGATAACAACGGCAATATCATCGGATATAAAATTAACGGTTCAAAGCAGTTTATCTCTAATGGCGGTTATGCGGACCTGGTGACTGTCCTGGCCAATACTCCCGAAGGCCCCAGTTTTTTCGTGGTGGAAAAGGGAATGGAGGGTTTTGTTCAGGGTAAAGGGGAAATAAAGCATGGTATAAAGGCATCCAATACGTCGCCGTTGTCTCTTACCGATGTATTTGTTCCTGCTGAAAATTTAATCGGGCTGGTCCCTGGGCACGGTTTGAAGCAAGCCAACAAGGTATTTGGATATACCAGGCTGATGGTTGCGGCCATGGCGCTGGGAGCAGCTCAAGGGGCCATGGACATTGTCATCCCATATGCCAAAGAACGGATCCAGTTTGGTACCCCTCTTTCGGAAAAGCAAGGATATACGCACAAATTGATTGTGCCTCATGCCGTTCGTCTGGAAGCGGCCGCAGCTTATATGGATGAAATTGCACTCCGGCTGGATTCCGGTGAAGAGGATCTCCAGGTTGAGGGGGCCATTGGAAAACTTTTTGCTACTGAATCCGCCAACAGTTTTGCCGACCATGCGATGCAGGCATTGGGCGGTTACGGATATATCCACGAGTATGAGGTGGAAAAAATCAAGCGTGATGTAAAAATCACCTGCATATATGAAGGCACCAGTGAAATCCAGCAAAGTATCATCAGTACGTTTCGATGGAAAACTTCCAGAAAGACCAAGGGAGGGTATTATTCAGGAATCGCGGGAGAAATGATGTCTCTGGAAAACAATCCGGAAGACATCGGCGGCCGGTTTGTTGCGCTGTCGGCAAAAGCTCTCAATGCGGTCATCGATCTGGCTCATGAAAATCGGCTCACCAGGCAGCAGTTTGCCATGTTTTGCCTTGCGGACATGATGGCATATGTAGAAGTCGCTGCAGCCTTGACAAGAAAAGCCGATGGGCTCAAGGAATTATCCGATCCTGAATCATCAAAAATCAAAGCCATGGCAAGAATTTTTGCTTCGGAAACCGCTCACACTGTTGCCCAAAATGCCATGAAAATTGTAACAGGGTCCGGAATTTTTGATGACTTAACTATTTCGGACTTTATGGAATCCATATCCCACAGCAAACTGGTTCGAAGTTATCCCGGCCTGATCAGGGACATGGACCAGGTTGCGGATATTTTATTCGAGAGGTAAATCATGCCGGAAAAAGGTCAGCGAACCGTAGTTGTCACCGGCGGTTCCAGGGGAATAGGAAGGGCGATATGCTTGGCCCTGGCGAGACCGGATACGCATATTTATTTCAATTATTTCAATCCTGGAGATCCCGAAGGCGAAGCAGCGGCTGCAGCCGAAACCGAAAAACAGGTGGCTGAGACCAAAGCCACTGCATCCAGCCGGAGTGTTAACGTGGCCTCCGAGGATGAAGTGACCGGATTTTTTGACGGCATTATGTCTGAAACCGGTCGGGTCGATATTTTGGTCAATAATGCGGGAATAACCCGGGACAGTCTTTTGGTTCGGATGAAAACCAAAGCCTGGGATGATGTGATCGAAGTGAACCTTAAAGGGACTTTTCTTTGCAGTCGTGCCGCTGCAAAAATCATGATGAAACAGAGAGAAGGACGGATTATCAATATCGCATCCATTGTAGGAGTCATTGGAAATCCCGGCCAGTCCAATTATGTGGCCTCAAAGGCGGCCATCATTGGTCTGACCAAGGCTTCGGCAAAGGAACTGGCCCCGCGGGGAATTACGGTCAATGCTGTGGCTCCGGGGTTTATTGAAACCGATATGACTGCTGTATTACCCCAGAATGTCAAAGATGCTTTTATGGCCCAGATTCCTTTGGGAAGAGCGGGGCGACCTGAAGATGTGGCTGCATCGGTTGCGTTTCTGGCTTCGGAGTCCGGTTCCTACCTGACAGGCCAGGTGATCCATGTCAGTGGTGGCATGTATATTTAGAGTGAACATCAGCGACGGCAAAAAATTGCCGCCTTAAGCAAATCATTTTTTTTATATTTTTAGGGAGGTATTTGCATGTCCATTGAGGATAAAATTAAAAAAATCATTGCCGAAAAATTAGGGGTGGAAGCCACCGAAGTGGTACCTGAAGCATCCTTTGTGGATGACCTGGGAGCCGATTCCCTGGATCTGGTTGAGTTGATCATGTCCATGGAAGAAGAATTCGATATCGACATTTCAGATGAAGACGCTGAAAAGCTGGTCACGGTTAAAGATGCTCTTGATTATATCAATGAGAATTCGTAATCGTTGTAAGGTCATTGATAAATAAGCATATTCAATAAGATAGATTGTAAGGAGGTTATTTTGGACAGACGTGTTGTGATCACAGGTGTTGGATTGATAACGCCATTGGGAATCGGGGTCAATGACACGTGGTCTGCCTTGTGTGCCGGAAAATCGGGTATATCTTATATCACACGATTTGACACATCGGGTTTTCAAACGCAGATTGCCGGAGAGGTTAAGGATTTTCATCCTGAAGATTTTCTTCCCAAAAAAGAGGCCCAGCGGACAGAACGCTTTATTGCCTATGCCGTGGCTGCCACGCGTATGGCACTGGATGATTCGGGTTATAAAATCAACAGCTCCAACGATGAAAAAATTGGTGTTTTGACCGGATGCGGCCTGGGAGGATTAGCCACGCTGGAAGAAAATTTTAAAATCATGGAAACAAAAGGTCCAAGAAGAGTCAGCCCTTTTTTTATTCCCATGATTATCGGAAATATGGCTCCTGGAGTAGTTTCTATCCATTTTGGGGCAAAAGGACCTAATGCATCGGTTGCAACTGCATGTGCAGCCGGTGCCCATGCCATTGGAGATGCATTTAAACTGGTCAAAACCGGAAAAGCCGATGCGATGATCACCGGAGGTATGGAAGCGGTCATTACGGGAACATGCATTGCCGGTTTCAATGCCATGAAAGCGTTATCCACGAGAAACGATGAGCCCGAAAAGGCTTCAAGGCCGTTTGACAGAGATCGTGATGGTTTTGTCGTGGGGGAAGGATGCGGTATTCTGATTCTGGAATCTTTAGATAGCGCCCTTGAAAGAGGAGCACGTATTTATGCAGAAATGGTCGGATATGGCATGAGTGGTGACGGTTTCCACATGACCTCTCCTCCGCCGGATGGAAGCGGGGCCTCACGATGTATGCAGGCGGCCATTGATGATGCCGGAATAACCGCTGAACAAATCGACTACGTCAACGCCCACGGAACATCCACGCCGATAAACGATCTTTATGAAACCAGGGCCCTGAAAACCGTCTTTAAGGAATTCGCCAAAAAAGTAGCCATAAGTTCCACAAAATCCATGACAGGCCATTTATTGGGAGGCTCCGGCGGGATTGAGACGGTGTTTACCGCGTTGACCATCTATCATGGGATCATTCCTCCCACCATTAACCTGGAAAATCCAGGTGAAGAATGCGACCTGGACTATGTTCCCAATGTGGCCCGAAAGGTTGATGTGAACGTGGCGATGACCAATTCTTTTGGTTTCGGAGGTACCAACGCTTCCCTTATCTTGAGGAAATATCTGAACGGAATTGTTTGACAAGATGTCCGCGGAACACTAATTGATTTCAATAGTCATCACACCGGCCATTTCCGAGAAAAATAAAGGATATTCATTCCATTTGTCACAGATAATCCCGGTTTTTGCCGGGATTATTTTTTTCTTGCGAATCTAAAAACATACCTATATAGCTTATTTTTTATTTTTTATAATATTCCCGACTATGTCAGGGGTTTTTACAATTTGCCTTCCATGAACAGGAACAAAAAATGACATTAAACCAATCACCCGTGATTATCGGCTGTGACCATGCGGCATATGGTTTGAAAGAAAAGGTTAAATCTTTTCTAATCGAACGTGGAATCGAAGTGACCGATGTCGGCACATTCGACGAAAATTCTGTAGATTACACCGATTTTGGTGTTCTTGTGGCGTCACCGGTGTCCAAAAAGGAATTTGAGCGAGGAATCCTGATTTGCGGGACTGGTATCGGCATGTCCATTGTGGCCAATAAATTCCCTGGAGTTCGTGCGGCCCTTTGTGGAGACCTATTTTCCGCCATTATGAGTCGGCGGCATAACGACGCCAATATTCTTGTGCTTGGAGGACGTGTTATCGGAGATCTTCTGGCCCTGGAAATCGTAAAAACATGGCTCGAAACACCTTTCGATGGTGAACGCCACCAAAGGCGCATCGATAAGATTGATAATATAGACCTGTCGGAACTATGCAAAAAAAGATCTTGAAACCGGGGACTTAAAAAATAGGGAGCATTAAGGTTGTGGATGCAAAACTTATGGATGACATTCAATTGACAGACCCTGAAATTGCTGAGGCAATTTCTCTAGAGTTTGAGCGGCAATCTTCGACACTTGAAATGATTGCCTCGGAAAATACCGCCAGCCGTGCGGTCATGGCTGCCCAGGGAAGCGTCATGACCAACAAGTATGCGGAGGGGTATCCTCAGAAACGGTATTATGGCGGATGTGAATTTGTTGATGTTGCCGAAACGCTGGCCCTGGAACGAGCCAAAACACTTTTTAAGGCTGAATATGCCAATGTTCAGCCCCATTCCGGATCACAGGCCAATATGGCAGTTTACTTTGCGCTTCTCAAGCCCAATGATACCATTATGGGTATGGATTTGGCGCACGGAGGTCATTTGACGCATGGAAGCCCTGCCAGTTTTTCGGGGAGGCTTTTTAATTTTGTCCATTATGGGGTCACACAAAAAACCGGTACCATCGATTATAATATGGCTGCCGACCTGGCTAAAAAACACCGCCCGAAACTGATTGTTGCCGGGGCCAGTGCCTATCCCAGAATCATCGATTTTAAGGCTTTTTCACAAATTGCCGAATCTGTGGATGCCAAACTCATGGTCGACATGGCCCACATCGCCGGCTTGGTCGCAGCAGGACTTCACCCGTCCCCCGTCCCCCTTTCCCATGTGGTGACCTCCACTACCCACAAAACATTAAGAGGACCACGAGGGGGGTTGATTCTGGCCAGAAAAGATTTTTCCAGGGAATTAAACAGCCAGATTTTTCCCGGTATCCAGGGAGGACCCCTGATGCATGTGATTGCTGCAAAAGCAGTGGCGTTTAAAGAAGCCCTTTCTGAAAAATTCAGGATATATCAGGAAAATGTGGTCAATAACGCGAAAGTATTGGCACAGCAACTTATGGCTGACGGCATCGACCTGGTTTCAAAAGGCACCGACAATCATATGGTTCTGGCCGATCTGACCCGGTTGAATATTACGGGCAAGGATGCGCAGGATGTTCTCGGTCGAGCCGGAATCACGGTCAATAAAAATGCGATTCCATTTGAAACCCGAAGCCCCATGGTCACAAGCGGAATCCGGTTGGGGACTCCCGCACTGACGACAAGGGGTATGAAATCCGATGAAATGGTGATTATCGCAAAATTGATTGTGGAGGTTTTAAAAAATCCCGGCAGTGAACAGGTGATCGAGAAATCCCGAAAAAAGGTGATTGAACTTTGCAAAGCATTCCCGCTGTATGCGGACCTAAACTGAATGATCTGAAAATGGAACCAAAATCGGAACGACCCTCCTGGGAAGCCTATTTTATGGAAATCGCCTCGCTGGTGGCAAAACGTTCCACCTGCATCCGTCGTGCCGTTGGAGCCATTCTGGTAAAGGACAAAAGGATCCTGGCCACTGGTTATAATGGTGCTCCCACCGGTATGAGGCATTGTCTGGATGCCGGATGCCTGAGGGAAAAACTTCAGGTGGCCTCGGGCCAGCGCCATGAACTTTGCAGGGGAATTCATGCCGAACAAAATGCCATCATTCAGGCAGCATACCATGGTGCCTCCATCAAAGACGCAACACTATTTTGCACCAACCTTCCTTGTTCCATATGCACCAAAATGATTATTAACGCCGGAATTAAAAAAATCTATTATCAATCCGGTTATGCAGATGAAATGAGCACAAATATGTTAAAGGAAGCACATATCGAGTGTATGCAGTTCAAACCCGATGACAACGGAGAAGGGGTATGAAATGTCCTTATTGTGGTGAGACGGACAACAAGGTAATGGATTCCAGGCTTAGCAAAGATGGCACTGTCATTCGCAGACGAAGGGAATGTATTGATTGTGGACGACGATTTACCACCTATGAGCATATCGAGGAAATTCCCGTTACGATCATCAAAAAGGATGGTCGCCGTGAGGTTTTCAACCGTGATAAGGTGCGGCAGGGAATGGCAAGGGCATGCGAAAAACGCAATATCAGTGTGGAAATCATCGAGGAATTTATCGATAACCTGGAAAGAGATCTGAAAGAAATTGAGGAAAAAGAAATTCCGTCCTCGGTTGTTGGTGAAAAGATAATGGCCAAACTTCATGAACTGGATGATGTGGCCTATGTGCGTTTTGCCTCGGTGTACCGCGAATTTAAAGATGTTAATGATTTTTTTTCAGAACTGAAAAAACTCTTAAACGATGACAAAAAATAGGTCGAATCCGACCCGTAGATCTGTGAAAATGGCTGACGGCATCGACAGTTTTTATATGAATTTGGCCCTGGAATTGGCTGAAAAAGGCAGGGGGTTTACATCGCCCAATCCGATGGTGGGTGCGGTAGTTGTACGAGACGGCCATATTGTTGGAACCGGATATCATGAATTTGCGGGAGGGCCCCACGCGGAAGTTAATGCGCTCAATGATGCCGGAGAATCAGCAAAGGACGCCACCCTTTATGTTACCCTGGAACCTTGCAATCACACGGGCCGGACACCACCCTGTACAAAGAAAATCATCGATTCGGGCATTGCCCGCGTTGTGGTGGCCATGAAAGATCCCAACCCTAATGTTACCGGGGGAGGAATCGAGTTTTTACGCGAAAACGGCATACAGGTTGACGTGGGTATCGAAGAAAAACAAGCCTGCCGCTTAAATGAAGTGTTCATAAAATTTGTTCAAACCCAAAGACCGTTTGTTATTTTAAAGACGGCCGCTACCCTGGATGGACGAATCGCCACCCGCACCGGAGATTCCAAATGGGTTACGGGGCCGTCGGCGAGAAATTTCGTTCACACGGTTCGGCATGCCGTAGACGGCATTATGGTGGGTATCGGTACGGTTAACCAAGATAATCCCAGTTTGACAACGCGCCTGGAAAAGCTAAAGGGTAAGGATCCTGTAAGAATTGTCCTGGACACTCATTTGACCATTGCTGAAAACTCACGGTTGTTAAATCTTCAGTCAGATGCAAAAACCGTTTTGGTCACTGGTGAAGATATTTCCTGTGAGAAAAAAGACCGTTTGGAGCAACAAGGTGTAACATTTATCACGACCCCGTTAAAAAACGGGAAGATAGATCTGGATTCTTTGATGGACCGATTGGGGACCATGGGAATCACAAGCTTGCTGATCGAAGGTGGAGGACGAGTGGCTGCATCTGCCCTGGCTTGCGGAATTGTGGATAAGATATTATTTTTCTATGCACCGAAAATTTTGGGCGGTGATGACGGCGTGCCCATTTGCCGGGGAACAGGGCCTGATCAAATGAGCAATTGTATTCAAGTACATGATATCTGGATTCAACGATTTGATGATGATATTCTGATTGAGGGCTACATAAGGAAATAAACAGAAATGTTTACGGGAATCATAGAAGGTTTGGGTACTATTTATGCCCTGCAACCCTCTGGGGAAGGCAGAAAACTGACGATCGAGGCGGATTTTAATCTGGAGGGGGCAAAGGAGGGGGATAGTATTTCAGTGAGTGGTGCTTGCTTAACGGCGGTTGTGATTAACGGCAGACGCTTTACCGTGGATGTATCCCCGGAGACTTTGGCCCGGTCGACTTTCTCGCAGGCAAAAATAGGAGACAGGGTCAATATCGAGCGAGCTATGCGTCTTTCGGATCGACTCGATGGCCATCTGGTATCCGGACATATTGACGGTGTCGGAACGATCCTTGATCGGAAAATAAAATCAAACGCCATTCTGATTGTGATCGATGCTCCCGAATCCCTTTGCAGATTCATGATTGAAAAAGGTTCGGTTGCAGTGGATGGTATCAGTCTTACCATCAATGCATGCACCCGAACCGGTTTTGAAGTCAGCATAATTCCCTATACGTCAAAATTAACGACCATCGGCTTCAAAACTGTCGGTGCCCATGTGAATATTGAAACCGATATGATCGGAAAATATGTTGAAAAGTTTTTATCCGGCAGGCAAACCAAAGAGGTGCATTCCCGAAAAAACGATATCAGTATGGATTTACTCGCCGGGTCCGGTTTTTTAAATACGCAATATTAAACAACAAAGGAGTTAGAAAAAAAGATGCCGCTTTTAACGATCGAAGAGGCAATCCGAGAGATTAGGCTCGGTCGGATGGTTATTCTTGTTGATGATGAAGACCGCGAAAATGAAGGTGACCTCTGCATGGCTGCTGAAAAAGTCACACCTGAAGCCATCAATTTTATGGCAAAAAACGGACGAGGGCTTATTTGCCTTTCATTAACCGAGGAAAAAATAAAAGCCTTGGATCTTCCTATGATGGTGGATGATAATACATCCCCGTTTAAAACAGGATTTACCGTATCTATCGAAGCTCGAAAAGGGGTTACTACCGGTATTTCAGCTTTTGACCGGGCAACCACGATACTGACTGCGGTAGCCGATAATGCAAAACCCTATGATCTTGTCCGGCCTGGCCACGTCTTTCCTCTTCGGGCCAAAAAAGGGGGGGTGATGGTACGTTCCGGTCAGACAGAAGGCTCTGTCGATTTGGCACGATTGGCAGGACTGAAACCTTCTGCAGTGATCTGTGAAATCATGGATGAAGACGGCAGCATGGCCAGAATGCCCGCCCTGGAAAAAATCAGCGAGGAACATGGTATTGGTATTTGTACCATAGCCGATTTGATAGAATATCGAATGAGAACCGAATCTTTTGTACGCCGTGCTGTTGAAGCGGTGATTCCAACAGCTCATGCCGGAATATTCAAAGCGGTTGTCTATGAAAACGATGTGGAAAATCTTCAACATGTGGCCCTGATTAAAGGCGATATCGACCCGGCAAAACCGGTTCTTGTTCGGGTTCATTCAGAATGTATCACCGGTGATATTTTTGGATCCTTAAGATGTGATTGCGGAGAACAACTTCGCAAAGCCATGGAAATGATTGACAAGGAAGGTTGCGGTGTGCTCCTTTATATTCGCCAGGAGGGGCGGGGTATCGGCCTGGTCAATAAACTCAAAGCCTACAATTTGCAAGATAAGGGGGTTGATCCGGTCGAAGCCAGTGCTGGTGCTGGTTTTATGCCGGATTTGAGGCACTATGGTATTGGAGCCCAGGTGCTTGTCAACCTTGGCGTTAAAAAAATGAAGGTTTTGACCAACAATCCCAAAAAGATGGTGGGGCTCCAGGGATATGGCTTGGAAGTTGTGGAGCAGATCCCTATCCAGGTGGAACCCAACGAGTTTAATCGGTGTTACCTGGAATGTAAAAAACTGAAATTGGGACATTTGCTGAATATCGATGCAACTCCCTGATATTCAAATTGGGAAATGATGATCATCAGATTTTGAACAAGGCGGGCTTTCAAACTGGTATTGGGTAACAAAGCTATTTCAGCCAAGGTCGACAGAAAAAAAGATTTACATCAATCCATTATTATCGTATTCAATAAAATTTTGCCGGGAGGTATATTGTATGGCTAAAATTATCGAAGGAAATCTGATTGCGGAAGGAAAAAAATTTGCAATCATAGTGGCCCGTTTTAACGATTTTATCGGAGACAGGCTTGCCGGCGGAGCAATGGATGCGCTCACGCGATGCGGAGCCGAATCTGAAGATATCGATCTGGTTAAAGTCCCCGGTGCTTTTGAAATACCTCTGGTAGCCAAAAAAATGGCCATGAAAAAAAAATATGATGCCGTCATTTGCCTGGGAGCAGTTATCCGAGGCGCAACGTCACATTTTGATTATGTAAGCGCGGAAGTTTCCAAAGGGATTGCCCAGGTCAGTATTGAGTCCGAAATCCCAGTTATTTTTGGTGTGTTGACCACCGATACCATTGAGCAGGCCATTGAAAGAGCAGGCACAAAGGCGGGAAACAAAGGTTGGGATGCCGCCATGGCGGCTGTGGAAATGGCAAACTTGATGGAGAAGGTCGTTTAGGCTGATCAGGATGGGAAATCGTCGCAAGGCAAGGGAAATGGCCATGCAGGCTCTTTTTTTTATGGACATCAGCAAAAATGTGTCAGTTTCACAAATTGACCTTTTTTGCCGATGTAATCAGCCGTCGAAAAATATCGAGACTTTTTTACGGAAGCTGACCGAGGGAATCGTGGAGCAGTGGGGCTATATTGACCATGTTATCGAAAAGTTCTCCAGTAACTGGAAACTTAATCGTATGGCCTGTGTTGACCGTAATATTATCAGGATTGCTGTATATGAACTGCTATTCTGTGAGGATATTCCCCCGAGAGTGGCCATAAACGAAGCGATCGATATCGGTAAAAAATACGGAACAGAAGGGTCCGGCGCGTTTATCAATGGTATATTGGACAGTATACACACGGCCATGACAAAAGGGGAAATTAGCATCGAATCTATTTCTTTTCATAGCAATGAAAAAAACAGAAATTAAGGAGGAGTCATGCAGGTCAGAAATATTCTTTTAAAACAGGATGAAATGCCGCGGCAATGGTACAATATATTGGCAGACATTAAATTAAATCCACCGCTGGGGCCGGACGGAAATCCTGTTAAGCCCGAAGACCTGGCGCCGGTTTTCCCAATGAATCTAATTGAGCAGGAAGTTAGCCCGGAACGGTGGATTGATATTCCCGAAGACGTATTGGATATTTATACCATTTGGCGGCCATCCCCCCTGGTCAGGGCTTATAGCCTCGAAAAAGCTCTTGGGACCCCCGCAAAAATTTACTATAAAAATGAAAGTGTCAGCCCTCCTGGTAGCCATAAACCCAACACTTCGGTCCCCCAGGCTTATTACAACAAGGTTTTCGGCATTAAAAGAATGACCACTGAAACCGGGGCAGGTCAGTGGGGAAGTGCACTTTCTTTTGCCTGTGCCCAGTTCGGTATCGAATGCAAAGTGTTCATGGTCAGAGTCAGTTTTGATCAAAAACCCTATCGTAAATCCATGATGGAAACCTGGGGTGGAAAATGTGTGGCGAGTCCGAGCACGGAAACCAAAGCGGGAAGAGATGCTTTGGCCAAAGATCCGAATACTCCCGGAAGTCTTGGAATTGCTATCAGCGAAGCCATTGAAGCTGCCGTATCGGATCAGACCGGAAAAACCCGATACTCTCTCGGGAGCGTTTTAAACCATGTGATGTTGCATCAGACAATTATCGGGCTCGAAGCCAAAAAGCAGCTGGAAATGGTGGGTGATTACCCGGATATCATCATTGGATGTGCCGGAGGCGGAAGCAATTTTGCCGGACTTGCCTTCCCCTTCGTGTTGGATAAAATGAACGGAAAACAAATTGAGATCTATCCTGTAGAACCAGCGGCATGCCCCACATTAACCCGTGCACCCTTTGTTTACGATCATGGTGATACTGCCGGATACACCCCATTGCTGCCGATGCACAGTCTTGGACATGCGTTTGTTCCTCCGCCCGTCCATGCAGGAGGACTTCGCTACCATGGCATGAGCCCGACCGTTAGCCAACTGGTTTCAGAGGGAATTTTCGATCCCAAATCGGTAAGTCAGATGGATGCCCTTAAAACAGGGATTCTCCTTGCCAGAACGGAAGGCATCATCCCTGCACCTGAAACGACTCACGCTTTGGCCTATGTGATTCATGAGGCGGAAAAAGCCAAACAGGAAGGCAAGGAGAAAGTGATCCTTTTCAACTGGAGCGGACACGGACTGCTGGACCTGGGTTCTTATGACAAATATTTTACTGGAGTGCTTGAAAATTATACGCTTTCAGATGAGGAACTCGCTGAAGCGGAAAAAATATTTGCCAATTATCCCAAACCCAGTTTGCTGAAAAGCCGTTAGCGGTTATAAGACCATTTAGTTTGTATGATCATATGATACTCCACAAAAAAAATCCTGACCAACTCCAACGCCGTTGCCCGAGACTTGGAGGGCCGATTGAGTTTTCTTATTGCAGGAAATGTGAAGATCAAGGCAGGCCTTGTTTTAAAGTTCTTGATTGCTGGTGGGAAATTTTTGATGTTGTCACTTATATGAGGCAAAAGCTTACAGAGGAGCAATTTAATCAGCTGGCTCAAAAAAATACCAAGCCCAAAGTCGTCAGCATCGTGGAGATGATTCGGGAAATTCAACAGCGCCAGAAAAAAGATTAATCGAGTAATCTTGGGTCATGAATCCGGACCCTTAACACAATGCCGAGGAGGTAAAATTGATTATTGAATTTATGCCGGTCGGACCGATCATGGCCAACTGTTATATTGTCGGATGTAAAGAAACCCATGAGGCTGCAGTTATTGACCCGGGCGATGATGCCGACATGATTTTACTGAAGCTGAGTGATTTGAAACTTAAGGTTAAATACATTATCAACACCCACGGCCATTTCGACCATGTTGGCGCCAACAGAAAAATTAAAGATGCCACCGGTGCAGAATTGTTGATTCATGAGCTGGATGCCCCCATGCTTGGTTTTCTCTCCCAGGCCGCAGCCTCTTTCGGGTTAAAATCCGAAAACTCTCCCCCTCCGGACAAAACAATCGATGATGGAGATATCATCACATTTGGAAAAATCTCCCTGAAGGTGATTCATACCCCAGGCCACTCACCTGGGGGAATTTCACTTTATACCAACGGATATTTGTTTGTGGGAGACACTTTGTTCCAGGGCTCCATTGGCAGAACAGATCTGCCGGGAGGAAATTTCAATACCCTGAAATCAAGTATCCAGAAGAAGTTGTTTACGCTGGGTGACGATGTTCGGGTGTTTACAGGGCACGGTCCGGAAACCTCCATTGGTAGGGAAAAACGGTACAATCCTTTTGTGGGGATCGGTTAATCCCCTGTTATCATGTTTGAACCTGTTAAGAAACCATCTTGTTTGAGCCGGAAACCAATATGAATAAAGTAGCTGTATTTGATGAAATTTTCTCTAAAGATCTGCTGACGGAGCTTTTCCCGAACAATAAGGCTGACGAATTCTTTGAGCTGCTCTATGGCGATATTGATGAAGGAGCTTATGATATTGAATTCGATTATACAGGGTGTCAGCCCGGTCAGCTGGAATTTAGGTTCAACCTGAAGCGAAGGCCAGGTAAGTGCCTGGCCTGTCACCTGACCTATGGGCTTCCGGAGGTTTTCTCACGTCATCCGACCCTGGATATCGACGGGTTGGTTCAGAAAATCAGCCACATCATGGATGGAACCGCTGAAGTCACTCATTGGCAAATCGGTTCAACTCAGGAAATCTGCCGGGATTTGCATGTTATTCCCCTGAAAATATTCATTCGGGAAAATTCCCAATAGATTTCAAGGCCGGTATTTCATCATTTTTTGATGAAGCCGTTGAGCCCGGAGGCAAAAGGTTTCCAGTTTTGCGTTGATCAGCTGCGGAAAAGGCGACCCGTCGCTTTCGATTGCCAAAAACGGCAGTTGTTCAACTTCAGTCAGCAATGCCTTTAGCCGCTTATTTTTCGGGTCTGACGCCAGTTTATTTTTACGGTCCATTATTTCCGTCAAAATGGATTCCGACATCCGGTTGGGCATACACCCGAAAGGCCCAATAGCGATTACACCGCAAGCATGGGATGCTACCTCGGACAGGGAACTGCCCACCGTTAAAATAGCTTCCCCTGTCAAATGTTCAGAAATGTAAGGAGTTGCGGTTCTGACAATCGATTTGACATTGAACGGTTGTGCATGGACCAGGCCCGATTTTGAAAGGGCACGTTTGAGTCTTCGCTCATAGCCCATGACGAAAAGCCTTTTGATATAGAATCGGAGGCGCTTCTTCAGGGTTAACCGGCCTTCGCTCAACCCCTTTTCAAGTAGAAAATCACAATAGTGTACCCATTCTGCAATGGGTGAGCAAACAGTGGCAAATCCTTTTTCTGCCAGCTTTTCCGTCAGGTTTTGACGGGAAAGCCCATCTCTGCGTACATAAATTTCACCGGTAATTGCAACGACCGGGACTTGCTCCGGGGAAAATTTTAAAGGAATTTTGCGAAGATTATCACTGGTGTTAATCGCTTGTTTTTCAAGGCTTTTAAAATCTCCACGCTCTAGCTCATGAAGAATCTTTTTCCATTCTTTTTCGAAAATACGGAGTCCGCTTTCTGCATCCATGGCATTGGCCAGGATCATGGAACGAATATCTTCCATCACATCCGACACGATCACAGCCCACCATGCCCGATTTTCAAAGTGTTTGTCCATTCCCTCGTATGAATCTTCCGATGACAGCGTAAACATTGCAACATCAGGAATTTTTAGCCTTTTGAGCAGGTCTTCCATGAAAATGTAATATTGTCCGAAACGGCACGGTCCGGATCCTGTGGCCATAAAATAGACCAGAACTTCGTCAGGCCGCTTGTTGTTGCGTATATAATTTAAAAGTGAGCCGGTGGTTAAAATCAATGGCAGACATTCTTTACAGGATGTGTTTGCGCGACCTATCTTCAGAATGGATTCATCCGCCGGCGGCAGGGCTATAGCCCGAACACCCGACTGGCGAAATACGGCAGCAAATGCCTCAGTTCCCAATCGCCCCATGGACGGAATGAGGAGGGTCACTCGTGGGTGGTTGAGCCGAAGCATTTCTCCTGAAGATGTAACAACCTTGACATTTCCCTGGTCAGCCTGAATTTTAGCTGGTCTGAAAGATTCTTTTTTCTCGGTAATGATTTTTTTCTCCCGGAGCTGTCGATAGGCGGCAACAATATCCAGGAAAGCTTCAATTCTTGTTTCAAGACCGGCATCGGCGGTATGGCTGTCAAGTTCAAGGGTGAGAGAAGGTTTACGCCCCATGAGTTCTCTGAAATAACCCAACAGAAAAGAATCAGGCCCACATGAGAAGTTGGTGATGTAAGTTCCGAATAGCCTGGGATTTTCCTTAACCACCCTTGCTGCCATCATGATGAGCTGCCCCATGCCCCAATACATGTGTCTGCGTGCCTTAACGCCTTCCACCGTTAAGAAGTCCATTGGAATGACCATGACACCCCGTGAGGCGAGCTTGCGGGGAATTCCCATGTGGGCTTCTTCCACAAAACCATTGTATGGTCTTGAAAAAATAACGACGCCGATTTTTTGGGGATCATTTTCTATTGCATCCAGAGCCTGTTTTCCGAGAACCTTCATTTCGTTTATACAGGCACTCTGCTTTTTTATGGCTTTGGAAAATGCTTTTTCCGCATCAATTCGACTTTCTCCTGCAGCGATCGCCATTTCCACCATGGGATTTTTGGCTGCTTCCAATCCCTGGGTCAAATCGAGTACCGGAGCGAAAACTTTCACACCGCGTGCTTTTAACCGGTCGATAAGTTGACGGTATGTTGTCCGAAGATAGTAGGTTTCACCCTGCACAAACGGGCAGACCAATGAGCTGATATTTCCGTTAAACTGGGGAACCGCTTTAAAGTGCGGCATAAACAAAAAGTCCGGAGGATCTTCCATTTGAAGGAGCGAATAAAAGAACCCGTGGGCCAGTTCAACCGGGAAACAGAAGGCCGCATTCCTCTGATCGATACCCTCACGGGAAGGTTTGTCCGGGACAATCGGCTTCCATCCCAGTTCATCGAAAAATGTCGAATAGAGTGGATAATAGGTATTCACCAGAAAACTTCGGTTGATTCCAACTCTTTTTTTATAAGATTTTTCCGGAAATTTGTTCGGATCGATTCCGTATTTTTGAAAAACCAGTTGCTGACGAATATTGACCAGGTCCAGCGCGTTAACATCATATTTGACGTTGTGCCGAAGATTATAGTACCGGTTGCATGCACCGCCAAACGGATATTTTTGACCCTCCACATGAATGACCGCAATTTCACACCGACGATCACATTTTTCTTTTCCGCCGCGGCAGACAAATGATTTTCCATAGAACACTTCACGATTGGCGAGATTGTCGAGGTCAAATCGTGATTTTTCTATCAGTCCCTGATCGATCCGGTTTTTTACTTCCAAGGCTACGCCATATGCACCCATGAGACCGGGTTCCGGAGGCACGATGATGGGTTTGTCCACAAGAGCGGCCATGGCATAGGGAACGGCTCTGTTGTAGCAGACCCCACCTTGCATAAAGACCTTTTCCCCTACCGGACGGTTTCCTTTTACCCGGTTGGAATAATTCATGCAAATCGAATAGACAAGACCTGCCACAATATCTTCATGAGCCAATCCTTCATGGATGGCATTTTTGATGTCCGATGCAATAAATGCCGCGCACTGGTCGTTGAAATTAGGCGGACGTTTGCCTTTCATGGCCACTTCGGCAATGTCTTCCATTTTAACGCCCAGAGTCTCGAATGCCGATTCCTCCAGAAAAGATCCTGTTCCGGCGGAGCAGGCTTCATTCATGGCATAGTCGGACGGCACCGAATTGGTGATATAGGTGTATTTGGCGTCTTGTCCTCCTATTTCAAAAATGGTATCCACCCGGCTGTCAAAATAGATCGCTGCGGTGGCATGGGCGATAATTTCGTTAATGACACCGTCGGTCATGGCATGAAGTCCGGCGATCTGACGTCCGGAACCGCAGACCCCCAACCCTTCAATAATAATTTCGGAAGGATCTGTCAGGTCTTTGACTTGTGCGAAAATACTCCGGTAACAATCCCTTGATGCCCCGACCGGATCTCCGTTGGTACGAAGGTAAACCGAAGCCAGAAGGGCGTTATCCTTTTTTCGTATCAAAGTGGCTTTGGTTGTTGTCGAACCCACATCAAGTCCGAGAATACAAACATCTCCCGGTTGAACTTCACCCCTTTGCATCGTTTTAAACTCAACACGATTTTCAAAACTGGAAAGGGGA
Organism: uncultured Desulfobacteraceae bacterium; assembly: GCA_964478625.1. GTDB lineage: Bacteria > Desulfobacterota > Desulfobacteria > Desulfobacterales > SKZT01 > SKZT01. The sequence continues at coordinate 83,379 of CAYZJH010000007.1, forward strand.
GGTAATGTATCAAAGGATCCCATATCCGAAGAAAACAGATCGGTAAAACCGGAAAAACGGACCGTCTCATGCTCTATCGCCCATAAGGCGGCTCCCAGTGCCTCAAAATAAGGGGCTTGTTCGGGAACAATGAGGTCTTCAATTTCTTTGGAAAGATATTCCACCATCATGCGATTTTGAGAGGCACCTCCCGTAAGCATGAGGTGTTTTCGGTCCACCTTTTTAAGCAGTTCCAAAATCTTATTGGCCATCATTTTGCAAAGACCGGCGGTTACCTTTGTTTTCGGTACACCCTTGTTGGTGGCATGGGTGCAGTCGGACTTACAAAAGACCGAACACCGGCCTGATACATGGTATGGCTCTTCTTCGGCTGCCCAGGCAAAAGCTTCATCCAAAGAAACGTTCATTCGTCGAAGTTGCTGGAGTAAAAATTCACCGGTTCCTGAAGCGCATTTGTTACCAGTCATTACATTGACAATACGCCCGTTTTTATCCAGAACATAAACCATAAATGTTTCGCCTCCGGCGGAAATAACTGCAGGGCATGAAATTCCCTCGGGCTTGACATATTTATAGGCATATTCGACGGCTTCGGGTTCTGAAATCGATGACAGGTTTACAAAATGGCGAAATCGTCTCCCAGTGGCGGCGATTCGATCAAATTGAGTCAAATCAAGATGTTCAAGCGCCTTTAATAACGTTTTTTTGGGGTCTCCCTCATGAGCATGGAGTGAAAAACTGATCATCTCAGGACGTCCATTGTGCTTTTTTTCCACTTCAGCCTGAACTACGGAAACCGTTGAGGCTCCCAGGCAGATGCCCAATACTTTCAGTTTATCTGAAAACTCATTGATGAGTGTTTTTTCATTTGTAATGCTATCTACTTTCATAGGTCTTAGCCGATTTATTATTCCAAATATCTTTCAAACTCTTCATTATCCGAAGGGCTGCCGTTACGGATGGCGGACAGTTCGCTCAATGCTTCCCTGATCTCTTTGGCCCCTTCGTCGTAAATCTGACGAACCGTTGCGTGCTCCTGCTTAAGGTCCTTCAAAGAAAAATTGCCCTTGGTCCTTTCTAGAAATGACAGGACATTTTTTCGAACAGCTTCCCAAACATCCCGACGGGTCTGGTTTTCCAGAGGTGTGAGTTCATCGATCTGGTCGATTTGTTTTCTATGAAAAGCATTTCTAAAAAACTGCTGGATAAAAGTCATCCATCCCACAAATGTTCCGGTAGCAAAAATACCGCCGATACCCAAAAGCACATAAGGTCCTTGGCCGGCAAAAAATGGAACCGTAGCCAGACCAAGACCTGAAGCCGCCCCTACGATAAGAGCGACAAAGACTCCAGCCGCACCGAATTTGACTTTAAACATTCGAAGCTTTTTTCTGTAATTGATCAGGGCTTCCAAAAGATGAGCCAGTCGTTCGCTATGGGTTTCAACAAAAGTAGCCAGATGATCCAGGTGCCTCTGGGGGGTTTGTTGAATGGCTTTTCTGATTTCTTCACGCTGATTTTGAAGGGAATGTAAAAACCCCGTCTCACAATTTTCACCGTTTAAAATGCCTGGGGACGCATTGGGTGAGTAAGTCAGGTGAATCATCGGAATATCTTTTCTTCCGGTGATCTGGGATAGATTCCAGCACAGTGTACCGTATACACGAAGCAGGTCGGTCAGGGAAGCACATTCATCAATGCGATTTAGAATATAAAGGACACGGTCTTCAAAAGTTTTTGTTGGAAGGGTCTCTCTGAGGCTCTTGTGAGCTTCACGCACTGTACCGGCCTTGTGAGGATCAAAAAGGACAAGAACAAGATCAACGATCTGAGCCAGATCACCGACTACCTCCTGATAATCATAGCCACGATCCCGTTCGGTGATGCTATCGAGCATTCCGGGAGTATCGATTATTGCAAGATTTTTTAAAAACGGTGCATTGATTTTCTTTAGACGGAAATGAGAGGCGAACCGCTGTCCATGTTTTTTAAGTATTTCAAAAGGATATTCAGGATCATTTAGCAGAAATTTTCCGTCACGCTCTTCGGTCACTTGAATAGGATTTCCTTCAGGAACAGAATCATCATAGGTCAAAATCGTGAAAGAATCATCCGTAGGTGCTTGTCCGGTTGCCTGAATATTGGCTTCGAGAAATTCATTAATCAGTGTTGATTTGCCGGAAGAATAATTTCCGATCACCAACACTTGCGGCCGCCATTTGATATTGGCTTCCAGAGGGACTTCACTATAACCATACTTGAGTGCTACCGGAGTCAAATGATCGGCCACCATGCCAACAAGTTCCATCCGGAGCGAATTGATATAATTTTCACGATTCATAGATTCTCCAGTTCAAATAGAATTGGGAAAAAATATTCTAAAGCAGATGTACCGTTTAACCATTCCAGTTTCTGAAAATATGCACTCCGGGCACGTTGACACTAGTGGATGTCCCTGATACGGTGCCGTTGTCATGATTGAATTGTACAATTTAATTTTGATTCTGTCCTTTATTTAAAGAAGTTGTTTGAAATATAGACAAAAAAGTATAAAGAAATCAAACTGGCAAGTCAAGCTGGAAGAAGTGCCCTTGTTTAACATTCTATCGCAAATTGTTTATGAACACCGGATTGTATAAAAAAATCGGTATTGCGTCGGCCATCATGATGGCTTCCGTGTTTTTAAGCCGGGTGATCGGGCTTCTCCGGGAAATGGTCATTGCTTATATAGCCGGAGCCGGCCCTGAAGTGGATGCTTATCAGGTTGCTTTTATCATACCGGATATTTTAAACCATATCGCAGCCAGCGGGTTTCTTTCCGTCACCTTCATACCCATTTTTTCAAAATATTTGGCCGATGGAAAAACAGATGAAGGATGGACGGTGGTTTCGATTATCATGACATGCTTTGGAGGGGTGCTTGCTGTCGGTATTGGTACCGCCTATATTTTTACACATCAGTTGATATTGATATTTGCACCTGGTTTGGAAAATCCCGAAATGATTTCTGAAGCAATATACATGACCCGTATTATTCTTCCGGCCCAGTTTTTTTTCTTTGTCGGCGGACTTTTTATGGCGGTTCAGTTTTCATTGGAGCGTTTCACCATTCCGGCCCTTGCCCCTTTAATTTATAATCTTGGAATTATCCTCGGTGGTCTGCTTCTCGGTCCCAGCCTGGGGGTTGCCGGTTTTTCCTATGGAGTTCTGGCAGGAGCATTTGTCGGAAATTTTGCCCTTCAGTTATGGGGGGCAAAAAGAGCTGGGATGACCATAGGAATCCGTGTGGATCTTTTTCATCCGGATCTGAAACGATACATTCTTCTTACCTTGCCTCTGATGCTGGGCCTTTCCATGACTTTTTCCACGGAATTTTTCCTGAAATTTTTCGGTTCCTTCCTGCCTGAAGGAAGTATTGCGGCTTTAAATTATGGACTCCGGATTACTTTGATGCTCGTGGGATTTTTCGGTCAGGCTGTCGGAACCGCATCATTTCCCTTCATGGCAAGGCTTGCGGCGGAAAATAAAATTTCAGAAATGAATAACCTTCTGAATGACACCCTCAGATATTTATCCCTGGTTATCCCGATATCCGTATTGGTAATGGTTTTAAGAAAAGAGGTCGTGCAAATTCTTTTTGAACGTGGCCGCTTTGATGCTTCAGCCACCGAGATAACATCTTCGGCGCTGGTGTTTCTCTTAATCGGTGCATTTGCTTTTGCCTCACAGACAGTCGTGGTCAGAGGCTATTATGCTGTGCAAAATACCCTTTTCCCTGCTATTTTCGGAACATTGGCTGTTGCTGTCAGCATTCCCGTCTATGTTGCGGGGATGAACCTTATGGGAATCAATGGCGTGGGCTTGGCTATTTCAATATCGGCAATTTTGCAGATGATGATTCTGTATATGATTTGGAACCGCAGGACAGGCAATAGAGGAAGCCTGACAGTTTATGCAGCCTATGGGAAAATGATTTTCATAAGCATTCCCATAGGCTTGGTCCTGAATTTTTCAGGTACCCGGATCTTTCCACAGTTCTGGCAGGGTACATTATGGGGAAACATCATGACCTGCCTTGTTTCAGGGGTATTGTTTGTTCTTTTTATGGGTATTTCCGGTTACCTGTTAAAAGTCAGGGAAATACGGGAAGTTATTCACCGTATTGTCGGAAAATATTTTACACCCCGCTTGAGATAGTTTCGAAATTATATTTTCTGATCCATACGTTCAAAAACAGCTTTGATCAATATCGGCAATACCGTTGTCGCATCAGCATAGACCTCTGCGTATTTTCCCCCTTTGGATTCAGGAATGAATTTTCCCCAGGAAATGCCTTCTTTGTAGGTACATCCGGATAAACCGCCCCAGTGCGCCGGCTCAGGACAGATTCGTACACCACGACTGAAAAAACATGGATCAACCGGAAAGCCTTGCTGGGACATAATATCAATCAGCGGTGCCACCTGTTGTCCCCAGTTTCTGGGAACTCCGCCGCCGATGGTGAATATGGCCAATGCCCCTTTGTGGCTGTATATGCGGTGGGAAAAATCCATCAGGTCGACAAAAGGATTGTAGGGAAGCACCTGTCCGTTTACAAACGGATCTTTTTGAAACCCGTTGGTTCTGTGGATGTACCGCACGGCTAAATCGACACCCATTTCACAATCCGTAAAGGCCGGAATGTAAACAGGGACCCCTTTTTTGTATGCTGATGTCAGAATGTTACGGTCATTGGGAAATATTTTTTCCATCAACCGACCAAAACGCCTGCAAAAATCGGCGGAACCTGCCGGAGAAGTTTTTCCGTCGATGGCCGGGATAAGCTCCGGCAAATGATCCCCGATTATCGATTCAAGATCCTGGAGCGAGCTTTCCAACTCGATGGTGTCGTACACTCGGTTGTATCCCTTCTTGAAATAGGAACTGTCATCGACATTGCGGCACTGATAATGTTTGATTCCCATGCCTTCAATCAAGCCATGGGTCAGAAGCG
>CAYZJH010000007.1:88471-99242 GCA_964478625.1 uncultured Desulfobacteraceae bacterium
CGGCACTGATAATGTTTGATTCCCATGCCTTCAATCAAGCCATGGGTCAGAAGCGCACCGGTGGATACCAATATGTCGACACAACCCCGATCAATCAGATCTCCAATGATATAGCCCTGTTTGGCTACAGTCATGGCTCCGCTTAGGGTCATCACCACCAGTGTGTCCGGGTCCGTGAAACATTCATATAAAATGTAAAAAGCTTTTCCAAGTTGCCGCCCTGAAAAGGAGGTTTTTTCCATTGCTTCCAGGAGGTCGGCAAAAGAGTGGATTTTTTCCAGATCAACAGGTTCGAGAGGAACCAGATCATCTCCCAACTTAAAATCCGTAAGCTGTCTTTCCCATATCATTTGAAACCATTCCTTTGGGAATTTTCCCTGTTTGCTTCAATTGTTTCCGGCTGAAACTATCAGAAACGAATACCATTTCAACCCCGTATTCTGTTTTGGTCACAACTTGAACCAACAACCTATTGAAATAAATGATCATAAGCTTATTGTAAAGAAAAATCCGGAATTCCTCATATTTGACGGTTTCTTGAATGATGGTAAGATCGATGTTATATTAAAAAATATTCAATGAACCATTAAATCTTCGATTGAATTACCGGATATTATTTATGGAAAAAAAACAGGTTACGGTATTGGGTGTTGGCAATATCTTGTTGTCTGATGAAGGATTCGGAGTTAAAGTAGTCCTCAAAATGATGAAAAATTACCAGTTTCCTGAAAATGTTCTGCTTGTTGATGGAAACGTGTTGGGATTGAATCTGCTGGGGATTGTTTCAGACTCCGATTATTTAATTGTGGTGGATGCGATCAAAAACAAGGGGAAGCCCGGGACGATTTACCGCATTGATGCTGAAGATATCCCCATGAGGATTCGAGCAAAAAATTCACTTCACCAGGTAGACTTTTTAGAAGCCATGACCCTTTGCCAAGCCCTGGACAGGATGCCGGAAACCGTTGTTATTTTCGGAGTCGAACCCAAAGATATTGAAACGGTCCAGGATAAATTGTCTCCGGAGATCAAAAACCAAATCAATCCCGTCATCGATTTGGTGTTGGCGGAATTGAGAAAAATCGGGATTACCTACAAAAAAGGAGTGAATGATCATGTGCCTCGCCATCCCTTCCAGGATTGTGAAAATTGAAAATGAAATGGCCACCATTGATGTGGACGGGGTTCAAAGACAGGCTAGTCTGCTTTTACTGGAAGAACCCAGGGTTGGCGATTGGGTGATTGTTCATGCGGGTTTTGCCATTCACAAAATCGATGAGGTGTCCGCACGAGAAACCCTTCAACTTCTTCGCGATGCTGCATCTATCATGGACCGGGTGGATAAATGATGGATACCGATGATGAGCACATTGCCAAAAAAGTCGAGGTCAACGGCATTGTACAAGGTGTGGGGTTCAGGCCGTTCGTCTTCGGACTTGCTCAACGATTTGGACTCAAGGGAGAAGTCGCAAACACATCCGCTGGTGTTATGATTCATATCGAGGGATCCTCGAAAAAAATCAACCTATTTTTAAAAGAGCTGTCTGCCAACCATCCCCCGCTTGCCCATATCACAGATGTTTGTGTCAAAGATGAACCATGCAGGGGATTTAATACATTCTCCATTGCCCAAAGCAGGTCGCCGGAAAAAATATCCACCTTGATTTCACCGGATATGGCGGTCTGCGAAGACTGTTTGCAGGAGCTTTTCGATCCAAATAACCGACGCTTCGAATACCCATTTATCAATTGCACCAACTGTGGCCCAAGATATACAATTATTGAAGATATTCCTTATGACCGTCCCAAAACTTCCATGAAACAATTTAAGATGTGCGACCAATGCCGGGCCGAGTATGACAATCCAAGGGACCGGCGGTTCCACGCGCAACCCAATGCCTGCCCTGAATGCGGACCCCAAATTTTACTCTGCGATCATACAGGTCATGTGATAGAATCTTCCAATGCGGTTCAAAAAGCTGCTGAACTTCTTCGGGCAGGGGAAATATTGGCAATAAAAGGATTGGGAGGATTTCATCTTGCAGCGGATGCACGCAACGATTCAGCCGTGTCAAAGCTTCGGAAACGAAAACATCGGGAAGAAAAACCTTTTGCGATGATGGCCGAACATATCCAAGACATTCAAAAATTTGCTTATGTGGACCCGGAAGATGAAAAACTTCTTAAATTGGCCCGATGCCCTATTGTAATCCTTAGGAAAAAGGAACCCAACAATATTTCCCAAGAGGTATCTCCCCGAAACCGTTATTTTGGAGTCATGCTGGCTTATACGCCGCTTCACTATCTTCTCTTGCGCAAAATCGCCGCACCGCTGGTGATGACCAGCGGAAATATTTCTGAAGAACCGATTGCCATAAACAATGATGAAGCTTTTGTTCGGTTGTCCTCCATTGCCGATTATTTTCTGGTTCATAATCGGGATATTTATCTTAGAAGTGATGACTCCATTGTGAGGAATATGGCCGGTGAGACCCGTCTTTTTCGCAGGTCCAGAGGTTATGTTCCAATGCCGGTATTTATAAATAACAAAAAAGTTCAGGTATTGGCCTGCGGAGCGGAGCTGAAAAATACGGTTTGTTTGACCAAAGACGACAAGGCTTTTTTGAGCCAGCATATCGGTGACCTTGAGAACCTTTCCACATACGATTTTTTTAAAATGACAATCGAGCATATGAAAAGGATCATCGATATTGAGCCTGAAGTCATTGCCTGTGATCTTCACCCGGATTATTTCAGTACCCGATATGCACTTGAACAAAAAGATCTTCCGGTAATTCAGGTCCAGCATCATCATGCGCATATTGCCGCATGCATGGCCGAAAACCGGAAAAAAGGGCCTGTTATCGGCCTGTCTTTTGACGGCACAGGATATGGCACGGATAAAACGGTCTGGGGAGGCGAAGTCCTGGTGGTTGATGAGCAATCCTTTCATCGGGCGGCACATCTTGATTGTGTGCCCATGCCGGGAGGAGCTTCGGCAATTAAAGAACCCTGGAGAATGGCGATCAGTTATCTGTATCATGTCTATGGAGAAAGAATCCGGGATCTTGATATCCCGCTCATCAGAGAGAGCGATCACCAGAAGATTGAATTGATGATTAAGATGATCCAAAAAAAAATCAATTCCCCGCAAACCTCCAGTTTGGGGCGTCTGTTTGACGGAGTTGCCGCTTTAATCGGCGTCAGAAATCGGACGGTTTTCGAGGGACAGGCGGCCATGGAACTTGAAATGATCGCTAACTGGCCGGTCCGGAAGGGGTATGATTATGGATGGACTTCCAGAGATCATCATATCCTCTTTTTGGAGCCGATCATCACCGGTATTGTTTCAGACCTGGAAAAGGGAGTGCCACCGGCGGAAATATCGGGCAAGTTTCACTTCACATTAATTCAAATGTTTTCCAAAATATCTTGTTTTATCCGAAAAGAAACCAATGTTCATATCGCTGCTCTAAGTGGTGGATCATTTCAGAACAATCTGCTTCTGAGCGGTTTGATTGAAAGTTTAAATGAACTGGGGTTTGAAGTGCTCAGCCATCGGAAGGTGCCTCCCAACGACGCGAACATATCCCTTGGTCAAGCCGTAGTGGCAGCATCCCGTTTTGGTAAAGATTAGCCGGGCCGGAAACTATCAACCCTCATTAAAAATGAAGTCATGACAATAAAACACGCTGAAGAATACAGAGATCCGGAAATTGCCGCGGTGTTAATCGGTAAAATCAAGCAAATGAGCCAAAAATCCGTCAGACTGATGGAGGTTTGTGGTACTCACACCATGGCCATATTCAGGCACGGGATCAGGCGGGTCATTCCCGAACATATCTCCTTGCTTTCGGGGCCAGGATGTCCGGTTTGCGTGACTTCCCAGAGAGACATCGATACCTTTATCGAATTGACCCGCCTGGAAAATGTGATTGTGGTTACTTTCGGAGATCTGATGCGTGTTCCCGGAACCTCGTCTTCTCTTCAAAATGAAAGAGCTTGCGGAAAAGATATCCGAATGGTTTATTCTACATTTGATGCATTGGATATTGCCCGGCAAAATGCGGATAAAAAAATCATTTTTCTGGGAGTCGGGTTTGAAACCACTGCTCCGACGGTTGCGGCGTCCATTATCTCCGCGTATAACAATGGAATTGAGAACTATTTTGTCTATAGTTCCCATAAACGGGTTACCCCCGCTCTTTTCGCCCTGATGGAAGATAAAGACATTCATATCGACGGATTAATCCTTCCCGGACATGTTTCGGTCATTATCGGTATGGATGCCTATCGCCCCTTATTTGATAAGTATGGTTTGCCATGTGCGGTTACAGGGTTTGAACCGGTGGATATTCTTAAAGGAATAGAATCTTTGATTCATCAGATTGAATCCCGACACCCCGAACTTGACAATACTTATCCAAGGGCCGTAACTGTCGAAGGCAATAAAAAGGCCCAGGCCATAATGGAGCAAGTCTTTGAAAATATGGACACGGACTGGCGGGGCCTGGGAATAATCCCTCAGAGCGGGCTTAAAATACGGAAGACATTTGAAGCATTCGACGCTCAAAAGGTTTTTTCTTTCGAGGTACCGAACACTGATGAACCCAAAGGATGCGCATGCGGAGATGTTTTGAAGGGTGCTATCACACCTCCTGAATGTCCCCTTTTTCACAAGATATGTTCTCCCACCTCTCCTGTTGGGCCATGCATGGTGTCCAGCGAAGGAACCTGTTCGGCTTATTATCGATACCACAGTAAAATGATATAGAAAGCATTTTTATGATATCGGATAAAATCTTATTGGATCATGGAAGTGGTGGAAAAGCGTCTCATCAACTTATTTCCGAAACACTTCTCCCGGTTTTTGACAATCCGATCCTGAAGAGTTTAAACGACGGGGCGGTATTAGATCTTGAAGGAAAACGATTGGCTTTTTCCACTGACTCGTATGTGGTGGATCCTATCTTTTTTCCGGGCGGATGCATCGGAGATCTGGCCATAAACGGAACTGTGAATGATATCGCCATGTGTGGGGCCATCCCGATATATCTGAGCGTCGGTCTTATTATCGAAGAAGGGTTTCCTTTCGAGGATTTGAAAAGCATTTTATTGGAAATGAAAAAGGCTGCTCAAAAGGCCGATATTCAAATAGTCACCGGTGATACCAAAGTTGTTTCAAGGGGAGCGGCCGATAAAATATTTATTAACACCTCAGGTATCGGCATTATTGATGACGGTATTCATATTTCAGGGCAAAATGCTAAGCCCGGAGATAAAGTCATTATCAGCGGGTCAATCGCCGAACACGGTATGACCATTCTTTCCCATCGGGAGGGGCTTTCTTTTGAATCAACTCTTGTCAGCGATTCTGCCCCCTTAAATCATATGGTAAAAAAAATGCTGTCCGTATCCAAAAGGATTCATGTTCTTCGTGACCCTACCCGAGGAGGGGTCGGCACGAGTTTGAATGAAATTGCAATTCAATCAAAAGTGGGGATTCGAATATATGAACACCGTGTTCCTATAAAACCTGAGGTGGCCGCTATCTGTGAATTGCTTGGGTTTGATCCTCTTTATGTGGCGAATGAAGGCAAGTTAATCGCCGTTGTACCGGCTGATGATGCTGAAAAAGTCCTTTTGGCGATAAGAGAAAATGAATTTGGTCAGGATGCCTGTGTGATCGGAGAGGTGGTTGATGAACACCCGGAACGAGTTTTTATGATCACCCGAATCGGAGGCAGCAGAATCGTCGATATGCTCGCAGGAGAACAACTCCCGAGAATTTGCTGAACCTCCCAGGTATGTTGGAACAGGAAGGAACGATTTGATGAAAAAAGCGTCGTATATTTGGATTGTTTATCTCATGCTATTCCCTGCCTTTGTGTTTGCCGGAAACCGTGAAATTAAAATGACCGGCAAGACAATGGGAACCACCTATCACATTAGTGTTTTAGCCGATTCTGAAAAAGTCACCGATGGACTTCAGGAAAAAATCGATCAAAAACTCGAAGACATCAATCAATCCATGTCAACCTACAGACCCGACAGCGAGATCAGCCGATTTAACGCATTACAAAAAGCCGATGCAAAATTTGCCGTTTCCGAAGATTTTTTAGAGGTTCTGATGGTTTCCCGAACCGTATACCTGCTTACCGGGGGCGCCTGGGATGGTACGGTCAATCCTTTGGTTAAACTCTGGGGTTTTATGTCGGAGAAACTTCCGACAACAATTCCTGATCAAAAAGATATCGAAGGAATGCTTCATCGGATTGGATTTGATAAAATCATTATATCCCATGAGGGCTATATCCTGAAAAAGGATCCTGAAATCACTTTGGATCTGGCTTCCATTGCCAAAGGACACGGTGTTGACAGGGTCGCCCAACTTCTGTTGGATAGCGGCTTTAAGAATTTTATCGTTGAAATCGGTGGAGAAGTGTATGCGGCCGGAAGAAACATGGAGGGGGATCTCTGGAGGGTAGGGATTAATACTCCTGATAAAAACGCACCCGTTGATAAGGTTTACAAAGTCATCACCCTCTCCGATATGGCGATGGCCACCAGCGGTGATTATCGAAATCTTATTGAAATAGACGGAAAAAGCTATTCACATATCATAGATCCTACAACCGGTTATCCGGTCAAAAACCATGTGGTCAGTGCAACGATTATTGCCCAAACCTGCACTTTTGCCGATGGCCTTGCCACCGCCGCCATCGTTATGGGGCCTGAAAAAAGCCTTGAGTTGATCAATCGCCTCGAAAATGTGGAGGGACTCATTATTGTCCGCAACTCCGATGGTACTTTTATTGATCATTACTCACGCGCATTGAAACCGTAATTGTTGTTGACAACATTTCCCGATTACTGTATCAGTTCAGGCATTAGTCATATTTTAATGCTGTATTTTAAATAAGTTAGATATTTTTGACGTGCTTGATACTACTAGTTTGAAGGTTAATTGAGGCCGGACTACCCTGTATTCAGTACCGGGTAAAAATGAAAGCACCGGGTGTGACCCACCCAAAGTTGAACAGGACTTCATCGTTTTACAGTCCCCATCAGGTCCGGCAAAAAAGAAAGGGTGGAAAATTGGAAATCATTGTCTTGTTAAAGAGGGTTCCGGCAACAGAGTCCATGATTGGTATTGCCAATGATGGAAAATCTATCAAGACCGATGACTTGAAATGGGTGATCAATCCTTATGATGAGTTTGCGGTGGAAGAAGCTTTGAAGATCAAACAGGCGCAGGGAGGTACGGTAACCGTTTTATCGATGGGGTCGGACAAAACTGTGGAGTCGATTCGAACGGCTCTTGCCATGGGCGCAGATAAGGGCATTCTTATCAATGACCCGGCAGCCGCACATTGTGACTCGCTGGGAATTGCCCGGGCGCTTGCGGCAGCCGTCAAAGCGCTTCCCTTTGATTTGATTGTCGCGGGAATGCGTGCAGTCGATGATGACAACTACATCGTCGGCCCTGCTGTTGCCGAATATCTTGGAGTCCCCCACATCTCGATGGTGATCAGGGAAGAAATTTCAGAGGGCAAAATCAGGTGCCACAGGACTGTGGAAGGCGGTACCTTTGTTGTGGAAGCGCCGCTTCCGGCTCTTTTTACGACCCAACGGGGTTTAAACGAACCCAGATATGCGTCCCTTCCCGGCATTATGAAAGCCAAGAAAAAGCCTCTGGAAATCAAGACGCTGGCCGAGATCGGTTTAAGTCCGGATGATCTGGGCAAACCTCTGACCAATATCGTAGGGATGAATCTTCCGCCGGAAAGGGCAGGAGGAAAAATTATTGAAGGTGAAACTGCTGAAGCCAAGGCGGCTTCTCTGGTAAAGGCTCTGATTGAAGAGGCCAGAGTGTTATAGGTTTATTTGAATAATTCAGTTCAGGTGCTGAAATTCTCATCATTAAGGAGAAATAATATGGCTGAAGGAGTGCTGGCAATTGCCGAGCAAATGGACAGCGTTTTTAAAAAGGCGGCTCTTGAGTCAGTAAGTGAAGGAAAACGCATTGCTGAAAATCTCAACACCACCCTGACCGCTTTGGTCATGGGATCAGATATTGAATCCATGGCCAAAGAGCTTTCCGAATATGGAGCTGATCGGATTCTTGTTGCCGATGATCCCCGGTTGAAAGACTTTGTGGTGGATCTTTATACGGATACGGCAGCTCAAGTGATCGAATCGGAACAACCCGCCATAATTATTACCGGGGCCACGTCCATTGGTAAAGACTTGTGTGCAAAACTGGCTGCAAGGCTTGGTGCCGCCCTGGCAACAGACTGCGTGGCGGTTCAAGTGCAAAATGATCACTGCAAAATTAACCGGTTTATGTATGGTGGAAAAATCCTTGCCGATGTGGAGCTTGAGGGTTACCCTAAAATTATCGGAATTAGGCCCAATGCCATGGGTATCAGTAAATCACCTTCGGTGGGAAAACTTGAAAAATTCAGTCCGCAGATTCGAACAGGTGCATTGAAATTTGTTGAAAAAACCATGGAAACCGGAAAAGTGGAATTGACTGAAGCAGATGTCATCGTTTCCGGCGGCCGCGGGATGGGGGGGCCCGATTTTAAAATTATTGAAGAACTGGCCTCTGTTTTAGGAGGAGCCGTGGGGGCATCCAGATCAGCCGTGGATGAAGGTTGGCGACCCCACAGTGACCAGGTGGGGCAGACCGGAAAAACGGTTTCGCCCAACCTGTATTTCGCTTGTGGTATTTCCGGTGCGATCCAGCATCTGGCAGGCATGTCATCCTCTAAAGTAATCGTGGCGATCAACAAAGATCCTGAAGCCCCGATTTTTTCCAAGGCTGATTATGGTATTGTCGGAGATCTTCATGAAATTATTCCGGCCATAACCCGGGAAATCAAAAAAATCAGAGGCTAGAATCAATCAGTGAAACTACATTTGGTAAGTCTTGGCTGTGCAAGAAATCAGGTGGACAGTGAAATCATGCTGGGTCTGCTGCAAAAGGCCGGTTGGACGATCACAAACGATCCTTCCAAAGCGGAAGTAATCGTTGTCAATACCTGCAGTTTTATCGAAGCGGCAGCTCAGGAGTCCATTGATACCATTTTGGAACTTGCGACGTTAAAGCAGGAAGGTATTTGTCGAAGATTGATTGTAGCAGGATGCCTTCCTGAAAGATATCGGGAGAGTATCTCCCAGGAGTTGCCGGAAGTCGATTTTTTTCTGGGCACCGGAGCCTATCATCGGATCGTTGATGCAGCGGAAAATGGCATGGCTCAACAAATCTGTCTGCTTCCCCCACCGGAAGAAAGACCCATGGATTTGCCGGATGCTCCAAGGCTTACCACTTCTTCTTATTCCGCATATGTCAAAGTGGCCGAAGGATGCAGCCGCAAATGCACCTATTGTATTATCCCCAAACTGCGTGGTCCTCAGCGAAGCCGTCCGCTCAAAGATATTACCGCCGAGGCCGGAAGGCTGCTTCGGTCGGGTGCAAAAGAATTGAATCTTGTGGCTCAGGATACCACATCCTGGGGCTATGATTTTGACCCTCCCGAGCATCCGGCCGACATGTTGAATGCTTTGGCGACACTCGATGGCAATCCATGGATTCGCCTTCTTTACGGACACCCCGACCGCTTCGATGACCGGCTTATCCGTAGTATCGGAGATACGCAGAATATCTGTTCTTATTTTGATATTCCGGTTCAGCATGTCAGTTCGAGGATTTTAAAAAAAATGGGCCGCCATTACAGGCGTGAAGACTTGTTCGAACTTTTTAAAACAATCCGGGACAGGGTTCCTGATGCGGTCTTAAGAACCACCCTTATTGTCGGATTCCCCGGTGAAACACCCAGTGACGTGCAGGAACTTTTAACTTTTATTGAAGAAATCGGATTCGATCATCTGGGGGTATTTACATACTCTGATGAAGATGACCTTCCCAGTCACAGCCTTCCCGGTCATGTAGGAAAAAAAACCGCCTTGAAAAGATTCGATCTGATTATGAGTGCTCAGGCCCGTATATCTGAAAAAAAGAATCAAAAATATATCGGGTGCCAACTGGATGTGTTGGTGGAAGACATTCCTGAAGATGGCGTGTTTATCGGAAGAACCTGGTTTCAGGCCCCGGATGTGGATGGTATCACCTACATCAGAACTTTTGATAAACAATTTCCAAAATCCCTCGATGTTGATATCGGTTCCGTGGTTCGTGTTAAAATTACCGATGCGATGGAATATGATCTTATGGGAGAACCTTTATGACCCATCTGAAACTGAAGATTCTCCATGAAGTCAAACATGACCTTGAAGAAATTGAAAAGGCTCTTGCCCAAAATCTGAACCCGTATCTTGATCTGGTATCAAAGACGGCCCGACACATTCTTTTCAGTGGTGGAAAACGTCTCAGACCTCTTTTAATGGTGCTTTCGGCCCGCTTGTGCGGTTATAGCGGTCATCAGGATAAATTTTACTCGACCATATTCGAATATCTTCATGCGGCGACACTCCTTCATGACGACCTCGTAGACAGTGCATCCATCCGACGGGGAAAGCCTGTAGCCCATTCTGTTTTCGGAAACTCCACTGCTGTTTTGGTCGGAGATTTCCTTCTGGCAAGAGGCCTTTCCATTGCTGCCAAAACCCGAAAAATAAAGGTCATTGAAATAATAGCCGGCATCACGGAAAATATGTCCCAAGGCGAAATTCATCAGTTATTAAAAAAAGAAAGTTTTGATCTGACCGAAAGCGAATACATGGAAATCATCCGCCGAAAAACAGC
>CAYZJH010000008.1:0-95145 GCA_964478625.1 uncultured Desulfobacteraceae bacterium
AAAAATACCAGGATTTAAAAACCATTGAAAAGCATGCACAAATCTGCAAATCAATTGTTGAGGATTTACTTAATTTCGCAAAAAGTTTCAAGCCGTCCAGAGATGTGGTAAGATTGAACCATCTGGTGGAAGATGCGGTTTTGTTTATTCTTCAACACTCTAAACTTGATGATGGAAACATTGTCAGGAGTTATGATCAAAATCTTCCGCCCATGATTTTGGATGAAAAGAAAATCAGACAGGTTATCATGAATTTAATCATGAATGCTGCAGATGCGATCAAAGAAAAAGGTACCATAGCGGTTTCAACCCGGTATGGGACCAGTGACGGTAAGGTTGTTCTTGAGTTTAAGGATACCGGTTGCGGCATTGAGGAGAAGAATTTACCGTGTATTTTTGATCCTTTTTTTACCACCAAACCCACAGGGGAAGGAAAGGGGTTGGGGCTTTCGGTCACATACGGTATCATCAAAAATCATGGAGGAGATATCTTTGTGGAAAGCAGCCCCGGGAAAGGAACCACGGTCACCGTGGTTTTACCAATCAACAAATAACCGCATAGATCTGCTATGGACCGAAGCATATTAGTTGTTGATGACGAAACTGACATGCTCCATTTGTTAAAACGGAGTCTGGAACCGGATCTGAAATGTCTGGTTACCATTGCTTCTTCGGCGGAAGAAGCTCTCAGGATTTTCAGGGGTCATTTTTTTGACCTTGTGCTACTGGATATCAAAATGCCCGGAATGGACGGCCTCGCACTTTTGGAAATCATCAAAAAGGATTCTCCGGATCAGACCGTCATCATGATGACGGCGTTTGGAACCATAGACTCTGCTGTTGAGGCGATGAAAAGAGGCGCCTATGATTTTATCACAAAGCCCTTTGACCATGATGCGCTTTTGCTTCGGTTGGAAAAGGCTCTGGAAAGAAGTGCGTTGCTTAAAGAAAATCAAAGACTCCAGAAAGCATGCCAGGGAAATTGTGCATTTCCGGAAATGGTCGGCAAATCCTCAGCCATGCAACGTGTTTATGAGACCATCCGGATGGTTGCCAAAAACGATCTCACGGTTTTGATCACCGGTGAATCGGGAACGGGGAAAGATCTGACCGCAAGAGCGATTCATGCTTTAAGTCCTCGAAAAGATAAACCCTGGGTTGCTGTCAATTGCCCAACGGTTCCTGAAAATATCCTGGAAAGCGAACTGTTCGGGTATAAAAAAGGCGCATTTACCCATGCCACCACCAATAAAATTGGTCTTTTTCAGGAGGCTGATAAGGGAACCATTTTTCTGGATGAAATCGGTGATGTCAGTCCTGCAATCCAAACCAAACTTCTCCGGGTTCTCCAGGAAAAGGAAATCAAACCGTTGGGAGATACCAAATCCATATATGTGAATGTTCGAATAATTTCTTCCACCAATCAGGACCTGAAAGAAAAAATTAAACTTGGTCAGTTCAGGGAGGATTTTTATTATCGAATTAATGTATTGCCCATCGAGCTGCCCCCTCTTCGCAGGAGAAAAGAGGATATTCCCATTATTGCAAACCATTTACTTAATAAACACTGTCGGGAACTCAACAAACCGTTGAAAAAAATATCTCCTGAACTAATGGAGATTTTTCTCAAAAACAGGTGGGAGGGTAACATCCGTGAACTGGAAAATGTTATCCTTCAGGGTATTTTGTTTTCTACCGATCAGGAAGTCATCAGGCCTCAGGATGTGGGAATTAAAAAAGACGTTCGATCTGAAATGACGGCAAACTTTGACATTGAGGAAAGGTCGTATAAACTGGCCAAGGAAGAGATGCTGAAAAAGTTTAATTTCCAATATATCGGCCATTATCTGAAAATGGCCGAAGGGAATGTCACTCATGCTGCAAAACTTTGTGGCCTGGAACGTCAAGCACTTCAGCAAATCATGAGGCGTTATGCCATCAAGGCCGATTCTTTCAGATCCTGAGATTCTGACAAATTGCTTTACGTGGCAATTCCAGGATAAAAACACTTCCCTTTCCGCTTGGGTTATGTTCCGCCCAAATTTTTCCTTTATGCAACAGAATAATTTCTTTGCAGATCGCCAAACCTAACCCTCTTCCCCCGGCGCTGGTTTTTGTTCTGGTACTTTGAAAAAACGTGTTAAAGACTTGTGTGAGTTCATCATCCGGAATACCCACACCCTCATCAGCAACATGGACTCTTATAGATTCAACCGGTTCCGTAGCAGTATTGATTTTACTTTCTTCAAAGAATATGGAAATTTTTCCTCCTGAATCACCATATTCAATTGCATTGGTTAAGATAATTTCGATCATGCGGGTAATCAGCCGGTCATCAAATTCAGCTTCTGTTGATATATTGGAATAATGCACCACAATGGTAATATTTTTAATTTTTGCCTTGGGCCTGGATTCCAGCACAACTGAATCCACAATTTTTTGGATGTCGTTTTTGGCCATTTGACAGGTTATTTCACCGAGTTCGAGTTTTGAAAGATGTAAGAGATCTGTCAGAAGCCCCATGAGAGTATTGCCACACTTATTTATCTCTGAAAAATATTCATACAGTTTTTCTATGGAGGCCTTACCGCTTTGGTCGATACCAAATCTGGAAAAACTTAAAATTCCATGCATTGGGGTTATCAGTTCATGAGACACATTGGCCAGAAATGCACTTTTGGCAATATTTGCCTGTTCAGCGGCCTCCTTTTGTTTTAACAGACTTTCCGAACGTAGGCGGTCATCGATATCCCGGATAATGCCACGAAATCCGACCGGATGTTTTTCAGCATGAAACACCGGTGACATTGAAATCTCAACAAACCGGTTGTTTCCGTTCATTGTATGAAGTTTTATATGAAAAGACTTTGCGGGCGCTTCCGTGTCAAAAACCTGTTCCATATGTTGCTGAATGATCCGATGGTTATCCGCATCCATAAATTCTTTTATTCCGGCCTGTTGAAGTTGCTCATGAGTTGTTTCCATCAGCCTGCACAGCGCATCGTTGAAAAAGATCAGCTTGCCCTCCAAATCCATTTCATAATAACCGTCGCCTATGGCGTCCAACACTGTTCGATACTTTTCTTCACTTTGGCGAAGGGCCTTCTCAACTTCTTTCCTTTCCTCAAGAAGATTATCCAGATCTTTTTTGATAAATCGGATAGAATCAAACACCCGGCTGAATGGATGTGAATGGGTATAGTTATCGACTCCGTAAAACCCGTCTTTTTCCCAGTCAATATTTCCCAAAAACGATAGCAAATCATTCACATATTTTTCGGTATGGCGATCAGATGGGAAAAGTTTTGAGGTTAACTTGGTGATTGTTTTGTTTTTCATCCCTTTGGCTTTGTCTTTTGAAACCAATTCCAGTGCATGTTCCAAATTTTCGCAACCTCGCACCTTGAATGCCAAAAATGGTTTTGTCAGATTTACCGCTGTCTGGATAAATTTATTTCTTCCGTAATAAAAGAAAATCCTGAAAGGGTATCTTTGATGGATGTCCTGAAGTGTTTTCACATAACGCTTTCGAACCCGGGTATTTTTTATCGAGAATTGTTTTGCATCACTGATGAAATAATTAAAATTGCCCTGCATCAGGAGGGTCCGTATAACTTTTTCCCTGAGTTCGATAAGATACGGTAAATGAGACTCGTTAAGATCACCTCTTGGAATGGAGTGGATAATTTCCGAATTGATGATTTCAAAACGAATGCTGAATCCGTCCAACTCCAACTCCCAGTCCTTTTGGGAATAGACATGGTTCACCAGTCTTTTATTGGTTATTTCTTTTTGTTTTAAGATGTCAATCGCCCTGAGTTTTGCCTCAGGATATGTTTTTGCGATTTTTAACTCGGGAATGGTTTTTAAAAGGTTCTTTTGCAAAAAAGATTGATTTGGGGTTTCAAAGGCGATGTGTCCGGTTAAGGGGTGGCTGCTTCTTAATATTTTTTTGAAAAAGCGAAAATTTGAAAAACATGATCCTTTTAGGCCTGATAAATCATATAAATTAAAAATTTCTTTTTGTGGGCTCCGGATTTCTTCGATGATTTGCGTTTTTAAATCGTGATATTTTTGTGCCTGTTTTTCATCAATGGTTCCGTAAAAGCAAGATAAAAGGATTCTGTTTTCCAACGGTTTAAAGACGACGGATCCTTGGTGACCTAATGCAAATGAACCCCATTCAGGTTTGGAAATCAGGGGTAAATTTCTGTTCGGGCATAATTTTCCACCGGTATCATTGGCTTTTAAGCCCATTTTTTTATCACTGAAAAGAGCGTTATTTTTGAAGTTCTCCCTGTATGTATTTAGAATGTTCCAGGCTTTGTTGATGGCTCGCTCATAATTTGGGGCTAGGAGCACATCGAAATTGGTCATATGCAGCCTTTTTCCCAGCTGAATAGTCATTTTTAAAATCAAGGGGATACTGTGAAAAATCAATGCCAGCATTTGATCCCGTTGTTTCATTTCATTGATGTAGTGGCTTCTGGCTTCAAGGCTGTAGGATCGCAAATTGGAGTAATCTTCGAGTTGCACATACCGGGAGGTTCCAAACACATCGCTAATCACTTTAGCCGTGACCATTAATGCTTCCTGGGAGTCTTTCAACACTGCATTTCCATAAGCCTCACACAACAAAATACTGTCTCCGGCAACTTTAAGCGTTAAAAAATAATCAGAACCAAAATTTATGTTGGTCCATTCGGGCCGGGTGTAGATTGGAAGACCCGTGACAGGGCAAACTTCCTTGTTGGCCTCGTGGGCAGATAATGAGGCTTCGGATATCGGGATCGGTTTTTTGGGTTGGTAAAGCATTCCTTGATGGTTTAACTAAGCTATTTTCTGTTGTTCATGTGATCAGATTGAAATGATCTCACACAATTGTTGAGTTTCACGATTTTTATGACAAGTGAGTTGTTAAAAATAGCAGATAGCACAAATATCAGCTGATAAAAAGGGGTTTTTAGAGTTGTGTTCATTACAAGTGCTGTATATATTATTAAAAAAGAAAAATCATCGATCGGTTTTAGTAGCTTAGCCCAAAGCATTTGACATCACAAAGGTTCATTCATGCATCAAAATAACACAGATGGATCAGGCAGGATGTTTCATTTTGAAGAGATTGAGCACACGGCTGACGTAGCTCTCAGAGTTTATGGGAAGGACATGAAGGAGCTTTTGCAAAACGCTGCGCAGGGAATGGCCTATCTTGTGTGTGAAGAGACTTTTTTATCTGATACTTTTGACCAGGCGCTTGTCGAAATCAGGGCTGATGATGCGGAAGGACTTTTGGTGGAATGGCTCAATGAACTGGTATTTTTGGTTGAAGTCAAGTCTTTTATTTTCCAACACCTTGAGTTTCAAGCCATTTCCGAAACATATTGTAAAGCGATGCTTTTTGGAAAAATCGCCCATGAACTGAAAGTACATATCAAGGCGGTGACCTATCACAACCTGAAAATTGTCGAGACTCAAAATGGACTCGAAGCTACAGTAGTGTTTGACATTTAACAGTGCCAATCATTCCGGTCCTTGTTTTGTTGTCAACGTCAGGTTTCAGATACAGTCGGGAGGACTCCAATGATAGATACCAATAACATAATTAAAATCAGCGACCATATTTATGAGATTCCCCAATCTTTTAGGTCCGATATGCGAGTTCCTGCGCGATTTTTTTCGGCACCGGAACTGATCAAAGACATTATGGGAGATCGAAGCTTAGAGCAACTTGTAAACACCGCAACACTTCCCGGTGTTTTGAAATATGCCTTGGCCATGCCGGACATTCATCAGGGATATGGTTTTCCAATCGGAGGCGTTGTGGCGACGGAACTGCCTGACGGTGTCATCTCTCCGGGCGGTGTGGGATATGATATCAACTGCGGCGTCAGGCTGTTGTCAACTAAAATTCATCGTGATGAACTTTCACCTCATATCGATCTTCTGACCGCAACCCTTTATAATAATTGCCCAAGCGGAGTCGGCAAGGGGGGGCATGTTAAATTGAAAATGGGAGATTTGGAACGGGTGGCAGAAATGGGTTCTCGGTGGGCTTTGAAAAACGGATATGCAATTGAGGAGGATCTTGAAAAAACCGAGGAAGGGGGCTGCCTTGAGGGAGCTGATGCAGGAGTTGTCAGCCGGCGGGCCTTGGAAAGAGGCCAAGGTCAACTGGGAACGCTCGGTGCTGGTAATCATTTTATTGAGGTCGATGTGGTCCTGCGTGTATTTGATGAACATGCGGCTCAACGAATCGGTTTGTTCGAAGGTCAGGTTGTTGTTCAGATTCACTGCGGCTCCAGAGGGTTCGGACATCAAATCTGTACTGATTATGTCAAGCATTTTCAGAAATGCATTAAAAAATATGACTTGAAGCTTCCCGACCGCGAGCTTGTCTGTGCACCCTTAAGCAGTGCCGAGGGAAAAGAATATCTGTCAGCCATGAAAGCAGCTGCTAATTATGCCTTTGCCAACAGGCAGGTTCTCACGGATCATATCCGGAGAAGTTTTGATGAGGCATTGGCCGGAAAAGTAAATAATCGCCATGTTTACCAGGTGTATGATATAGCCCACAATATGGCTAAGATCGAAGAACATCGGATTGACGGCAAGAAGGTCAGGGTTTGTGTTCATCGTAAAGGTGCAACTAGAGCTTTTGGCCCTGGAAGTCCTGAAATTCCATCCGGATACCGGGATATCGGGCAGCCGGTTCTTGTTCCCGGATCCATGGGAACATCCAGCTGGGTTTTGGTTGGAACCCGGAAATCTATGGATCAGACATTCGGTTCCTGCTGTCACGGTGCAGGAAGGACCCTGAGCCGGTCTCAGGCCAAAAAGAATGTGCGAGGCACCCAACTTTTGGAACAGTTAAAGGCAAAAGGCATCCATATTCTGGCTGGAAGCATGGCCGGTTTGGCCGAAGAAGCTCCCATGGCCTACAAGGATGTCGAACGTGTTGTCGATGTGGTTCACGGTGCGGGAATTGCAACAAAAGTGGCCAGGCTTGAACCCATGGCCGTTATAAAGGGATGAATGCGGCAAGGGAAAAAAAGAAAATAAGATGTAAAAATTCCATGATCATTGAGGATCATGGACTGGATGTCATCGTTACACGATTGACTTCCTCTATGCTGGTCAGGCCGCGAAGTACCTTTTTAAATCCATCATAGCGTATATTTTGGAACCTCTCCTTTTCTGCAAATTCCATGAGTGTGATCAGAGAATGGTCCGAGTGGATCATTTTTTTTATTGCATTGTCAAAGACCAATACTTCATGAAAATTTATCTGTCCTGAATATCCGGTATCATTACAAAAACGGCATCCTTTTGCTCGATAAAGACCGGTACTTAACCCGGTATTTGTGTCAAAATATGGTTCTATTTCTTCAGTTGTGGGAAGATATTTTTCTTTGCACTGAGGACACAGTTTTTGAGCAACGCGGATTCCAATAACCCCTATTAGCACCGGCAGGACATCACTGGACTTCAGGCCCATTTGAAATAGCCGAAGGATGGCATGAAATGAATCATTGGCATTGATTCCCGCCACCACAAGATGACCGGTGTAAGCTGATTCAAGCAGTAAAACCGCTTCAGAATAATTTCGAACTTCATCAATTGCCAAAAACTCCGTGCCCTGCAAAAGGCAGCATTGGACAGCAGTGATCGGATCCAGTCCGGCACTAAGGTCAACCTGTATCTGGTTGAGCCCTTCAATGCGATATTCCACTCTGCTATCCACAGTGGAAATATTCATTTTTGAAGTGTTGATATGTTTAAGTGCGGAATAAATGAATCCAGACTTTTCAGTGCTGTGAGGCCCTGCAACCAGTATCAAGCCATAAGGTGCCGTGAAAAGGGTTGTGATTTTATCGTAATTTTTTTTTGAGAGAAAAATCTGGTCCAGGTTTTTGACCTCTTTAGACTTTGTTTGTGGGAAAACTTTTAAAACGGCTTTTTCCCCAGTGATGGTTGGTATGATTGAAAGATTTAATTCCACCCGCTGTTCGGGCAGAGGGAAATGGATCTGTCCCTGCAAAGGGCTGCCGTTTTCCTTTTCATCGATTTTGGCCAAGGTTTTCAGCCGGGAAATCAATGGAGCATGCAGCAATAAATCAAGTTGCATTCGATTTATCAGTACTCCATCGATTCGAAACCTGATCATTGTTGTATCACTCCTCGGTTCAATGTGAATTTCGCCGGCGTTTTCTTTGACGGCAAATAAAATGATACAGACCGGAAGCTCAACAATAGCCTGATTTCCGGCTACTTCAAAAAGCTTTGCAGCTGTCAGGATATCTTTTTTTTGAAAAAGGGTACTGGATGCAATTTTATTGATAAATTTTTTGAGTGGTTCCGTGAAATGATAAGCTTTACTGATGGCGATATCAATTTCTTCGGGAAGTGAAAAAACCAGGCTGACCGGAAGCCCGATTGCATTTTGTAGTTGTTGTGCAAGTTCATTGTTGGTGGGGTCGGATGTGGCCACAGTTATGGTTTTGCCTAACTGGTATATGGGAATGACTTTATATTTTTGAGCGATTTCACCAGGAATTTTTTCGACAATTTCAGGCTGAAAAATAGTCTTTTCCAGTTCGATATAAGCAACACCCAAGGAATCCGCCCAGATTCTGCATAACTGCCCCTGCTTTAATGGTTGTTGTCTGATCAAAAATAAAAGTGCGTTAAAAGCATTTTGTTGACATGAGACAGGTAAGTTTCGGATTTCATTTTCGGTTAGAAATTCTTTTGACACAAGGTTGCTGAAAAATTTGGGATTATTGATTTCCGGCAAGAATGATTCATTTTCCATCTCTTTTTGCCTTTCTCTTACGGATGCCTTCAATCATGATCTCATTAATCCTGTCCTGAGAAAGCTCAACATTTTCCTTCCTGCCGAGTTTTTCATCTTCTTTAATTTCCGATAACATTTGCTTTAGATCGAATTTTTCTCCCATAAGATTTCCCCATCCAATTTCGGAAAATTTATTTGAACCTTTTCTGTCAAACGATTCCAAAACTTTTGGATTATCGAAATTCCTGCCAGGTCTGTTTGATTATTTCTTTCATTTTGTCAATGGGCGTATCCTTTCGGATAAAATTAGCCGCACCCAGATTCATGCACTTTTCAACACTTTCGGCATCTGATAGAGAGGTCATCATGATGACAAAAGCGCGGGGATTTTCTTTCATAACCTCCTTCAAAGTTTCTTCTCCGGTTTTTACCGGCATGTTGATATCCAACAGCATCAGATCAGGCTTGTGTTCTTTGAAAAGATCTATAGCCTCTTGTCCGTTGGCCGCCTCTGCAATAATTTCCGCATTAATGCTTTTCATCATCGCTTTCATCAGTGCCCTGATATGAATTTCATCATCTGCCAGCAGAACCCTTGGTTTTCTTTTTTCCGTCATAACCCCCTCCGAATAAATCTTATGACCTTATGTTTTTTGGAAGCTTGAAAGTGAATGTCGCCCCCATTCCCAAAAAGCTTTGTACTTCAAGCAATCCGTGATGAGCGTCGATAATTTTTTTGACAATTGCAAGTCCCAGGCCTGTGCTTTGTTCCCCTGCCGTTGGTTTTGCGCTCAAACGCTGAAACTCACCAAACAGTCTGGATTGCTCTTCCTCGGAGATTCCCGGTCCCTGATCCTGAACACTCACGTTGACCGTGTCATTATCCTCAGTGGCACGAATTTTTATGATCGATCCGGGTGGCGAGTATTTTATGGCATTACTGACCAGGTTGTCGATAACCTGTCCAATTTTCGAGGAATCAAAATAGATTTCAGGAATAGGTTCCGGATCAAAGTCTATCCGAGTCCCTTTTTTTTCCGCGGACATTCGGTTCAATTTGATTCTGTTTTGAATGAGGTTGATCAGGCATTGCTTTGAGTGTTTGAGGTCAAGATTTCCGCTTTCGATCACTGAAACATCCAGCAGGTCGTTGACCAGAGAAAGCATTTCATCGGAAGTTTTATTAATAATGTTAAGATATTCTTTCTGGTCTTGTGTCAAAGGACCGAAAATTTCATGTAAAAGGAATTCGCTTAAACCGCGAATGGAAGAGAGAGGACTTCTCAGATCATGGGCTGCCATTCCCAGAAATTTGTTTTTTAGTTCATTCAGCTTAATCAATTGTTTGTTGGATTTTTCCAGCTCCGTATTCTTTGCGGCAAGGTCTCGCAAAAGTTGTTGATTTCTTTTTTTGAGCTGATGTTTTTCCAGAACTTTGTCAACGGAGATCGAAAGGGTTCTCAAGATGTTTTCATCTTTGAGAAGGTAATCACTTGCTCCGCAAGTCATCGCTTCGATGGCGACATTCAGTTGATCGCTGGCAGTCAGGAATATAAAGGGTACACCTTTACCAGAGCCTCTTATATTTTTGATGAGTTCGAGACCGTTCATTCCGGGCATTGCCATATCCGATATGATCAGCTCGATATCAGGATTTTCTTTCAACTTTTCAAGGGCTTGTAATCCATTTTCAGCGGTGTCGAATTTAAAGCCTTTTGATGAAAGCTTTTTGGGAAGCATTTTTCTGAAAAAAAGATCATCGTCTACAATCAGAACCTTTATCTTTTCTTCGGTCATGGAGTATCTTTCTCTTCGACAATGGAGAATATAAAAGACGACATCAGGGCCAGAACATGAGCCGAAGCCTGGAAATGGGGAACATGACTGCAATTGGGAATGATCTCCCACGAAACCGGTCCTTTTACTTGTTCAACAATCCTTTTGACTTGCCTGACTGTTGCATATTCGTCGTTTTCCCCCTGAATGACTAAAAGAGGGCAGGAGATTTCGGGCAAAAAAGATTCAATATTCCAATCTCGAAAATCCGGATTCAGCCAGGTATTTGCCCACCTTTGCACCACTTGGTTGGTATTTACTCCGTGATACCGTGAAAGCTTTTTTTTCAGTTCAGGATCTGAATTATAGAACTCCATAAATTGTTGAATTCCATGAACCGTTATATTTTCCACAAAAATATGCGCGGCCTCAGTAATGGCCCCTCTTACAAGCTGTTTATTGGTAGCCGCCGCCAAAAGTGCAATGGATCCTCCATCACTGTGGCCGATCAAAATGGTTTTGTCAATGCCGCAGGAGGATAAAACCTTTGGAAGATCCACTGTGGCTTCGTTGATCAGGTAATTTTTAGGCCATGTACCCTTAAATGGGTCCGAACCGCCGTAACCTTTACGGTCATAAACCAGCCCATTTAGGCGCGTAATTGTGCAAAGGGTTTTGGGAAAGTCTTTCCAGTGCTCGATACATCCAAGACCTTCATGTAAAAATACCAAGGTCGGACGGTTTTGCTGACCGGATTTTTCAGTCACCCTAATTTTTTGAACTCTTAACCTGTTTCCGAGGATAGGAACATGAAAGGTGTTTCCCATTCGAACTCAATCCTTGTAAAAAGCAATATTTCAACAAAACACCAAGCATATTATAATCAAAAATTACAAAAAAAAATCTTAATTTTTGCTATTCGGGGATTTTAATATCATTTAAAAAATTAAAATTTACCCGTATCCAGAAAATATTTCGTGGAATTTCATTTATCCAATAGGATTCGACTGTCATTGTCAAGGTTGCCATTTGAAAAAAAATATTTCATACTGTCTTGAAATAATCGTTTGGGTCTGGGAGTCAGGCGATTGAGATGAATATCTCAAGCAGATTATACTGTTGTTTCAGTAGGTTGTCGGCAGCGATAGCTTGTTTCAGACAGTCGTGCAATTCCCACCATTAGCTAACGACAAAATGTTCATCATTTGATTCTCGTGTTGATCCAAACAAAAATAAGTTCACAGAGGGCCGGAATAAATCACTGGGAGAAAATGGATGATTACAAAGAGTTCCATTGGAAATGGCAAAATAGAGTTAAAAGAGGAAATTGAACAACTTGTTGAGGTGAAAACCCAGGCACTCAGGCAGGAAAATGATCACTTAAAAAAAGAACTGATCCGAAAAGAGGAGGCGCTGAAAGACCTTCACAAAATTAAAGAATCCCTTGAAATGACAAATTGGATCAAGAGTAATTTGTTTAACAATATGAGTCATGAACTTCGAAACCCTCTTAACTCGATATTGGGTTTTTCACAGGTGCTTCTGGAAAAGTATTTCGGTCCCTTGAATACAAAGCAAGAGCAATACATTAAAGATATTCATGAAAGCGGTCAGGATTTGCTTGCGCTAATCAATGATATTCTGGATCTGACAAGGCCGGATAATGAAAACAATGACCTTCATCTTGGTTATGTGAATATTGGGGAACTGATTCGAGCCAGCTTGAACTTTATTCGTCAGAAAGCCTTTATGCACAATATAGACATTAATTTTTCGGTGCAAGAAGATCTAAATACCCTGCCGATGAATCTGGATAAGAGAAAGATGAAACAAATTTTATTCAATCTGTTTTCACATGCATTGAGTTTGACTCCTGATGGAGGTCAGATGGGGGTTATCGCCGAAAGATTCATGGTCGAAAATCGTGATTCGGTAGGTATTTCTATTGTTGCCGAATATCGTTCAAAAACGGTCGAAGAACCTACCCGGGATAAAAACGGTAAAATGAATCAAATCCCAATCCCCGCTCCGGAATTAAACTGGACAAGAAGCCTGGTAACCCTTCATGGCGGGACATTGCTCCAAAACAGTCAAGAAGGTAAAGAAAGCCGGTTCACAATCATTCTACCGATATAGCTAAGGTAATTCTTCATAACCCCGAGCTAAAACTTCACGGGGTTTTGCTCCATCAGAAGGACCTACAATTCCCTCCTTTTCCATCACTTCTATTATCCTGGCGGCTCTATTATAACCTATTCTCAGATGCCGTTGGATCATAGAAATGGAGGCTTGGCCGTTTTTGGTAACGAGGGCTACCGCATCATCATAGCGCTCATCATAATCGTCTTCGGTAAGTTCCTCTTTATCTTCGGAAGGGGTTTCCGTGACGGATTTATCATATTCAGGGGATTTCTGGCTTTTTAAAAATTCTGTGATCAGGCTGATCTCCTCCTCTGAAATAAAAGAACCATGGATTCGCTGGAGGCGTGCAGTCCCGGGAGGAAGAAAAAGCATATCGCCATTGCCCAAAAGTTGTTCAGCTCCATTTGAATCAATGATGGTGCGCGAATCGGTTCTGGAGGAAACCTGAAATGTTAGTCTTGTGGGAAAATTGGCTTTGATAATGCCGGTGAGAACATCGACCGATGGTCTCTGCGTGGCAAGAATCAGGTGAATTCCTGATGCACGTGCCATCTGCGCAAGCCTTGTCAAAGCAAACTCCACATCTTTTGATGTGACCATCATAAGATCAGCAAGCTCATCGATGATAATGACGATATAAGGTAAGGTTTCGAACGGTTGAATATTTTCAGGTGAGTCAGGAGATACATTCTTCGCCGCTTTTTTTTCTTTGATGATTTTCTGATTGTATTGTGCGATATTTCGAACACGCTTTTGTGAGAGCATTTCATAGCGTCTTTCCATCTCTTTGACTGCCCAAAAAAGTGCATTTGTGGCTTTTTTAACATCGGTGACCACGGGGGTGATCAGATGGGGTATTCCGTCATAATAGGACAATTCGATTCTTTTTGGATCAATCATAATGAATTTGACTTCATCAGGTCTCGATTTATATAAAATGCTGCAAATCATGGCGTTTAATCCCACACTTTTTCCTGTTCCGGTGGCTCCGGCGATGAGCAGATGGGGCATTTTCGCCAGATCAGCAATTACCGGATTTCCAACGATGTCTTTTCCCAGGCATAGTGTGAGTTTGGACCTGGACCTTTCAAAGCTGCTGACATTAACCATATCTTTAAAACAGACTATCTCTCTGACTGCATTGGGGATTTCGATTCCAATAACCGCCTTTCCCGGAATCGGAGCTACGATTCGGATGCTTAATGCGCGAAGGGCCAAAGCAAGATCATCAGTTAAATTAACCACTCTGTTGATTTTAACTCCAGGAGCAGGTTCGTATTCAAAAGTTGTAATGACAGGGCCAGGTGTGATTGCCACAACTTTGCCTTTTACTCCGAAATCCTCCAGTTTTTTTTCCAGTAAGTGGGATTGCATCCGAAGGTTTTCATCATCAGCGTTGGTCGAAGGAGAATCCGGATCATTAAGAAATTCAAGAGGCGGAAGCTGGAATTCATCTTCTGATTTGATGAAATCAAAAATTTTCTGTTTGGACTGCTCCTGCTTAACCTGGGCTTTTGGTTTAATTGTTTCCTGGGGCGGTGTGATGATCCGGATCGGATTATTTTGGGGAACCGGAGGTTCATTTTTTATTTTGTTTGATTTTGGTTTAGCCTTTTTGACTTTATCCGTTATAGAAATTCGTGAGGCATTTATTTTGGAGCTTACGGTTGTTGCGGTGCGAAAAAATAATTTGAAAAATGAAAACAAAGACATGCCGGTAGCCATGATCAGGCCGATAATCCATAAAACCGTAAGAATAAGCATTCCGCCGACCGGGTTGGCATATTTAAACAATATTGATTTGAAAGGAATCCCGATGATTCCTCCTGATGAAAAAGTGTTTCCGAAAAGCTGATAGTGATCCTGCCTGACAGCAAATAAACTTCCTGAAGTAATGATCAGAATAAGGCTTCCGCTCACGCTGATGAAAACAAAAATGTTTTTAACAGATTTATTTCCGAAGAAGTGAAAACTTCCAAGCAATAACAGTATCGGTATCCAAAAAGCTCCAAGGCCGAACAGTCCGATCAGAACGCCGGCAAGGTGTGATCCTATCAGGCCGAAAAGGTTGTGGGTTTGATCGGTTTTGGTGGCATTGAAAAATGACGGGTCTGTGGGACTGTATGAAAACAGGCTGACCACAGTCAGAACAACTAGAAAAAAAAGAAGTATTCCGGCGATTTCCTTACGCATAACCCTGTATTAATTTGCTGAACCTACCCAACAAGGTCTTTTTAAATTTCCTGAATGAAGGCAAGAATTACAGGACGACGTCCGATGGTAAAATAAAAATATTTTTTTAATGCACTCTGAACCATGCTTCGGATCCGTTGAAGACGGTTGGGATCATCCGGGCCGACTTCTTCCACAATTTCAAGTACGACACATATAGCATCTTCCAGTAAATGCCCTGTTTCCGTTTCAAAAACAAATCCTCTTGAGACAATTTCGGGACCATATATCACAATACCGGTCTCTTCGTCAAAAACCATGCTGACCAATACCAGACCTTCCTCGCTAAGCACCCGTCGTTCCTTAAGAACGCTTCTGCCGACATCACCGACGCCTTTGCCATCAATGAGCACACGGCCTGTGGTAATATTTTGACAAATTTTTCCTCCGGTTTCATCGAACTGGATAATTTGCCCGTTTTCCGCCAACAGGATCCTTTCATCAGGGATACCTAAATCTTTGGCCAGTCGGGCATGATGAACCAGGTGACGATATTCTCCATGAATCGGGATAAAATACCGGGGTCGTGTTAATTGAATCATCATTTTGAGTTCTTCCCGAAATGCATGTCCTGACACATGGATTGCGGAAATTTTCTCATAGATAACATTAGCGCCCAACCGATAAAGGTTATTGATGATATTGGTAATGGCCTTTTCATTTCCGGGAATGAACTTTGAAGATAAAATAACCGTATCCCCAGGTTGGATTTTAATGTATTTATGACTTCCTCCAGCCATTCTGGCAAGTGCTGACATGGGTTCTCCCTGACTGCCGGTAGTGATGATCAGGGTTTCTTCTTCTGGATAGGCATCGAGTTCACTGATATCGATCTCTGTATGGATCGGCACATGCAGAAATCCTAGTTCTTTGGCAAGTTGAGTACTGATTTCAATACTTTTTCCGTTAAATACGATTTTTCTGCCGATTTTGGATGCAATATTGATAATCTGCTGAATCCGTGAAATGCTGGAGGCAAAAAGGGCGATAATAATTCGGCCGTGGCTTTCCACGGCAATATTGGCCAAAGTTTCACCCACCTGTTTATCCGAAATGGTATAGCCATCCTTTTCAACATTGGTAGAATCGGATAAGAGTGCGAGAACCCCTTCCTCTCCCAACTGAGCAAACCGACTCACATCGGTATCCATGCTGTTTATATTGCTATGGGAGATTTTAAAGTCGCCTGTGTGTACGATGAGGCCTTCAGGAGTTCTAAGGGCAATGCCGACACCATCGACCACGCTATGGGCGACACGAATAAATTCCAATTCAAAAGCCCCTAACGTAAGTGTTGACCGGGGTTGAATTTTAATCAGTTTCGCGCTGGTCAGCAAATCATGCTCTTCGAGCTTGTGTCGTACCATACCCAAAGTAAAAGGCGTGCCATAGACAGGTACATTAATTTCCCTGAGAAGATATGGTATGGCACCGATATGATCTTCATGGGCATGGGTTAGAACAAGACCGACTATTTTGGAATGATTTTTTTTCAGATATCCCATATCGGGAATGACATAGTCTATGCCCAACATGTAGTCTTCGGGAAACATCAGTCCGGCATCTACAACCAACAGTGATTCCCCGTATTCAAAGACCATCATGTTCAGGCCGATTTCACCTAAACCGCCCAGGGGAATAATTTTTACCATTACACGCCCGATTCTCGTTTCTCAAATGATTCACAAATTGATTTTCGCACTTCTGCCATGAGCATATCTTTTCTTTTCCGGGTAAATTCCGAAGTCGGTATCGGCTTTTTAATCTCAATCAAGACATTATTATTGGTCCATATGCGAAAGGTCTCTTTTGGCATGATCGCACGAGTGCCGTGTATTACAACGGGAACAATAGGGACTTTGGAGTCAATTGCCATGATAAACCCCCCCTTTTTGAAATCCCTGATTTTTCCATCCAGACTTCTCGTACCTTCGGGAAAAATGACAACGGATGTCCCCTTTTGAATTGTTTCCGCAGCTTTTTTTAAGCTCTTCACCGCAGATCTGAAATCACTGCGATCAATACTGATATACCCCACCCTTCTCATGGCCAGACCGAATAAAGGAATTTTAAACAGTTCTGCTTTTGCCAACCAGCGAAACTGTACCGGCAGATGAGCCAGAAGCACGGGAATGTCATAATTGCTCTGATGATTGGCCATATAAATATAGGATTTGGAGGGGTTTATGTTCTTTAATCCGCTCAATTTGACTTTAATGCCGCTGACTCTCAATATTGAAGCGGCCCAGATACGGGCAACCCTGTGGGCAATGTTACCGGTTTTGTCCATAAAAGAGGCTAAAATGGAACAAATACCGAAAAACATTGTGGCCAATATTGTCCACGCTACAACAATGGTGGTTTTAAACATACTTCTACTGAAATCTCCTGGTTTTTCCGGTATTTTTAGTCAGAGGATAACCTGTTGGTGCCTGACCCAAAAGGGTCTAATCTAAATTTTTATATTCAGCCTTTCGAAAATAGAGTCAGCAAATTCCATGAACCAATTTCTTTGGGATTCGGTTGCGTGCTGGATACAATTGCAGCGCATTATTTTTTTACTCCTTACCAAAAACTCACAGCTCATCTTGTATGGAACAATTTCAATGGCAAAATAAAATGGGCTGCAATCCTTATGGTCTTTTTGCACCTGGCTGAGTAAATCTTCGCTGATGGGTATCCAATAGATACCATCGATTCCCGCATTTGAAAAATGCTGATCAAGATAATTTTTGACCTGGTCATAGTCTTCAGGGCTGAACTGATCAATCACATATTGTTTCATAATTTTCTGCTACCATAGTTTAATTTTGCTTGCAAGTCATATTCTCGGAGATAAACCTGGCTTCCATTTCAATCATTTTGCGCTTCATTTCTGAGCCTCCTCCGAATTTTCCTACCGATAAATCACTTCTCACCACACGATGACATGGAATGATGATCGGAAATGGATTTTTTGCGAGACAAGACCCTACATACCGATATGCTTTGGGCCTTTTTAGGGTTTCCGCAATATTTTTGTATGAACGTACCTGTCCATAAGGAATTTCAGAAGTAATCCGCAAGACATGTTCATGAAGCGGGGTCATATGAGTC
Source organism: uncultured Desulfobacteraceae bacterium (assembly GCA_964478625.1). Lineage (GTDB taxonomy): Bacteria > Desulfobacterota > Desulfobacteria > Desulfobacterales > SKZT01 > SKZT01. The sequence continues at coordinate 18,041 of CAYZJH010000008.1, forward strand.
ATATCCAGAAAGTTCCATGACAGGGCCATTGGATCCAAAGGCTTTCCGGCAAAATAATCAATAATGGCCTTAGATATGGATGCTGCCTGGGGATGGAACCCGGAGATACCCCAAACCTTTTTGTCCACCATTTTTTTTAAATTATCCTTTGAGGTGGCAGGAAGCAATGTTCTAACCAGGGAAAAAGGATTTTCCCGAAACAGAACAGCACAATACCCGAATTGGGTTTCAAATACTATATGGTGATTTAATTTTTTGTCCAAAGGATATTCCTGGTTATATGCCGAAATAAAAATGACAGGAAATAGCCAAAAAAAATGCCCGGGGGCTCCTTGGTGAAGCTTCCCGGGCAAGTTGTCATGTAAATGATGACGATTAAGTTTCTTCCACGGTAATGGCGCCGGGTTCACAAACCTCAATACAGCTCTCGCAGCCAAGGCACTCATCTGCGTTGACAGGATGGGATTTGTCATCTACCATCTCAAATACTTCAACCGGGCAGACATCAACGCACTCTTCACAACCTTCACATTTGTCTTCGTCGACTGTCGGAATAAAAGCCATGAACAAGCCTCCTTTCATACATAAAGATCATATATTTAATAACACGATGAAAACTCACCAGGGAAATTCACCGCAAAGAAAGGGCTTATACCAATTGAAAAAATCCGTCAAGCCTTTCTGCAATTTTTTCGAAAAGGTTTTTTATCAATTAAAATTAATTTAAAATTAAATGAATTTAGGATGTTAAGCAATATTTATTCCCTTTTGGATTCCACAATTCCGAAAAAGGTTTTTTGAAACTTTTGGGAGTTTGCAGTGTGAGAGGCCTCATCAGATCGATTGGATAGTCCACCCAAAGGTGTCTGAGGAAAATTCTGAGAGGTACAATATATTTTCAAACCGGTATGATTATTGTTCGCCGAAGGCATCTCCGGAAAAGAAAGCAGGTCCTGATCAGAACTATTTCTGGAAAGCCGCGTCAGATTTTCTCTCAGGTTCTGCCGGATTTCTTTAATTTTTTGGGAATCCAGCTCATGGGCGGGGATTGACCTTGTTGATAAAACCAATTCGATATCCGGAAAAAGTTCCATGATATGCTCCATTACGGCAGGACTGGATGTTAAAAATAATCCTGAGCCAAATTCATCAGGAGCAACCGGATCTTGGTTAAAAATTTTCAACCAGGCTGAAATTCTTTGGCTGGTTTTTTGCTCTCCAAGGTCATCAAAGAGGGTTGAATCGACTTTGGAAATGCCGGTTTCAAAATTTTCATCTGTTCCCCTGATATTTGAAAAGAGATTGTTTTCCATCACCTGAAAGCGTTCAAGGTCAGTCTTTAATTCATATTGCTGAATATCAAATTCCTGAGCAATCAAAAGAAAGAGGCGAGCTGTAAAATTTTTATCGGGCTTTTCGGTTTTTTTTTCGATAGGACCTTTTTTAATATCGTGTTTGATCTGGGTCGTTGAGTTATCACTATACATGGGAACTGTCTCTAAATCAACGCTGTCGAAAATCCTGGATTTGAAATAGGTTGTCTCGCTACCCTTATGATAATCCAGCCATTCCCGATATTCCCTGACGAGTCTATCGAACTGGGATTCATCGCCGCCAAAAGGAGCACGAATTTCCAGCAGTCCATCATCGGCGGTTTTTCGAAGAAATTCTGGAATCCTGCCGGATGATGGCTGATAAATTACGATCTTAGGGAAGAACATGCGGATTTCTTTTAGGATTGACTCTGGTATAAATGTAAACGGAAAATAGATCGGCTTCATGCTACCTCTTTTGTCAAAAATGATATTGTTGCTCAGGCGTTGCGGTCTCTTACCGTAATGCCTCTATCTTTTAGTAAATCCCTGAGCTGATCGGAAAGTATCCAGTTTTTTTCTGCTCTGGCCTTTTCTCTTTCACGGATCAGTCTCTGCACTTCAGAATCGGAAAAATTGTCTTGAAAATCAAAAATGCCCAACACCGAATCGATATTTCTGAATGCTCCCAGAATTTTGTGGGCGCCTTCAGGATCAATTCGCTCTTCCTGAATTAAGATGTTGATTTTTTTGATGTTGCTGAAAATAGATGCCATCGCGGCGGAAATGTTCAAATCATCGTCCATGGCACTTATAAATCCGTTTTTAATGTCATACAAAAGTTGATCTATCTCGGGAAAAGGCTTGCCTCTTTTGAGTTGAACAAGGTTGTGGATACAGCTATCAAGTCGATTTAATGAATTTCGTGCATCCCTGAGCCTTTCAAGTGAACATGTTACAGGTTTTCGGTAATTGACCGAAATAAGCCAGTATCGGATTTCTCTTCCTGTAAAGCCTTCATTTGAAAGACTATCAAGGGTCACCCTATCCTTTTCTTTTGAATTCAGTTTTTCATCGACCATGACCCGATCACTATGAATCCAGTATTTTGCAAGGGGTTTACCGGTGATCGCCGAAGAAATGGCAATTTCATTTTCATGGTGAGGAAACATCAATTCTCTTCCTGCCGTGTGAATGTCGAAACTTTCTCCCAAAAATTTCATTGCAATGGCGGCACATTGAATGTGCCAGGACGGCCTGACATTTCCCCACTCGGTTTTTGTGTAAATTCCTCGCTTGAGTTCGGAAAGCCTGGCACGCTTCATTAAAGTAAAATCTCTGGGATTGTCCTTTTCATATTCATCCAAATCGACGGTTGATCCTATCCTGATTTTATTCAGATCAACTCCTGACAATTTGCCGTAATGAGGAAAATGGGCGATGTTAAAATAAAGGGACCGGAGTTTTTCATAAGCAAACCCTTTTTTGGCTAATTTTTCAGCAAGGTTTACCATGTCATCCACGTGTTCACTGGCTCTCGGATATTTTGTAGCCGGCTTGATTCCCAAAAAGTCAAGATCCTTCATGAAAGCCCGGATATGAGTTTCCGTAAATTTGGACAATTCCATTCCCTGGGCTTCGGATCCATTGATGGTCTTATCATCCAGGTCAGTGATATTCATGATATGAGTGACTTCATAGCCTCTGAATTCTAAATACCGAACCAATAAATCCGAAAAAACAAAACGCCGGCATTCACCCAGATGCATTCGGGCATGAGCAGTCGGACCGCAGGTATACATTGAAACCTTACCAGGTACCAAAGGTGTAAAAGGTTCTTTGCCGCGACTTAATGTATTGAAAATTTTCAGTTCTATTTTTTCACGTACCGTAAAAAGGGTTGTGCTCAGGTAGCGTTCCCCACCATCGGGAAAAATTGCCACAATGGTTCCCTCATGGAGGGTTTCAGCAATCTTTAAAGCAATAGCCATGGCGGCGCCACTGCTCATACCGACAAATATGCCTTCCTCCTTAGCCAGGCGACGGGTCATCTCGAAAGCTTCTTCATCATCGATATTGACTTTTTCATCAAGTAAATTTTTATTAAATATTTCAGGTTGATAGGCTTCTTTCATGTTTTTCAATCCCTGGAGTTTGTGTCCCAGGTAGGGTTCCACTCCGATAATTCGGATTTTCGGATTGAATTCCTTCAGCCTCCGAGCCATACCCATTGCGGTGCCGCTGGTCCCGATTGTTGCGACCAGCACGGTTATTTCCCCATTTGTTTGCTCCCAAATTTCCTTGGCAGTCCCGTTGTAATGGGCCATCCAATTGGCATCGTTGTTGTATTGATCGGTCATGAAATAGGTGTCGGGATTTTCACGAACCAGGCGATAAACCTCTTCAATGGCTCCATCAGTACCCAGATGCCCTGGCGTAAGGAGAATTTCCGCTCCCCTTGCCTTCAGTATCTTTTGTCTTTCAACACTTGCAGCTTCGGACATGGCCAGCAGAAGTCGGTAGCCTTTGACCGCGCACACAAGAGCAAGACCGATACCCGTATTCCCGCTGGTGGCTTCAATAACGATCTTGTCAGAAGTCAGCTTTCCGGATTTTTCTCCAGCTTCAATCATGGAAAGGGCTGCTCTATCCTTTATGGATCCACCCGGGTTAAAGTATTCCAGTTTGGCCATGATACGAACTTTTGAATTGGGGTTCAGATTTCTTATGTCAACAAGAGGCGTATTGCCGATAGCGTCCAGTATTGATTTTCCCATTTCAATTCCATTCTGTTATGTCGTGCCAAGGCGGAAATTTCATTGTTTCCATTTTTGAGATCCCGGGCTGGTAAGTCGTTATCCCACAATCCGCCTTTCACCCTCAGTCTCTCCCGGCAGGGAAGAAAGATTCGGTTCCACTGCTAAGCACAATTTCCTTAAAAAAGGTATCATACGGAAAAAAAAAAGTTTTTACAAGTCAGGAGACGCATGGAGGCGTTTAGGGTTTGTTGAGATTTCTGGGGATCAAGGCCGCAATAGTTGTTTGCCTCAAGATACATGACTATTGGTCAAGCGCGGTTTTCAAAATCCGGATAATATCTTTTTTGACAAGGTCCGGGGAACGGCTGGCATCGACAATACGGAACCTGTCCTTTTCTTTTTGTGCTATTGTTAGAAAACCCTGCCGGATCTTTTCATGAAAAATGAGTTCTTCCCGTTCAAATCTTGATTCCTCCTCAACTCTTTCACCGAATTCCAGTTGATTTCTGACCCTGGCAAGTCCGATGGCAGGCGATATATCCAATAAAATAGTAAGATCGGGTTTTAGGCCGTTTAAAACCAATTCATTTATTTTTTCCACTAACTGGAGGTCAATACCCCGTGCATATCCCTGATACACCGTGGTGCTATCTGCGAATCGGTCGGAGACCACAATTTTTCCTTCTTTGAGGGCGGGTAAAATAATCTGTTCAAGGTGTTGCACGCGGTCTGCGGCATACAAAAAGAGTTCTGCTTTTGGATTCAATGCACGGTTGTCAGGATCCAAAAGAATTCGACGAATTTTCATTCCAATTTCAGTACCTCCCGGTTCGCGGGTTAAAACGAATTTTCGTCCGGTACTTTTCAAGAAATCGGCAATATATCGAAGCTGAGTCGTTTTGCCGGCACCTTCCACTCCACATACGGAAATAAACATATAAATCCCTTTTTCCAGGTTCTAACCCATTTTCAATTTACTGGTTCCCCATATAAAAGTGACGTCCGAGAAGTTTATGATAAGATGTCCAGGTTTCGGTTGAATCTTCCTGCGCAATAAAATCACGGATACCATTAACCTTGGAATCGATTTCATCCACATAGTTTAATAATACCGCTTCAATCGTTTTCGGGACTTCTGGAGAACCGAATTCTCTGGACCCATGGTGACTGACCACCAGATGTTTCAGAAGTATTTCCAAATCCCTGGGAAAATCTTTGAGCTGATCGAGTTTCTCATCGATCATTTTCAGACCGATAACAATATGGCTTAGCAGCCGGCCTTCATCGGAGTAGTCAATTTTATAGCGATATTCAAATTCCCTTATTTTTCCAATATCGTGGAGGATGGCCCCTGCGATAAGTAAATCACGATCGATTCCCCCGCCACGGTAATGTTCCGCTATCTTATCCGCCAGAAAAACCATGGAAACCGTATGTACCAAAAGTCCCCCCAGATAGGCATGATGCATGTTTTTTGCCGCAGGGGCTCTTTTAAAATCCGCCACAAAAGACGTATCTTCCCAAAATGAATCAAACAACCGCCTTAAATGGGTATTTTTAAGCGAGTCCGTTTTTTTTACCAAACGATCGAAAAGGTCATCAACATTCAAATTCGTTACCGGAAGAAAATCCTCCGGATCGACCGATTCAACCGTACAGGGGGTCATCTTTTTAATTACCAACTGGAGCATATCTCGATATTCGGAAACATTTCCTTTAACATGGACAAAATTTCCTGAGGATACTTTTAAACTGATATCATCCACATTGTCCCATACCACACCCTTGATTCTGCCGGTTTTATCCGATAAGGTGACATTCAAATAATTATTCCCATCCTTTTTTTGGGACAAGAATTTTTCAGCCAGAATAAAAACCTCATCTATTTCATCACCGGCTTTAATTGTATTTACATATTGATTTTTCATAAAGATTGCTTCCGATCCGGTTCAATTTTTATAACGCAATAAGACTGGTATACTCATATGATTGCACATAGCTGACCACCATGAATAACCATTGAAATATTTATCATACAAATATAAAATTGGAGAAATTTTTATTACAAGAAAAAATATGACAACCCTCCACCGAGGAGTTCAAAATCATGAATGAAGAAGACATCAAACAGATGGTTTTTCAAACATTAAAGAAAATAGCTCCTGAAGCCGATTTAGAGCACATCGATCCATCGGTCAGATTTCGTGAGCAGTTTGATTTTGATTCTGTTGACTTTTTAAATCTTATGATGGCTCTTCAAAAGGAAACCAATGTGACAATTGCCGAGGCAGATTATCTCAAACTAGCCACGCTAAACGGAATTATAAACTATTTTCTGAATGTTTCTCCATAAAATTGCCCGGCGTAAATTTTAAATTGACAGGGAAACATGCATGACTCCGGGATCATCCGGAACAGGTCGTTTCTTGAAACCTAAAGCATCGGCTAATTTGAGCATGGAGCGATTGTCGCTTAAAACCTCTCCGTAAATATATTTGATTCCGCGACTTTTTGAGTAATCAATAATTCGTTTAAGAAGCATAGGGCCAAGCCCCTGGCCGGTCATATCCCGTCGGATTACTATAGCAAACTCGGCCTTTTCGATGTTCGGATCTGCTGTAATGCGCACCACACCTAAAATTTCAGAACTGCCGGATTCTTTTGTCAGCACAAGGGCCATCTCACGGTCATAATCGATTTGAGTGAGTCTGGCGGAAAGATCCGGTGGGAGGCTTTTCATCGGATGAAGAAACCGGAATCGAATTTCTTCAGGAGACAATCTGGAATGAAGATCCTGGAATGCCGGGCCATCTTCCGGGCGGATAGGCCGAAGGAGCAAGACGGTGCTATCCGCCAAGGTGATGGTTTCTTCAAGCTCTTTGGGATAAGGTCGAATGGCCAGCCTTTTATCTCCGGAAATATCAGAGTCCACAGCTTTAATCCGCGCGTCCAGAGCAAGTACGCCATGTTCATCCGCCACGAGGGGATTAATTTCCAATTCAACAATTTGTGGCAAATCACAAACCAATTGAGACACCTTTACCAGTGTCAGGGCAATTGAATCCATATCTGCACCGGGTATTTCGCGGTAGGCTTCCAGGATGCGGCTGATTGCTGTTTGGGATATGATTTCTTTTGCCAGATGCATGTTTAGGGGGGGAAGCCCCATGGCATAGTCCTTGATAATTTCTGCATAGGAACCACCCTGGCCGAAAATGATCACCGGGCCAAAATGATGATCGAGTACCATTCCGATAATTAATTCCCGTGCATTTTTCCGATGAATCATCGGCTGCACCGTAAAACCGGAAATATAAGCACCGGGTTTGATTTCATTAACTCTTTCAAGCATGGTAAAGGCTGTTTCCTCAACCATGGCAGGGGTATCCAAATCCAAGACAACACCCGAAAACCTGGTTTTATGATGGACTTCCGGTGATAAAATTTTTAAGGCCACCGGGCATCCGATTTTCTCCGCCAATTTCCTTGCCTTTTCGGGAGTTTCGGCCACCAGTGTTTCAACTACAGGGATGCCGTATGCGCTCAGAACCTCTTTGGACTCCGCCTCATTCAACCATGTGTGGCCACTATGGATAGTCTTTTCGATGATGCTTCTGGCCATGGATGTATCCGGGGTGAAATCTTCGGCAATAGTCGGAGGAATTTGCATTAACATTTCCTGGCTATTTTTGTGACGAACAAGCTGCATGAACCCCCGTACCGCTTCGGTAGGCGTATCATAGGTTGGGATTTTGTTTTCTGCAAAAGCTTCTCTGGCTTGTTGTGCCGCTCCGTCTCCAAGCCAGGATGTCAATACTTGCCGATTTCTTGCTGCATATATATTTTTTTTGACCGTTTCAATGACCTTCTGGGCCGATTCCGAGCTTGATGCTATGGCTGACGGACAATTCAGAACCAAGATGGCATTGATGCCCTGATCTTCAAGCAATAATTCCAATGCCTGGGCATACCGGTTTCCGGAAGCATCTCCTCCGATGTCAACCGGGTTTCCGTGGGACCATGGGTGAGGAAGAATCGAGTCGAGTTTTGCTATGGTATCGTCTGAAAGCTTCCCCAATCGCCCTTTTTTTTCGATCAGGGTGTCTGTGGCCATGACTCCGATAGCACCTCCGTTGGTAAGAATGGCCAGCTGGTCACCTCCTATTCTTGAAGCTACCGCGAGAGTCTGTACAGCATCAAAAAGTGCAGTGATGTCATTAACACGGAGAATACCGGCCCGCCGAAATACGGCATCATAGACAAAATCGGAGCCGGCCATTGCCCCGGTATGAGATTCGGCTGCTTTTGCACCTTCAGGATGGCGACCGGATTTGACCACTATGACGGGTTTCATTCTCGCTGCAGCTCTTGCTGCAGACATGAATTTACGCGCGTGAGTCACCTGCTCGACATACATCAGGATTGCACGATTGGATCCATCCATGGATAGGTAATCGAGCATGTCTCCAAAATCCACATCTACCATATCTCCGAGAGAAACCAGATGTGAAAATCCGATATTTCGATGAGTCGCCCAATCCAGAACTGATGAAAGCAGAGTTCCGGACTGGGCGATAAAAGCCAGGTTGCCGTTTTTGGGATTAACATGAGCATAGCTTGTATTGAGTCCTTGAGCCGGAACGATCACTCCCAAAGATCCGGTACCGACAATCCTAAGAAGATACGGTTTTGCAGCTTTGAGAGCCTGTTCCCGATAGAGTCGTCCTTCATCATCGCCGCCTTCTCCAAAACCATGGGAAACCAAGACAGCAGCTTTTGTTCCCTTCTCCCCCAGGTGTTTGATAAGGCCTGGAACATCTTTGCGTGGTCTGGCAATTACAGCCAGATCAGGTGTGTGGGGCATGTCATCCAGGGTGGCAAAGGCAGGAATTTCTGCTAATGTGTTTTTATCCGGATGGACTGAAAAAATTTTCCCCCCGAAACCGCTTTCAGCAAGGTTTTTCAGGATGATTTTCCCATACGCAGCATATTCTTGATTTGCCCAGATTAGGGCAACAGATGAAGGGTTGAACATATACTCCAAATTGCGGATTGTCATCGCTTTACTCCGTGAATTTCAAATTTCTCTTCAATGGTTAAAAAATAAGACTTGATCTGCCGCGAACAGGCCACAGAAAAAATTCAGGATCGGCTTTAAAGCCAACACCTAGTGCACCGTCCTGCATATAAAGAGCCCATGCATATCGGGTTTCATATACGCTTGTAGTGCACGACCAATAGAAATCTTCAATATTTTCAAAAGGATGGTTTTCCGGCAAGGCCGGAGAGTGCATTTTTAGATCAAGCAGACTTTCCAGTTCTCTGATGTGGGGAATTCGCCAGTCATCAAAACCAAAAACATTTCTGCTATTCATCTGAAGTATCATGTGGCCGGCATCTTTCCAATTGATAACAGTCTGCCCAAAAGAAGCGTTTCGTGTCCAGACAAGTCCGCTCAATCGATCGGTAACCGTATTTTCCCCGACATCAAAACGGGGGGTGGGCCATTCGATTCCGGATTGAATTGCTGCATGCTGGTAGGTGTTTTCATCATATGGAATTTCATTGCCCTGGTCGTCATAAGATCTTTGCTGTCCGGTGCAAAAAACATTCACGGCTTGCTCCTTAATTGGCCTCACAGGCCAAACCATGTACGAAGCATATTTCATTCCCCGATAAACCCGGGCTCCTCCAAAATGAACATACCAGGCCTGATTCGGAAGTCGTGCACATGTGCTGGCGCTCCAGTAATATCCATGAAATACATTCTCAAACGGGTGACTGGCCGGCAGGCAGGGATTGATCTGGTCGTGAGAAATGAGGCTGAAGAGTTCTCTGCGATTCGGGAGTCGCCAGTTTGAATATTCCTGATATTTTTCCTCGCTCAGGGTTTGAACAAAACCAAATGCTTCGGTCCAGGTCATAGGAAATTCGGACAATGAGGCATCACGGCTCCACATTAACCCCGTTTTTCTGTCCAGAACCGTTTCTTTTTCCACATCAAATCTGGTGTTCAATTTCGTATCCGGGTTTTTAATAAAAAGTCATTTTATTGACAAGATATTCAGTAGGCGAAAATCGGTCACCAAACATCTCTTTAAAATTTTTCAGGATATTGACAATCGATTTTAATCCGATATCATCAGCCCATTTGCACAGGCCTCCCCTGAAAGGGGGAAATCCCGCACCAAAGACCATGCCTGTGTCGATATCCTCAGGGGCACGTATAATTTTTTCTTCAAGACACCGGGAGGCTTCATTGACCATGAGAACCATCATGCGTTGAATGATCTGGTTCTCATTTCCTATTTTGGTACCTGGCAATAGTCTCAATATAGCAGGATTAACCACTCTTTTCCGTTTGTTTTGATAAATATAAAAGCCTTTTTTCCCTTTTTTCCCCAGAAGATTGATTTGTCTGGCCTGTGAGAGAAGGGGGGATGGTTTTAATCGATCCTGAAAGGATATCCCCAAAATGCGCCCAACCTCTTCCGCAATGTCAATACCGACTTCATCAATCAGCCTGAACGGACCCATGGGCATCCCAAACTTTTTCACAATAAAGTCTATCCATTGAAAATCGTAGCCTTCCTGAGCAATCAGACAAGCCTCGTTGAGGTAGACGCCTAAAAGACGGTTAACCAAAAAGCCCGGACTATCCTGGACGACGATTGGGGTTTTATTTAATTTTTGGGCGAAATGAAAAATGGTTGCTATGGTCTTATCATTGGTAGCATTGCCCCTGATGATTTCTATGAGTGGCATCTTATGGACCGGATTGAAAAAATGCATACCACAAACCCTTTCAGGATGCCTGGCTACCTTCTGAAGTTCATTTATCGACAGGGCTGATGTATTAGAAGCAAACACGGCATGGTCAGGCAGAAAGGCTTCAACCTCTTGTAACACCTGTTTTTTGATAGCCATTTTTTCTGCCACGGCTTCTATAACCAACTGCGTTCGTTGAAAGCCATCGTAACGCAATGTCCCTGAAATTTTCTCCATTTTTCGTCGTTTTTCGAGCGGTGTGAGACGCCTGTGACGGACAAGATCATTAAAAAGCGATTCCGCATGGTTTAATCCTTTTATGACCATCGTATCCGAGATATCTTTCATGCGCACCGGGTAGTCCTTATACGCCAAAAGTTGCACAATGGCCCCACCCATCACACCTGCCCCGAGCACTCCGATATTTCGGGGTTCTTCAATTTCACTTTTCTTAAAGATGGTAATCTGTTTTTTAGGCCGTTCGCTCAATCTGAAAACATGGAAAAGGTTTTTATGTTCCTTGGAGGCTGCTGCTTTGGCAAATAAACCAGCTTCGATTTTGAGTCCCTCAACCAAAGGCTTTGAAAGCCCTCGAATCATGGCTTTGATTGCCAAAAGCGGTGCCGGATAGTTACCAAATGTTTTTTTGAGTACCTGCCGTCTAGCAAGGGTCAGCATAATAAACCGACCGATAAAGTTTTTATCGGTTATCAGTTCAAGCATACCCCTAGCCTTTTTTTTGCGCGAAACAATATATTTTATCCCCTTGGTTCGAATGATTTCTTCGGCAAATTGTACTGCATAATCATTTAATATGTCATCAGGAACGATCTTATCCACGAGGCCGCACTGATAGGCTTTGAAAGCATTATACCCTTTTCCCGTCAGGATCATATCCAATGAATGGCGCAAAGAAATCAGTCTTGGAAGGCGTTGGGTTCCGCCCCAGCCTGGAAAAATTCCCAGCCTGATTTCTGGAAGGGCAATATTGGCTTTTTCTTTTGCCGCAAGCCGGAAATCACATGCCAGGATCATCTCGGTTCCTCCCCCCATACAATGGCCATTGACAGCGGCGATGGTTGGAATATTCAAATCGGTGATTCTGGAAAAGAGCAGTTGGCCTTTTCTTGAAGCATCCTGGGCATCTGCTTCCGTTGTGATTTTCTCCAATTCATTTAAGTCAGCGCCTGCAATAAATCCATTTTTCTTTGATGAGCAAATCACCAGGGCTCTGACTTGAGGGTTTGCTGAAATTTCGGAAAGAGTTTTTTCGAAAGAGGTTAAAAAAGAAGTGCCCAAAACATTCAGGGAAGCGTCCTGGTTGTCCAGTTTAACAATGGCCACACCGGTTTCGGTTATTTTAAATGGCGTGTGTATGTTCATGATTTTTCCTTTTATAATCGTTCGATAATCATGGCGGCTCCCTGGCCCCCTCCCACACATAAAGTGGCCAAACCGTATTCACAATCCCGACGTTCCATTTCTTTGACCAGAGTCAGCACAAGCCTGGTACCTGAAGCACCGATAGGGTGGCCCAGAGCGATAGCCCCTCCATTGACATTTAAAATGTCCCGGTCTATGTCTCCGATAGATTCTGACCTCCCCAGATTTTCCTGAGCAAATTTCCTGGATGAAAATGCGATTTCATTGGCGATCACCTGAGCAGCAAAGGCTTCATTGAGTTCAATCAACTGAATATTTTTCATGACAAGGCCGGCACGATCCAGGGCAATAGGCGTAGCAAAAGCCGGACCCAATCCCATGGTAGACGGATCATTTCCGGCATATCCCCACGACCGTACATAAGCTTTGGGTGTGTAGCCCTCAGCTTTTGCGAATTCTTCATCCATTAAGATCATGGCAACTGCGCCATCTGTAAGCTGGGAGGAATTTCCGGGTGTGACCGTTCCGAACCGACGATCAAAATAAGGTTTTAATTTGGCAAGGGCATCCATGTCCTGGTTGGTGCGATGGCCGTTGTCCTGGGTGATCCGGTCAGGATTTCCACCCGGGTTGAAAATGGTCATGACTTCATCTTGAAACAGTCCCTTTTTCCAGGCAGCTGTTACTTTTTGATGGCTTTTCAAAGCAAATTCATCCTGTTGAATTCTGGTTATGCCAAATTTTTTGGATAACACTTCGGCGGTTTCACCCATATTCAACCCACAATATGTGTCGGTAAGTCCGAGGGCAACGCCTACGACCGGTATAAAATCCCGGGGATGAAAAGTGGCTGCGGTTTTAAGTTTTCTCCAAATGCTTTTTGAACGTGACAGGTCAGTCATTTTATTTTGAAAGGATTTTTTAAAAAACAAGGGGATATGGCTCATACTTTCCACGCCCCCGGCGACGACGACTTTTGCGTGGCCCAATTGGATCATCATGCAGGCTTCGGTAATGGCCTGCATTCCGGCAGCACAATTTCGCTGAACCGTGTATGCCGGGATAGACACCGGCAAGCCTGCTTTTAAGGCCGAGGTTCGAGCAATGTTAGGGGCGTCGGCCGGCGGCCCCCCGCATCCGATTACAACGTGATTGATTTTTGCTTCATCAATTCCGCTTCGTTCCACAACCTCTCGTATGACATATTTAGACAAATCCGAGGCTTTGATGTCTTTTTGCAAGGTGTTAAACTTGGTAAATGGAGTCCGAACACCATCAATAATGGCGGTGCGTGACATGGTCATCTCCTTGTTTTAGTAACGCCTGGTTTTAATAATGTTGTATATGAGCCACAAACCTGCGACAGCAGATATGATATAGCCGATGATTCCGATTGCAGGAAATCCGAACAGGAGCGGTTCTACACCTGTTGTGATAATCATGGAAGAACCGATAATCATGGCAGCGATGATTATTCCAAATGTCAATCGACTCGATATGTTCTCAAGAGTATTCCTGAGTCCTCCCAGGTTTTTATGTTCGAATCTGATATTTAATTCTCCGCGATCGAGTTTTTCAACGATTCGAATAAATCTCTTGTTCAGGTTTCCGCGATAAGTCAGCAGCCTGGAAATTGCGACCTGAACCTTTTTTATCAGAAATCCCGGTCTGAACCGCTTCGAAGCCGCTTTTCTGAGAAAAGGCTCAGCCTGGGAAATGACATCCAGATCCGGGTAGATCAGCCTTGCGGTTCCTTCTGCGGTGATCAATGCCTTAAGCATAACAAAAAGGTCCGGCGGAAGGCGAAGACGATACTCACGTAAAAGATCGGTAATCTCCAGGATCAATGATCCTAGGTTCAAATCTTTAAGGGGAACTGACAGATAAGAATCAAGAATGTCTATCAAATCTCGTTCCAACCTTCGGTAATCGATCTCTTCTTCAGCTTTGGTGATCACTAAAAGGGCATCGACCAGTCTTTTGCTGTCCTGATCAACAATAGCAAAAAGAAATTCTATTAAATCGAACCGTTCGCCTTCAGTTAACCGCCCGACCATGCCCCAATCCAGCATGCACAATACGTGATCTTTGGTAATCAAAAGATTTCCCGGATGAGGATCCGCATGAAAAAATCCGTCTTCAAGTATCTGTTTTATCGTAACTTTTAAGCCCCTCTTGGCGAGAGGTTCGGGGTTTTCCAGATTTTTGAGATCCAGTTCCTTGAGCTTACTGCCTTCAATAAGCTCCATAATCAACAGAGATGGCGTACAAAGATCCATAAAAGCCTTTGGGATATAAACACCTTTCATTCCATCCATATTGGCTTTTGCAATGGACATATAGCGTGCTTCACGGTTAAAATTGAGTTCACGCTGTATGTTTCGCCGCGTCAATCGAACAAGACCCGGAAAATCATATATTCTGTATTCTGCAAGTCGCTCGTGTATCTGATCGGCGATAGTTTCCAGAATATTCAAATCCGTTTCAATGGTGTTACGTATATTAGGGCGTTGAACTTTGACAGCAACTGCTTGTCGGGTTTCCTTTAATATTGCCCTGTGAACTTGAGACAAGGAAGCCGCTGCGATTGGTTTTTCTTCAAACAATATAAAAAGATCTTCCATGGAACATTGGATATTTTCCTCAATAACTCTTCGAATGAAGGAAAACTCGACAGGGGCGACTTCATCCTGGAGTTTGCCGAGTTCTAAAACCAAATCCTTTGGGAGCAAATCTGAACGAAGGCTCATTATTTGGCCGAATTTGATAAAGGTGGGGCCCAGATCTTCAAGTGCCATACGAAACCTTTCATATGTGCCGAGCCTCTTGTCGACATAAGAAGATCCTTTTTTTTCATGTTTTCCGGGAAAATCCAAATGTTCGACCATGCCTCCGAACCCGTATTTGATAAGTGTGAAAACAATATCTTTAAAACGGCCCAGATTGGCAATGGTTTTAATTTTCACTATGACGACAATCCTTTCTCTTTGGGCACATATCCGACCGCTTCCAGAAGGGTCAGCCTTTTTTCAATATTATCCAATTTATCTTTAAGCAATTTCAAATCATGACTGCTTCCGATATTCAGACTGTCCATAGTGCTGCGGACAGCTTCCTTGAATATTTTTTCAAAATCCCCCCATTGTTTTTCGCCTGCATGGTAAAGGTCGTCAGCAAGTTTTTGAGCATCTTCTTTACTTATTTTAGCGTCTTCAACAAGCTTTCGACAAACTGTCTCAATTTTTTCCCGTGTTAGTATGACTGCTCCCAAGCCGGTTATCAATCCTTTACGAATGTCTTGAAACATAGAGTCCTCGATTTAATAAGGTATTCATAATATTTGAAAGGGCCACCGAATAAGTCTACCAACTGATGATTCTTTTTTCTATTGAATCGCTTCTTATGCGCAAGTACAAAATTAGTTTATGAAATTTAAGGTTCATTAGTCAAGAATTGATGTGAACACGTTACAGAAAAGAGGGGGTAATGGTTTGATTTTCGGAACATGAAAAATCAAACGCTTGTTTATGGTATTACGGTTTCATTTTGTTTGATTTTTAAGTATGGTGGCGGTCAGTTCTGTTAAATCCTGCGCAGTTGAATCAAGTTTGGAAAGAAAAAATTCCGCTCCGCAACTGTCGGCTTTCTGTCTGTATTCAGGCAAGTCGTGGTTTGTAAAAATAGCAACGACCACTTCTGGATATTTTTCCTTCAGGTCACGGGTCAAGTCCAAGCCGTTTTCTTCGGCTAGTTTAATATCCATAAATATCAGGTCGGGACGTTGGTTATCTGCAATGTGCCACATGGTTTCACCGGAGAATGCTTCGGAAATGATTACCGAAGGAAACTCAATTTTTAAAATCTCTTTTATGGTGCTACGGAGTAGGGGATTGTCATCTACAATCATTATATGTCCCGTCATTTTTTTGAACAGCCTCCCCTCAGAATTGTTTGCCACAAAATCTGGTTGCCACTGACAAAAAATTCGCCAACTATCCCCTTTTTTAAAGGATAATATAGGTTGACTCTAAAATCTGTTCAATTTAAAAGAAATAGGGTAAAGGATGTATTTCGATAATTATAAGACTGTACACCAGAGTTTACTACAGCACGTCATTGGTCAGTAAAACAAAATCCTTCAATCATAATGAATTTAGAACATATTGAAATAAAGCCGGTTATTTTGAGTACCCTTTCCCAATTTGCTGAAGGTTTTGGCGATTCGAACCGTTTTGAACAAATAATTCCGATTACGGTATCCCGTGCCCGGGCCCAATCGAAAAATCCTTACGCGAAACCTGACGATATCGTGCTTTTTCTGGCGTTGAAAAACAAACAGATTATTGGGTATCTTGGCCGATTTCCGGGAATATTATCATTTAAAAATGATCATTACCGTGTTTTTTGGGGGAGTACTTTTTTCCTAATGGACAAATTCCGCGGAAAGGGTATCGGAAAGCAACTTTTGGATGCCATGGTTTCTTTGAATCAGGATTTTGTCGTGACCCGTATCACCCCAGAAGCTGATAAAGTGCTCAAGTGTTATGGAATGAAAGTGTTGGGAGTTCTGAATTATTTTCAGTTTCGTGTTGAAAAGGTGCATTTTTTTAAAGGATTGTTTGGGTATTTTATCAATAATGAAAACATTTTCGCTGGAAATAGGCAATGGGCAATGGCGTTGTTAAAAAAGGCTGAGAATTTCATCTACAAGCTTGAAAAGCGTCTATTTTATTCAGCAATTGACGGATATGCCAATAAACTGTCGCATCACTACCAGGTTCGGGTAACAGATAAGATCTCTGATACCGATTTTGATCAACTGCAGCAGACTCAACAGCCTTTTTTCTACCGTGGACCGGAACTTATTAATTGGATGATTCAAAACAGGTGGATTCTTTCCAAAAATGAAAATGTCTTGAACATGCGTGGATATTATTTTTCGGACGTTCGTGAACTTTTCACTTATATTGCCCTGAAACTTTATTGTAAAACCCATCACCATTACAGAGGATTTATCGTTCTTTGCATTTCTTCGAACAAAGGCAGAACCATATTGAGAGTATTGGATCATTATTTTAAAACAGACGATGTTATTTCCGGTGCATGCGCCGCGGTGTTTAAGTATGCACAAAAATACCAGGCGGATCGTATTGAATTTTCAAATAAGATGGGGTGTTATTTAAACTCTCAAAACTTTTTTAAAAAATTTTTAAAAAAACAACACCGTCACTATCTTTACTTTCCAAAAAATATTGACAGCCCTCTGGAACGGCTGAAAAACGAAATCCGGTTCGATTATTGTGACGGAGATACGGCGTTTACATAATTTTTCTTATTAAGCCAGATAATCAATATCCACACGCCGGTATATTTGTTGGTTATCACCGGATTTTCCATTGTAAAATTGCCTGAAACCATAGCTTTTGAGGATTTCAACTAGAACAGGAGAATATTCGTTAAATGGAAAACAATATTTATCCGGCTGAAATCCCAAATTCTTTTCAAACCATGCCAGGCAAGATTCCGTATCAAATTTTATATAATCCAGCCATTCGGTTTTTGAGCGTTTTAACAGTTTCTCTCCTGAGTAGGAGTATCCCGGGTAAGCCAGTTTGGAACGCCGGTTCATGGGAGTTGCATTCCCAATCGGTAAGGGGCAGGCCAGTCGTTCGAGCTTCCATTGGCTCAGAGGCTTTTTTAACGGATGTTCGGTGAGAATAATGTCGTGAAAATGGCTATGAGATCCGATAATCACATTTTTCTGTTCGGCGATAATTTCCAATTCCTCAAGTCTCATAAACTGATCGAAGTCGCTTTTTAAAAAAGCCTTATACATATAATTTTCAGACCTAACATAAGGTAAGTAGTTCCCATCAAAAGTTTTTCTGGCTTTTCCGGGTTGTATGAAGCTGGTTGCGATAAAGTATATTCGGATATTTTGATACGGTTCAAAAAGTGGAAGATAATAATATTGAGAGTATAACCCATCATCAAAAGTCAGCTGATACCTGCTGAGATTCAAGTTCAAAAACTCTTTTCGGATATTATGGATCATGAGGTTATCCATATCGTTGACCCGTTGCGATCTGACTGAGATCTCATTAATTAAAAGGGTTTAATTTTTTCAGAAAGTTACCAAACCTTTTGAGTAAGCCTTTCCTTTCTTCACTGAACTCCACGCCTTTTTGGGCGGCTTCTATGGCCTCCATGCACAGATTTTGAGAACCTCCTCCGATTTTTCCGGATAGCAATGCCGCTGCAACTCCAGCAGGCCCAAACAAAACAACACCTCCGATGGCTTTTCCCAGGGTGACAACTGTCTGGGTGGAATCAAAAGCCACACTAGGATTTGCCAGTGTTCCTCCGATGTATAAGACTCTCGTTAGCTCGGAAAGAGACAGGTTGAATTTTGCGACTCCCTTAGCCCCGATCCCCTCTTTGGAGATTGGTTTCAAATAGATGTCGACTTTTTCAGTGGATAGATCGATACGGCCATCTGCAGCAATGGTGGTTTGCGGAGTGTCCAGGATAAAAGCTGTGAGATTCGCTATCCCTTTGTTGATATCAAAGCGCATCACAAAGCAGTTGGTTACTGATGTGTCTTCTTTTTTCCCGATTCCAACAGGAATGCTGAGGATATTGACTATGCTTGATATCAGATTGATTCGAAAAAGGCCTAAAAATCTCAGATAGTTTCTGTCAATACGGCCTTCACCTAAAACCAGACTGGCGTCACCGCCAAGCCCGGCCATCAGCTCGGATAAGGAATTTCCTTTGCCACTCAAATTGAGACTTAAATCAAGCATGCCTTCACCCTTAACAGTTGCTTCCATATCTTCCAACATTTTGTGAAGATCCATCCGTTTAATATCAAGCATGCTTGAAACGACAAATTTTTCATCCAAAGGTTCCATTTTAAAACTTGCGGTTAAATGGCCCTCTCCAATACCGCTGGTTAGAGAATCAATAATCATTCCACCATCCAATACACTTGCCTGAAGTTGAAAATTTTTAAGGGCAACCCGGGGTAAAAGGAGTTTTTCAACTGATAAATCTATCTTTGCATTCAAACTTTTCAGCGATTTCAAATTAAAAGGATTATCAGAAAATACCTTCCTCCTATGAGAAGATTGAACTGCGGTGTCAGAAATGAATTTTTCGGGGCTACCGTTTTCTTGGGAAATATCATTGTTTCCAAGAATTTTGGTCAAATCAAGAAACGAGGCATAAAAATCCGCCTTGATATGGGGGGGATTCTGTGAAAGATCAATGAAACAGGATCCTTTAACTTCACTTTTTCCCATCACCAAATGAACGCCTGACAGTTCATATTTCAATGGTTGGTTATCTTTTAAGTTGCCTTTCAATGTGAATTCGACTGCCGGAAACTTGATCCCCAACATATCTTCGAATCCGGCAAGGTTTTGCCCTGCGAACACAAAATCCAGGTCAACCCCTTTGAATTGGTTCAAGTCATTAATTGTGCCACGAATTGTCAGATTCGCCCCGGCTGTGTTCAGATTTATTTGAATCGGCCATTTCAGCTTCGGGTCAATGGCAAAGATCAGTGGGCCTACATAGCCGTTAATTTTAAATGGAGTATTCTCCATCATTCCTTCAAATTCAAACTGAAAAGCCTCTTCCTTCTTGTTAGAAGTCATTTTTAAGGTATTCAATGATAGGTAAGATCCCGAGACAAAATCGTTTTGCATGAAATCAAATGACTCTGCCTTCATAGGTGAAGCAATAATCGATATGCACAAGACCAATCTGATGAGTGTTCCTTTTAAATTCATTTTATTAGATCTTTGTAAGCTTTTTGCTTTGAAATGATGATTTTCTAAAAATTTCTTGAAAAAATAAATTATTTGCCATAGTATCCGTTGACATATAGTATATTTAATAGCTTTTTTCCCGCAACTATTGAGAATAATTCGTAATTTTATTAAATATTAGTTTTTTATGACAACACCTTACCTCAATATTTTAACTTAATTACTTTTGTTTGAAAAAGAAAGAAGTTATTAAATATGGTGTCAAAAAAAATATCTTATGATTAAAAAAGGAGGATGAAAATGAAGAATTCCCTATTAAAAATTTTTATTTTAGCATTGTCTTTTTCAGTTGCGATGATTTTGGGTTGTGGTGAAGGGGAAAAAGCGCCGCAAACAACGACTCAGCCTGTTCAGGAAGAGGCTAAAGAAGAAGCCAAGGAAACGCTGGATGAAGTCAAAGAAGAAGTCGGCGAAGCTGTTGATTCGGTGACTGAATTTACGATTGAACAGAAAGAAGAATACACTGCAAAAGTCAATGAGCAGTTGTTGGTTATGGAAGAAAAGATTCAGGAACTTCAAGATAAGGCTCAGGCACTTGAGGGTGAGGCTCGCGAAAAAATGGAGGAGCAAATTGATGCGCTCAGTGCAATGTATGAAAAGGCAGCACACGAACTGGCGAATTTGAAAGACCAGGGTATGGATACCTGGTCTGAAGCAGTGCAAAGCATTGACACTACCATGGAGCAAATGGAGCAGGCTTATCAGGATGCTAAAGCCAACTTTGAATAGGATGCTATGTGAAGGCGATATACATTGATTGGCCCTGATTTACTCATAACGAATAATGGCGGCAAATTTGCCGCCATTATTGTATGATGTAAACTGCTTTAACTAAATTCTTTTTTTCTTTTACTTCAGGCAACCTTGTTGGCCGATTATCTAATGCGACCTATATGCCTTGGCTTCCTCATCGCTGAGTAATTGCATATCTTCACCACAGCATACCAGAGCCCCTCCGCCTGGTTCAAGAACCAAGACCACGTTTCCGCAAAGTTCGCACTTGTAAATTTCACCTTTGTTTGGCATAAAATACCTCCTTTAGAAAATCATTAAATGATGAAAATATGGCAAAAATTTAACAAAAACCTTATCATTGTGATATGGGTGAAAAGATGTATTTTTAATAACAATCGACCTGATAATGAATTATGCGGTTTGATTTTTTTCAATGCCATCAGATAGGTTACATATATTTTTAATAGAATAAAGGCAATACCATTTGAGAAATGTTATTATAATTATCGGTGTTATTATCTTGGTGGTTGGGATTTTATGGCCCTGGTTGGGAAAAATCCCATTGGGGAGGCTTCCGGGAGATATTGTGGTTGAAAGGCCGGGTTTCAGATTTTATCTGCCCATTACCACCATGATCCTTGTGAGTATTTTGATATCATTGATCCTGTGGATTTTTCGCAAATAGAGTTTGAATGTACCCATGTTAATTTTCATTTTTCAGTTTAACTGCAATCCTTTTTCCGCAAAGGAACATAATGGAAGAAGGTAAATCACCAAAAACATTCATGGGTGTTAATACCCCTCCGTTTCACTATGGTTGGGTGATTTTATTTATCGGTACTCTGGTGGTTTTTTGTTCTTTAGGTCTTGCCCGTTTCGGATTTTCCGTTTTGCTCCCTGAAATGCAAAAAGGCCTTCGAATGGACAATATCCAGGCCGGTATGATGGCGACATCCAATCTGGTCGGCTATCTTGCCCTTTCAGCCTTGGGCGGTGCCATGGCTGCACGTTTTGGGCCCAGAGCCGTGATCACTGCAGGTTTGCTGACAGTGGGAATTACCCTGATATTTACCGGTATTTCAAATACGTTTATCACTGCAACCCTGTGGAGGACTTTGACCGGAATCGGAAGCGGGGCAAGCAATGTGCCGATCATAGGGCTTTTGGCATCATGGTTTACACCCCGGCGAAGAGGGTTGGCTGCAGGAATTGTGGTAACAGGATCATCTCTGGGGCTTATTTTTTCAGGACCGATTGTACCCCTGGTGGTTTCTGCCTATAATCCAGTTGGATGGAGATACTGTTGGTTTCTTTTTGGCGGATTAACCCTTCTGATTGCCTTGGCAGGTGCTTTTCTCATAAAAAACCGACCTTCCCAATTGGGGTTAAAGCCGGTGGGGCCAGATGCCGGATATTGCCTGGACAGTCCAATGGCCCAAGCCTTACGATGGGCTGATGTTTATAAGTCAACGGCTCTTTGGCATCTTGGGATCGTGTATATGGCTTTTGGTTTTTCCTATATCATTTATATGACCTTTTTTGTTAAATATTTAATTGTTGAAGGTGGATACAGTTCACAGGCGGCCGGTAACCTTTTTATGGCCATGGGCTGGTGCAGCATGCTTTGCGGATTGATATGGGGCTCCCTTTCGGATGTTATCGGAAGACGACTGGCATTGGTGTCCGTCTATGTTATCCATGGAGTCTCTTTTGGTCTTTTTTCCCTTTTACCGATTCCGGCCGGTTTTATTATTTCTGCTTCGATGTTTGGTTTTTCCGCCTGGAGTATTCCTGCCATCATGGCAGCAACATGCGGGGATGTGTTTGGTCCCAGAATGGCTCCGGCGGCATTAGGATTTATAACTTTGTTGTTTGGTATTGCGCAGGCGATCGGCCCAGGTATCGCCGGTGCCATGGCCGATACTACCGGGAGTTTTTCATCAGCATTTGTGTTGGCTTCTGCCGTGGCATTTACTGGTGCCGCTGCAGCATGGATGATTCGGTCTGAATCCATTGCCGCCAGAAAATTTTAAATTTCTTGATCAGGGAAATCCAGGCCATTGCAAAATTGAATCTGTTGACCGGACAATATGCATTCCGGCATCGGCAAACCTTTTAAATATCTCATTGGCCTTTTGCGTGTAATCGATTACACCGGGTATGACTATCGGTGACATGCAGTCTTCCAAAATATATATTTTTTCAGCAAATTTCCGATCATAGTGTTCTTGAATGTCGGATAGAAGATCATCGATCGTCCATGCAACACAATGACTTTTGGCTTGCCCTGCAATGATAATTGCGTCATATTTCAATAAGTTGTCAATCAAGGCTCGGTTTATTTCAGCAATTTTTTCTCCGTGCTGGTCTGAAATCACTTCGGGACTTAAAACAGAATAATTTTCCGTAAAAGGATTGTTTCCTTTAATATTGAAATTGGGCTGGCTGCTGCGTGCAATGCTATGGAAAAACACAGCTTCTTCAATCGAGGAAACGATCGCATGCCCAATTCCGCCAAGCATGGCATGATAGGGCCATATGGTTAAATCGTATTTGCCGCTTGATGCCAATTTTCGGGTGTAATGAAGTAAATATTCCTGCCCATAGGATGGGTCGATTCCGAGGACGGTACTAATTTTTTTATTGAATTTCCAAACCCCTTTTTCAATGTCCTCTGCGGAAACTGTTGTAAAAGGTTTTGGGTGCCCTCCCTGATCGTCAACCAGAAAAAGACTGTGGAAAATCTGGACCGCATGGTGAGTGTCCATTGTAAAGCAAATTTTTGTCAGCCGATGCAGGTGATGGTATATAAATTCACAAAGTCTTTGGTTATCTTCAACTGCAGCCATACCTGATCGGCCGGCTACGAATAATTCAAAACCGGGTGTGCAAAATGTATTTTGAAGGTCCACAAGGAGCAATATAATTCTTTTTTCGTCCCTGCCTGATGGTTTCAGTTCATATTTTTCCTGCCATCTTTCAGCATATACGGCGATTTTTTCGTAATCGACTTTCCATACCTGTCCGGCTTTTTCAGGGTCATAATGGGATGGTATCGGAAGTTCCTTTGAATTCATTCAAGTCTCTTTTCTTTGTGGTATGTTACTAAATAAAAAATAAACGATAATTCTTTTGATTTCAAGGTCTGTTCCATACCAAAGCTTATATCATTTCAGCCGTGCAAAAGATATGGGGTTCAATTATCGTGTTTACGCGGTTCTTATATTATGGTATGGAATCGGTTATCTACTTGCAGGGCATATAAATGATTCAAAGAACTCCCTGAAAATACAGCGTTCGATTTTTAAAATATTTTTATCGCCTTTTTTTATAGGTAGCAAAATTTCAGCAGTTTATTTTTAGAAAGGAATTACCCATGAGCGAAATTCGAATGACCGGTGAAATCAGAACGGATTATGATTGCGAAACAACCGGGATTCCGGCAGAGCGCTGGGGTGAGGCTGTGTTTAAAGTAGGCGATGAGGAAATTATTTTAGAAGTCAGCGTAGAAGCCGACACAATCGTCGCGATCATGGTCGGCGATGAAGTTTCATGGAAAGGTACGCTTGAAGGCTTAAAGAAACTTTTAAAAGGAGAAATTCAGGCGCGCTGATCTATATCCCAAAATCAAGGATGTTTTGAAACACTAAAAGGGACACAGAAAAATGACCCCCAAAAGAATCCTTTTGTTGGAAGATGATGATATCGTCAGCGAAATAACCGCAGAGATTTTATCACTCGAAGGATATGAGGTCATATGCTCTTCAAACGGAGAGGAAGCACTAAAACTTTATGAAGTCGCTCTTTTATCCGGCAAGCCCTTTGATCTCGTTTTATTGGATCTGAATATTAAAGATGGCATGGGCGGATGTGATACCATGAAAGAATTTCAAAAGCTGACTCCTAATTTAAAGGGCATTGTTTCAAGCGGATTTTCCGACGATCCGGTCATGACCTCCTACATCGAATTCGGTTTTAGTGCTTCAATTTCAAAACCCTATACTTCAAAAGAACTTATCGAAACTGTTGAAGGTGTCCTGAAATCTGATTAGTTTTCTAATTTAATTTAAAACCAGCCAATTTTTGATGGGAAACGATATATTCGCTGATTTTTTCTGCTGAACTTCCGAAGAGTTCTTTTATATCGACAAGTTCTATCAGTTTGTCTTGCCAGGGGACGCTATTTTCCTGAACTATGTTTTTGATTCGTTCATATTTGCCACCAAGGGCTTTTATCTTGGAATGAAGCGGTATGTTTTCCTTAAATGAAACATTCAGTAAAAGTAAATATTCGATCACATTGGTTTTTGCATGTGAACTCGAAGTGATAGGAATGACGACCATGCTGCGGTTATCTTTACGGCCTTTGCCGATGTAAACATTTTTTTCCCGGACAATAATGCGTTTGGTTCCTGTCAGGCGGTTATCGCTTTCAACACGTGAAGGAATGGGTTTTAAGACACCTTCTTTTTTGATAATTTCGATGGTGGTCTGATCGTTTATTTCCCCCATGATATCCACCCCTTTGATGCGATATAGTATTGCGCCTTTTACTTTGGAAATGATCTCCTGAACATTTCGTAATACGACAATATTATTGGGTGTTAACTGTGCCAGTGTGAATTTATGGGCTGCAAGAGCATCGAAAAGAATACCGGTTTCAACTTTTTCCTCGGTACGCGATGTGCCGACGGTGACGGTTTTGGCTTGGTGTTTGATGGCGTCTACGGGCCGCGCCATGGTGTTGATCGCATCTCCAATGCATTCGTAAAATTTATCGATCATATTAAAGGGGGTGCCTTTAACCCCAAAATCGATTTCAAAATCGGTAAGCGGTAGTCTTCCCGATAGGTATTTGAGTAAAAGAGAAAGGTCTGAAGCGGTTTTTAACCCCATACCAGGCGGAAACCTATTGTTGGCCATCTGCCTTCTGAATTCAAGGTTAAATTTTCCAATTTTTTCTCTGAAAGACTTTTCCAGAATGACCTCATAGAGGTCCAATCCTTTTTCAGCCAATTCTTCAATTGTTTTTCGGATGGTTTCACGAAACCCATCTAAAAATTTGGAAACGTCATTAATGGAAAGTGCGGCATAATATCCCCACAGATGGCCGACCAGGGTATTTAATATGGGTGCCAGGTGTTCACAGACCCTGGGTACATGGAAAACATCTTCAGCATTATCATCAAACCGGATTTCCCCTTCGTTGGCAATAACCACTGGAGAAGCTTTGTGGGCTTTGAAGATGGCGGTATCCTTGACAAGATCGCCAATTACGCTATCACTGGTTCCGGCGGCACACACCAGGATGAGAGGCTCGGAAGAAAGGTCAATATGCTTTTTATCTTCCACACTATCTGTAGAAATGGTTTTGTAACAAAGTTCGCTAAGTTTGATCCGTATTTCATCGGAAGAGGCCTTATTGGGACCACTTCCCACTACAGCCCAGTAGGTTTTGGTTACGGCTAACCGTTTGGCGGACTCCCTGATTTTATCCTTCATGGCAAGGACTTTTCGCATATGTTCCGGGATTTCTAAAAGCTGTTTGATCTCCTTGGTGATAAATTCGGCAGATCTTCGTTTTTTTAATCCAGCAATAAAAAGTCCAAGAAGGGCTCCGGCCACGATTTGGGAATAAAAAGCTTTTGTCGATGCCACGGACATTTCCAGGTCCCTTCCATTACTGGTATACATTACGCCGTCTACCTTGAAAGTAATGTCTGAATCCCTTCTGTTGACAATGGCAATGGTTTTTGCACCTCGCTCACGAACCATATCAATACTGCGGTTGGTATCAGTGGTGGTCCCGGATTGTGTAATTGCGATGACCAAAGTATCGGTCATGGTCTCATTTCCCTGGGTTTCCGGAAGTTTAAAACCGCTTAGCTCCGATGCTTTCATGGCATTGATCTGAATGTTTGGGTCATCAAGATAATGATCAATGATATCCCCGCAGGCTATTGCCGCAATACCTGCTGTTCCCTGTCCTATGATGAAGATTCGCCGAATCCGGTTATCAAGAAATGCTGATTCGATCTCCTTGGGAAATACTTTTTCATCAAGAACTACCTTAAAATTCTTATCAGGATCATTACTGATTTTCCACCGATTCAGAAGAGTCTTTTCCACCGAATCAGGAGACTCGGATATTTCTTTTAAAAAATAATGTGGAAAATGCTGTCGGTCGATATCTCTGGAAGTAATTTCCGTATGTTTGATATCCTCAGTTGTAAGCTTAATCGGGGTGCCGTCGTAGAACATTGCATGAATCCCGTCAAGCCCCCCCCTGGATTCCCGATCAATGATAAAAATCTGGCCGTGATCCCTTACTTTTTTTCCGTTCTCGGTTTTTTCACCGTCGAGTTTAATGTATGTCTGAGTTTCTTCCACAAACCCGTAAATTTCCGAGGCAGGCATATAGAGATCCTTTGATAGACCTACAAATATCGCTTGTCCGCTTCCTTTCTGAGAAAGAAAAATTTTTCCCGGTGCAATATCGGTATGAATTGAAATGGCGTGAGAACCCTTAAAATCATTAACAGCCATTCGAAAGGCCTCTTGGATATCATATCCCTGATCCAAATATTTTTCGATCTGGATGGGAATAATTTTGGTGTCGGTTGTTATGTCACCATGTATTTTTCCTCCGTTTCTTTCATACTCCGCTTTAAGCTCATGGTAATTGTCAATATCGCCATTCAGGCATGCGTGAATGATTCCTGTTTTTTGGGTGGCGGTTATCACGCACTTGTTATCAACCGGATGGCAGTTGGCTTCGGTGATTGCGCCAACTGAAGCCCATCTGGTATGAGCTGAAATTGTATGATGCAGATGAGGAAATGTCGTCAAAAGATGTAAGATGGAATCCTGGGTGATTTCATTTCTCAAAAATTCGATGTTGTCTCCAAGGCTTCCGATCTCCGCAGCAATTTTGTAAGTAAAAGTGATTCCTGCTTGATAATGGCCGTTGTGGTCCGGTGTTTTGCGCAGGCTAATATCCCTGTTTAAGAGGACGTCTTTGCCGATACGTTGGGTAAATTGGGTCAATAGGTTTTCTGATTTTCTGGGGTCTGATAATGCCTCTTGAAACTTTTCAAAATCATTTTTATCCAAGAAAAACATTAAAGATATGCCCGCCGAATCTCTTCCCCGGACCTCCAAACGGTCCAGGCTGTTTAATACCGAATTGATCATTTTGTATATTTTAAGACGGGCAGGATCAGGTTCGTAATTTCGGCCTGACATGAGACCTTGTATTTTTTTTACATTGCCTAGTATTTCCCACTGAAGAATCCAGGCCAAATCCAATGCTTTTTCGATTCTTTCAACGATAATCTCAACATCCTTGGATCCAAGATATCCCATGTGATCGGTTAAGAATTTTTTTTCAAGAGCACTCATCTCCGCTAACCGCGTGGCAGCGAAAGATATTTTATTCTGAATTTCATTGTTGTTATAAATCTGGTAAAATATATCGGAACCTTTCCAATCACGGACCAACGCCAAAAGCTCTCCCATATGATCATCCCCTCCTAAATAGTGTTCAGTAAGGGAGAGTGAATTTTTCAGGCAAGTATCAAATCGTCTTGATGTGATTCTATCAACCATTTGATCGAGGGTGTCGACATGAATATGATTTTGTGAGGTCTCTTTCAGGTTCAAAGCAACAATTCCGACAAGTCCGCAATTGAGACTGTTGGCCGAATAAGGAAAAAACACAATACTTCCTTCAGGCAAATTTTCGGGGCTTTTTCCAATAAAGACATCCGAATTGAGGAGATTACAGAAAGCATGAAAACATTTCTTAAGCAAAACAATTATTTTAATGAGAGGTTTAACAACCAGCTTCATTGAACTACATCCTTTGGTAAAGTTCCTTTATTTTTTCCCTGGTCATAACAGCTTTCCAGTTTTTTCCAAGAGCGTTTTCCCATAACGGTTCAAGTACAAGTGCAACATTGGTCATTTTTTCGAGATTTTCCGAAGTGACTTCTGCTGCTACATTTTGAGGCAGTTGGATCTCATTGATATCCATCATCTTACGAAATTCATTAACACCTTCAGGATAATATTCCTCCAGGACATTAAAAGCGATGCAATTGCCCACTCCATGGTGAATTCCCAAAACAAACGACAAACCATATGACAGCGCATGACATACACCTACCTGGGAATAAGCAATACTCATGCCACCACAATATGATGCCATCATTAGGTTTTCTTCGCTTTCAAGGCTTCGATTCCGGCCATCCTTGATGAATACTTCACGACACAATTGCAGGGCCTTTTCTCCATATGATTTGCTGAAGGCATTGAGAAATGTGCCGGATAAGGATTCTATGCAGTGAATGTAACAATCCATACCTGTAAAAAATCTTTGTTGAGCAGGGGCATCCAGAATAAGTACGGGGTCTAGGACAATTTGGTCGAAAACGGTGTGATCGGAGTTGATTCCTAGCTTTTTATCAGGACCGCAAAGTACCGTCGTTCTTGAAACTTCGGCACCAGTTCCGGATAAAGTGGGGATTCCGGCATGATAAATGCCCGGATTTTTGACAAGGTCCCATCCTTGGTATTTGGCTGAAGATCCAGCATTGGTGAGCATTAAGGAAACGGCCTTGGCCAGATCCATGGTGCTTCCTCCACCGATTCCTATAACTCCTGCCGGCGAATTTTGGGAAAAAAACCGGATTTCATCAGCAAGCTTGTCTACATACTCAGTGGTGGGTTCTTTATCAACATTGACCCAAACCATCATGTCGCCATCATGGAGAGGAATTTTTTTACTAAGTGATGAAGACTTAAATACATCATCCACCAAAAACACCATAAAAGAACGGTTTAGATTTCTTGGTTCTTGTAAAATATCATCAAGCTGTTGGAAAGATCCTTGGCCAAAAACGACTCTTGATACCATCTTAAAATTACGAAACATGTTTTTTCCTCTTTTGAATGTTCCCAAAGATTAGGGGAGGCTGATTTAGTTTAACCTAAAGAGAATTAAGCACACGAACCATCTTTTGACTACGCATATCAATCTCTTTTTCACTCCAGGAGAGTTTGATAAGCATTGAAATGTTTCGTCCCATAATTTCATCCGAGCGAGGTAAGGAAACTTGAGAATAGTCAGGGCAGTTATCTGAAAGCATTATGGGAGGTTTAGAGGCAAAAGAAAGGTTTTTAAGATGTTCCCATTGCCGGATGTAATGCCAGTTGTTGTCGTACCAATAGAAACATCCATCAACTCCTTCTTGCGCCAATAGACCGGAAGCTTTTCTAGCGGTAGATTCATCCGGAAGAAAAAAGGATAAAAAAGTAGCAGAGTCACCTTCGGGATCAGGGATCTCCCTGAACGAAATATTTTTGCAGTGGCTTAAAGCTTCTTTTAATGCCTTTTTATTGGCTCGCTGCTTTTCAAGGATGCGGTCAAGCTTCCTTAACTGAGCAAGACCCACTGCCGCATTGAGTTCACTGATCCGGTAATTGGCACCTATAATTGAATGCCCTTCTTTGCCACGGTCATCTCCAATATGGTCATGTCCATGGTCTGAAAATGCATCAGCGATTCGATACAAATCTTCGCTGTCGGTGACAACCGCGCCACCTTCTCCGCACGTGATTGTTTTGACCGGATCAAAGGAAAAGCATCCCATTTTTCCGAAAGTTCCCAGTGATTTTCCCTTATAACTTGCACCGACGGATTGGCAGGCATCTTCCATAAGAACGAGACCGTTTTTGTCACAAAAGGTCTTGATCGAATCTATTTGGGCTGCGGAACCACACATGTGAACCGGCAAGACCGCTCGGGTTCGAGGGGTAATAACATTTTCCAAGGCAGATGGATTCAAGCAAAGGGTTTCATCGATTTCCGAAAACACCGGTATGGCCCCTGAATGCAAAAGGGACTCAACGGTGGCAATAAAAGTAAATGGGGGAACAATAACCTCATCGCCTGCACCAATCCCACATGCTGCCAGTGCGATCGTCAGGGCCGCAGTTCCGCTTGAACAAAGATGGCAATACTTTACACCGATCCGATCCGCAAACTCTTTTTCAAAACTCTTGGCTTTCCAGTGTCCATTTCTAGCCTGATCGAAACCATAACGGAAAAGGACTCCTGTTTCAAGGACATCACTGACCTCTTTTCGTTCTTCGTCGGAAAATATTTCAAAACCCGGCATGGGAAACCTCCTTAAGGGGGGGTAAACAGCTAGTGAACTTTATATTTTTTATGAACATTTCTGGCCATAATCTTCAAAAAAACCGAGTGTGTCATCTAAAGCCTGCTCTTTCATTTGTTCTTTTTGTGCAAAGTGTTTTTTAAAATAGTGAGTTATACCCATCCTTGCATAGGCACCTGCACGAACACCGATATATTCCTGGTGAGCGACCACGACCGATACAACAATTTTTTTTCGTCCGTCTTTTTCCTCAGCAAATCCAACAAACCAGTCAATACGGGCATCTCTGGATTTATTGTCAATAGAGCCTGTTTTGCCGCCGATCTGAAGCCTGGAAAGAGTCTGGTCTTTTGCATAACCTCGGAAAGCTTTCCTGCTGGTACCGGAGCTTATAGTTGCCTCCATAAGCTGGCGGATCACATTTGTGGTTTCAGCATTCACTGCTTTTTGAATGATTCCGGAGCGACTTTCGTAAAGTTTTTGCCCATTTTCAGTAATTATTTGTTCAACGATTACAGGTTCGGGTATTTTCCCCTGGTTCAATATTGCAGCCGTAATAAGTGCGGCATGTAGTGGAGATAAAGATGTCTCGCGATTGAAGCCTGAGGCCAACTCAGCCCAATTGTATGGTTCATCAGTCACTCTAATGCGGCTTGGCTGTAAAGGCAGTTCAAAGTCAATCTCATGATTGAACCCGAATGCATCAGCATATGAAATTAAACGCTCTTTTTTCAGATCGAATTTACCAATTTTACCAAATACCGGATTGATAGACTCTGCAAAAGATTTTTGGAGGGTTACCGTGTGAGAATATTTATTCTGCACCTCGTTTAATTGAGACTTATAAAGCGTATATTTGCCTCCGTTATATACAAGTGGAGAGTCTTTGGTTAAACCAAGCTTTTCAATGGCTCCCGCAGCTGTAACAATTTTGAAAATACTGGCGGCGGGAAAACAGCTGTCCAGGCATGGATTGTTGGTATCATCGTGCTTGTCATGACCGACCATTGCAAGGATTTTTCCGCTTTCGGGTTCCATAACCACAATACCGATATACCGTGCGTGGGAAACGTTCAAGTTTTTCAACAGATAGTGTTGAAGATCCATGTCCAGTGTTGTATCCACCCAGATTCGGTTATCTCCAATGGTGACCGGAAATAGTTTTTTATCCAGATTCAAAAAGGAATGGCCTTCCAAGAGCTTTTGTACAGCTTTTTTGTCGGCAAAATTCTCTCTTATAATCTGGGTTGACGGTAGTTGAGACTCTTTTTTCTTTGTTGCATGAAAAATAGACAACTCACCGATTTTAGTGTTGATTCCATAAAATACAATTGCCAAGACAGGAATAATGGTCATTATTCCCAAAATCTTTTTTCCTCTTCCTTTTAGCTGTTTTTTCTTTTGGAGTTTTGCCTGATATTCGCGCCAGCTAGGATTTAGGCGAACAGCTATTGAAATATCAGAACTTTTTGAGAGGCGATTTTTTCCTTGATTTTTGTTCATTGGACTCCATGAAATATTCAAATGCCTATTGTTATCGAAGTGTGGTCCCTGGCTTGACTTCTCTGTCCAAGGTAGCGATGGAACATTTACCGTCCTCAACCGCAGCCAATACCATCCCATTGGATAAAATACCCATCAGTTTGGCCGGTTTTAAATTGGCCACAATGATGACCTGTTTTCCAAGCAGGTCCTCAGGTTCATAATCATTGGCAATTCCGGCTACAATGGTTCGAATTTCTCCCATGTCCACTTCCAGTTTTAGAAGTTTTTTTGCCCTGGGGATTTTTTCCGCTTTTATCACCGTGGCAGCCCGAAGGTCTATCCTGGAAAGTTCCTCCAAAGTAATATCAGGGATTTTCACATTATCGGTGGGAACCGATGCTTCAATTTCGGTTTGCTCTTTTTGAATTTTTTCGAAGTCAATTCTTGGAAACAGCGTAATCCCTTTGGGCAGTTTTGTTTCAGGTGGGATGGTATTCCAGGAGCGCAAAAGGTCAAGCGTATAAAATGGGGAGTCTGGGTTTAATCCCAGGTGTTTCTGCATGGTTTTGGCCGTGTCGGGCATAACAGGATATATGAGTCCGGATACGATCCTCAGACCTTCCAGCAGGTTGTAGATAACAGCTTCCAATTGCTTTCGGGTCGATTTCTGCTTGGCCAAAATCCACGGGGCGGTGACATCAACGTATTTATTCATTTTATTGATAAATTCCCATATGGCGATCATCGCTTTATGGAAAGAAAAGTTTTCCATAGACGATTCAAAGCAGGAAACCGCGTTAAAAGCGTCCCCCTTAAGGCCCAGTTCCATTTCTTTTTCCAACGATGAATCCACTCTGGGAACAAGCGCCTTGAAATACTTATGTACCATAGCGATTACCCTGGAAAAAAGATTGCCCAAATCATTGGCCAGGTCCGAATTTATGCGCTGCACCATGGCCTGCTCACTGTAATCCGAGTCTAGACCGAATACCATGTCCCGTATCAAATAAAACCTGAAAGCATCGGTGCCGTATTTATTTTTCATTTGGAGGGGTTCAACCACATTACCGATAGTTTTGGACATTTTGCTATGATCGATATTCCAAAAACCGTGAACGTTTAAATGCTTATAAAGCGGTATGCCGGCTGATTTCAACATGGTCGGCCAATAAATCCCATGAGGTTTCAAAATATCCTTCGCCACAATATGCTGCGCATGGGGCCAAAATTTTTTAAATTTTTCTCCATCAGGGTATTCGAGTGCGGAAACATAATTTAACAGAGCATCAAACCAGACATAGGTGACATAATCTTCATCGAAGGGTAACGTTATTCCCCATTTAAGGCGGGATTTAGGCCTTGAAATACAAAGGTCCTCAAGGGGTTCCCGCAAAAAAGCGAGCACTTCGTTCTTATATCGTTCAGGGCGGATAAAATCAGGATTTTTTTCAATATGATCCAGAAGCCATTGCTGATATTTACTCATTTTAAAAAAATAGTTGGACTCTTTGATCACTTCGGGTGCTGTGGCATGATCCGGACATTTACCATCGACCAGCTCACGTTCCGAATAAAATCGCTCGCAACCAAAGCAATATTGTCCTTCGTATTCAGCAAAGTAAATATCTCCCGAATCATAAATTTTTCTGAGTACATTTTCAACGACTGCAATATGAGACTGGTCGGTAGTACGCACAAAATACGAGTTTTCAATATTGAGTTCAGGCCATAACCCTTTAAAAAGGGAACTGATCTTTTCTACATATTCTCTTGGACTTAGGTTCTCCTTTTTGGCCGCTCTTACGATTTTATCCCCATGTTCATCGGTTCCGGTCAGAAAAAAACATTCCTGTTTTTTCATTTTGGCAAAGCGAGAAATAACATCCGTGACGATAGTTGTATATGCATGCCCCAAATGCGGTCTATCATTTACATAATAAATCGGAGTCGTTATATATAATGGATCAGTCATTGTGTCTCCTGTTCTTGTTTTGTCAAAAGTTCATCCAACCGGATTTCCATCTCATCGCCGCTTTCAAGCCGGACAGTAAGTCGCGAACATATGGGGTTTAAACGGATTACTTTGCCTTGGCCATGTCTTGTGGAAACAGTTTTTCCCGGACTAGGAAAATCCTTTTTTAACAGTCTGTATGTTTCATTTTCGAATGTCAAGCAACACATTAATCGTCCGCACTGTCCTGAAATTTTAGTGGGATTGAGCGACAATCCCTGTTCTTTTGCCATGCGTATAGAAATGGGTTCGAACTTTTCTAAAAAGCTGGAACAACAAGTCCTTCGGCCGCATCGCCCCAATCCTCCGGTCATTTTTGTTTGATTTCGAATGCCAACCTGGCGCATCTCAATTCGGCAGCCCAGTTCTTTGACAAGCATTTTTACCAGTTGACGAAAATCGATTCGTCCGTCGGCAGTAAAGAAAAAAGTTAACTTGCTACCATCGAAAGTGCTTTCAACACTGAAAAGATTCATTTCAAGTCCAAGTTCCTTAATGCATTCCAGGCAGAAAGCATAGGCTGTTTTTTCTCGTTCCTTATTTTTTTCAATTTCCTCGAAATCTTTTGGCGTGGCAAGCCGATAGACTTTTTTGAGAGGTTTTTCAAGGTGTGATTCATCATATGGCTGAGGAGGAACAACAACTGATCCAAAACTCATTCCCTGCTCTGTTTCTACGATAACGCAATCTCCGACATTTAGAACAAATGCACCACTATCAAAGTCATAAACTTTGCCGGCCGATTTAAATCTTATTCCAACTTTTTTCATAAAATTAATTATTATTCCCGGCTGGTTCAGCCAGGGTTAAAAACAGGTTTTCCAGGACAAGCCTGGTGTTTACATTGGCATCAATTTCTCTTTGGGCTTGCTGAACAGCCGAAATTTGAGCCATAAGGGTATGTTGAGTGTAACGCGATGAAATATTACGAATATTTGTAATTAAATCTTTATGGATAACTTTATCGGGGCAATATTTGGAAATTATCAGATCACGATACCAGGTTTTCATGATTTCCAACATGTCGTGAACCGATTCCTTGTCTTTGCTTTTAGCCATTTTTTCAGCCACGGCTAAAATTTCCGGGATAAAGCCGGTATTCAAATTTTCAATTTTTTTGATTATCCAATCTCGCAAAAACATCCGGTTACTATTTTTCAATGCCAGCGCTCTGGAGAAGCTTCCATTAGCCATCAGGGCTAGAAATTCAGCTTCTTTTGGGTTTATTTCAAGATCTTGGGCCAGTTTATCGCCTAAAAGTTTTACCGGAATCGGATTAAACCTTATGTTTTGACACCGGGAAACAATCGTCGGAAGAAGATCGGATATCCTGAGCGTGACCAGAATCAGAATGGTCCGATCTGGAGGTTCTTCGAGAATTTTAAGAAGTGCGTTGGATGCCTCCGGGTTTAACGTGTGTGCTTTGGTGATTAAGACTACACGTAGTCTTGCTCCATAGGGTTTCATTGATATTAACTGACGAAGTTCTCGAATCTGAACAATTTTTGTCACCTGACCTTCAGGCTCTATACGAATAAAATCGGGAAAGTTGCCGGAATAAAACTGTCGGCAGTTTTTGCAAATACCACACGGTTCATTTGGAAACACCCCATTTTCACTATACAAATTTTCTTTTTTATTTGCAGATTTATGTATCCCAACACAGTTGGCAGCCATCGCAAATAAAAAAGCAACCGTTTTTTTCCCAACGCCATCCGGACCGGCAAACAGCAACGCGTTGGGAACGGTTCCTTTATGTAATAAAATAGTTAAAAAACGGATTGCATGTTCTTGACCGATGATCGATTTGAAATTTGACACAAATCAGTAATCCACTCGTTCTCTCAATTCTTTACCGGATTTGAAAAACGGAAGTTTCTTGGGTTTAATTGTAACTTTTTCTCCCGTTTTGGGATTTCTACCTGTATAACTTTTATATTCCTTTACATAAAAACTACATAATCCCCGAATTTCAACGCGTTCTCCTTTGGTCATGGCATCGGAGATATAATCAAAAAAGATTTGTACAACCTTTGCTGCATCTGTTTTGGAGATTTTGGCCTCGCTTTTCAAGGCATTAACCAGTTCAAGCTTATTCATCGAACCTCCCTTTAATGTCGATTACTTTTGAAAATATGGGTATTTCTAATTAAAAATAAGGGCCAAGTCAAGCGTTTATGACATAATATCAGGTACTTTTTCAATATCATCCTCACTGACATCCACACCGGCATATTGTCCCAACACCTCGATATTGACGACTACCCGTCCTTTGCCTCCATATCTAATAAAGTGACCGACTACTCCTGAAAAAGGGCCGTGAACGACAATCACTCGGTCGCCTTTTTTATATATTTCTCCAGTGGATATGGTATCGTTGGTACTGACCATGATCATAAGGGAATTTACGGCTTCTTCCGGCACGGGTTTAGGACCTTCGGTATTTCCGATTAGCCGCACTGCACCTGCTGTTTTTAAAATTTCAAGATGCTCTGTTGGGTTCAGGTCTGTTTTAACAAATAGATATCCCGGAAAAAGGGGAACCCGAATCATCTTTCTGCGGTCCGTTCGTTTACTCCTAATCAGTATTTTGGGAAGAAAAACATCGATGGACTTTTTCATCAATCCTTCGGTAACAACATTTTCAAATCGGCTTCGTGTATGTAAGACATACCAGGATCGATCTTCTATTTTTATCATAGGAATTACTTTTTATTCTTTACGAAAATTTATCAACAATATCCCTCCAAGGTCAGGTGAAGGTAATTGAAAGTTTTTCGTTCGAACCTTTTTTGCCCTGATTTTAAAAATTATTGGATCATCTGCTTCAGAAGAATTCAGTAAGAATGATACTTAGGAATTTGTTCGCTTTCAAGCCCCAAATGGAAAAATTAAAAATTCCTCTAACCTTACAATCGGTCAATGATAGTCGAATGGATTGTAAATCCTTCGCCCACTATAGGCATGGCCCAACCCGCCCAATCCATAGAAATTAACCATGAGCGCATATTTTTTATCATTGTCTTCCTTTGTATATCCGATATCCACAGACCAGCACGAGGCCATATATAAAAAACCAACACCATATAATAAAGTTTTTCCGTCTCTGATATTTCTTTCATACTCAGTAAACATGCCAATGCGTTCATGAATTCTTATGATGGCATCTCCAAAAAATGTTTCTAAACGATCTCTATCATAACGATGTTGGATAAAGATCTGATCTCCTCGATTATCAGATGCCCTGAGTGAAATGTTGTGATTCAAAAAACGGCTGTCATAGGTAGACCACTGTGCATCCGCATAAAGAGAGAGCAGCTTTCCGGCCGTCAAGTCAAGTCTCGCATAAATCGGTGAGAATGGTTCACCCTCGATGGTTTCATTAAAATCATAACTTTGCTCCACCTTGAAACGACAGAATGGGCGGTATGCATACACCGGGGTGGTTTCGACAATTTCGCTGTCATCCTTATCGATCGTGTTGATGGTTTCTTTTATATTTTTTCTGACTAATCCGGATCGCAGGGAAAATGTATTGGTAAGAGAATATGTGACCACACTTTTCTTTTCAATACGATCGACTTCATCAAAGTCCGGTAGATTATCCTGGGATGTGGGAGGAATAAATTGATAGGTAACCTGGGGTCTGATGGTATGCTTGATTCGGTCGACAGTTTTTGAATTCAATGCATAAGAACGGGAGAGGTCTGTTGCCAGGTCTATTCCGGCATCCATGAGTTCTCTGTTAAAGGATTTTTTGTTATTATCTGAAAAATCTTCCCTGTCATCAAGATACCATAACGTTTCACGAAACCCAACGGAGGGTTCTATAGAAAAATAGTTTTTATATCTTAAGGGAAGATACCATCTGGGATGGATATCGACCCGGTGACCGGTGTAGCTGTCTTCCCGAAAAAAATAGGTGTATTCGGATTCAAGGTCATATAAAAGAGTTTGAGTCATCAGAGGCTGCCGGAGGGAATTGAAACTGACATAAGGAAGCCTTTGGAGGGTGGTATTTCTGTCTTCCTGTCTTCTTTTGATGACATCATCGTACCATTGGGCTTCTGCGTTTAATGAATAAAGGTTCCAATGTTTGAAAATATTTAGACGGTTAAGTCTCACAGGATCGTTATAGTCATCTATTTCTCTTCCATATTCACGCAGGAAATAATTCTTGGTTTCATCATAACCACTGTATCCCCTTTTAAATTCCTGAAGGTAATCCTGGTCACTTACGATATCCAAATCGAGTCTGCCGGTAAATCCGGCCGGTAGTTCCTGATCGTGTTTCATCCTGAACCAGTAGCGGTCTTTGTTTGGCCTAAGGAACTGATCATCAGTATAGCCCCAGTCTTCTGAATTGGTATCGACACCGTCATCTACTTTTCGATCGGTCAGGGTATCCACCATTAAAGCGCCTTTTGTTTCAGCACTTAACATATACCGGTATTCAGCTCCCAGCTTGTTTCCTCTAAAGTCCATGAAATGCTCGTAAAAAGTGGCATCGGTGCTTTCATCAATTGCCCAGAAAAAAGGCTGAACATATTCAGTTCCTTTTCTGTCTGAAAATCCAAATTGGGGTGTTAAAAAACCTGTTTGACGAGTACGTTTGACCGGAAAAACAAGATACGGTGAATAAAGAACCGGAATATTCTTGGCCCAGAGGGATGCATGTTTGGCAGAGCCGTATCCTTCAACGGTTATTTTCACATTTCGGGCATTAATTTTCCAGGCCGGTTTTTCTCCATCGCAGCTTGTGAGGGTTGCCCGTTCAGCTCGATAAGTATCTTTACCAGTTTTTTCAAGACGATTTCCTCGTATATAAAAATGGTTTTGCTCAACAAAAACCGTACCATTAAAAACCACTCCGACTTCGTTGTTCAAGTCCATTTCCATACGCTCTCCGGTTAAAATATCTTTTCCGGAAATCAACATCACGTGACCATCGGCAAAAACTTCCATGGTATCATGCTTAAAATGGACCCGGTCTGCGGAAAGCTTCAAGTTTTCTTTGGTAATAACCACGTTTCCGGAGGCAAAATACTGATCCGTTTCCTGATCATATCGAACTTCATCGGCTACGATGTGCCATGGTGTTCCCTTTTGCAATCCGGATCGGTTATCTGTCTGTGCCATTGCGTGAAGGTCGTTGAAAAAAAAGAAAAGAAATGCTGTTATTAAAGCCGCAAATTTAAAGCAGTTAAAAATTTGATAATTGAAACAGTAAGAAAAAACAAAAAGATCGAGATCTGCATTTTTATTTTTTTCAGCCATTTTTATCATCTTTTTAAATTGGGTTAAAATACGTGTTTACGGCTCAAAATTTGCATGCTACTATAACGTCACCAAATTAAACTATGCAACTAAAACCGACTCACTGGGAAATGTCAAGTTGAAGTTATCATGAATATATTATTGACCAACGATGATGGTATTTATTTTGAGGGGCTCTGGTCGCTTCAAAAAATATTGAAGAAAAAACATCAAGTCACGGTTGTAGCTCCGGATCGGGAGCGAAGCGCTATCGGGCATGCCATTACGCTGCATGCCCCCCTTCGTGTTATTAAAATGTCGATTAA
Organism: uncultured Desulfobacteraceae bacterium; assembly: GCA_964478625.1. Lineage (GTDB taxonomy): Bacteria > Desulfobacterota > Desulfobacteria > Desulfobacterales > SKZT01 > SKZT01. The sequence continues at coordinate 58,093 of CAYZJH010000008.1, forward strand.
CGGATCGGGTCCCTGTTGGGCGGTTAGCGGAACTCCGGTTGACTGTATTAAGTTGGGTATTCTTGAAATTCTTAAAAAAAAACCGGACATGGTGATCTCCGGTATTAACCCCGGAGCCAATGTTGGTATCAATATCAATTATTCCGGGACAGTGTCAGCGGCAAAGGAGGCGACTTTATATGGCATCCCATCAATAGCGGTGTCCATGGAAGGTAACAATACCGCTCACTATGACGATGCTGCGATATTTATTGAGAAGTTGATTGATCAGGTGGCGAACAAAAATCTGGCTCTTGGCACATTTTTGAATGTCAATTTTCCCAATTTGCCTTTGGCACAGATTCTGGGAGTGAGAGTCAGTCGTCAAAATACAGCGTTATATTCCGAATTTATTGAAAAACGGATCGATCCAAGAAATAAAACCTATTACTGGCAAGGTTTTGACGCAAATCCATGCGATACAGACTCTCGCCTGGATAGTACAGTCGTAAACCGTAAATACATTTCCATAACCCCGATTAAATGCGACATGACTGATTATCAGGAGCTGGAAAAACTTAAGGATTGGGATCATGATTTTTTGAACAATAAGTCCGGGATTTTTGATTTGAAATGAAGGTGTTTTGTCCATGGCGGTTCATCCCATTGAATATTTTAAGAGTGATATCATCCAATATTTAACCAAAATGTGCAGCATTTAATCTTAAACGGCTTGACAGTCTTCAGGATAGGGACAGTGATACATTCAAATGGAAGATGTTTCGTAAAATCGCCAAAGATCTTTCTCTAAACTTAAATCAACCCTTGATGAATTGGTTAAATCCCGTGAGGTATCTCGACTCGAACAATACAATTAACCCTGCAACACAGCCTGCCGGTCCTTGAATCAAGATTTGTGTTGCAGGGTAATAGATTCCAATGATGAAATATCATCCCCCATCGGTCTGGGGAAAGGCGGTGTTGGCATACAAATATTCCATTTTTTCCTTGTGCCGAAGTTCCTCATTGGCCATTTTCAGCAAAAGTTCTTTTACCTCGCTATCCGGATGGAGTCCGGCCAGTTCCGAGTAAAATTTGTAGGAACGAAGCTCCCGGTGAGATGCAACCAGGTATACTTCCTCGCTTTTCATATCACCTTTAATCTCTGGTTCCTGCTGATATTCGGCTATTTTGTAATAGGTAACATCGCTCATTTTTAAATCTTTCGGACTCCACTGTTCATCACGATATTTAACAAGAAATGCCTTGTGTTTTTTCTCTTCTTCAGCAATCCCTTCAATGGTTTCTATCACATGATCTTCATTTACTTTTCCAAGAAGTCCCTTGTAAAAATCAAAGGCTTCTTCTTCCCTTTTTATAGCGGTATCGATAAGTTGCATCAGTCGCTGGTCTGCCATAGGTTTGTCCTCCATTGATGAAAATTTTGTTTCAAGGCAAGTAGGTTAACCGTAAAATTTATAAGATATCATTGGCCTTTTAGCGGATTTTGTCAACATAATACAATACGTAAAAGCTTTGTTTTTGACACGTTGAAAAAATTCCATTATGATTGAATTCAATTCACAAATTCCCGAAAACTTTTTTGGCTGACGAAGCAAACTTTTTAAGGATATGGCACCTAGTTATTTAATAGCCGTTAGAAAAAACTTACCGGCTTTGATTCTCTCCAATAATTTATAATCTCAAATTTGAAGGGGTTTAGCGCATATGAGAGATGTTGTAATCGTATCCGGGTGCAGGACCGCAATCGGAGCATTCGGTGGAAGTTTAAAAAAAAGCAATGCACCTTCTATTGCGGCAGTGACTATGGTCGAAGCTGTTAAAAGAGCTGGAATCGAAGCCGGGATGATCGATGATGTTCGTTACGGATGTTGTATTGAGCCTATGGATGCCTTTAATGTCAGTCGTGTTGCAGCACTTTTGTCGTCAATTCCTGAAACCGTGATTGCGGCAACAATCAACCGTGTATGTATATCCGGGATGGAAGCGGTTATTTCCGGTATGGCCATGATCCAGGCAAAGATGGCCGATATTATCCTGGCGGGAGGGGTTGAACACATGTCGGGTGTTCCCTATTATTTGGACGGAGCAAGATGGGGATGTCGATTTCAGGATCAGGTTTTGGCTGATGCAATGGTCCATGCCCTTCATTCCGGCTCTTTTTACCTTCCCAATCCTGAAAAAGGCCCGGTGGATTTCGATAAAGCACCGTTAAGCTATTTTAAAGGAAAACCCTATCTCATGGGGCACACAGCTGAATTTGTCGCGCAGCACCTCAATATTTCGAGAGAGGAAATGGATGAAGTCGCATTAAGAAGTCATCACAATGCAGAGAGGGCCAATAATGACGGTTCATTCAAAGATGAAATCGTTCCGATGGAAATTGTTCCGGAAAAAGGGCATTCGCGTGTTTTTGAAAAAGATGAGCATTTTCGGCCGGGATTAACCTTGGAACAGCTTCGAAAATTACCTCCTGCTTTTATACCTGAAACCGGTAAGGTGACTGCCGGAAACTCCAGCGGAATCAATGACGGGGCGGCCGGATTGGTCATTATGTCTGCTGAAAAGGCCAAAGACCTGAAAATTCCGCCTTTGGCAAGAATTAAGGCCATAGGAAAGGGGGGATGTCATCCTTCAGTGATGGGCCTATCCCCGGTGCCCGCTGTGAGGGATCTTTGTAAAAAAAGCGGACTCAAAGTCGAAGACTTTGAAATGGTAGAAATCAATGAAGCTTTTGCCGCCCAGTATCTCGGGTGTGAAAAAGAACTGAATCTCAACCGTTCCATAACCAATATCAACGGATCCGGCATCGGTTTGGGCCATCCTATCGGTGCAACCGGCGCACGAATTATCGTTACCCTTTTATACGCCATGAAAAACCACGGAAAGACTTTGGGGCTTGCCACATTATGCGGTGGAGGTGGGGTTTCCATGGCATGCGCTCTTGAGATGATATGAATTCTGCAAACTTGACTTAACGGAACCTTGATTTGGATTCATTATTTTGATTAAAACCGGATTTACATTCTCCTGAGTGCCTGATGCGTTAAAAAGAAAAAATCCGGGTTTTGAAAAGGAGCAATTTTGTTATGAAAGTAAGAAAAGCTGATTTTGCCGGCAGTTGGTATCCAAGAAGCGCTTCGGATTGTGAAAAAGAAATCAACGGGTTTCTGAAAGAAAAATTCATTCCCTTATCTCTGGGGCGCAGTCCGGTGGGTGGAATTGTTCCTCACGCCGGTTGGTTTTTTTCGGGAAATATTGCGTGCAATGTAATCAAGGCGCTTGATGATCCTTATCCTGATGTAATCGTCATTTTCGGTATGCATCTCCATCCGGGATCTCCATGCTTCATTATGACTGAAGGTGCCTGGGATACCCCATTTGGTGAACTGTTAATTGATGAAACTATTGCAGGTGAATTAGCGGCAAGATTTCCATTTGTTATCGAAACTCCGGATAATTATCACCCTGATAACACTATTGAATTGCAGCTGCCGTTTATCAAATATTTTTTTAAAGATACAAAAATTGTTCCTGTTGGTGTGCCTCCTACTAAAAAATCGCTTGAAATCGGGGTTTTCCTATCCAAATTAGCCCGTAATCTTGGGGTTCGGTTGAAAGTTATTGGTTCCACGGACTTAACCCATTACGGTTTTAATTATGGATTTACGCCCAAAGGGACCGGTTTGTCTGCATTAGAGTGGGTTCGCAAGGAAAATGATCAAATCCTGATAGAAGCGATACTGGCCATGGAGCCGGAAAAAATCCTTCAAGAAGCGTTGGCAAGGCAAAACGCCTGTTGCGCGGGAGCCGCTGCAACAGCTTTGGCCGCCGGAAAACAACTAGGTGCCGAAAATGCTCAGGTTATTGCCTATTCTACCAGTTATGAAAAAAGTCCGGGAGATAGTTTTGTCGGTTATGTAGGCATTCTTTTTTAATAAGTTGGTTTTTGGTCATTGACGCCAAACAAAATAAATTATAAAAAATAGAGTTTAAAACATTGATTTTTCATGCACCAGAAGATTTTAAATGAACAGCTTTAGGAGAAATTTTAAATGCCCATCTATGAATTTAAATGCCTTGAATGTGAAAATATTTTTGAATTCCTGTTAATCAATCCCAGTGAAAACATTGAAATGAAGTGCTCAAAATGTAACTCTGAAAATATTGAAAGGGTATTGAGTACAACCAATTATGCAATGGGTGCGGTCGGAGGAAATATCGCCCCAAAAGCTCAGACACGCAGTTGTTCGAGCGGATCTTGCACGACAATAGATCTTCCCGGGTACAGCCGCTAAAATCATGGACCGGATGATGAGTTGTGCATATTTGTCCTACCTCCTGTCATCCGCAATCGAAGAGTATATACCTGCAATCTTCCAACCGACGACATTTAAACAGGTTGCTGTAATACCTTTTGGATATTATTTTTTTTCAGTCCGTACGAATTTATTGGAAACTAAAAACTGAAAAAACAAAGACTGTTGCCAGTTATGAAACACATACACCAAAGAGAAAAGGATCAATTTAAAACGCTTTTCAAGCAGGAGCACATTGATAATATCGATGACCGTTTCTCGGTGTTGGAAGTTTTTCTCCAGACCGAAAACCATGTGACGGTAGACATGCTCTGTGAGTTACTCAAACAAAAAGGATATGATTTTTCTTCCGGATTTGTTCGTGACACACTCAAACTTTTGTGCCGTTATGGCTTTGCCCAAAAAAACAAATTTGACAACGGCGTTGCAAGGTATGAGCATCGTCATTTGGGCCAACACCATGATCATATGATATGCACAAAATGCAGAAAAATTTTCGAGTTCCAAAATGAAGACCTTGAAAGACTTCAGAAAAGGATTTCATCTACCCATGGTTTTCATATGCTTCAACACAAAATGGAAATATATGGAATTTGCGGCCAATGCCTTAAAGATCGGAACAAACTTATCCCGTTGGACATGGCAAAACCGGGAGAGAGACTTATTATTGAAGATATCATCGGAGGGGCCAGTGCGCGGATGCGCCTGATGACCATGGGGCTTCGGCAGGGCAATGAAATTGAAGTAATCTCAAACAACGGCCAGGGCCAGGTAGTCATTGCTGCAGAGTTTCAGCGATACGCTCTGGGAAAGGGGCTTGCTCAAAAAATCATGGTGCAGTCCACAAATCAGCAACCGCTGTAAAAATAAAAAGTCATTGAACCCATATGGATAGCGATTTGTCAAAAAGCAGCACTGAAATCAGGCTGAGTGATTTAAAAGAAGGCCAAACCGGTCGTATTGTTCGTGTAGGCGGACATGGTGTTCTTCGAAGAAGGCTTTTGGAAATGGGACTGATAAAAGGCACCCAAGTGTATGTTGAAAAATATGCACCGTTGAAAGATCCCATAGAACTTATTGTAAAAGGGTACCATATTTCTTTGCGAGTCGAAGAAGCAGCTCAAGTGGTATTAGATAAAATCAGACAGGAATCAACTGATGGGTCCGAAGCAAATTAGGATAGCTTTGGCCGGTAATCCGAATTCCGGCAAGACTACCATATTTAACAGTATCACCGGGACCCGCCAGAAAGTTGGAAATTGGCCTGGAGTGACTGTTGAGAAAAAAGAAGGTTCGATTTATAAATTTGGTTATCATCTTAAAATCATTGACCTTCCAGGCACCTATAGCCTGACGCCATTTTCCATTGAAGAAATTGTCGCCAGAAATTTTGTTCTTGAAGAACATCCTGATGTCGTCATTGTTATCATTGACGCTTCCAATCTCGAAAGAAGCCTCTACCTTGCCACGCAAATCCGTGAACTTGACTGTAAGGTCATATTTGCTTTGAACATGCAGGATGTTGCCCGTTCCAGGGGAATAAAAATAGACGCTGACAAATTGTCTCAGCTTCTGGATATTCCGGTGGTGTTTACAGTAGGAAACAAAAACGAAGGAGTGGATAGCCTTCTTGAAAAAGCTGTCGAATTGGCAGAATCAGATATACAGCTTCCTCGCACCCGTCGTGTCAAGTACTCAAAAGACATCGAAAAGTGTATTGAAAATTTCAAAACCTTCATTGAAAAAACCATAGGTAATGATCTTTCCTATAACCCGCGGTGGATAGCCATCAAGCTTCTTGAAGACGATAAGATCCTAAAAGAGAGGGTGATCGAAAAAACCGGAGATAATGGTCCGAAAATCCTGGAGCAAGCCCAGATTCACCGTTCCCATATCATGAACATTTTTGATGAAGAGCCTGAAATCATTTTTACCGATGAACGCTATGGATTTATTGCGGGAATTGTCAAGGAGGTCATGACCACTTCCACGAAACAGAGGATCGATATATCCAGAAATATCGACCTTGTGCTTACCAATCGATTCCTGGGTTTTCCCATATTCATTTTTTTCATATGGGCCATGTTTCAGCTTACCTTTACCCTAGGGGCTTACCCAATGGAGTGGATTGAAAGTGGAATCAGCGTGCTTTCAGGATTTTTGGGAGGCAGACTTCCGGACAGCATGGCAAAAGACCTTTTAATAGACGGTATTATCGCAGGAGTCGGAAGCGTTATTGTATTTCTTCCCAATATTTTGATTCTTTTTTTCTGTATAGCGCTGTTTGAAGATACCGGCTACATGTCTCGCGCCGCCTTTTTAATGGATAAAATCATGCATCTGATCGGACTTCATGGTAAATCTTTCATACCCATGCTTATGGGATTCGGGTGCAATGTTCCCGCAATCATGGCGACCCGAACCCTTGAAAGTGAGAAAGATCGCATTCTTACCATTTTGATTACTCCATTTATGTCGTGTTCTGCACGACTGCCGATTTATATCGTCCTGTCAGGCACCTTTTTCCCCAAAAACGCCGGCACGGTGATTTTTTCAATTTACCTTGCGGGAATTGTATTATCCATTATTACAGGACGGATTTTTCGATCGACATTATTGAGAGGACTGGATGCCCCCTTTGTGATGGAGCTCCCTCCCTATCGGATACCGATGCTTAAAAGTCTTATGATTCATATGTGGGACCGGAGCAAAATGTTCTTAAAAAAAATGGGAGGGATCATACTAATTGGATCAGTCATTATCTGGATCCTGTCATCTTTCCCCAAAAATATCGAGTATTCGACCGATTACACTGCCCGGTTGGAAGCTGTCAGGGAAAATTTCGAAAACCGGATACCCCTGGCTCATGAAGAGGAATTGCGCCAACTGACCCGAAAGTATGAAGAAGATACCAGAGAACTCAAACAGAAAATGCGGGCGGAAACAACCGAAAGGTCTTATATCGGACATATCGGAAAAATTCTTACGCCCCTGTTTGCTCCGATAGGCATTGATTGGAGAGGAAGTGTTGCATTGCTAACGGGATTTGTGGCCAAAGAAATTGTGGTCAGTACCATGGGAGTTTTATACTCTATCGAAGATGATGAACCTGAGGCGCTAAAACATGCATTAAAAGAATCGGGCATGACCCCTCTATCCGCTCTTGGCATGATGTTTTTTGTGTTACTTTATGTGCCATGCCTGGCCACGATCGCTACGATCCGTAAGGAAACCCAATCATGGAAATGGGCTGCGTTCAGTGTCGTATACAGCACCCTGTTAGCATGGGGAGTAGCTTTTATGATTTATCAAGGAGGCATGTTTTTAGGGGTTGGCCTTGTATAACTGTGGTTTTTAAATAAACCCCGATGTTGCATTGGAATTCACTCAAAACAATTGTATGTGCTGTTATATAAAGGCTGAACCTGCTTTCTGCCGACTTCAAAGGACTGCACTGATTATGAATTCCAAAATGAATGATCATGAATTATCTCTATTTTTTAAAACCATGCCGGTTTGTTGGAAATGTGCTTATCGTTATGCAACATCGGGGTAAAGACTCCCTTCATCCTTGGAAACAACAGCTTATAACTGTTCAACTTCCAGGGTGTGGTGGGAGAATTCATCATTCAAGAGGAAAAGGTTTGTGATGTCGGAATTTGAACCTGCATACCTAAAAACTTTCGAAAAGGGTTTCTTAAAAGAAAAAATTGAAAAATCCTATAAGATTCTGAAATCATGTGTGTTATGCCCTCGAAGGTGCAAAGTCGATCGGCTGATGGATGAAAGAGGAATCTGTAAAACCGGAAAACATGCCGAAGTGGCAAGTTTTAATCCCCATTTTGGAGAGGAAGCCCCTTTGGTGGGTACCAATGGTTCAGGCACTATTTTTTTCACACATTGCAATCTTTTGTGTAATTTTTGCCAAAATTTCGATATCAGCCATCAAGGAGCTGGCACTGAAGTTGATAGCAATGAATTGGCGCAAATGATGCTGACTCTTCAAAAGGGCGGATGTCATAATATTAATTTTGTTACCCCTTCTCATGTGGTTCCCCAGATTCTCTCGGCTCTGGAAATTGCTGTCCAAAAAGGTTTAAATATTCCGCTGGTCTATAACTCAAGTGGTTATGACAGTATCGAAACCCTCAAAATTCTGGAAGGCATTTTTGATATTTATATGCCTGATTTCAAATTCTGGGATCCTAAAGTTTCTGAAATAACATGCAATGCGCCTGATTATCCTGAAATCGCTCGCCACGCACTGGTCGAGATGCACCGGCAGGTGGGCGATCTGATTATTGATCGACATGGTATCGCCCGAAAAGGCCTACTGATCCGCCATCTTGTGCTTCCAAACAATCTTGCCGGAACCCGGGATGTGATGCGGTTTATTGCCACCAGAATATCCGGCAATAGTTATGTTAATATTATGGCTCAATACAGGCCATGCGGAAATATTTCCAAAGTCGGTGAACTGTGCAGGCCTCTTGATGGAAACGAATTTAAGGAAGCCCTTCGGATGGCCGAAGAAGAAGGGATTACCAGGCTGGATTTGCCCAGGAGGGTATTTAGAATGCTTTTTTAATAAATGACGCGATATTTGACAGGTTAAAATAAAAGCGGCACATACTCATACAAAATCAGGTGTTAAAACTTTTTGCTTGGCAAGGAAGGTAACATGAAGGATTTTAAAAAATTTCTGATAATACTGGCGATATTTTTTACAGCAGGAACTGCTTTTGCCGAACGGCTATCCGTATCCGTGCCCAAAGCCAATATTCGTTCCGGACCCGGAAACCAGTATGAGGTTATTTGGAACTGTGAAAAATATTATCCGCTTCAGGTAATAAAAAAAAGTGGAGACTGGTATCGCTTCAAGGACTTTGAAGGTGATGAGGGGTGGATTCACAACTCAATTGTAGACAATACCAGGACTGTCATTACAAAAAATGAAAAATGCAATATTCGAAGTGGCCCGGGAACCCAATTCGATATCGTTTTTACCGTAGAAAGAGGTGTTCCGTTCAAGGTTATTGAAAAAAAAGGGCAGTGGTTTCATATTCAACACGCCGATGGTGATAAAGGATGGATTAACGAAACGCTTGTGTGGTAGAAAAACGGATTAGCTCTTTGGAGGAAATATGGCAAAAAAGGTTTCTCGTAAGCAACTGCTAAAAGAACCGGATGAATTTATCACTTTTACCGGCAAACTTATCCGACTGGGCCGTACTTACCAAAAACAAATGGTCTTGGTCCTGGGGATTACCGTTGCCGTATTATTGATTTTTTCTCTTTTAAAGTTTTTTTCTGACCGGGCGGAAAATAAAGCTTTTACCCTTTTAAATTTGGCAACTGACAAATACAATTCAATAGTGGCCAGCCAGGATCCTGTTGCTGCCTTAAAAGAAGTCGAGAAAGATTTTGACCATATCCTTGAAAAGTATCACAGGTATCAGGGTGGCAGAATTGCCAGGGTAAAATATGCCCATTTTTGTTACCATGCAGGTGAATATGACAAGGCTGCTGGGTTGTATGCACAAGCATTAAATGATGTTGGTAAAAACCCCTTTATTCGAAACATCATATTAAATGGACTCGGATATTCTTATAAGGCCCTGAAAGATTACGAAACTTCCGCCAAATATTTTGAAATGATCATTTCATCAGATAATCCGATGCTAAAGGATGAGGCTCTTTTTAACCTTTCGAAATTATATAGGATTCTAGGGAAAGAGAATAAACGATCCGAAATGCTGGAAAAAATCGTATCAGATTATCCGGAATCCATCTATTTTGAACTGGCTAAAGACCAGATCTCAGGATAACTTTTTTCCAAACCCCTTCCTATTTTTTATAAGCTGAGAAAATTTTCACCTTTTAAAAAACTCTCAAAAAAAATGGCTGATTGCGGTTTAACAATCAGCCATTAAGGAGAAAAAAAAGATGAAGTTGGTTTAGGTTTAAATATACACCCTGCAACAACCTTGCCAATTGTGTTGTGAAGGTCACAAAATCATCAAAAAGTAGCTTTTTAGAGTCATCTCAATATGTTATGCAATAATTTCCCCAGAATTTTTTACCCTGTTGGGTTTTTTAAGGTTCAAAAAAACATGTTGGGTGTTCAATTTTTTGAACCCTTTTATGGGAATGATTTGTATCATTCTGAAATTGTTGTCAATCCTTATATTTATCATTGGTTTAATTTTTTGAACCCACGTCGAGTTTAAATTTTTTAATTTTCTGATTTAATCCGCTTTTTCCGATGCCCAGAATTTCTGCTGCATGGGATTGAACGTTGTTGGCCATTTTCAAGGCTCTTTCAATCATTTTTTTTTCAACCAAAGCCAGAGTTTCGTTTAATTGGGCGTTGGATGGAATGTCTTCAAATTGAAGTCTGTTGTAAGCATTGTCAGTAAAGTCTTTGGGAAGGTCCGAAACCTGTATGGTGTCGGACGGGCAAAGAATCATGGCCCGTTCAATTACGTTTTCAAATTCCCGGACATTTCCAGGCCAGCTATATTCATAAAAAAGCCGTTTTACCTCTTGATCGATGCCTTTAACCGGGATTTTTGAAATACGTTCATTGGCGTATTTTTCAATAAAGTGTTGGGTGAGCAGGTGGATATCCTCTTGTCGTTTCCTTAGGGGTGGCAAATGGATGCGGATAACATTAAGGCGATAGAAAAGATCTTCTCTGAATCTTCCGGCTTCTTTCTCTTTTTTCAAATCCTTGTTTGTGGCGGCAATTAAGCGGATATTGACGGAAACTTCTTTTTCACCCCCGACTCGTTCAAATTTTTTCTCCTGAATAACCCGAAGCAGTTTTACCTGAAGGGATGGGGAGAGTTCACCAATTTCGTCCAGAAACAAGGTTCCGCCGTCAGCCAATTCAAAACGTCCTTTTTTCATTGAGACAGCACCGGTGAATGCGCCTTTTTCATGGCCGAACAATTCACTTTCCAGAAGAGTTTCCGAAAGGGCGGAACAGTTGACTGCAACAAAATCTTTATCTTTTCGAGGACTGTTGAAATGAATGGATTTTGCAACCAACTCCTTTCCTGTTCCGCTTTCTCCCTCGATTAAAACGTTGGCTGTTGCAGGTGCCACTTTTTTAATAGTTTCGAACACATTCAGCATGGGTTTACTTTTGCCGATAATATTGTCAAAACGATATTGTGAGGTCACCGCATCGCGAAGGCGTCGATTTTCCTTGATGACGCGATACATGGCAATGGCTTTTTTGACATACAGAACAAGGCTTTCATTGTCAAAAGGCTTTAGGATATAGTTGTATGCCCCTTTCTGCATGGCTTCCACAGCTTTTTCCACAGTTCCGTAAGCAGTCATCATGATCACCGGTAACTCAGGGTCAATCCTTTTTATTTTTTCCAGAAGCTCAATTCCATCCATGGAAGGCATTTTCATATCTGTCAATACAAGATCAACATCGGAATTGTTTAATTTCTCAAGAGCTTCCCTGCCGCTATTGGCCGTCAGCGTTTCGTACCCTTCTTCTTCCAGTATGGCACTTAGAATCAGAGGGTAGTTTTTTTCGTCATCTACAATCAGAATGGTTTCCATGGTTAAGCCTCCACTTTTGCAGGCAATTGAATCGTCACACACGCGCCTCGTTCAAGGCGATTTTCAATAGTCAAACTTCCGCCATGCGCTTCAATCAGATTTTTTACAATTCCAAGCCCCAAGCCGGTTCCTTTTTCTTTGGTTGTAAAAAACGGATCCCAGATTTTTTCCATAATTTCTTTGTCGATTCCATTGCCTTCATCTTCAATCCGAATGGCGATACTGCCGTTGACTGAAAAAACATTGACCGAAATTTTACCGCCATCCGGCATGGCCTGCATGGCATTGATGAAAATATTTAAAAACGCCTGATAGAGCATTTCAGAATCTGCAAAAATTTCAGGAAGGTTATCTTCCACCTGACTATCCACTCTGCATCCGTTTTCAGCCAGTTGGGAGGCAAGGTAGGTAATATTTTTATTGATCACTTCCTCGACCCTGCAGTTGGACAGATTGGGCTCTCTTGGTCTGGCATAATTTAAAAAATCCGTAATAATATTGTTCAGACGTTCGGATTCCTCAACGATAATATTGGGAATTGTGTTTTTCGGGTCGAGTTTTTCCATCTTTTTTTTCAGCAACCCCGCAGAACTTCTGATTATACCCAATGGATTTCTGATTTCGTGGGAAACTCCGGCCACCATCTCACCCAGTGAGGAAAGTCTTTGTGCACGATTTAATTCCTCTTTTAATCGAATTTGCTCCAACGCCCGTTTTTGAATAATGGCCCCCCCTTTTTGGACGACAAAAATAAGCACTACAAACAGAATTCCCATTACTACCATGCAAGATATCACAATCTGCATCTGAAATTTAAATATCTTTGCCGTATCTTCGGACATGTCCTGTACAATTTCGATAACTCCCAAAATTGGTCCTGATAATCTGGCCATGGGTTTTTCCGCTCTTAATGGAGCAAAAGTGACCAGCTTACTTTCTGATGGGAATCCAATCAGTATTTTCCAAAAATTACCGTTTTGAACCAGTTCTGTAGTGAATTTTCCCTGGATTGCCTTCTCGTATGCAGTACCTCCTAAATTGGTTTTTCCGATTAAGTCCTTATTGAAACTATAGGACACGGTGTTTTCCATATCAAAGATATTCACTGTATCGACATGGAAACTATGAAGCGTGCTGCGGACAACCTGGTCTAAATGTTCGAACTGATCCGGATTTCTGAGTTGAATTTTCCCATATTTTAAGGCTACCGGAAGAGCAAATTGAAGAAATATTTGGTGGTTTAAATTTTCAATCAAAAGACGGGCATAATCTTCGCTATCCTCTTTTTGTTTGGTTCTGGCCCAGTGGGAATTTAACATGGAGAGCGCGATACTGCCGATAAAAATTATGATTAAACTGGAAAATGTGAAATATTTAACCAGTCGAAAAGGTTTTTCCTTTTCAGACAAAATTGCATTTTTCATGATAATTTGTCTTTAATTTACAATTATACCGAAAGGTCATAAAAGGCTGCCAATTTCAAAAAACAAAGTAAATTGGGTTTGCCTCAAACCCGATTCAATCCATTTTGCATAATAATTCAAAATGTTAAAGAAAACTATCTATTTATACGTTATCCACAGGATTCTGGCAAGGATTCTGGGAAAAGAAATTTTGACTTTCCGTTCAATATTTAGGCGTAAATTGTCTTGACAAATCATATTTTCCCTTATAATCATTACTTTTTTAAAACCGATAGGAGCATTGCCACCAATAAAATGGGTAATACAAAAATTAATTGAAAGGAGATTTAAGAATGTCACAATTAGTACCTCCTCATGGCGGAAAAGGCTTGACCTGCTGCTTACTGGAAGGCGCTGAGCTTGAAGCTGAAAAGAAAAAAGCCGAAACCCTTAAAAAAGTCAATATGTCACCCCGTGAAGTAGGTGACCTGATTATGTTGGGTATCGGAGGTTTCAGCCCGCTGACCGGTTTTATGACAAAGGCCGACTGGAAAGGCTCATGCGAAAACTATATGCTCGCAGACGGGACTTTCTGGCCTATTCCTGTAACGCTTTCTACCAGCAAGGACATTGCCGATAATATTAAAGAGGGAGAGGAAATCGCCCTTTTTGACCCGCAGCACAATGAAATCATGGGCACCATGAAGGTCACCGAAAAATATGAGATGACCGATGCCGACAAAAAATTTGAATGTGAAAAAGTATACATGGGTGAAGGAACCCCGACTGCGGAAGAATTTTGGAAAATCGCAAAAGATGATCATCCTGGTGTCCAAATGGTTATGAACCAGGGTGATGTCAATCTGGCAGGTCCTGTCAAAGTTCTCAGCGAAGGCGAATTTCCGACCAAGTATGCAGGTATCTATATGCGCCCTGAAGAGTCCCGTAAAATTTTTGATGAACGCGGATGGAAAGAAGTTGCAGCTCTTCAGTTGAGAAATCCCATGCATCGCTCTCATGAATACCTTTGCAAGATTGCAGTAGAGGTATGTGATGGTGTTTACATTCACTCACTGGTCGGGAATCTGAAACCTGGTGATATCCCCGCTGATGTTCGAGTTAAATGTATTGATGTTCTGGTGAAAAACTATTTTGTTGAAGACAACGTGGTGCAGGGTGGATATCCGCTGGATATGAGATATGCCGGTCCTCGTGAAGCCTTGTTGCATGCCACATTCCGCCAGAATTACGGATGCTCCCGCATGATCATCGGTCGTGACCATGCCGGTGTGGGTGATTTTTACGGTATGTTTGAAGCACAAACCATTTTTGATAAAATTCCCTATGCAGATGATCCCACCGCTGATCCCGGTAAAAAACTTCTCTGCACCCCGCTTAAGATCGACTGGACATTCTATTGCTACAAATGTGATGGTATGGCCTCTTTGAGAACCTGTCCCCATGGGAAGGAAGACCGGGTACTTCTTTCTGGAACCATGCTTCGCAAGCTTCTGTCCGAAGGCGGTCAACTCCCGGATCATTTTGGCCGAGATGAAGTTGTCGCAATCCTGCGTGAATACTACGAAGGTTTAACCGAAAAAGTGGAGATCAAACTCCATGGCGCAGCCACAGGCGGCGACAAAAAATAGTCCGATCCGGTTGTCATGAAAATAAAAGGGAGATAACCAGCTATGGTTGCTCCCTTTTTTTTATAAAAAGAATTCATTTCATTTTATGATGAGATGGCATAGGGGTCTTGGGGAAGACGGATAAAAAAGGTAGTGCCTTTTCCCAGCTCAGTGGTTACATCAATGGATCCATGGTGTTGTTTGATGATTTTCTGAACCATCATGAGACCGATTCCGGTGCCCTCTGTACCCTTAGTGGTAAAAAAACTTTGAAAAATTTTATCCTGAACCTTGCGGGTCATGCCGGCGCCATTGTCAGATATTCGGTATTGGACTGCCCATCCCTCAATTCTGCGGGATTCAATCACCACCCTTTTTTCTTCTTCTAACCGCTCAATGGGATCGCCTTTTTCGGTCATCATGCTTGAAGCTTTAAACGAATCGAGTGCATTGGAAACAAGCGTCAGCAGGCATCTGTAGATTCCCTCGGGATCAAAGAGAAAGGGCTCAAGGTCCGGGTCTATCTTTTTCTCCATTATAATTCCATTTTCCTTTGCCTGCGGTTCGAGCAACTTATAAACCTCCCGGAGCGGCTGATTCGGATCGCTGATTTGAGGACGAATTTCAGCAGATTTACCGTAGTTTAAAAGATCCATGGAAAGATTCCTGATTTTATCCACATTCCCCTTGACCATCCGCCAACCTTCCCTGAGGTACTCCTTATTGTCAAGTTCAAGTCCTTTGTCCAAAACAAATACACCGCCTTTGAGGCTTCCGGCAATATTTTTAATGGCATGAGCAAGGCCGGAAACCGTTTCACCCATAGCTGCCATCCGCTCTGCATTTAAAAGTTTTCGTGTTTTTTCCTCGACAAGGCGTTCTAAATTTTCGGTGTATTCCCGAAGTTGTCGGCGCATCAGAATGCGTTCTTTTGCACGTTTCAGGGCAATTTCCAGAACATCGTCATTTATCGGTTTGGTGACAAAATCAGTGGCTTCATGTTTTAAACTTTTTATCGCCAGATTCATGTCTCCATGGCCGGTGATCATAATCACTTCAGTTTCGGGGTTTTCCCGTTTTATTCTCCTGAGCAGTTCGATACCATCCATGCCGGGCATTTTGATATCGGTGAGCACAATCGGTGGTTTTTTTTGGGTAAAAATATCCAGTGCTTCTTCCCCGTTGCATGCGGTAAATACCTCATATCCGCTATCCTGAAGGGAGATGCTCAGGATTTTACAGATCCCTTCCTCATCATCGACAAGTAGAATTTGATTGCACATGGTTAAAAAGTGTCCTGGACCGGAAAAGTGATCACAAAGCAAGCGCCTTGATTTTCATCCTCAGATATCGCACTTATGGCCCCGCCGCAATCCTTGATAATTCCATAACTGATGGAAAGTCCAAGTCCGGTTCCTTCTCCAACCTTTTTGGTCGTAAAGAAAGGATCAAAAATTTTATCCTGAATGGCCTTTGGAATACCCGTGCCAGTGTCACATACTTTCACGATGACCTTTTTGTCGGTGTATTCCGTGGTCAGTGAAATGGTTTTATCTCCCGGTTTATATTCCATATTGCCCCAGCGCTCTTCGATAGCATCGCGCGCGTTTATTAAAAGATTGATAAATACCTGCTCCAAACGGTTCGGATCCGCCATGATTTCAGGAAGATTTTCATGGATATTCCATTCCACATCAATACCACGGACTTTTAGCTGTTGGCTGAAAATTTCAAAGGCACTTTTAAGGACTTTATTGATTTGAATTTTTTCCAATTCCAAATCGGATTTTCGGCCGAACTGACGCATATGGTTGATGATTTTTGTAGCACGATCCACATGCCCATCGATTTCCTCTGCCATGGTATAAAGAATTTCATCCTTGATCGGTTCCTTTTTCCGCACCTTTTTCATCAAAAAATTACTGGCGGTTTTAATAACCGACAAAGGCTGATTGAGTTCATGAGCAACGCCCGTAGCCATTTCTCCCAACGTAGCCATTTTACTGGTCTGTATAAGTTGCTGTTCTGTTTCAAGTCTTTTGGTAATATCACTGGTGGTTACAAGAAGCACTTTTTTCCCGGGATATTCAGATGGCGACACGCGCATGTTGACAAAAATGGTTTTGCCGTTTTTATGCACATGTTTGATTTGGTTAATAATCGGAATGGATTTTATTTGATTTCCAAACAATGTTTTTTCTTTTTCCTGGAAAAGATCTAAAAATGATCGGTTGATCATTTCAGCCTTTCCATAACCATAAACTGCCTTTACACTCTCATTGCAATCGAGTATTTCGAGTGTGTCAACATCCAGAACAAATACCGGATTGGGTATATTATTAAAAATGGCATAGTATTTTTTTTCCGATTTTTCAAGCTTCTCTTCCAGTTGTTTCCGCCTGGTGATATCCAGGCTCATTTCCATGGCAGCTATGATATTTCCTTCCGAATCCTTTATCGGAGAAGTTCGAACAATCCAGTGGGTTTCCGTGCCATCCTTGTTGATACCTTTTTCCTCGCTATAGTGGGAATGGCCATCTTCAAAAGTTCTTTCTACCGGACAAATAACGCATTTTTCTGTACGTCCTTTGTAAGCACAATAGCAAAAATCACCCGGTTTAGGTGCAAACTTTTCTGCAAATTCCCGATTATATTTTATGAGTCGATAATTTTTATCCTGCACGGTAATAATACATGGTACCAATTCAAACAAATTCTGATATTCATCGCGCTGCTTATTAAGCTCAATCTGTTTTTCCCCGATTCGTTTCCCCATCCGATTAATAGCCTCTGCAAGCTCTCCGATCTCATCATTTCGTTCAATGGTTAATCGCGTGGAATAATCGCCCATGGCCAGACGTCTTGTTCCGTCAATCATTTTGTTGATGGGTTGACGAACGAATTTGAAAATAAACAAAAAAATGATGCACGAAGTCATCAAAAAAACAAATACCGCTAGTCCTATGATGCCCTTTTCATACCGAATAATCTCAGCATCGGTTCCTTTAAGGGATACGACCACATCCAGAGCTCCCAGAACGTTTTTGTCTTCTGGATGTACATGGCAGATATCTGTTGAGCATCCGGATTCATTGTAAATGGGACTGATAATCCCCAAAAGCATTTCTCCGGTGTCGGATTCGATCATCCGAATTCTTTCAGAAAGATCAAGACTGACGGCCGGCGGTTCAGTCCTATGGCAAATATAACAGGCTTCATCCTTGATATTGGTAGTTGTGTCGACCTCTCCAGGGCGGTTGGAAAATTTGATCTGGCCGTCTTTATTATAAATTCGCAGGTTCTCTACCTCTTTTTGTTTTCCGATATTTTGGATAATCTGGGTAATATCATCACGGCTGTTCAACATCATGGCATAGTGGGTTCCCAGTTTTATGGTGTTGCTGAAACGATCTGCCCCGGCCACGGTATGCTCCATGAATTTTTGTTTCTGATATTTGATATTAAAATAGGCCCATGTAGATATGCTGAGTAAAAGAAGAATATCCACGGTTAGGATTAACCGATAGACCATGCTTTGCCTGATCATTTTTATCATGCAACACCTCGTGTGCGGTAAATTAGTCCCGGCTTCCGATCAACTGGCTTAATTTAGAGAATATTTGCCACAGTTCGCTGTTTTGGCATTCGGATGGTAAAATGGGAGCCCTGACCAGGGGAGGATTTCACAATAATTTCTCCGCCGTGCTGGCGGATGATTTTATTAGAGATAAAAAGACCCAATCCCGTCCCCATGTGCCCTTTTAAAGAAAAAAACAGGGTAAAAATTTTTTCGCGTGTATCCTCGTCCATGCCGATACCGTCGTCGCATACGTCAAAACGGATATGCTGGTCTTCCTCACACACACCAAAAGCAATTTGGTGGGTCTCTTTGGATTTGTCTTCAAGGCAGGCTTCCACTGCATTTTCTAAAATATTGATCAAAGCCGACCTGACAACCCCGGGATCAATTTCAAATTCTCCCACGGACCTGCTGAAATTTTTGACAAATTCAATAGGTTTTCCAGTTAATTTAGGTTCGATTATAAAAACCAGTTCTTTGGCAAAACTTAAAACATCCACCCTTTCCCATTTCAGCTCTCGTTCCTTGGCATAATAAAGAATATCCAGCACCATATTTCGGATACGTTCGACCATAAGCTTAACCACTTCCCAGCCTTCCATGACCTGCTTCTCGTTTTCTTTTGAAAATCCCGATTCCACCAGGTACATACCACCGTCGAGACCGGTCAGCAGACCTTTAAGACCATGGGAGATGGAACTGATTAGGAATCCCAGTGAGGACAAGTGATCTTGCAACTGACGAATCTTGGTAATGTTTGTCGACATCTCCATTACCTGAGTAATTTCTCCAAACGAGTTCTGAAGAGCCGCAGTAGTGATGAGTACGTGAATTTTTTCATTGGACCGTGATGTGACAATCATTTCGGATTGGTGAGATTTTCCATCCTTGAAAGTTTTCACAACAGGGCAATTCTCACAGGGTTCTTCACGGTGCTTGTAAACCTGATAACAACAAAAACCACCCCCGTCACCAAAGTCCTCCTGAAATCTTTTATTGACTGCTTTAAGCTTCAGAGATCTGTCCTGTACGGTGATATAACAAGGAGCCTCATCAAAAAGTTGTTGATAGCGCTGCTCTGTTGTGCGCAGTTTATCCTGAAGTCTCTTAATTTCAGACATATCCGCTGAAATTTCAAGCACCAGGTCCAAGTCTCCATCACTATTTCTAATCGGAGCCGTATGCACCATAACCGGCAATACTGATCCATCGAGATATTCAATGTTTTGATGGCATCTTTGTCCTTTGCCGGTTTCAAAGGTTTTGGCTACCGGGCAGATTTCGAACAAGTCTGAGTCATGGCGGCAGGCCGGATAAATATTCCAACTGTCCATTCCCACCTTGTCTCCAAGTCGTTTCCTGTACAGCTCGTTTGTTGCCACAACTTTTAAAAACCGGTTATGAACAGCAACAAAACATGGCATTTCATTAAAATATCTGATACCGCCGTCCAAATTTCCCGCAATATCCTGGAGTGCTGAGGATAGTCCTTCAACAGCCTGTCCTACTGCAGCCAGGCGTTCCACCTCCACCAATCGTTCGGATTTTTCCCTGACCAATGCCTCCAGGTTTTCGGTATATTCTTTTAAGCGGCGGCGCATGGTAATCTTTTCAAATGCGCGTTTCAGAGCAATTTCAAGGATTTCAGGGTCAATGGGTTTGGTAATAAAATCGGTGGCGCTCAACTTGAGGCTTTGGATGGCAGAGTCCATATCCCCATGTGCGGTGATCATGATGACCTCGGTATCGGGGTATTCGCTCCTGATTTTTCTTAACAGTGTGAGGCCGTCCATCACAGGCATTTTGATGTCTGAAAGGACAACCGAGGGTCTTTCTTTGTTGATTATTTTGAGGGCTTGTGCTCCGTTTTCCGCCGTATAAACCTGGTATCCGCTATCGGAAAGCGAAATTCCAAGTATTTTACGGATACCTTCCTCATCATCGACAAGTAATATCTTCTCTTCCATAGCGGTTGATAAAATTCTTCCAAATGTTTTTTATTCAGAAAGGAAGAAAAAGTGCAGGCGGATGTGGAGCGAGCAACTTTTACTTAATCAGCAGTTTTTTAATGGCTTTCAGCAGATCCTCATGATCTGGAGGTTTTTCCAGATATGCCTCAGGCTCTGAAATATGGTTTTCCAATTTCACATTCAGCATTTTCAGATAATGAAAAAAGATTTCCTTTTTCACCGCTGATAACATAACCACCGGTATTTTTTTCAGTTTCGGATCTGTTTTCAGTGTTCTGTACATCAGCACACCGCCTTCACCCGGCATCATAACATCCAGAACAATCAGGTCCGGATTGATTTCAATGGCTTTTTCAACTCCCTCTTTCCCGTTTTTGGTAACAACAGCCCTGTATCCGCTGGTTTCCAGGACAGTGGAGATATAGACCCGCATGTCCAGTTCATCATCAACAACAAGGATCTTTGATTTTTCTTTCTCCATATTATCTGCAACTTGCCGAATCAGATGTTATTCAATATTGAGGTCTGCATGGTCAGGGCGGTTAACACTGGCAACCGGACAATTGGATCGTAAAACCACCTGTTCAACGGTGCTTCCCAGCAAAGCCTCTTCAGGATCGATCTCCCGGGTGTGGTGCGCCATAACGATCAGGTCTCCATTTTTTTCACGAGCAAATTTCAGGATCTCCACATAGGGAATACCTTCCCAGACTTCAACCTCAAAGTTGTCATAACCTTCCATTTTGGAAATATACTTTTCATCAATCTTTTTTCTGGCTGCTTTGATTTTGTTCTCAATTTCA
Organism: uncultured Desulfobacteraceae bacterium; assembly: GCA_964478625.1. Taxonomy (GTDB): domain Bacteria; phylum Desulfobacterota; class Desulfobacteria; order Desulfobacterales; family SKZT01; genus SKZT01. Next base: position 79,380 of record CAYZJH010000008.1, read on the forward strand.
TCCTGGGAATGAACTTTGCCAGAATGGATGGAACTCATGTCAAGGGCATGGAAAATCCATAGTTTGCTTCCGATATGCCGTGCCATTTGAAATGCGAATGTAAATGCAGAATCAGAGGCTTTTGAAAAATCGGTTCCGAAAATGATATTGGAAAAGTACCATAGGCATGTAGTACACGGCCTTGCCACGATCAACACCGGGCACCTTGCGCTTTTGGCAACTTTTTGCATGGTGCTTCCCACGATCGAACGATACCTCATGGCTCCCTTGTCTTCCTCTCTGGAATGGGCCCCCATGACAATTAAATTAACGTCTTCCTTTCGCGCTTTCCGCAAAATTTCCGTATGAGGAACACCTGGAAGTGTTTCTACTATGGCAGTCTTGCATTCGGCCAGTTGTTTTGCGTATGTATTTTTGATCTCATCAATCACCCACGCTTCATAATCCGGTCCGACATGTTCCGTTTCACCGGTTCTTGTGTCCATGACAAAATGACCAAAACCTCGTGTGGGGAGCCCTAGGACATGATACACATAAAGATCCGAATTATATTTTTTAGCTAAATCAAATGCAACGTGGGCTGCGTTGTCGCAGGTGGGTGAAGCCGTTGTTGCAAACAAAATCTTCTTGAACATCATTACCTCCTTAACGGGCATCCGGTGAGGGTTCCGAGAAAACTAAGTTCCCATACAATTCCATCAATAAATTCAAAGAAAGTAAATACGGTCTCAAATTCGAAAATGTCAACTTTGTCTCCCATAACCACATGCTTTAATTTTCCTAGTTTTAAAGGCATATCCAGAAGGCTGTCCATTCCGATATCTTTTAAATCGATTTTCTTATTTTCTTTTACCCCGTGAAGTGTAATATAAATTTCCAGACGAGGTTTTCCTGGAAAACCGATCATCTCTATTGTTTTATCCAGTTCCAGATAATCCATATCCGGATAGATACAATTTTTTTCTCCACATGAACCATAATGCTTGAGATATGTTGGTAAAAATGGGTTCAAGCGGGCCAACAGCGGATACTTTTTGATCATTTCAAAAAAGGTTCTTAATACCACTCCTTCGGTGAATTCGAGCTTGTATCCCAGATACTCAAGGGGATCATCATCCAGATTCTTCCGATTTTCCAGAACCGATCCGTCTGAACGGAGTGTTACAATATTCATGATGCCTCAACCCTCTTTGCTTTGATTACTCCTCTGGGGGTTTAAGATGCTCCGGTACCTCAACCATTTTAATTAATAACGGTTTTAAAAAACTCCAACGGATACCGATTTTAAAGATCTCCTCCATATCACGGATGGCATCCCAGCAATTATGGCAGGGTGCGATCACCAGTTTGGCTTCAGTGGCAAGAATTTGATCTCTTTTTATCTTCAAACCAATGTTTCTTTGTTCGCGGTACCTTCCAAGACCGTTGAAACCGCCGCCGCCTCCGCAACAGAAATTATACTCACGGCACGGGTTCATTTCTCGAAAGTCTTCTGCGATGTAACTCATGATTTCACGGGCACAATCGGCAAGCCCGGCATTTCTGATATAGTTACATGAATCCTGATAGGTCACCGGTTCCTTGATTTTTTTGGACGGGTCAATTTTCAGTTTCCCGGTTCGCAGGGCTTCGGCAACCCATTCCACATAATGAAAACTCGGTACAGGGGTTTTACCGTCTTTCAGGCCTGCCCAATAGGGACCTTCAATAACTGTAGCCCGATAAGCATGCCCGCACTCGGTAACCACCATTCTTTTAGGTTTTAGCCTTCTCATGGCATCATATACCGTGTTGACTTGAATCTTGCAAGCTTCCCAATCGCCTGCAAACATCGCCAGACTGGTTTCTTCCCAACCTTCGCTGGGTACTGTCCAGTTTTCTCCCGCGATATGAAACAAGATGGCGGCTTCGGCAAGATCCTCAGGGTAATGTTTGGGCTCGCGAGCATTGACCGTATACATAATATCCGCATTTTCAACATCAATAGGGATTTTTAAACCAGGCCATTCCTCTTCATATTCCTCTGCCATCCACTCACAGGTCTCAACCCAGTCTTCTGTGGTAACATCCATTTGTGCATGGAAAATACGATGCATGCCGGAACCGATTTTCAACTCCCATGGAACAAAACCTTGGGAAAAACATAATCCCCGGAGATATCCGAACATAACCCCCATATCAATTCCAAAAGGACAGAAACTCCCGCACCGGTTACAGCAGGTACACTTTGACCACGCAACATCCATGCACATTTGCATGAAAGCATTGTCCACATCCCCTTTTCGGCGTACAATTTCTCCAAGTGTCGATTGTATTTTATATGATGGGACCTGTTTTGGATCTTTATTATTGGCAAGATACAAAAAGCAACTGTCTGCACAAAGGCCGCAATGGGCGCATATTTCCAACCATGTTTTGGTTCTGGATTTCAAGGTTTTCTTTAACGTTGCAGCAAGAGCCTTGGTGTCGACTTCCAGATAATTCATTTCCTGATAATACTGTTTGCCGCTTTTGTCTGAAAGAAGTGCGTTAAGCATTTCTTTTGTTTTACACGGTATTTTATTGCAAAGAATCCCTTCAGGCATTTTTTTCGATTCCTATTATTCGGGTTTAAAAATTATTCTTTTTGATTTTCTCATTCATTGGGTTACCACGCGAAGCCTTTGTTTTTCATTCCACCCCGCTTGATGCCAAAATCCATTCCCAACTGCATTCTTGACATGAAAAACAGGACAAAATGGCTCAGCTTGGTAAAAGGGATCGCTATCAGCATGATCTCGCCTGATAAAATATGTAAAATAAGCCAGAATTGATAATCACCCATGTGGTGATATGCCATAAAGCCCGTTACAAAAGGTGCCATGGCAATGGCCCAGATCAGAATATCGTAGGCGGTGGTCAAGTTTCTGACCTCTGGATAGGCAATTCGTCTCAGCAGCAGAATCAATCCGGAAACAATTACCACAATGGTCATCAGATCTCCGGTTCTTTCAGATAGGGTCGGAAAACTGAATCCCCATCTTTCTTCCAGCAAAATATTGTGCGCTTTTAAAAATATGGGGGTAAAAATAAGCCCGATATGAAAGGCAAATACCAGAATGGTCATGCCTTTGTAAAACCTCCAACTTCGGGTGCCGAAAGGCACAAGCCAAAAAAATATGGATCTCAGTGCTCCTTTGATGCCATATTTGAGATGGGGTCTGTAGGCCACTCGATCAAGCTGCCAGTCCAACCCCCTGACATAGAGGATAATTCGAACAGTGATTCCTACAAAAAATACGGTAAAAGCCACCCACGCCAGCGGGCCGGTGACAAATTGGTACATGAGTCTTCTCCTCGTTCCAATCCGTTTGGTGGTTAAAAAATTATTGCCAGTCTAATTCAAGCGATTTCTTCGTGGCATCCGAAAGAAAAGGCCTATTCTTCATCCCCTCCTGTAAGAAAATTCCAGAAAGCGGTCATTCCGATCAGGATTGCTACGATCAGCAGGTAAATAATTCCTTTTGTATGACTGAAAAAGTCATGAAGTGTATGTATTTCCATGGGTTTCTCCATTTGATCAGTGCTGAGGATAATCAGGGTCTTCATATAAAATAGGCATCCGGGTCACAATAAACCGAAAAACCAGAATACCAATGGTCACCAGAAATATGGAAATCACAATTTCCGCTATGTGAGGAAAATACCGTTCACTGGAAGGCAAATGATAGTTGAATGCAATCCAGGAGACATTCAAACGGTTGATCACAATTCCCAGAACAGTCCAGGCAGCAGTCCATTTAATTAAACTGATATTTTTTTCTCTAACGCCGATGGCGTAAAGGAAACATGGAAGGGCAACAAATCCAAGCAACTCAACAAGATACCATGCACCGTATCCTGTGGCCAGAAGGCTCCAATTATTATCAGCGGCAATACCGATGACTTTAATGAAAAAATATCCGGCCAACACCAATGATGCGGCTTTACCGAAGCCTAATGTAATATTTTCTTTTTCCCTCATATGGGTTTCATCCATCTTGTCCTTGAAATATTTATAGGACATGCTGCTTTCGCATATAACCATGGATAGGCCTGCGATTACACTGGATACAAAGAAATATAAAGGGATATAAGGTGAATACCATAGCGGATGAAGTTTGGAAGGTGCGATTAAAAAAAGGGCTCCTAACGAGGATTGATGCAGTGTGGATAAAATGACGCCGAATATCGTTAATACCAGGGTTAGTTTTACAGCCCAGTTTCTAGCACGTTCAAGACCAAGCCATTCCAGTGCGGCTGGTGAGAATTCCAAAAACAACACCGTTAGGTACAGCGCAACACAGGCGGCCACTTCAAAAAGCAACGAAGTAGTCCCCTGTTGCATGATAAAAGGATATGGAAGTCTCCATGGACGACCGACATCGTAGTGCAATGCCAGAACGACCAAAGCGTAACCCAGAAATCCCGTAAGAACCGCCGGTCGAACAGCCGAGTGAAATTTTTTCATTCCGAAAATGTAAACGGCTGCGGAGGTCACATATCCGCCGGCTGCAAGTGCTACACCGACCATGAGGTCAAATCCGATCCAAATTCCCCACGGATTATGATCATCCAGATTGGTAACGGAGGACAGACCGCCGGTAAACCGCAATACGGTCACCACAAGACCAAGGGCAAGAATGATTCCGGCGATAACATTAAATGCCGAATATCTTGGGCTGGCTGCATGTGCTGTTGATTCTGACATTATGAGGGCTCCTTATCATCAGGTTCTTTCTTTGCGGCTTCTTCCAAAGCCTTCTTTAAGGCCGTGTCAATTGCTGCCTTTTTATCACTTTCCGCTTTTTCCATGGCTTGTGCAAGTTTTGCTTCTGCCTCAATATTTGCTTTTTCCAGGGCTTCGGCAACGGCTCTTTCTTTTTCTTCCTTGACGATTTTTTCCTTACGCTTATTGATGGCATAAACACCGGTAAGCAATACCGGCCATAACCCCACAACCATCGGCACGACAGATAGGGCACCATGTGTTAGATCTGGCGCGGGAGTTGTTCCCAGATCTTCGCGCATTCCTATTTTTTCAAATTCAACACCTGATAGATACAACCAATTGGTGCCGCCCATCTCCTTTTCACCGTAGATATGATCTACATACCGTTTGGGGTGCTTTTGAATCCTGTTGCGGGCTTCCCGAAGAAGCTCATCTCGTTTACCAAATGAAAGCGCCTCTACAGGGCAGCTTTCTACGCATCCCGGTAATAGCCCCTGGGTAATTCTTGGATAACAAAGGGTACACTTTTGGACCCTGGGGGTAAGGGGCTGATCATATTCGTAGGTGGGAATTTCAAAAGGGCATGCAATCATGCAATACCGGCAACCGACGCATACGGATTCATCATAAGTTACGGCCCCAGTAGGGGTTTTGGAAAAGGCTGCAACAAAGCAGGCTGATGCGCATGCAGGTTCCAGGCAATGGTTGCACTGGATTTTTCGAAAGACCGGTTCTTTTCCGCTCTCTCCCGTATCATACTTGTTCATCACCATATATACGCCGGCTCGGGTACGACGTTTTTTTTCCAAAACCGTTAAATCATCAAAAGGCTGATCCGGTTCAGGAAGCTCGTTAACTTTCTGGCAGCCCTCTTCACACTTTCGACATCCGATGCAACGGGTGGAATCGAACAGAACTCCCATGCTGTCGGGATAACCTTCAAAGCGTTTGGTCGCAGCTGCATGGGCTTTTTTGCCCATGACAACACCGGCTCCCGTAGTACCCGCAGCTGTGAGCCAGCCTAGAAACTGTCTTCGTGATATGGACATATGTTTACCTCAACACTTATCTGAGTTTACTGAAAATATTTTCACCAACCTATTTCTTTTTTTCCTTATGACATGCTGTACAATCATTGGATGCTGGTTTTTCTATGCCCATCCTGTCATGACACCCCATACACTGATTGTGATAAGCAGCCATCAATCCCGGTTTGTAGGGAAAAACGTTCTCGGAGGTGATTCCGTGGCAACTTTCGCAACTTGGCGGCTTTTTGGATACGGGGCTATTGTGATGGCAACCCTGGCAAAGCGTTCCCGGATCCTGATGAAAATATTGAGCAATTTTATTCTCCTGGATGTTTTTCATCAGAGTATTCACAATTTTTCTGTGGGGAAGCTCTGTTGGTTCATATTTTTTTGACAGCTTTTGGATCATCACTTTTTCCGGAATATCCTGCTCATCATAAGTGGTGTTTGTCGGTTGTCTGGAATCGAGAAGTGCCTGGGCATAGAGATCAACCTTATGTACTGATCCATCCTGAACAGTTTCTTCCGGAACAATTTCCGGATTGAGCACGGTTTCAGTCATTTCCGGCAGAGGTTTCATATGGCAGGTGACACAGGAGGATGGATCTTTTCTTTTATCTCCGGTAGGCATAAATGCATGGCAACCTGCACAATTTTTGTCTTCTTTTTTTGTTTCGTGGCAACCAAAGCAACTCATACTGGTGTCGATCTTGTGCATTGAGCTTTCCAGTTTTACGAAATTGCCTTCTTTGGAACCTTGAATGGTATGACATGTCACGCAGGAATCCATGCCGGCATGATGGCAGACCCGACAGGTATCATTATAGGTTTCATGGGAAAGGTGGGAAAAGGGGACCTGGTCCATCAAACTTTTGTCAATTTCCTGTTTGAATTCAGGGTCAGTATAAGGATCGATTTGTTCACGTTTAACAAAGACAACATCAGGCTGTCCTCGCTCCATCCGGGGTATATCCGTGATGACCTCGATTTTTTCCCGGGCTGCAAGATCATGACATCCCTGACAATCAACAGGCCCTGAAGCCAGTTCTTTAGCCTTTGTTTTGAGATGGCAGTCCACACAGGACATATGCGAGGCATTTCTCATGGAAATCCTGTTTTCTTGGGTTTCTTCCAGGTGGCAATACCGGCAGGTTCCTTCACGCCCTTTAGCGTAGAAAAGCGTTTTTGATTTCTCATCATATTCATGATGGCATTGTTCGCATTTATTTTCGTGAGCCTTTACATGGCGAAAATGAAGGGATTTATCCATTCCCATGGGCTGTCCTGATGAGATGATGCCGGGTTTTTTGCGATGGCATTCCCCACAGGTTAAAGGTCCGGATTTTTCACCCTCAGATGCCACATCCGTATGACACTGAATACAGTTGTTGTGATAGATGCTCATCACTTCATTTCTGTCAGTATCCTGTAGGCGTTTGAATTTGATCGACAACCTTTCCTGACCACGGGAATCGGTTTCCTTAAGGTGACAGACGCTGCAATCTTGTCCCTTTGGGGATAGAGCTTCCGTGTGCCGATCATGGAGAAAACTGACCGCCGGCCTTTCCAAATCACCAAATACTTTCATGGCATCAATGGTGATCACATCGGGTCTTTTTCCGTCCGGTTCCGTCCATGGACCTGTCACGCTTTCGGCTTTGATTCCGTAGATAATCACTAGAATTAAAAGCCCAAGGCATGAGGCCCATCTCATTATCGACTTTCCCTTGTCCAAAATCTTCATCCTTTACCTTCCAACGCAAAAGTGAGTGGTTTGTTTAAAAGCCCTTTACATACAACAGTGGACTCCTTCACTATTATTGACCTCAAGCAAATCAAGAATTGTGGTCTTATCAAAAACATCGCGAATAGCATCCTGAACTTTTTGCCACATCGGGAAAAAGGCACATTGACCTTGATAAGGACAATTGCTTTTTTCTGACACGCACGCCACACATTCGATAGGACCTAATGATTCATCCATAAACCGAAAAATATCCGCAACGGATATTTCCGCCGGATCGCGAATCAATTTATATCCACCCGTATAACCCCGTTTTGATTCCACTAATCCGCTTCGTTTTAATCGGCTCAATATCACTTCCAAAAATCGAAGAGGAATATTTTGAGCTTCAGCTATCTCATAAATTTTTACGGGACCTTGTCCCTTATATTTGGCAAGTTCAAATATTGCACGAAGTGCATATTGATTTTTTTGTGTGACCAGCATATAAAATTCTTTCTCGACCCTTTTTGTCCGGATTTAATCTCGACCAAATCGGTCGGGAAAGTATCATATAGATTCTGTTTTGACAAACAATTTTTTTATATTTTTTTATTTAATTATTACAGTTGGTTGTTTGCAGATACATCAGGCAATCAATAAAAGTTCACCAAAACAGTTTGTTATTTTTTTAAAATAAGGTATCCGAAAATTCCTGTTCCAATTTTGCCTGCCTTTTTTGTTGATCTTGTCAGGATTACCGGTGTGGTATATATTCAAAAGTCTAGTTCAAGTGTTGTTAGGCCTTAAAAACACAATTGGCGGAAAATAGATTATAGGATTCTGGGAAAAACAAGCTGTTTTTTATTCGGGTGAATATTAGGCCTCAAAATTGTGGTATGGAAAATACTTCCGGCTTTTTGTGAGATCATCGTCATTATTGTGATTGGAAAGAAAATGGACTTATTTTTTGGGGGAATTTATGGAGGATAAACATAAATTAACGGATGCGTCATGCAAATTAGATGTTGAAGTGTTGGCCGGATACCGTGAAAGGCTTCCGCACATAGTACAAAAAATCATTGAAAACTGCAATGACGATGAATGCTATAATCATGTGGATTATGAACCGATTCCGTCCAGAGATGCTGTTGTAAGGATAATCAATAAGTTTTTAGAAATCCTTTTTCCGGGATATTTCAATCTTGAAAAACTTGACCCCGTAAATTTGAAATATAACATGGGGCAATCCATAACGCAGCTGTTTACTATGCTCGCGGACCAAGTTATCAGCAGCATTCGCCACGATTGCTTTCGTTACGATTTATCCTGCCAGGAATGTAATGAAAAAGGCAATGAGATTTCTTTAAAGGTGCTAGAAGCTGTGCCTTCCATCCGAAAAATTCTAGCCACTGATGTACGGGCGGCTTTTGATGGTGACCCTGCTGCAAAGAGTTATGATGAAATAATTTTCAGTTATCCTGGGATATACGCAATTACAGTTTACCGAATAGCACATGAACTTTATCATCTCGAGGTTCCGTTGCTTCCGAGAATCATGACGGAATATGCCCACAGCAAAACAGGAATTGATATACATCCTGGAGCACACATTGATGAAAGCTTTGTAATCGATCATGGGACTGGTGTAGTTATTGGAGAAACAACAACTATTGGTAAAAATGTCCGCATTTATCAAGGGGTAACTCTTGGGGCTTTATCGCTTCCAAAAGACGCAGGCAAACAACTGAGAGGCAAAAAACGGCACCCGACAATTGAAGATGATGTGATTATTTATTCAGGAGCTACTATTCTGGGGGGGGATACTATCATCGGGGCAAGATCGGTTATAGGAGGAAATGTCTGGATTACCGAATCTGTCCCACCGGATACCCGAGTCTTTATGGAAAAACCCCGGTTGATTTACCGATAATCCAAAAGGGATCTTGAATCGACTTGATGATTTGCCGAAAAATATAGGAGACCAATGTGAAAATTTTTTCCGATATTCAGTCTACAATAGGTTTGACCCCTCTGGTTCGGCTGAACCGGATCACCAAAGGTATGAAGGCACAAATTCTTGCTAAGCTTGAATTTTTCAACCCGTTGGGAAGCGTTAAGGATCGTATTGCCGCTTCTATGATACAGGTTGCCGAAACGGAGGGTTTAATCGGTGACCATACGCTCATTGTGGAACCCACCAGCGGCAACACCGGAATTGCCCTAGCGTTTATTTGTGCTGCAAAAGGATACCGCCTCTGTCTGACAATGCCCGACACCATGAGCAAAGAAAGACAAAAATTATTAAAGCATTTGGGCGCGGAACTGATTTTGACTCCCGGAAATCAGGGAATGAAAGGAGCCATAGAAAGAGCCTATGACATCTTGAATTCGCGTAATGATGCGTTTATGCCCAATCAATTTAACAATCCCGCCAATCCAAAAATTCACCGGGAAACAACAGCGGAAGAAATCTGGAATGACACCGGCGGAAATGTTGATCTGATCGTATCAGGGGTGGGCACTGGTGGTACTATTACGGGTGTTGCTCAGGTGATCAAATCGCGAAGACCTTCTTTCAAAGCCATTGCCGTTGAACCTGCGGATTCTCCTGTTTTATCCGGCGGACAACCCGGACCACATAAAATTCAGGGTATAGGAGCGGGATTTATCCCGGAGGTGCTGGATCAATCGATTGTTGATGGGGTAGTTCAGGTGACCAACGATGATGCTTTCGAAACCGCCAGGGCACTGGCACGCTTAGAGGGGATTCTATGTGGCATTTCTTCAGGTGCTGCTGCATGGGCTGCTTTTCAAAAAGCCAAAAGTGATGAATTCGAAAACAAAACAATTGTGGTGATCCTTCCAAGCACCGGAGAACGGTATATCAGTACGGATTTGTTTTTATAGGCAGATCTGCAAAAAAAAAATCCTGGCCCCGGGATCGGGGTGGGCCTGATGGCATGCTTACGGAATGGTTGATTGTAATTCTTTGATTCCTTGCTTTGAATGACGTTTTTTGATAAAAGCCCACTGAAAATCAGCCATAAAAGGTAAAAATTTCGAGCGGTATCAAAAATGACCTTGCTGTCCAAAATCTCTTGTCTCCATGGAAAGAAACACTTGAACTTTCCCGCCTTTTTGGTTGCTTTTTTATTTTTTCAAATGATCTTTTTCTCCTGTCATTCTGCTTTTGGTAAAAGCGTCGGGGATTCGGCTCTCATTGAAGTTACTGATTTTCGGGGAAAAAAAATCTCGCTGGAATCACCTGCAAAAAAAATTGTCTGCCTTATTGAAAGTGCTTTAAGCGGTCTTTATATGCTGGATGCCCAAAAATATATCATTGGAATTTCAAGCAATGTCTATCAGGATAGTGTTTTTCCATACTATGCGGTCATGGATAATCGTATCCGTAACCGGGAATTGCCTGCACCGGGCAACTGGGATTTTGTCAATATGGAAATGCTGGTAGCGCTTAAACCTGATTTGGTCATCATATGGTCTCATCAGGAAGAATCCATAACCGCCATGGAGGAAAAGGGCATTAAGGTCTATGGAGTATTTATAGAAAGTTTTGAGGATATCTACCAGGAAATCATTGACTTGGGGAAACTCACAGGAACGGATCAAAGGGCGGAAGAACTTGTAGCATTCGTCAAAGAAGAAATTAAAATCATTCAAAAAAGAATCTCCAAAACCATACCGGAAAAGCGAAAGCGGGTCTATTTCATGTGGGCTCAGGGAGAGCTTCAGACTTCCGGAAAAAACAGCACTGTCAACGAACTCATCCAATTGGCAGGTGGAAAAAATGTTGTAGGACACATCCCTCAGGAGCACCTGGTGGTCAACATGGAAAATATCCTCACCTGGAATCCGGAAGTTATTGTAATGTGGTCCAATACCCAAAAAGATCCTGAGGATATATTGGCCAATTCCATGTGGCGTTCGGTATCGGCAGTGAAAAACCGACATGTTTATGAATTTCCGGATATTTTTTCATGTGATTTGTGGACCCTCAAATATCTGTATCCGGTTGTGTTGGTAGCCCGATGGTGCTACCCGGATCAATTCGAAGACACAGATGTTGGGGAAAAGAAAAAAATATTGTTTCAAACCCTGTATGGGGAAAAACTGAACCTCTCGGATGTTGAACATCATCAATAGAAACACGAGCCATTATCTTGCGTAGAAAAATAATCCTCTGGATACTTTATGTCGTTCCATTACCTGTATTGATCCTCTCCTTGCTTACCGGGCCTTCAGGGACGGTGACATCAGGAGGAATATTTCTCTGGGCGATAGACCGGCTTATTGGGACTCAAGAAAATGTTATCGCAGATCGGGAACTGATCCAAACGATCCTGATCGATGTACGACTCCCAAGGGTTTTGCTCACTTTTTTAGTGGGCGGTTCCTTAGCTGTTGCCGGAAACGCACTTCAAGCCCTGTTTCGCAACCCGCTGGTTTGTCCCTATATTCTTGGGCTTTCATCGGGAGCCGCTTTTGGCGCGGCCCTTGCCATGACCATTGTTTGGCTTCCCATTCAACCTGCAGCCTTTTCATTCGCAATGCTGGCGGTGGGAGTTGCCTATTTTTTGGCTCGTTCGCGAAAAAGCGTTTCCGTGGTATCCTTGATCCTTTCGGGAGTAATTGTTTCCGGTATCTTCACGGCGCTTTTGACCATCGTACAGTTTTTGACGGATCCATTTAAACTTCAAACAATTGTCCATTGGACCATGGGTAATCTTCACAATGCCGGTTGGGAAAAACTGAGATCTGCCTCTCCTTTTTGTATTGCCGGCCTTATATGGCTCTTTCTTTTGCGATGGCGAATGAACGTTTTGGCACTGGGTGATGATGAAACCCGCGCTGTGGGGTTGAATCCGGAGCGGGAAAAATTTTTGGTTCTGATTCCGGCCACATTGGTAGCCTCTGCATCCATTGCCGTTGCCGGAGTGATCGGCCTCGTCGGGCTGGTGATTCCTCATATGGTAAGGATGATGATCGGTCCGGACAACACCTATTCGTTACCGGCTTCATTCACCTTTGGTGGCTCATTTTTACTTGTGGTCGACAGTTTGTCACGATCTGTCGCCCCCTTTGAAATTCCCATAGGGGTATTTACAACCCTTCTGGGGGGCCCGTTTTTTATTTTTTTGCTTCGCCGGACCAAAATAGGATGGGAAATTTGAAAACGGCGATCACAATTGAAAATTTATATTTTTCATATGCAGACTCTCAGATCTTAGAAAATATTAATCTTAAGATTCCAGCACGGAAATTTTCAGTGATTTTAGGAAAAAACGGCTGCGGCAAATCTACCCTTTTTAAAGTCCTCACTGGTATCCAGAAATTTAAACGAGGAAAAATAACCGTATTGGGAGAAAACATCACCAAGCTATCCGCCCGAGGTCGGGCAAAAAAAATTGGCTACCTGCCCCAGCAGCATCGCCCTGTTTTTCCTTTTACAGTTACGGATGTGGTTTTAACCGGAAGAGCAAGTCATGTGGCTCTGATACCGAAAAAGGAGGACAAGATCAGGGCCGAAGCCGCTATCGACCGGGTCGGCATTGGACATTTGAAAGATCGCCCGTTTACTGAACTTTCAGGTGGCGAACAACAAATGGCCATGATTGCGCGGGTTTTGGCACAGGAACCTCAAGTGGTCCTTCTTGATGAGCCTACTTCCCATCTGGATCTTTTCAATCAGGCAAAGATTCTTTCTATTGCCAAAAATTTAGTAGAATCAGGCCTTACGGTGTTGGCAATTCTTCATGACCCCAATGGCGCTTTTATTTATGGCGATGAATTTATCTTTCTTAAAGAGGGAAAGGTTCACCCCCTGTCCGGTTACGAGAAACCGTGGGATAAAGAGGTGTTGAACAGAGTTTACGATGCTTCGCTAAACACCATAGACTATGGCGAACGTGCACTTGTGATTCCTGCCGGAAGCTAATTTTTCAAAAATAATAGAATTGCGTTTATGGCCGGTTAGTTGTCATTCCAAGTCTTATTGAGAAACTGGTCCCGGCCGGATCCAAAACGATAGTACTTGTAACGGATCGGATTTTTTAAATAATAATCCTGGTGATAGTCCTCAGCAGGATAAAATTCTTCGGCCGGTAAAATTTCGGTCACAATGGATTTTTCAAACCTCCCGGATTTATCCAGTTTCTCCTTCGATTCCATGGCAAGCTTTTTCTGATTCTCATCATGATAAAATATCGCTGTTCTATATTGCATTCCGATATCGGCAAACTGACCATTAGCCTGTGTCGGATCAATATTTTTCCAGAATACCTCTAACAATTTGTCATATGTGACTTTCTCAGGATCGTAAACGATCTCAATGGCCTCGAAATGTCCGGTTTTCCCTGATGAAACCCGTTCATAAGTCGGCATTTTTTCATTACCGCCCGTATATCCACTGGTTGTTGAAATCACACCATCTAATTTATCAAAAGGGGGTTCCATGCACCAAAAACAACCTCCTGCAAAAGTTGCTTTTTCCAATCTGTCTGAAAAACCCGGATTCATTTTTCCCTGTTCAGCGTAGGCTAAAGTTAAAAGCAAAATTATGGATATCGAAATGGATAAAATGGTCAGGTTCATCATGAGTCTGTTCCTTTCAATTAAATTGGGGAGCTATATTGATAGCTTTTCAGAAAGGCGGCCATTTCAATCAACGGTACCACCTGTTTATGGCAGTAAAAATTTAAAATAACCATCATTTTTGAGTAATCGAGATATGTGGTGGAATTTTTCCGTTCAGAAGATGAATTGAATTCACCAAATAAATTTCATACGGGTTTGACAAATGACCCAGAATACAATAATGTCAGCAACCCTTGTGGAAAAATAATCGTTCCGGGATTTATGGCCGTTCCGGTTTATTGTCTTTTGCCGCTTTTTTTGAAATTTTTATTTGGCGGTATTCGGAATGACGTTCTATAAAAATGAAAATTGTAACCCGTTTTCATGGAGATTAAATCATGGACGAAAATTCAACCGCAAATGCATTTGCCGAAAAAATGCCGTCAGTTGATTTTGCAACGGCGACCATAATTTTTGTATTGTTTGTTGTTTCAATGGTTTTTTTAATTCCGATGATTCCGGCAAAAACGGTTCCACTCCAGGCCAATTCAAGTTTGGAATTAAAAAATTTGAGGGAAGACGCAGGAGAAACCATCGTGGTAGCTTCAATCAAGCCCGCGACCATTGCAGAACCTGTAAGAAAACCTTCAAAGCAGGACTTTAAAATAAAAAGCTCTCAATTTAAATTTCCGCCATTTAAAGGAAAAAAAGGAGAGCACGTTTTTCACCCCATAATTAAAAAAGCGTCCGAAAAAAATAATTTAGAACCGGCCCTTGTTAAAGCAGTCATTATGGCTGAATCAAGTTATAACCCACGTGCTGTTTCCCCAAAAGGGGCGGTGGGGCTCATGCAGCTTATGCCGACAACGGCGGAATCTCTTGGAGTGTCGAATAGTTACAATCCTGAACAGAATGTTCACGGAGGTGCAAAGTATCTGAGGGAACTTATTGACCAGTTTGATGGTGATATCAAGCTGGCTTTAGCAGCCTATAATGCAGGGCCGGCGCACGTCATAAAACATAATGGGATTCCTCCCTTTAAAGAAACTGTTTATTACGTGCACAAGGTTTATCATTATTATGATTTTTACAAAAATCAGGACAGGTATCAGGCTCGGAATGTGAAAAGAACCCCCCACAAGATTGCCAACGAAACGGATGAGGCTTGATACAACACAAGGCTGTTAAGATTTTTTCGATAAAATTTTATTCACGTCGCTTTCAAGAATTCTCAATTGCTTTACCAAATGTGCCGGGGATAGGGCGATTGCTTCTTTGAGTTTATCGCCCCACCTTTTTAGCATATCCGAGTCAATTTTGCGTATATCACGGCCCTTTGCCCATTCCCTACCGATTTTTTCGGCTAATTCATTCAGAAGTTGTTTCGTTTCAGCTTTATTGTCATCTGGAACCGCTTTGAGAATTTCTTTTGCCCGGGCATTCCATCCCTTGATCCAAAATACGCCGTTCAAAAATTTCTGGTAATTTTCCTCTTCTGTTTTGTTAGTCATTTTAAACTCCTTGATTTGACCAAACTTTATACAGTAAGTCAGGGAAGTGTTTCCTGCTGGTGAATCAAATGCTACTGTATTAAACGGATCCTGAAAATTTGTCAATTGTCGGGTAGCATCCATATGGATGAGTTCGGTTTGTTCCAAAATCTTCTTGCTA
>CAYZJH010000009.1:0-87541 GCA_964478625.1 uncultured Desulfobacteraceae bacterium
GACCGAATATGGTATCAAATAATGACGGAAAGACAAGGCGTTTTTTGGTGCTTATAATAATAAAATCTGAGGGAGCGGCTCGAAAAAAGCAATGGCTTTGAAGAAAATACTTTACTAGATGCCGGTAAAGACACGGCGACCGAAGAATCTCCAATGGCAAGCCGGTCGGGAGAGATTCTTCGTCGGCCGAAAAATTGGTGCAGACTGACAGACAGAATTGGTTGGCCTCCTCAGAATGACATTTTCGGGGAATTTGTCATTCTGAGGGAGCGGCAATACACTGCATCCTTGAAGCCAAATTGGTGGTATCGCCAACGGCAGTATAATCCATGCGAAGGTCATCGCCGATGGAACCGACCACCACCATTCCCGAATTGAGACCTATTCGCATCGAAAAATCCAATCCGATTTTTTTTTCAGGGTTTCCGAATACCCCTTAAGAGCTTTCTGAATGGATAAAGCCGCATGGCAGGCTCTCTGGGCATGTTCTTCGTTGGCAACCGGCGCACCAAAAATAGCCATAACCCCATCGCCGGTAAACTGATTAATTGTTCCCTCGCAGCGATGAATCTCATCCAGAAGGATTTTGAAACAACCGTCCATGAGCTGATGAACTTCTTCAGGATCCAATTTTTCGGCCATGGAGGTGTAGTTGGCCACATCGGCAAATAACACCGTGACCAGCTTGCGTTCTCCTTCGATGGCGTTTCGGTTTTCCAGAATTTTGTTTGCCAGGTATGGAGGGGTATATGATTTAGGACGGTCATAATCCATGGCGGGCTTTTCGGTTTGTTGCGTCATATTTTGACCGCATTCACCGCAGAATTTCTTCCCAGCAGGAACCATGGATCCGCACTTCGGGCAAACGGCCTCCATCTTCTCCCCGCACTCCTCGCAAAATTTGACCCCCTCACGATTATCATACTGACATTTCCGGCATTTCATTGTTGATCCCTACCCTCTGTTCATGATTGATGGAAAAGGATGGTTCAATAAAAAGTGATCGCTGCCTTCCATTCGGATAGCTGTGAGTTTTTGGTTAAAGTTTTTTTCTGCCTTAACGTCGCCTTGCCTTTGAGAGCAATGAGACTGAATCCTGTAATGAATTCGACCAGTAGCGAGAATTTAAAAGCCGTATGGAAAATTGCAAGAGCGGTTGGATATATTTTAAGTGACTTATAATCGATTAGGTGGTATTTAGTCAATTATAATTATTTTCTCAGCACAAAATCGGAAGGATATCGACCGTTTTTCTTCACAAAAAGGCAAACCCTGTGGCGATCAACCAGTAAACCGGACCAACCGGTTTCCGGTGCGACAACGAGGAGATCGTGGATATGAAAGATCTGCAACAGGAGATAAACAAGCTTAAAAGAGAAAAAGCCGTTTATAAAGCCCAAAGCCGTATGCTAGAGCATTTTGTGTCCGTCGCCCGCGACTCGGTCGACAAGGAAATGATCAGGGCAACCCTGCAAAAAACGCTGGATGTGTCTATTGATTTGACCGGCGCGGAAAAAGGCAGCCTGTTTCTGCTTGATGAAAAAGGAGTGGTCATCGAGAGTATACTGACCCGGACTCAAGCATCTCCTGAAGAACGTCAAAAGGTGGTGGGAAAGGTGTTGAAAAAGGGTTTGGCCGGATGGGTTCGCCATCATTGCAATATCACGCATGGTGACTGCAAACTGGCTTATGTCCGCGATACCCAGAAAGACGATCGCTGGCTGACATTGCCTGACCAGCCTTATGAAGTCCGTTCGGCATTGACTGTACCCATTATCAGGAAAAATA
The DNA here is from genome assembly GCA_964478625.1 of uncultured Desulfobacteraceae bacterium. GTDB lineage: Bacteria > Desulfobacterota > Desulfobacteria > Desulfobacterales > SKZT01 > SKZT01. The sequence continues at coordinate 1,789 of CAYZJH010000009.1, forward strand.
GGCTTTTCGGATTGCTGACCCTGATTCATTCCTGTCCTGACCATTTTGACCCTGAATCCATAGAATTGATTGAAATGGCCGCCGTTCAAATCGGTGTGGTACTGGAAAATGCCACTTTGTACGCAAAACTGGAAGAGTCTTATCGCCACATTACCCGGGCAAGAAAAGAAATCGAGGTATACTCCTGCGCTCTGGATTTAGAAATGAAAAAAGGCCGAAAGATTCAGCAGGATTTTCTTCCCGAACAAATACCGGAAATTCCGGGTTGGGAAATTGAGGCTTTTTTTCATCCGGCCATTCAGGTTTCCGGCGATTTCTATGACGTTTTCGAGTTGCCGAATAATCATCTTGGTCTGGTTCTTGCCGACGTCTGCGACAAAGGCATTGGAGCAGCACTTTTCATGGCACTCTTCCGAAGTCTGATTCGTGTATACACTTTCGGGCATGAAGCCTCGGCCGGACCGCCATATAAGGAAATTCTGCCTTGCGAGCTTGATGTATTGAAAGCAATTGGTGAAACGAACTCTTATATTGTCCGTCATCATGAAAAACTGGGCATGTTTGCCACCATTTTTGCCGGAGTCCTGAATTTGAGTACCGGCGACTTGACTTATATCAATGCCGGACACGAACCTCCCCTCATTTTGTCTGATGGGGGTTTAATCCACTTGCTACCCCCAACAAGCCCTGCGGTTGGCATTCTGCCGGAAATGAATTTCCCATCCTGCAAGGCTCATATGGAGCCTGGGGATATATTGATTGCCTATACAGATGGTGTGACTGAAGCCAATTCGCCCGCAGACAAAATTATGGGCAGGAAAAAACTTCATTCGGCTCTTAACAAAAGGTTCTCTTCGGTCTGTGAAACCATCGATCAAATTAAGCTGGAAACGTTTGCCCATATTGGTTCCGCTCCTCAAAACGACGACATCACACTTTTGTGTCTTCGCCGTAGAAACATTCCTTGTTCATCTATTCCATCGCAAGATGCTTCAACCGGCTAAGTGTCTGCCAGGAAAATTCATCACGGCTGCACGGAAAAACGGCATTGTTGGTAAAAACAGGGTCTGATTCCAGATCAAAGCGGGAACATTGAACCGCTTTTTCCCACAAAAGGGTATGGGGGATCGGCGAGTAATGGGCCGGCACCGGAGTGATGCCCGCATTTTTAACCACCTCGATTGATGTGATCACCGAATTCATATCCTGATCCGGAAGTCCCACCAGAAGGTATGCGCCGATCTGGTCCTTTTTAAAACCTGCGTTCAATAAACAGGCCACTGCCCTGTGAAACTCTTTTTCAGTCACTTTCCGGTCCAGTCGATTTCTCTCTTCGAATGCAGCGGTTTCAAGCCCCAGCCGGATGGTCTCAAAACCGGCTAAAAACATCAAACGTGCTGTTTTTGAATCGATCTCACGGACATGAAGGGCGTTGGGGGTATGAAACTTCACCTTTAGGCCCTCTTTGATAATGGCTTCGAAAAGGATCAAGGCGTGATGTTCCGAATTCACCAGAAGAGCATCATCGTAAAAAGCAAAGTTCATGACATCAAATTTGTGGTGCCAGAACTTTATCTCTTCAAGAACCTGTTCCGGGGGGCGGATCATTCGTTGAGAGTGAAGAAAACGGCTGGCACAATAAGCGCATGAAAAAGGGCATCCCCGGGATGTCATCAGGGGAACATAGGGAATTTGTCTCTGAAGATCAAAGGCAGGATAAGGATAGGTGGAAAGGTCTCCGGCGTCAAACATGGGAGAAGCGGAATACCCGGTGTGGTCCGAAACGATTTTAAGGATCACCTTTTCGCCGGGGCCTGCAACCACGTGATCTGCGCCAAGGTTCGTAACCGCATGCTCGTGACAAAGGGTGGCGTAAATGCCCCCGCAAACCACGGGAACATCTGGAAAAATGGTTTTTACTGTCTCAATGGTTTCTTTGACCCCTGAGTACCAGTAGGTCATCAAAGAGGTGACCATGATCAGGTCAGGAGGATGGATTTGCAATAGATCTTGGATAAACCACTCCGGTTTAATCCCGTACCTGGAAAAATTCCTGGGAACAGTTTCAAGTCCTGCAGGTTTGGGAAGCAGGGTTTTCAAATAAGGCCCCCGTCCGTCTTTTTTCCCACCTGCCGAAAACTGCCCAATAAGACTTTCTTTTTTCCCCTTGATGCTCTCTGGATGAAACCTTTCCAGACAGTCGATATAAGAGATGTGACATCCGTGTAACCTGAGAATGGCGGCCGCGTATAAAAGGCCTAAGGGCCTGGCCCAGAAATCGTATGCGGCAAAGTCATGAATCCATGGGTTGATCAAAAGAATATGGGGCGCGTCTGATTTATCAGAGGATGATATCATGAAACGACCGATTATTTTGACACAGGACAGCCATGGCCTTCACCGTGTTTGTTAAAATATTGCATGGATGTTTTTTTCAGTTCTTTTCGGCTGAACAACAGGGTGTAGTTTTCCACCTGTGCTTTTTCCGCCATTTTTCGGGCGATTTCTCTGCAGGCTTCCTCATCGGCCCCGTGGATCATGGTATAAAGATTGTAAGGCCAACCATCGGCAGGGTTTCGACGGTAACAATGGGTCACTTCCCTAAAAGATGCCATTTTTTTGCCTACTTCATCGATACGATCTTCATCCACCTGCCAGGCACCCATGGCATTGGCTGAAAATCCCGATTTCTGATGGCGAAGCGTGGCTCCGAACCGACGGATAATTCCTCTGTCGCAAAGGGATTGGAGTGTGCTGAGATAAATTTCTTCTTCAATTCCCAGTTTCCTGGAAATTTCGAGATAGGGCCGCTGTGTAATGGGAATAGTTCCCTGCAGTGATGCGATAATCTTTTTTTCCAGTTCAGTCAGCTCAACCTTTCCCACTATACTATATCCTTTCTTTCACATCATATCATTTGATCTTGTCCGGAAACAATCGGCGGATATTTTCCCTGCCGGCCTGACAAATCCCCCTTTCCGTAATAAAACCGGTGACCAGTCGGGCAGGTGTGACATCAAAGGCAAAATCCGCCGCCGGACTTTGGGCAGGGGGAACCAGCACCCGATTGATTTTTCCGCCACTTTCACCCTGAACATATCGGACTTCATCCGGGTCCCTTTCCTCGATGGGTATCTGTGCGATACCATCGGTTAACTGCCAGTCGAACGTGCTCGACGGCAGCGCCACATAAAAGGGAATGTTGTTGTCCTTTGCGGCAAGCGCTTTCAGGTAAGTGCCGATTTTATTGGCCACATCTCCGGTGTGGGTAGTTCGGTCGGTTCCGACGATCACCATATCCACCATACCGTGCTGCATCAGATGACCACCGGCGTTATCAGTAATGACCGTATGTTTAACACCCGCTTTTCCCAATTCCCAAGCTGTCAGTCGCGCTCCCTGATTTAACGGACGGGTTTCATCCACCCAGACATGGACATCGATATTTTTTTCAAAAGCGGTATAGATTGGAGCCGTAGCGGTACCGTACTCGATGCAGGCCAGCCATCCGGCATTGCAGTGAGTTAAAATATTAACGGTCTTGCCGTCCTTTTTTTTGCTGATTTCCGCAATCAGGTCATACCCATGCAAACCGATCATGCGGCAGTTTTCAGCTTCTTCTTCAACAATTTTCTCAGCTTCGACTTTGACGGCTTCTATCCTGCTTTTTCCCTCCGGCTTCCTGGCGGCAACATTGAAGACCCGATCCACCGCCCATCCCAGGTTGACGGCGGTGGGTCTTGCCGCTTTTAATTTTTCGCATTCCCCGTGCAAATATATTTTTTCAGCACGCCGTCCGGGGCTGTTGACCGAGGCCAGAAAAACCCCGTATGCTCCGGTTGCACCAATTAACGGCGCTCCCCTAACAACCATCTGTTTTATGGCCTCGATTGTATCGTCAACAGTCTCTAAATCCTTCAGAATCAGTTGATGGGGAAGATATCGCTGATCAATCACTCTAACGATTTCTTTACCGTCAACCGGCTGAATCGGCCTCATTTGCACACCGTCAACTAACATCCCCAATACCTTTCCGACTTTGATTATAAAACGACGAAAGCATATAAAATATACCAAGCAAATGAGATATTGCAATATTTGCAGGGATTTTTCAATGCAAATGGTCAAAATTTCCGTTTGCAGATCGAAAAATATTTTTGATCATCTTTTTACTCCTGTCGCAATGACTGTTTTAAGGCTGTAAAACTTGACAGTCTTTCTACCAGATGAGATAAGAATCATAATGATGAATAAAATCTTTGTGTTAAGAAGGTATTATTCTGAAAACCCTCACTTTTTCACTAAATCAAGAGAGGTTTTTTTTGGGACCGTTATTTTAATTTTTTACAGGTCCGACATTGAGAAAAGCCATGAGTGTTTTTTTTAGAATACTTAAGCAAAAATAACAGGAGAAAAAAATGGAAAGAATGAAGGTTCGCGAGCTAATGATTCCGATTGATGAGTTTCCGACAATTTCATGCAAATCCACCTTTTTGGAAGCAATGGAGGCACTCGAAAAGGCCCAGGAGGAATTCAATGCAGGCAATGTACCTGAAAATATTTTGCTTGTCCATGATGAGGAAGGCAAAATTGTTGGAAAAATATCGCCAATGGACATTGTTTTTGGGTTGGAACCCAATTATTCACAGATCGAAAATCTGGAAACTTTCAGCCAATATGGATTGGTAAAAAGTGCATTGGATATAGTAAAAAAACAGTACAAATTGTGGCAGAAACCTTTTGCTGAACTTTGCCGAAAGGCTTATGATATTAAAATTGAAAATATCATTAAGATGCCTCCTTCAGAGCACATGGTGAAAGCGGATGACAAAATGGATGCGGCATTTCATCTTTTTGTCCTTTTGCGACACGGTTCTCTTTTTGTCAAAAACGGAAAAAAAATTATTGGTTTGCTCCGATTTTCTGATGTATACAAGAAAATTCGACAAACCATGCAAGAATGCCCCTTGCCCTGACAAAATGGATGCATGAAAGAAACTTTTTGACCCTTGGCCAAAATCGCTTGTCCTTTCACTCAATTTTCGAACAGGCACGGCGAGACGAAAGCCCATTGACGCCAAGTTAAGGTACTGCCTATTAACCGGCATCCTGGTCCGAAAGCAGTCTTTTGCATGTCATTCTGAGGGAGCGACTCGCGGTGGCTTGATGCTTAAAAAAAATATTTCCAAGTAAGTTGTTTGAAACCACATCGACCGAAGAATCTCTCTATTAGAGGCTGGATCGATCATCAGATCCGACCTGGAACTGAAATAAGAGAGACCGTGCCGGCGTGAAGAAAAGATTCATCGTCGGCCATTGACACGTGCTATGTAACCATTGACGATGTCGGCCTCCTCAGAATGACAGCCTTTGTAATTTGCTTTAGCTTGATGCCAATGGGCTTTCGGCGGAATGAAGAAGAATTCCTGGTCAAATCGATCAGTTTGGGTAATATAAGAAAGTAGTTTCTCATGACTTTTTTTTCAGACATGCCGTTTGTATCTTCTGATAATCAGGTTTTTATTTTCCAAGGCCCCAAACTGATTGTCAGAAAAACGACCTCAAATCTTGCCGTTCCTTCGGGAGAAGATGTTTTCCGGTTTGGGATTAAGCATTCGAGACCCTTATTTATCGGCAACGTGGATCAAAAACCCTGTTTTTGCGCCCAATTTACTGAAGTGCCTGACCAATCAAAAAACTTTGCTTTGCATGGGCTAAGGGAACTTTTCGGCAGTCTTTCTGAAAATACGTTCAAGATGGCATCCCTTGGTCTTCAGGTCAACAATTGGGATCGGGTTTCAAGGTATTGCGGAAAATGCGGGAAACATCTGAACCTGTCCAAAACCGAACGGGCCAAAGAGTGTTTGTCTTGCGGCCATATCGAATATCCCCGGATTTCACCGGCGGTCATCATGGCGGTGACCCGGGGAAATAAAATTCTTCTGGCCCGGTCCAATCGCATCAAATTCAGTTTTTACAGTGTTCTGGCCGGTTATGTGGAAGTGGGTGAAACCCTTGAAGAATGTGTTGAAAGGGAAGTGTTCGAAGAAGTCGGGGTAACCGTAAAAAATATCCGATATTTCGGAAGCCAGAGCTGGCCTTTTACCAATTCTCTCATGATCGCCTTCACTGCCGAACACAACTCAGGTGAAATTCGTGTCGACCAAAATGAAATTTTTGATGCCGGATGGTTTTCCCCGGACAATCTTCCGCAATTGCCCGGGTGGGGAAGTATTTCAAGGCGCCTGGTGGATCATTTTGTTCAACAGGCGGTTATTTGAATTAAAAGTTCAACTCTTCGAGGTTTTCATAATATTTCAAAGCTTCCGGATTTCTCAACGAATCTTTGTTCAAAACAGGCTGGTGGTGGATGACTTTTTTGACGGCCAGCTCCACTTTTTTCATATTCAAGGTGTAGGGAATGTCGGCAATTTCAATGATTTTTGCCGGGACATGCCGGGGTGATGTATTGGTTCGAATGGTATTTCGAATCTTTTCCTTGAGTTGGTCATTTAACTCAAAGCCAGGAGCAAGTTTTACAAAAAGCACAACCCTGACATCGTTTTTCCAGTTTTGTCCCACCACAAGACTGTCTTCAATTTCTGGCAACAATTCCATCTGACGATAGATTTCGGCGGTACCGATTCGAACGCCCCCGGGGTTTAACGTGGCATCGGATCTTCCATAGATGACCACCCCCCCCCGGTCGTTTATTTCAATAAAGTCGCCGTGCCTCCACACATTGGGATAAACATCAAAATAAGCGGAATGATATTTCTTGCCGTCCGGGTCATCCCAGAAATAGATGGGCATGGATGGAAAAGGTGCCGTGCATACCAGTTCACCCTGCTGGTTGATGACGGATTGCCCATTTTCATTATAAGCTTCCACTTTCATGGCCAACCCCCGGCACTGTAATTCTCCGGCATAAACCGGCCCCATGGGATTTCCCAGAGCAAAGCAACCGTTCAGATCGGTTCCTCCGGAAATGGAAGCAAGCTGAATATCGGATTTGATTTCCTGGTAAACGAATCTAAACCCCTCCTTGGACAGCGGAGATCCCGTAGAGAGAATAGCTCTGAGATTGGAAAGGTCATATGTTTTACCCGGTTTTTCCCCTGCATTTTGAAGGGCGGCGATATACCCCGCGCTGGTTCCGAAAACGGTGATTTTCAAGTCCTGGGCCATTTTCCAGAGAGCACCCGGGTCAGGGTGAAACGGATTACCATCGAAAAGCACCAGTGTCGCCCCCACCGCAAGCGAGCTTGCCAGCCAATTCCACATCATCCATCCGCAGGTTGTGAAATAAAAGATGGTGTCTTTTCGTTTCAGATCCGTATGAAGCATGAGTTCTTTTAAATGATGGATCAAAATACCTCCGGCACTCTGAACCATGCATTTTGGAAGCCCTGTGGTACCTGATGAATACATGATATAGAGCGGATGCTCAAAAGGAAGTTGTGCGAATTCAATTTCGAGTCCTGATTGTGAAGATTTGAAATCATCGAAAAGGACTGCACCGGCAATCTCATGAATATCAGGATTCGTTTCGGTATAAGGTGTTACAATCACGGTTTTAACTGAAGGGATCTTTTTCAGGATTTTGGAAATACGATCCAGGGAATCGATTTTCTTTCCTTTAAAAAAATACCCGTCCGCTGTAAAGAGAACTTTGGGCTGGATCTGGCCGAACCGGTCCAGAACCCCTTTAATTCCAAAATCAGGAGAGCATGAAGACCATACAGCTCCGATGCTTGCCGTAGCCAGCATGGCAATAATCGTTTGAGGCATGTTTGGCATGAAACCCACTATCCTGTCTCCAGCCTTCACACCCGATTGTTTCATGGAAACTGCAAGTTTCGCAACTTCATCATAAAGTCCTGCATACGTCAGTTTTACCGGTTCATGAGATTCCCCTTTAAAAATCAGAGCAGTCTGGTTATCTCTGTAGCGAAGCAAATTTTCAGCAAAGTTAAGTCTGGCCCCGGAAAACCATTTCGCACCCGGCATCTTTGTAAGGTCATCCACCACTTCTTTATAAGGCTCTGAAAATTTAATCTGCGCATAATCCCACATGGCAGCCCAAAATTCGGGTATATAATCGACGGACCAATGATAAAGTTCCTCATAATGGTTAAAAGAGCAACTGAACCGTTCGTTAATTTGCCGCATGAAACAATACATATTGGTGTGCTGGATTTGCGTTTCAGAGGGTTGCCACAATAATTCGGCCATGATTCGCTCCTTTCTGTAACCCATGTCATCGGTGTTCACTCAGTTTACCCTTTTAAGCTATCCACCAGGTCAATATAATCCTGCATCGCTTTTTCCTTTGAGATTCCTTTGAGTTTCGCCCAAGCATCATATTTTGCCCGCCCTTTAAAATCGGCAAAACCCGGTCGATCGCCGGTCACATCCCCTTCCTCAGCCTGTTTGTACAAGCTGTATAATTTCAGAAGAGTTTCATTGTCAGGTCTTGAGGGCAACTGCCTGACTTCCTGTGAAGCAGTTTCAAATTTTTTTATCAGGTCTGACATGGTTGACTCCTTTCTGTTTTAAAATTGGATTTTTTGTTAATCCAAAGTCACTCCGAACGATTTCCCTATTTTGGTTAATTGCTCTCTGGCCTGTTTAAAATCCAAATGTCCCACTTGTTCGGAGACTTCCTTTAAGGATTGCAAGAGGGTCACATCGGTAACATTTTTGGCGATACTATCCAGAAAGTCGGATGCATCCAGATTATGGTCCTTCAAAAGACCGTTCAGTGTTATCAGTGAAACCGCAATGGTATTGGAATTTGCATTTTTAACCGGTGGCTCTCTATCCTCATGACCAACCTGCTTGTACTGATCATAGAGTTTTTCGATGGCCCGTGCCGATGTTATTACTTCCTTAAATGCAGACTCCAGTTCTTTCTGAAGATTCCGAGCATTATCGATATTCTGATGAAAAATCGAAAGTTCGAGCTTTTGGATGATGCGTAAAAGATTGTCTGCCATTAAAAACCCTGCCACACCTTTGATATTGTGTATCAATTCCTGGGCTTTTTTGAAATCCCTTTTCAAAATTGTATGATATATTTGTGTCGGAATTTCAGAATATTTTTTTGAAAATTCTGAAAGCAACTCCAGATAGAGTTTTTCATTGTTAACCATAATCCGTGCAGCTTTGTCCAAATTGATGCCCGGAAATTTTTTCCGGGCATCTGGTCCGGCCGTTCTGAAAAAAATATCCTGCCTGTCCTGGCCAAGGATTTCTCCGGTTCCAGTTGATCCGATCCAACGAGTTAGGATTGAAAAGAGATTTTCAATATTTATGGGCTTTGCAATAAAATCATTCATCCCCGAGTTAAAACATTTTTCCTTATCTTTGTTCATAACGGAAGCTGTCATGGCAATTATCGGAACATTTTTAAACTTCGGATTCTTCCGTATGATACATGCGGCTTCGTAACCGTCCATGTCAGGCATATGAATGTCCATGAGGATCGCCTCAAACCGATTCTCGAATACGGCATCCACAGCTTCCTTTCCTGTGTTTGCCGTTGTGACCTGAATACCGGCGTTTTTTAAAATTTCCGCCGTGATTTTTTGATTGATCGGGTTGTCCTCCACCAATAAAATGGCAGCGTCCTCAAAATTTTTAACCTTGGGAAATGGATGAAACCGATCTTCATGCTCAAATCTTTTCTCTGGTTGAGGCCTGCATAGTGCGTTCAAAATGGTATCGAGTACCTTATCGATCTTTATCGGTTTGATGATACAAACATCAGCTCCGGCATTTCGCGCCATTTCCATGGTTTTCTCGTTACCCGATACCGTCATCAAGATAATCGGCGGTTGGGGAAATTTTGGATTTTCTCTGATTATTTTTACAGCACTCAAACCGTCTGATTGGGGCATTTCATGATCGATTACCAAAAGATCATAGGGCTTTTGAGTATGAAGCAATTCCTGGTAAGCTTTTTCGGCGCAATCCACGCAAACAGGTTCACAATTCAGATTTCTTAAGATTTTCTCAAACATTTTCCTGCAAGACCTTTTGTCATCGACCACCAATATACGAAGGCTGCTGATATCATCCGGAAGTTCGGGCTTTTCCTTAACTCCGGTATTCTGTCTGGCAAATTGCACAACAAAACCAAACCGGCTTCCTTTTCCGACTTCGCTTGAAACACTGAGGCGGCCTCCTATCAATTCAACCAGTTTTTTGCAGATGGAAAGCCCCAGGCCTGCTCCTTCGTGAATTCTATGGTTACGGTTTCCCATCTGGGTAAAAGGAGAAAAGAGGTTGTTCATGTGTTCCCTCTTTATTCCCAAACCAGTATCTTCAACAAAGAATTCTAAGGTTGCCGAATCGGTATTCTTTTTCAGACAGTTAATTCCGACCAGAATGTCCCCTTGCCTGGTAAATTTTGCAGCATTGGATAAAAGATTTCCAATAATCTGTCGTAACCGGTAGGGATCACCCACAAGCAATGTCGGGACCTCAGGATCGATGTCCAATATCAGTTCGTTTTCATTGGCAATAATGCTGTCCCGGTATAAATCTGCAAGGGAATGGATTAAATCCAATAAATTAAAATCGACACTCTCCAGTTCGATCTTTCCAATTTCGATTTTATGGAGGTCCAGAACTTCATTTAATATTTTAATCAGGTTTTCGCATTCGGAATTTATAGTTTCAAGGGTTTTGCGCTGTTTACGGGTCAAGCTTGAATTGAGTTCTGATTGGGTGGTCATAAAGATCGCGTTTAGTGGATTTCTTATTTCATGACTCATTCTGGATAAAAATTCACTCTTGGCGACATTGGCAGCCTCAGCCGCTTTTCGATCACGCTCGGCTTCTTCTTTCTGGATTCGTTCCGTCAAATCCTGCAGGGATCCTTCGTAATATAAAATATTATCATAGTCATCTTTTACAGCCCGCCCGGAAATTAAGCCGATAAAATCCTTTCCGCTTTTTTGCCGAAACTTATGTTCCAGTCCTGTCACTTTTCCGTGTTTTCGAATTTTTTGAATAAACTCCCTTCCTTTCTCGGGATCCATGAAAAGTTGCGAAGCTGCATCCGTCACCGATTTGATAATATCCATGGGCGATTGATAGCCCATGATTTTGGCCATGGAGGGATTTGCATTGATCAGTTCACCATTCGGAGTGGCCTGGAAAATACCCTCGGCTGCATTCTCATAGATACTTCGGTATGTTGCTTCAGCGATTTCCAGAGACTTTTGTTTTTCATGTAATTTTGCCGTAATTTCTTTTCTGAATTTTCTTTCCTGAAAATATTCATAAAGATTGACGGCAAAATAGCCAAGAATCCCTGAAAACAAGGTATAACTCACAGGTACCACAAGACCGGATACCACATAAAACAAGGTGACAAAATGGATATAGGCGGTAAAAAAAACGACGATCAGAAAAAATCTCCACTTTGGATCCTGGATAAAGGCTGAACATACAACAAGGATAAACAGCATCAAAAAAATGGTCAGAAGTTCGGTTTGCAGGGATACCGATTTCAAGGGGGAATCTTTCAACAGGGTCGCCATGGTATCGGCCAAAATCTCGCAACTATACATTCGACCTGCGGGAGTATCGTACCAATTGTGCGCCAATTCCGAGGTATCCCCTATAATAACGATTTTTCCGCTGACATTTGCCTTCAAACGATCGATTTGCTCCGGATCCGTTTCATCAATGTTTATATAGTGAATGGCTGAATCACCCGAAAATTCCCTTATCGATCGATATGGTTTCGGCAAAGGAGAAAAATCGATATACATGGTTTTGAGTTTGTCCAACAGGACCGGTTTCATATCACCCAGAATTAACGACATATCCGTAAGGTGGACATCGGTATTCAAATACATGGATACCGTTTTGACAGCCATTGGAAGTCCGCCCTCTGCCGATGCAATCTCAGGATAAAACCGGAGGCGGTGCACAAAGGAAACCATATTGTGCTTCGATAACGGCTCAACATACCCAACTTTGCCACCTTCTTTTAATGACGCTGCTGGATTGAAAATTTGAATATCCTGCCCCTTTGAGTCATGAATGACCTTCGATGCAAGCACCGTATTACCTGCATCTTTCAGGGCTTGTGCCAAAATTGCATCCTCGCCGTAAGGATCGGGAAATTGCAGGAAAAGATCACATGCGATAACTTCAGCACCCAGTTTTTTCAGGTTCCTGATCATTTTGGCAAGATCTGAACGCTTCAGTGAAAATCCGCCATTCTGATGATAAAAATTTTCATCGATTGTCAGTAAAAAGATCTGTTCTTTGGGAAAATAGTTGCTTCGGTAACTACCAAAGCTTGTTCTAACGGCATGCCGGAAGGAAATGGTCTTTTCTTCAAAAAAGGCCAAAAATTCCTGGTATTCAGTGGGTTTCGCAAGAAAAAAAAGGAAAATAATAAAAAGGATATCATACCGTCTGAGAAAGCTCTTCATGGCACTCTTGTTTTCCTTTTATGCAGGATATTTCCATATGAACATAATAAATCCTATCAATGACGATATTCACACTATGCCGACAAGCCTGTATCGGGTGAATTCAGCTTGAAATGGTGCCGTACATGAAAAATCGTCTGATTCCGCCATGAAAAAAAGGCTGAATTTTCAACATCGGTATTGCCTTGTGGGCAAGTTCAAGTTTGGGGACAATTAAAGCGACTTTCCAGTGTTTATAGTCTTTTTTCAGTTTTTTGAAAATTTCGAGATACAACTGTTCAGTACCTGTATCGACCGTTGCCATGCGAAGACCATATGGTGGGTTGAGCACCACCAAACCTCGTTTATGGGTAAGGTTTTCAGGACGGAGTGAAAAAAAATCACAACCATCGCTTACCTGGATAATCGGATCAAGCCCCCTTTTATCAACACATTCCCTGAGTTCACGGCACATTTGTTGGTCGATATCTGAGGCAAAAATAAGTTTTTCTTTGACTTGGACAAACCTTGCTTCTGCTTCACGGCGGATAAATTCCCAACTTGGAGGTCTAAAGCAAGGCCAATGCATAAAAGCAAATTGGCGATACCATCCCGGAGGTATATTCCGGGCTATCATGGCAGCCTCCAGAGAAAAAGTGCCTGAACCGCACATAGGATCAATCAAGGGTTCATGCCACTTGTATCCTGCAAGCAAAAGCGCTGCACAAGCCAGGGTTTCCCGAATAGGTGCCTTTCCACCATGTGTTTTAATGCCTCTTTTGTATAGAATTTCACCGCTGCCATCCAAAGAAAGAGTCACCTGATCTTCAACGATACGGACATATACAGTCTGAGTCATATTATTTTCAGACAGATCGGATTTGGATTCACTGCGGGAAAACTTTTCCAGTACTCCCTCAATACAGAAGCGAACCGCATCCGAATGGTAAAGCCTGGAATGCCTGGATGAAACCTTGACTTTAACCCGGTGGTGAGATTTCAAAAAAAGTTCCCAGGGAAAATTGGAGAGTTTTTTTTCCAACTGTCTGAAATTTGAGGCTTTAAATTTTCCGATTCTCATCATGATCCGGTTGGCAGTGCGAATGAAAAGATTTGCTTTAAAAATAAGAGGCACTCTACCTGAAAATTCAAGACCTCCGCTGATCACTTTCGGGGTATGGTTGAAAAAAGAAAGGGAATTGCACTCATTGCGGCAAATAACTTCCAAACCCGGCGCAGTAACTGCAAAAAAATCCCAGTCTCTGGCAAGTATCCGTCTTCGGATTCGCTTAATAAGGGACAGTTGATTATTCAACTTAGGATAACCCGATTTTTTTATCTTTGCCGGCTCGAATCATTGCCGGGGCTTTGTCATCGAAATCCTGCCTTAACTGGAGCAAAATAATGGCAAAAATAACCAGACCCCCACCGGCAAGCTGCAATGGTTCCATTATTTCATTCAAAAAAATATAGGACAATATTCCGGCGGTGATGGGTTCCAGCATTCCCGTGATGCTGGACCTAGTGGCTCGAATCAAATTAATGCCTTCAAGATATAATCCAAAGGGAAGCACCGTCCCAAAAACGGCAATGTAAAATATCCACCACCATTCTAAAGGTGAACGTGTATGGAAAAAAGCCTCTAGAGGAGGGTGCAAAACATTCCATAATAAAGCCGCAAAAAGAATCGCATAAAAAAGTACGGTCCATGGGTTGTATTTTCGCATTCCATATTCACCGTGAATGGAATACCATGCAAACGCTATTGCGGATGCGATTCCTGAAAGGATACCCACCATGTTCATGGATAAAACATTCAGGTTATAGGCGCCTACCACCAGCCAACAACCTGTCGTAGCTATGATGATTGCTGTAACCGTGGATATCTTTATTTTTTCTTTGGCAAAAATAAAAGAGAAAAGGGCGATAAAAATGGGAGCCATATACTGAAGTAAAATTGCGGCGGCCACATGTATCTTGCTAATGGCAAAAAGATAAGTGAATTGCACCGCCGCCATGCCGAATATTCCAAGAACCAGAAAGTAAAACACATCCTCTTTTGCAATGAAAAGCATAGACCTGTTTTTAAAAAACAGCCAAATAAAAAGACATACCGCTGCAAGAGTAATCCGAAGTTGCACCAGCTGAAACGGGGTTACTCCATGATGAAAGAGAAATTTTGCTGATGATCCTGAAACGGCCCATAACAGGGCGGCCGCCATCACAAAACAGTAGCCCCATCGAGGAGACTTGGGTATAATTCTGTGTCTCATGTGCTCATTATGTCTCCTGTACGCTTTTCAAATTTGATTTTCTCACAGATATTTTTTTAATCTAACAGGACCATTCGGCTTTGTAAATTTCTTTTCATCCGTTAACCATTACTTCTGAAGTTGACATTGTTCAATATCTTTTGTATTTGTCATCAAATAAATCCCCAAAAAACGGAGGTAAAAATGGCAGGTTTAAACAAGGCATTACTCATCGGACATCTGGGAAAAGATCCGGAAATTCGATATACTCCCAGTGGTATGGCTGTAGCCAATTTCAGCCTGGCGACTACGGAAAACTGGACAAAAGACGGACAGCGGGAATCGCGCACGGAGTGGCATCGAATTGTTGCATTCGGAAGGCTTGCGGAAATTTGCGGAGAGTATTTGTCAAAAGGAAAGCAAATTTATGTCGAAGGCAAAATCCAGACGAGGGAGTGGGAGGATAAGGACGGTAATAAAAGGTATACTACGGAAATTGTCGCCAATCAGATGCAAATGCTGGGAACTCGTGATGCGGCAGCTGATTCTCCCAAATCTCAATCGGCATATTCCAAAAAATCCGACATTCCTGAACCACCTTATCCCGATACCCAAGATGATGATATTCCCTTTTAATCGATGAGCTTTTGCTCAAACAAGCCTGACAGGCTGATAACATTTTAAAGATCAGCCAAAAGGTAATTTCAAAGGAACCATTTCATGACCTTCACCGGCTACTGGGCTGATGATTATGTCAAAAAGAAAAAAGACGTCCATGATGCCATCCGAATGATTAAATCGGGGCAAAGAGTCTTTATCGGATCTTACTGCGGAGAGCCCCAGCATTTGGTGAAAGGTTTTGCGGAAGGTTCCGGAAGGCTTTCCGATATTGAAATCATACGGTTGATGTCTTCGGAGACAACTTCATTAACGATGATCGCCAACAAGACACTGGATCAACGTTTGAGTATAAGATCCATATATCTCGGGTCGGCCAAATCGGAAAAATTGGCAAAAAACATGCGGTTTTATACTCCCATGAATCTTTCGGAGGTTCCCAAACTTTTTAAAAAGCGTTTAATTCCCATTAATGTTGCATTAATACAGGTGCGGCCTCCGGATGATTTTGGATGGATGAGTCTCGGGGTTTCGGTGGATGTTACCATGGCGGCTGCGCAGTCGGCGGATATTGTCATTGCGCAGGTCAACAGCCGAATGCCCATGGTGTTGGGACAGAGTTTCATTCATGTCAATGATGTCGACGCCATTGTCGAATATGATGAAGATCTGCTGACCATATCATCTGTTCCCATTCCCCACAGGGCCGACATGATCGGAAAGCATATTGCCCGTCTTATCGAGGATGGCGCTACCCTGCAAATCGGCCTTGATGCCGCATCCCAGGCAACGAGTCTGGCACTGTCCGAAAAAAACGATCTCGGCATCCATTCCCAGTTTCTGACAATGGATATGATGAGGCTATATTCCATGGGGGTTATTAACAATAAAAAGAAAGGATTTAATAACGGTAAAATGGTTGCCGGTTGCGCCGTGGGTACCAAAAATCTGTATGAGTTTCTCGATTTGAATCCAGCGGTGGATTTTTATCCTTTTGACTATATCAATGATATCGATATTATCTCCAGGCATAACAAAATGGTATCCATGAATGTTGCGCAATATATTGATCTGGCCGGTCAGGTGTCATGCGACGCATTGGAATACAATTTATATGCTGGTGTTTCGGGAATACCCGACTTTATCCGGGGATCTAACAGGTCTGAAAACGGAAAATCGATCATCATGATTAACGCAACCGCTAAAGACAATATGGAAAGCCGGATAGTCCCCATGCTTAACAATACCATCGTCACCATTCCCAGAGAAGATGTCCGCTGGGTAGTCACTGAATTCGGAGTAGCCAACCTTTACGGAAAAAGTACCCAGGAAAGGGCTTTGGCGATTATCAGCATCGCTCATCCGGACTTTCGGGAAGAACTCCTTTTTGAAGCCAAAAAAATGGGCATGGTCGGGCCCGACCGAACACTGGGGGAATCTGTCCGGGGAGTTTACCCGGTGAGATTTGAAGAAGTCATCAAAATCGCCGGAGAAAAAATTCTTTTCAGGCCGGCAAAACCTGTTGATGAAAGACGAATACAAGAACACTTTTACAAGCTTGAAAAAGTTGATGTGGTCTCAAGGTTTTTTCATGAAAAAACCCGGTTTGTCCGTCAGGAAGTTCAGGGAATGTTTCAAGTCGACTATATCCACAACATGACAATGATTGCTCTGGTGGGCGAATCCGGTTTTGAAAAAGTCGTGGGGGTTGGTTCATACTATTTTGAATCGGCTGATAATATGGCGGAAGTTGCATTTTCTGTCAGTAAGGAATATCAGGGAAAAGGTCTTGGAAAAATTCTAATCCGAAAACTTGCTGAGGCTGCCAGAGAAAACGGTATTTTGGGTCTTTTCGCAGTAACGGTTCCCGGCAATAAGAATATGATCAAATTATTCAGAAAGCTACCCTACAAAGTCAGATCTGTTTTGGGTGACGACCTGATGCTCAGCTGCCGTTTTGACGAACCGGTCTGAAAAAAACAGTCAAAATCCGAGAAAGGGATTACTCAATGAAAGTTGTCATCACCGGCGGAGCGGGGTTTATCGGATCTCATCTGGCTTCAGCCTGCCTGGAAAGCGGTATGGAAGTCTCCATTATCGACAATCTTTCCACGGGATCCATGGAGAACATTCGCCATCTTCAAGAAGATCCCAATTACAAGAATCAATTAACAGTCACCATTGATACCATTTTAAATCCCCTCACCATGGCCGAATTAATCGGCTCTGCAGATCTGGTTTATCATCTTGCCGCAGCAGTGGGTGTGCGCTACATTCTTGAAAATCCCCTGGAATCTATCAGAACTAACATCCAGGGGACTGAAATGGTATTGAATCTGTGTTCGCGGTTTAATAAAAAGGTTTTAATTGCATCGTCCTCCGAAGTTTATGGAAAACACCTTCACGCACCCTTGGTTGAAACGGACAATATCATCTATGGGCCATCGACCAAATCCAGGTGGAGTTATGCAGCGAGTAAATTAATGGATGAATTTACCGCATTAGCCTATCACAGCACCAAAGGATTAAGGGTGATCATCACACGATTATTCAATACCGTGGGTCCAAGGCAAACAGGAGCCTATGGAATGGTGATTCCCAGGTTTGTAGAACAGGCATTAAAAAATTTTCCGGTGACCGTTTACGGGGACGGCTCCCAGACCCGAACATTTACATTTGTGGATGATGTGGTTCGGGCCCTGATGAAATTGATGAAACACGAAAAAGCAATCGGAGAAATCTTCAATATTGGTGGTACCCGTGAAATCTCAATATACGATTTGGCCCGTAAAATTATCGAAAAAACCGATTCCAAATCCATAATTGAAAAAATTCCTTATGAAAAGGCTTTCAAAAAAGATTTTGAAGACATGCAACGCAGGGTTCCCAGCATTGAAAAATTAAGATCATTTATCGGGTTTGAACCCAAAACAGATCTCGATATGATCCTCAATGATATTATCAACGATATGAGGGCTCGCCTGAATATATGAGAAAAAAAACTTACGGGGAATCTGCAGATGAACTGTTTGTTGGAAAACAAATCGATTCTTCGGCATTTTTATACTTAAGTGAAAATTTGTTACTCCGAGCCACCGATCTTGATCGAAAAGATCGATTACTTGAGTACATGGATCGGGTTTCTGAAGATTCGTCGGTGGAAACTCTTGTGATTGTGGGATCTCCGGAAAAAACCGGGGTCAAGGAATATTATGAATTTTATTATCGGTTATGCCGTTTGAAATTCGATCGAAATGCCATTTACAGAATGTTCAACGCTGTGGATCAGTTTATTTTAAAAATCGTGGAATTTCAAAAACCTGTGATTCATGCGGATAGTGGACGGCTTATTCCTCTCTATTTAAATATCAGTCTTGCATGTGATTACAGAATCATTACTGACAACGCGGTGTTTCAAAATGCCTATATTGATTTGGGACTTCTCCCTAAAGGCGGAGGTGTCTTTTTTCTGAGCAAGATTTTGGGAAAATCAAAGGCTCTTGAATTGCTTATCAATGAAGATGAAATAACGGCAAAGCAGGCATTGGCATTGGGTATTGCAGATCGGATCGTCTCACCGGAACACCTTGAAGCCAAAGCTCTCAGTGTTTCCAAAAGATTTGCTAAAATTCCCGGCAGAACATTTTCCGGTATCAAAAGATTGTTAAGCTTTTCTGAAAAAGAACTGGCCGAGTTTTTTGAGAAAGAAAACGCTGAACTGATGCGAATCATTGATTCTCCTGAATTCCGCCGGGATTTGGGTCAATGCCCTGATTAATCATTCTTTTGTTAGTGTTCCGAGGGTGAAAAGTCGGGATCTGAATATTTGATCATGCCGATTCCGCCTTGCACATTTTTGGTATTTCTATATCCTTTCTCCCTGAGAAACAATTGTGCTTCATAAGACCGGGGACCTGATCCGCAAACCAATGATAATTCCCCTGCTGGAATATCAGACAAACGATTCGGAAGTTCTTCCTGTGGAATATTGACCCAATGGTCACCATATTTTTCCACAAAAGGACCGGCCTGCACCCTGCTGCGAACATCCAATACCCTTGCTTTACCTTCTTTGAACAATTTCAAAAAATCCTTTACCGCAATGGAATCCTGGCGGCCTTCAAGAATGTTTTCCAATGAGTTGGCGGCATTGTTGATAATATCCAAAGAAGCAGCAAAAGCCGGAGTATGGCCGACCTCCAGATTGGACAAAACCGAAAGGTCCGGTTTATTGTAGAGCAAAGCACCTATGGCATCCGCACGGGCCTTGACGGCATCTCCCTTGCTTCCCATGATTTCTGTTCCGAGAATTTTTCGACTGTTTCTGTCGGCAATCAGTTTCATCCACATCAATTCCTGAGTCGGGTAAAAATGAGCCCTGTCCGATTGCACCACAACTGTAGATACCGGGTCAAAACCTGCAATTTCAGACTGTTTTACCGTCAAACCGACCCTGGCAACCGCCATATCAAAAATTTTGAGACAACCTGATGCCACAGTTCCCGGAAATCGATCATGACCTCCGGCGATATTGGTACCAATAATCCTTCCGTGAAGATTCGCAAGGGAACCCATAGGCAAATGAATTTTCCGGCCGCTGACCACATGAGTCATTTCCACACAGTCACCTCCTGCGTAAATATCAGGATCAGAGGTCTGAAAGTAATCATCAACAGCAATGGCTCCGGTTTCTCCGATCGTAAGACCCGCAGTATGTGCAAGCGAAATGTTGGGCAGGGTTCCGGCGGCAATAATCACCATTTGGCAAGAAATTCGATGATTTTGGGTCTCAACAGCCTCCACGCCGTTTTCATGATCCCCCACAATCCGTTTTACGCTTTCGGATAAAATAACCTTGACATCTTTTTCCTGAAGGTGATTCTGAATCAAAAGGGCCATGTCTTCACCAAAAGATGATGACAATAGCTGATCTTTTATTTCAATTACAGTAGTTTCAACACCCCAAAGATCGGTTAGCGCCTCAGCCATTTCAATACCTTTGCCACCGCCACCGATAACAACAGCACTTTCCACCATTCCCTTTGAAATAGTTTCTTTGATTTTTTTTGCATGATGAAGAGTTGCGACCGGAAAAACACCGGGTAACTCCACACCAGGCACCTCAGGAATTTTTGGAACAGACCCGGTGGCCAATACGAGTTTGTCGTATGCCAGTGTTTCTTCTTTTGACCTCGTCATATCTCTGACCACTATCTTTTTTTCAGCTCGATTTATTGATAGAGCTTCAACCTCCGGTCTCACTTCAACGCCTTTGACATTTTGAAAATAAGCACAGTCCCGTATCACATGGGCAAAAGTAGACTGGAGTCCTTCCAGGTCCGCAACATCGCCCCCCACGAAATATGGAATGCCGCACCCCGCATAAGATATGAAACGATCACGATCAATCATGACAATGCGAGCAGACGGATTAATTCGTTTAATTCGGCATGCAGCTTTGGAACCTGCCGCTATTGCGCCCACAATGATAACCTGTTGTGTCATTAAATTAACTCCTTCTTCTTTATGAAAAGGTTTCAAATGTCACTGCCCGGTGAAATGACTCATTTCTTTTGCCTTTCAATCCGTGGATATCGAACAGCAAAATTGTTGACAATCGGTTTTTGCCAGTTCACGGTTTGTTGATGCAGTTTTCAGATGAAAGCTAATCGTGGTCAAAAACATATCCGACAGATCTTAAGCTTTTAAAATAAATCGGTTCTTTGGGATTCGGCTCGAAATATTTTCTAAAGCGAACGATAAAATTGTCCACGGTCCTTGTGCTGGTATTTCGGGCATAACCCCAAACATTCTCCAAAATTTCAGCCCTGGAAAGCACATCCCCCCGATTGCTGATAAATAGTTTCAGCAACTTGAGTTCAAGCTCAGTCAGGTGAATTTCATTTCCACCACACACCGCGGTGAGTGTATTGAAATAAATTTCATTTTCACCAAACACATATTTTTCTTTTGAAAACTCGGTTTCTTTATTCGTCTTTGACCAGGCACCTCTCAGAAGCAACCTTTCTACCCTAAGGATAAACTCTTCCAGATTAAAAGGCTTTGTCATATAATCATCAACCCCGAAATATAGTCCCTGAACTTTGTCATCAGAGGCATTTTTGGCTGATAAAATCAGGATAGGAAGGCGTTCGTTTTCTTCGCGTATTTTTTTCAACACCGAAAGCCCGTCCATACCAGGCAGCATTACATCCAAAACCACCAAATCCGGTTGAACGCTCTTGTATAAGGATAACCCTGACATACCGTCGGATGCTAAATCGACCTCATAGCCTTGGAGCAAAAGATTTAATTTTAGTCCTTCGGCAATGTGAGTTTCATCTTCTATAATCAGAATGCGTTTTTGATCGTTTGCCGTCATTTCCATTCCTTTTGCGGAAAAGGAAGCATGAGTGTAAAAACAGACCCTTTTCCGACACCCGGGCTTTCGGCAAAAATTTTGCCATTGTGAATACGCGCCACATGATGCGCAAGGTATAGCCCCAACCCGCTGCCTTTGGCCGTCATGTCTTCAGAGTTGCCAACCTGATAAAATTTTCGGAATATCTTTTTCAGTTCGGTTTTTGCCAAACCTATCCCATTGTCTTCAAAACGAATCTTGAGTTTTTTCCGAACCCTTTCAAAATAAATATTGACCTCGGGCACTGAGGATTTGTTGTATTTAACGGCGTTGGCCAATAAATTGATCAGGAGCATTTCAAACAAAGAGTGATTGACCCGAAATGGGTATTCGCTATCTTTTCCCTCATCAATATGAATACGGCAATTGGGAAAAAGATACTTATTATCAACACAAAACCGCTTAATCAAAATCGAAAGGTCGGAATCGACAAATTCACTTTTGTAACTCTTACTTTCCAGTTTGGCAATATTTAAAATACGATTGATATTTTCCGAAAGGCGTTGAGTATCCTGAAGCATGTATTGGATATATTTTTGGCGGTCTTTCATGGAAAGGTCATGCTTTAGAAATGTTTCCAGATAAAGTTTAAGGGAGGTCACCGGAGTTCTGAGTTCATGAGTAAAATTATTGATAAAATTTTGCTGAAGTCTGAATAATTGGACCACCTTTTGGCTATAGACAAATATGATAAAAATTCCTGCCAGGATCAATCCCACCAAAACAGAGAGAACCAGGATTACCACCCATGTTTCATAAGTCAGAACTTTTTCAGTATCCAGGTTGAACTTGCTCACAATGGTCTTAAGCCCTTTACTCACCTCAATATACCAATATATATAAAGAAATAAGGAAAGGCCCAGAGCCAGAATAGAAAAAATAAAAACAAAGATAGGATGAAAATACCAGCGAAATCTGTTCATAAAACAGGTATAAATAATAATGTTTATAGTTTCAAACCGAATATCAGGAAATATAACAGATATGAGATCTTCAGACAAGACAGTCCGGGGTTTTTAAAAATTACCGTATTGTAAAAATATGCAACAGACAATCAAAGGCGGTTCAGCCATTCGATTTTGAATCCTTCATGTTGCTGCTTGACTTTTAGAATTCTTTTGTGTTAGCACTCAATCAGTGAAACTAAACTCATCAGACGATAAGTTCGAGGCGTCGCTACAACTTTTTTGGAATAACAATTCAATAAATCCAATATTTCTGAACGCACTGCATTCGACCGAAAACCAATTTTGGAGGATTTTTCCTGAACCTCTGGAAGTGCCAAAAGGCCTTTGCCAGTTCAGTTGTCAACCATTAACTGCAAACGGAAGGAGAAATGAGATGTCAGAAAGCGTTTACAAACTTATCGAAGTTGTTGGTACCAGTTCCAAATCATGGGAAGATGCTGCGGCCAAAGCCGTTGAAGCTGCAAGCAAATCTTTAAGAGACCTGAGAGTCGCTGAGGTCACTAAGCTGGATATGAAAGTTGAAGACGGAAAAATTAAATCTTTCCGTGCAAGGGTTAATTTATCTTTCAAACTCGAATCATAATGTTTAACCATTTGTAAGGTTTAAAATGAAGTTACCGTTGATTCATTTTAACTGTTGAAACCGATTTTCTAAACCAGATCCATTGAGACAGATATTCAAAGAAGGCAGGGATGCTGTTAAAGACCCTGCCTTAACTTTTTATACAACAAGAGGTTTGGTGGTGTTAAAAAGAATCAAACCAGCCGGAGTCTTTTAATAAGATTGGGTTTTCATCCTGCCATTGCTTTAACAAGTGGTGTTTTGGCCATATCCACCGGTGCCGTTTTTGCGAAAATGGCCGATGCTCCATCCCTGGTTATCGCTGCTTATCGCGTTGGTATAGCATCTTTAATTCTAGTACCTTTTGCATGGTGGAAAGCAAAAGATGAACTAAGATGTTTGCCATTTGAAAAGATCCCCCTGGGGTTTGGGGCGGGATTTTTTCTTGCTCTTCATTTTGCTTTCTGGATTTCCTCCCTCAATTACACATCCGTAGCCAATAGTGTTGTTCTCGTAAATACCAGTCCCCTTTGGGTAGGGGTGTTAACCCCATTGATAACCAAAGAAAAAATCAGGACCACCGCAGCCATGAGTATTTTAATATGCACCCTGGGAGGAGTTATCATCGGAGCCGAAAATTTCGCTTTAGGTTCCGAGGCGATCTTCGGGGATTTTATGGCATTGATGGGTGGAATCTGTGCGGCATGCTACCTGCTCTTTGGAAGAAACCTTCGCAAGACCCTTTCTTTGATTGCCTATATTTCGGTTTGCTATGGAACTGCTTCGGTTATTCTATGGGCTATGGTTTTTGGATTAGGGCTGAAATTCCATGGTTTTTCAGGGCAAACCGTCACCGCTTTTTGGGCCATGGCTCTGATTCCTCAGTTAATCGGGCATTCCTGCTATAATTGGGCGCTGAGATGGTTCAGCGCAACCACAATAGCCGTCAGCCTTTTAGGAGAACCAATCGGTGCCACCATTTTGGCCTATATCATCTACAACGAAGAACTTACCTGGTTGAAATTGATTGGAGGAATTATGATATTGTCGGCAATTTTTATTGCCGCTTACAATGAAAAAACAACAAAACCTTCCAATTCAAATTGATCAGCTTAGCCATCCCATAATCATATCGTTTTTGTTGTTGTTTAATCTTTAAGATATTTTTCACAGTTGAATGATTGAAATTCTGATATTCTTTTGTTATACTCAATTCGTTTTAAAAATTATGACTAACTCTTCTTAATTTTGCAATAATTGAACATCAGATGATCAATCATTCCGAGCAAAATTCTTCCATTATGGCTGCCCGTGCCACATGTCTCATTCCCCTTATTTTGTTTTTTGCAACAACAGCGATGTTGCCAAGAACCATGGCGGGAGGGTTTTACCTGTTTGAGTTTCCATGGATTCCGGGCCTTGGCGTTCAAATGTCATTTATGCTGGATGGTCTCAGTGTCCTGTTTGCGCTGATTATCAGCGGCATTGGATTTTTTGTGACATTATATTCAGCAGATTATCTTCATGGGCATCCCCATACAGGACGTTTTTTTTTCTTTTTGCATGCTTTCATGCTCTCCATGCTTGGACTTGTTGCCGCGGATAATGCGCTATCATTGTTTGTCTTTTGGGAATTGACCACCATTTTCTCCTATTTGCTGATCGGCTTTGAACATGAAAAAGAAAGTTCTCGTTCCAGCGCACGGCAAGCCCTTTTAGTGACCGGTGCGGGCGGGTTGGTTCTATTAATCGGTTTTCTTCTTTTGGAAATGATCAGCGGCACTTATGAAATTTCTCAAATGCAACCCATGGCTCAAGAGCTAAAAAATCATCCGCTTTATGGTGTTGTTTTAACTACCATTTTTATCGGGGCATTTACCAAATCGGCCCAGTTCCCGTTTCATTTCTGGCTTCCCAATGCCATGGCTGCTCCTACCCCGATCAGTGCTTTTTTGCATTCGGCAACCATGGTCAAAGGCGGTATTTACTTGCTGGCGAGATTTCATCCAATTCTGGGGGGGACAGATTTCTGGACCATGACTCTGGTTATTGTGGGTTCCATCACTGCAGTCAGCGGGGCACTCATGTCCTTAGGACAATCTGACCTGAAAAAAATCCTCGCCTACACAACTGTCACGGCTTTAGGTATCATGACTCTATTTCTGGGAGGAAAAACCACATCTTCGCTGACAGCCGCCATAACTTTTCTTCTGGTTCATTCGCTTTACAAATCTGCTTTATTTTTAATTGCAGGCATTATTGATCATCAAACCGGTACCCGCCGGATCGAACAATTAGGTGGGCTATGGGACAGCATGCCCTATACCGCTTTTGCCGCAGTGGCCGCATGCCTTTCCATGGCCGGATTTCCGCTCTTTTTCGGGTTTATCGGTAAAGAAATCATGTACAAGGGTGCATTAGCCGAGTCTATGTTCCCCTTTCTGGCAACCACGACGGTGGTGCTGTCCAATTCACTCATGGTGGCTGTTGCCGGCATTTTATTCATCAGACCCTTTCTGGGGCAGCCCGGGGATTATTATGCAACCGTCAAAGAGACTTCGCCCTATATGTGGTGCGGTCCCGTGATTCTTGGAGGGCTTGATATTCTTTTCGGCATTGTACCGGACTGGATTGGCCGATGGCTGGTGGAGCCGGCACTAAAGGCGATTCACTATACATCCGACGATATCGAACTGAGTCTTTTTCACGGCATCAACGAACCTCTTTTGCTAAGCATAATCACTCTGGTTTTAGGTGTCCGCTTCTACCTGAAAAAACAGTTTATCTACAACTGGGTGAATTTTGTATTCGATTCGATTCCCCTGACGGCAGACCGGATATATGAGTGGATCTCCGATGGCATAGCCAGAGTGGGAAAAATTCAGACACGTCTGATTCAAAACGGTTCGCTTCACCGCTATTTTTTTGTGGTCACCGCCACCTTTGTCCTCACCGCAGGATATGGTTATCTCAGCCGCACTGAGTCTTTACCGCCGATTGGTTTCCTTTCCCTATCCTGGCGAGAATTTATCCTGACAGCCGTCATTTCGGCAGCCGTGATCACTGTGGTCATAACAAGGTCAAGATTGCTGGCTGTATGCGGATTGGGTGTTATTGGGGCCGGAATCGCCATGATATTTTTAAGTTTCGGCGCTCCGGATGTTGCCCTGACCCAATTATTGGTGGAAACCCTCACGGTTATCATTGTTTCAATCATATTGTTAAGGTTACCACGATTAGGCCTAAAACCAACCAGGCCTAGACCCAAGAGGATCCTTGACGCCATTTTGGCAACAGGTGCCGGTGTTTTGGTAACGACTCTGGCGTTGACCGTAATCTCCAATGACCTGGATCGAAGCGTCACCGTATTTTTTGAACAAAACAGCTATCTGGCAGCTCATGGGCGCAATATTGTCAATGTTATCCTGGTTGATTTCCGAAGTATGGACACCCTCGGCGAAGTTATTGTGGTGGCTGCGGCAGGACTGGCCGGGTATGCGTTAATTTTGAAACGACAAGGAAATAAATAGTGCAATCACTGATTCTAAGAACAGCCACAAGATTGCTGGTGAGCCTTATTCTGGTCTTTTCGGTTTATTTGTTGTTTCGCGGCCATAACGCTCCGGGGGGAGGCTTTTCAGGGGCTTTGGTAGCTGCCACCGGGTTTGCACTTTATATCATGGCCGAGGGGACCAGCTCACTTCGGAAGGCCATCCGGATCGATCCCCGACGTCTGATTATTTTTGGAATGGGCCTTATCCTGGTTACCGGCCTGATGGCCTTAATCTCGGATAAACCTTTTCTGACCGGTCTTTGGTGGTCTCCTGGGAAAGATTCAGGTATTTCCGGTCTATCAATCGGCACCCCTATACTATTTGATATCGGCGTCTACGCCATTGTCCTGGGAACAATCCTGACATTGATTTTGACACTGGAAGAGAATTAGCGGATATGGAAACTCTTTTGTCATTTTTATGCGGCATACTGGCCGCAGCCAGCATCTATCTAATGCTGGCCGGAAATTTGATCCGATTTATCTTCGGTCTTGTAATAGCAACCAATGCTGTCAATCTTTTGATTTTTATCGCCGGCGGGCTGTCGATTTCTCATCCTCCCCTGATTCCGGATGCCCAGTCCCTGTCTGAAGTGCCAATGGCCAATGCATTGCCCCAAGCGCTGATTCTGACGGCTATTGTAATCGGATTTGCACTGCTGACCTTTGTTTTTATCCTGTTTTACCGGGCTTACCAGACACTAGGTACGGTTGACACCAAGTCCATGCGTTTTGCAGAACCTGTTGAAAAGGAAAATGTTACCGAAACCCACGCTATGGAAGGAAACGGGGTATGAGATGGATTTTGGTTCTACCGATCTTATTACCGTTTGCTTTTGCCGCTGCAACGCTTCAGTTCAGAAATAATTTCAGACATCAGCAAAATCTTAGCATCTTTGGTGCCCTGCTTCATTGCTCAGCCTGCATTTACCTGCTTATCCATGTCCATCAGAACGGAATTGCAGTCACCCAGATCGGAAATTGGCCTGCTCCATTTGGCATTACAATTGCCGCCGACCATTTGAGCGTGATTATGGTTGCCGTCACAGGTATTTTATACCTTGCCGTGACAGCTTACTCAAAAGCCGAAATCAGCCCGAATCTTTTAAAAGCAGGTTTCCATCCGCTGATGCACATCCTGGTCGGGGGTGTCTGCGGGGCATTTTTAACCGGCGATCTTTTCAATCTTTATGTCTGGTTCGAGGTCATGCTGATGGCATCATTCGGGCTGCTAGTGCTGGGTCAGGAAAAAGAGCAGTTTGATGGCGGTGTCAAATACGTCATGATCAACCTGTTTTCGACG
This sequence comes from uncultured Desulfobacteraceae bacterium, assembly GCA_964478625.1. Classification (GTDB taxonomy): domain Bacteria; phylum Desulfobacterota; class Desulfobacteria; order Desulfobacterales; family SKZT01; genus SKZT01. The sequence continues at coordinate 29,903 of CAYZJH010000009.1, forward strand.
CTCCTCTTTATCACCGGCCTGGGGCTCTTGTATGGACTCACCGGCACTCTGAACATGGCTGATTTACATCTGAAAGTGCAGGGGGTCACCGATAAGGGACTGCTAACGGCAATAGCCGCGATCTTCATGGCTGCATTCGGGATCAAGTCAGGCATGTTCCCCCTGTTTTTCTGGCTGCCGGCATCCTACCACACACCTCCTGTTGCCATATCCGCCATATTTGCGGGTCTTTTAACCAAGGTAGGCGTCTATTCCATGATTCGCATGTTCAGTCTGGTTTTTACTTTTGATATTGCCTACACCCATGGACTGTTGCTGACAGCAGCCATCCTGACCATGATTACGGGAGTTCTCGGCGCAGCCGCATTCAACGAATTTAGAAGGATTCTTTCCTTTCATATCATCAGCCAGGTCGGCTACATGGTAATGGGTCTTGCCTTGTTTACACCTCTGGCATTGACCGGATCGGTATTTTATATTCTTCATCACATGATTGTTAAGACCAATCTTTTTCTGATCAGTGGAGTCACCAAAAAGTCCGGGAAAACATTTGATCTTCCAAAATTGGGTGGATTTTATGGCTCCAGCGGCTTTCTTGCAATTCTGTTTTTCATTCCGGCATTTTCCCTGGCCGGTTTTCCGCCCTTATCGGGTTTCTGGGCAAAAATGATCCTTATTCGGGCCGGTCTGGAAATAGAATCTTACATAATCGCGGCCACTGCCGCAGTTGTGGGACTTTTAACCGCATATTCCATGACCAAAATATGGGGAGAGGTTTTCTGGAAACCCAGGCCCCCTGATACGGATATGGAAATGAATACCAAAGAGGAACCTGCCGGGTTCTGGATGTTTTTTCCCATCATTTTGTTGGCCATATTAACTGTGATTATCGGATTGGTCCCAGGACCCTTTTTAACAATGGCCGAGCAGGCGTCCTTCGAACTGCTTAATCCAAACATTTATGTTAAAGCCGTACTGGGGGTACCATGAGCAACCTGTTTTTACTGAATTTATTTCTGGCTGCAGGATTTTGTGCCGTTTTAGGGCAGCTGAATGTAAGCGGTTTTCTGGCCGGATATCTTATTGGTTACCTGGCTTTATGGATCACCCGCCCCTTGTATGAACCCACCCTTTATTTTGTTAAAGTCATCAAAATTCTTCAATTGCTGGGCTATTTTATCTGGCAACTCATCGTCTCAAATCTTCGGGTGCTCTGGGATGTCATTACACCGACCCACATCAGCAAACCTGGCATTATCGGCGTTCCGCTGGATGCAAAAACCGATTTTGAAATTATGCTGGTTGCCAACCTGGTTTCACTGACCCCCGGTACGCTGAGCCTGGACATTTCTGCAGACCGCACCATTCTCTATGTGCATGTCATGTTTCTTGATGATGTGGAAACTACACGGCTTCAAATCAAAGAGGGCATTGAACACAAAGTTCTGGAGGCTATTCGCTCATGAATATGGATAATTTATTGTTAAAGGCTGCAACAGAACTGACTCTGATACTTTTGATGCTCGGCATTCTCATGGCTTTCATACGATTGGTGATCGGCCCTGACCCTGCCGACAGGATTGTGGCTCTGGATCTGATATCCATTTTGATTGTCGGATTCCTTGCCGCATTCTCAATCTATACCGATGAAAAGTCATTTTTGGATGTGGCTATCGGCTATGCCCTGATCGCTTTTCTAGGGACAGTGGCCTTGGCCAGGTACCGGGAAAGATTAGCGAAAAAACACGGTAAATTTATAACAGAAAAGGAAATGAAGTGATGAATGATATAATCACCGCTTTTCTGCTGGTTGCCGGAGGTATTTTTTCCTTTATCGCATCTTTGGGGATGCTACGGCTGCCGGATACCATTATTCGAATGCATGCGGCAACCAAAGCCGGTGCTTTGGGAGCCGGGCTCATATTTATCGCCCAGGCATTTTATCATTTTGAACTCGCCACAACCCTTCGGGCACTCGCAGCGGTTACGTTTATTCTGCTTACGGCTCCTGTAGCGGCTCATTTGATCGGACGGGCCGCTTACTGCAGCAAAGTGACCCTTTGGAAAAAAACCTGGATCGACGAACTTGCCAACACCTGTGACTGGAGAGTTCCCGAGATGGATACCGAAGACCGTTCAAAACCGCAATCACCTGGACAAAAAGAATAACCGATAAATGCCAAAATGGATGACAAATTGATTCACTGCTCTCCACCATCAAGTGGTGTATATCAGATTAATAGGCAATGGCGGGTATTTCCAGACCCCGGGTTTTGGAATGAGGTGCTGGGAAGACACCCGAAGCCATGAAAGATCGGGTTTGAGTTCCCTTAACTTGCCATCCTCAGGAGGTCTGGCTTGAGCAGATGGTAAATAACTCACCTGAAAAAGGCAGATCCCTTCTTTCTTGCTTTTGGATATCACATAATTTTTTTTAAAAGTACGGACAGCCAGATTGGTACTTGCCGCAACCTGATTCAGTTCCTCCAATTCAAACTTCATCAGGGTGAACTTGGAAACACCTGTCTCGGAAATCCTGATAAGCGCTCTCGACTCACTGCTTCCAGCATAAATCGTCGAAATACAGTTCAGCCGTCTCAGATATTGAGCGGCTACAATGGCCGCGGTTCTCCTTCCACCCGCCATAACCGGTAACCCGTAATACTCAAAAAATTTCTTCTGAATATCTTCAGCATATTTATCTCCTTTTTCATAAAGGTCTTTTGAAATATATCGAAGGTATTGTGCGAGATCTTCGGAAGCTTCTGCGATCGGCCAGTCAATTCTGACATGAAAATGGGAAAGGGAATACCGGTCTCTTCCTCCGCTTGTCGGATTTCTCTGAATCAGCAGCGCATAGTCAATGGGAAGAAGTTTTTGGATAAAATTGGAAAAGTGCACCGAATCCAGATATTTCTGATTTCTGTCATAATCATCATTTAATAAGAGTGTCTTGCTTTTAAGGATATTGGTTTTGGTGGTTTTATTGACATCGAAAACTCGGATATATTTTTTAAATGAAGCCGGTATGGAATCTTCAACAAATATTACCAGAAAGGAATTATGAAGGTCATATTCCGTATAAGGGATGCGGGCCCGAGGTTTTAACTCACGTTTTTCAACAAAAGGATACTCAATATTTTGTTCGGCAAATTTTTCATATGATTTTATCAGGGAATAATCGATTAGAAACTGATCCAGATCATCCCTCAGCAATTCATAATAAGATCGTCTTAATCTGTTTGCATAGCTGAGTTCGTCTCTTGAACTCCAAAACTCCAATGGTCCCTCCTTTTTTCTAAATCAAAAGTTTTTAGCTGTCAGTTTTATTGGCTTTTTCAATCCACTTGTAAATATCATTTCTATACCGGTAGCTGATTAAAAGTAAAATAAGGCACAACATTACCACAATCGCTAAAACGCCGTACATTTTTTCAAACATATAAGCCCCTTTAAGGCTTAAAATGAACGTTCCGGGCATCCTTCCAATAGCCACTAAAATGGTGAACACCCTTAACGGAAGGGCTGTCAATCCCAGAAAAAGGCATAAGGAATCCTTGGGAAAACCCGGAAAAACAAACAGGACAAAGAGAATGATGGCTCCCTGGCGTTTAACCAGTCTGTCAAATTTTTCTAATTTCTGGGTCGGTATCAGCTTTCGGACATAACGCCTTCCCAAAACTCTGCCAAGGATGAAATTGATGACCGAACCAATGGTAAGTCCTAACGAGGAATAAATAAATCCTAAAAGGGTCCCGAATATGTATCCGCCCATAAAACCGGTAACTTCCCCAGGGATCGGGGCAAAAACCACCTGAAAAATCTGCAGAACAATAAAAACTGCAGGTCCCCAAATCCCAAGGGATTTTATAAAATATTCGAGTTTTTCCCGGTCTTTGAATAGTTCATATGCAGCGACGGCAACCTGCGAAATGGGTTCATAAAAATAATAAATCGAAAAAAGGACTGCAGTTCCTGCAACGCCAAGGAAAATAACTGCAAAAAGTTTGAGCGGAAATTTGGCCATGGCCGAAATCTATACGGGCTGCATCTCAATTACCGTGCCTGTTAAACTTATCCAAGGCGGCAACTCCCGGAAGCGGTTTTCCTTCCAACAATGCTAAAAATGCTCCCCCTCCAGTGGAAATATAAGTGATGCGATCACTTTCTCCTGCTTTATGAACAGCCACATCCGTATCTCCCCCTCCGACGATGGACAATGCTGAAGATTCAGCCACCATTTTGGCCATGGCCAATGTTCCCTTGCTGAAAGGTTCCTCTTCAAAAACACCCATCGGACCATTCCATACAATGGTTTTGGCATCGGCCAATACTTCTTCCAACAATAAAATTGTTGCGGGACCGATGTCCATAATCATCCAGCCTTCGGGTACTTCCTGAACAGGTACAATCCTAACATCTGCCTTGGGATGGTCCCCATCGGTTACAACAGCATCCACAGGAACATAAAATTTAATACCTTTGTCCGCCGCATTTTTCATTAATTGACCAGCAGTGTCAACCAGTTCCTCTTCAGTCCTGGAACGACCGATATGAACGCCCAAACTTTTCAAAAAAGTATTGGCCATTGCACCGCCCACAATAACTTTATCCACCCTCCTGAGCATATTTTCCAGCGCTGCAAGCTTGCTGGAAATTTTTGCCCCGCCGACGATTGCTACCAAAGGACGAGCCGGATCATCAAATGCTTTTTTAAAATAGGAAAGTTCATTCTGTAACAAGAAACCTGCACCGCATTCAGGTGCAAACCTTGTTATGGCTTCGACAGATGCATTTTTACGGTGGCATACCGCAAAGGCATCATTAATATAAACATCACACAGTCGTGCAAGAGCCGCCGCAAATGTCTCGTCATTATCCTGCTCGCCTTGGTGAAACCTTAAATTTTCCAGCAGAATGATTTCGCCGATCTCCATTTGTTCCACAAGAGCTTCCACATCCGGACCGATACAATCGGGAGCCATTTTTACCGATTTTGACAGATACCTGCCCAACCTCTTGGCCACCGGAGAAAGACTCATTTCAGGTACCATTTTACCTTTCGGACGTCCCAAATGAGATGCCAGAATTATCTTTGCCTGATGGTCCAAAGCATACTGCACGGTCGGAAGGATCGCCTTGATTCGGGTATCGTCGCTGATATTTTGAAATTTATCCATGGGAACATTGACATCGACTCTGATCAGAACTCGTTTTCCCGAAATATCAATATCTTTGATGGTCTTCATGAAATTCTTTTTTTAACCTCCCTACTCTTCTTATTTTCCGAAATTCGGCGCTGAATGTCCTTTTTCTTGGACCAGCGCTCGAAAAATCCTATAATTCCAGATGAATAAGCCCTATCAATGATTTCCTCTCTTACTTTAAACCCATCGGAATTTCCCATGGCTGCTCGCAAACACTCGACTTTGTATATACATACCATGCAGCTTTCGGGTGTTTGCCTGAGCCCGTTTTTTCCCATAGGAAAAACTTTGTCTAAATTTGCAAAGCAGTGGGGATATTCCATTTTATTCACTTTATCTTTTCCTTAAGCTTTTGTCTTTGGGCTTCATACTCTCGATTCATCTGGGCGATATAACCGTGATCGGCAAAACTGAAGTAACGATTGTCTCCGATAACAATATGTTCATGCACCATAATCCCCATGACTTTGCAGGCAAATACCAATTCTCTGGTCACAGCGATGTCTTCCTTCGAGGGCTGGGGATCGCCTGATGGATGGTTATGGACAAATATGAGGGCAGCGGCCCGGTTGAGCAGTGAAGCTGAAACCACTTCCCTGGGATAAACAGAGCTTGCTGTCAGAGTGCCCACAAAAAGCGTTTCGGATTTAATAATCCGGTTTTTTGCATCCAGGTATAGCACCTGGAAATGTTCACGGCTTTTATCTCGAAGTCGGTGGTACAAATAATCAAAAAGTTCTTTGGAGTTTCGCACAGGATCTTTGTTAATCACCCGCTTTTCCAAATAACGTTCCGCAACCGCCTTAATCAGCTTGATACCAAACAGATTTTTGGGTCCGATACCCTTGATGGCACAGAGTTCTTCAGAATCAGCCTCCAAAACAGCCGGAAGTGTCCCGAAACGATCCATCGCCTCTTTGGCCATATCTTTACAATCCCTTCGTGGCGTCCCCAAAGTCAGCAGGAGTTCAATAACTTCATAGTCATGAAACCCTGAAATTCCCGATTCGAGAAACCGTTCCCGAAGCCGTCGGCGATGTCCCTCACCTTTATGATTTTTTACAGTTGACCCCATGGCTTATATTTTTAAAATTCAATCATCGAGCTCATTTTTCAGATCCCGGGTCATTAAACGCCGGACTGCTGCTATGGGGGAATCATCCTCATAGAGAATACGGTATATCTCATGGCAAATGGGCATTTCAACATCGAGTTTTCGGGAAAGATTATAAACTGATTTAGCGGTTTTGACACCTTCGGCAACCATTCGCATTTCAGAGAGAATTTCTTTTGTTTTTTTGCCCTCACCGATCTTTTTGCCGACAGTATAGTTTCGGCTCAATGCGCCGGTGCAAGTCAGAAGCAAATCACCGATGCCTGAGAGTCCGGCAAAGGTATCCGGTCGAGCACCCATATGCATTCCGAGACGGCGAATTTCTGTAAGACCTCTGGTTATCAGTGCCGCTCTTGTGTTAAGCCCCAACCCAAGTCCATCGATAATTCCCGATGCAATGGCAATCACGTTTTTTACCGCACCCCCCAACTCAACACCAACCATGTCATTATTGGTATAAACCCTGAAGTAAGAGGTGGCGAAAACTCTCTGGATAAAGGTTGCCTCCTCTGGATTTTTTGAGGCTACGGATATCAATGTGGGAACCTTTTCAGCAACTTCTTTTGCAAAACTTGGGCCTGAAAGCACCGCGAAACGGTTTTCAGGAACGTGAGGAATTGTTTCTCTAAGGACCTGGGACATGGTCAAATGGGTGATATTTTCAATTCCTTTGGATGCCGAAACAACCATAGTGTTCGCTGAAACATGGCCGGAAAATCTTTCAGAAGTTTCTCTCATGACATGGGATGGCACCACCACTAGCAGAAGGTCTTTTCCGGAAACTACCTGAACCAGATCTCCGGAAGGCACAAGCCGTTGGGAAAGATTTATTCCCGGAAGAAATACTTTATTTTCATGTTCATTAAGTATTTGTTGTTCAACTTCTGATTCAAAAACCCATAGAGCAACTTGGTATCCCTTATCGGCCAGAAGATTGGCAAGTGCCGTTCCCCAACTCCCGGCTCCGACAACTCCGATTTTAATATCCAAAATACGACCTGATTCTTTCATTAATCTTCTTTCTCAGCAAGTCTTGCAGCAGCCACCACTTGTTCATCAGGCTCAAGAGAAATCAGTTTGACTCCCTGAGTATTTCTGCTGATCACTGAAATATCTTTGACCGCCATCCGGATTATTTTACCTGAATTCGTGACTAGCATAATATCGTCCTCATCATCAACCAGAAGCATCCCCACCACCTGGCCATTACGTTCACTGGTTTTGATGGTGATCACACCTTTTCCTCCACGTTTCTGGACCGGGTATTCATCGATGGAAGTCCTTTTACCAAATCCATTTTCAGTCACTGTAAAAAGGGTCTGTCCGTAACTGAGCACTTCGAGTCCAACGATGCCATCTTTTTTATCCATGCGCATTCCAAGAACCCCTTGGGCTGTCCGCCCGGTAGGACGAACATCGGACTCATGAAAACGAATCGATTTACCCATTGCCGTACACATAAACACATTGAGAGCCCCATCGGTTATCCGGGCTGAAATCAACTCATCTCCTTCGACAATATTAATAGCGATAATTCCCCCGGCCCTTGGACGTGAATAAGCCATCAGTTCCGTTTTTTTGATCAGGCCGTTTTTGGTCGCCATCAGTACATGATACCCGGGTTCAAAGGCCGGAACTGCCAAAACCGTTGCGAGCCTTTCATTTTCCTGGAAATTAAGCAAGTTAACAATAGCCTTTCCTCGGCTTTGACGTGCTGCCTGCGGAATGTCGTATACTTTTGCCCAATATACCCGGCCCTGATTGGTGAAAAACAGAAAGGTGTGATGGGTTGAGGCCACAAAAAGAAGAGATACGAAATCTTCGTCTTTGGTCCCCATTCCGGTTTTTCCTTTTCCCCCTCGTTTTTGAGCCTGGTATAAGGTAATTGGGGTTCTTTTGATGTACCCATTGTTGGATATGGTCACCACCATATCTTCTTCGACGATCATATCTTCGATGGTAATTTCCCTGGTCTCTTCCACTATTCGGGTACGACGCGCATCTCCATAAATTTCTTCTATTTGTGTGAGTTCATCCTTGATAATATCCAGAACCAGCTTTTCTTCGGAGAGAATTTTTCTAAACCACTCGATATCTTTGATAATTTGTACATACTCCTCCAGAATCTTTTCTCTCTCCAGTCCTGTGAGTCTTTGAAGTCTCATATCCAGGATTGCCTGTGCCTGTATCTGAGTCAGTCTGAAACGTTCGATCAGCCCTGTGCGGGCATCTGCTGGAGTTTTTGATTCACGGATAAGCTGAACCACCTCGTCTAAATTATCCAGTGCGATTTTTAAACCTTCTAAAATATGGGCACGTTCTTCAGCTTTTCGGAGGTCAAAAATGGTGCGGCGGATAATGACATCTTTGCGATGGAGTATGAAATGTTCTAAAATTTCCTTGAAATTCAATATCATGGGCCGATTATCCACTACGGCCAGAAATATGATACCGAAACTGGTTTCCATCTGGGTCTGCCTGAAAAGCTGGTTCATCACCACTTCGGCGACCTGGTCCTTTTTCAGCCCAACGGCAATTCGCATGCCTTCCCTGTCTGACTCATCTCTGACATACCGGATTCCTTCAATCTGCCTGTTTTTGACCAGACCGGCGATTTTTTCGATAAGCTTTGCCTTATTAACCTGATAAGGCAATTCAGAAATGACAATGGTTTCCTGTTTGGTGCGCTTATCTATTTCTACTTTTGCGTTGGCCCGAACGCGAAATATTCCCCTACCCGTGCGGTAGGCCTCGTTGATTCCGTCAACTCCGTAGATAATGCCATGTGTGGGAAAATCAGGGCCTGGAACATATTCCATGAGTTCTTCTATAGAAATTGCAGGATTATCGATCAGGGCTTTGAGTGAATTGATAACCTCGGTCAAATTGTGAGGAGGAATATTGGTGGCCATTCCCACCGCAATACCTGATGAACCGTTGATCAGAAGATCCGGAATTTTGGATGGAAGTACCGATGGCTCAGTCAGCGATTCATCATAATTGGGGATAAAATCAACCGTTTCTTTATCAAGGTCCTCCAACATTTCGTGTGCGAGACGAGTCATTCTGATTTCAGTATAACGCATTGCGGCTGGAGGATCACCATCAATAGATCCGAAGTTTCCCTGTCCATCGACCAGGGGATACCTCATGGAAAAATCCTGCGCCATTCTGACAATCGTATCATATACGGCACTGTCACCATGCGGATGATACTTACCAATAACATCACCGACTATTCTGGCTGATTTTTTGTAAGGTTTGTTCCAGTCGTTTTTCAGCTCCCGCATGGCAAAAAGAACACGTCGATGCACGGGTTTCAGCCCATCTCTTACGTCCGGAAGAGCCCTTCCGATAATCACGCTCATGGCGTAGTCGAGATAGGATTGTTTCATCTCTGTTTCGATACTGATCTCAGCAGCTTTATTGATCTCTATCATATCCTTTTCCGGTTTCAGGTCATGAGGTGTTGAACATTATAGAAAAAAACACGACACCTTCTCTCCTCATGCGAAAGGTGAAAAGGTGCCGTAAAGAAACTTGAATGGGTATATTCGGGATGTTATAAAGACATTATTTAGAAACCAAGGCACCGGCAAACAGGATCAGAAGGCCTTCATACACAGCAACAGGTACATAACTGCCAAATATTGCATAAACAATACCGCCGCCGATAATCGCAGGCACACCAAAAACGACCAAAGTTCCCAATTTTCTAGCTACAGTCATTTTAATTTTTCTCCTATCCGATCTAATGATTTTTAATTATAAATACCTCATCTTTTAACAAGATTGCAGGAACAAGTAAAGAAAAAAGTTGCTTGGTTCTCCGACTCATTCGGGGGACTCATTTTCAGCACAATTAGCCTTTAAATGATCCTGACCGATTTGTCTGCAAATTTGGGTATAGCCCGGCTCCATGGAAGTTTCTGTTAAAAATGATCGCAAAAAACCTGAAGCTTTGGTAAAATAGAAATATTTGACTGCGCCTGTTTCAGGATCACTTTACCGAAACACTGACCGGAAAACAAAAATGTGTTTAATTCTTTTTGCTTACGACCACCATCCCCGATACCACCTCATATTTGCCGCCAATCGGGATGAATTTTACGAAAGACCGACCCGTCCTGCACAATTCTGGGATTGTTCACCCGATCTTCTGGCCGGAAAAGACCTCAAAGGAGGCGGCACCTGGATGGGTATCACCCGTTCCGGTCGCATGGCCGCCGTCACAAACTACAGAGACACAAAAAATATCATTGAAAATGCACCATCCCGAGGTCATTTGGTTCGGGATTTTTTAGAATCGGATTTATCTCCCGAAGCTTATTTGAATGGGATAAAAAATATCGGAGAATTGTATAACGGCTTTAACCTGCTTGTGGGAAATTTTGACGGCATATTTTATTATTCCAATCGACAAAACAAGGTCCTCAAGATTCCGTCGGGCATCCACGGCCTCAGCAATCACCTGATCAACACCAAATGGCCCAAGGTCGAAAAAGGCAAACAGATGCTAACCGAAATAATCCACCAGAACTCTTTTCCAGACCCTGAAACTCTTTTTTCAATCCTTCAGGATCGATCCCGGCCTCAGGACCACCAACTTCCGAACACAGGGGTTTCCCTGGAATGGGAAAGGATTCTCTCACCGCTTTTTATTACAAGCAAGACATATGGAACCCGGTCAACCACCCTGTTGCTATGGAATAAAGACGGAAAAATCGAATTTTTAGAACGTACATTCAAACCTTCCCCGAAGGGTTTGGCCGACACTGAAACCCGAAGGTTCAGCTTTCAAAGGGTTTCCATATAAGCAATCAATGCCTCAATTTGTTCATCTTCAAGACTGTCAAATGGAGGCATGTTTTTGTAAGGGGTTCTCAGCTGCTTTTTAAAATTTTCCCTGGTTGTCGGCCATTGACTGACCGGAAAAAAATTTTTCTGAAAAAGCCCTTTTAAACCCGGACCAATCCTGGTGTCTTCCGTTTCCGTAAAATGACAAACAGAGCAGCTTCGGTCAAAAATTTCACCACCTTTTACCACGAGTTCATTCAAAGGCTCCCCTTTTGAAATCATTTTTTTCCCATGAACCATTTCTGCTCCGAAATAGCCGATCACCGTTACAATCCCTACACAGATAAAATAAATCAACACGTTGCCGAATGTTGCTTTTTCGGATTTTCGAGCTGAAAGCCAGGCAATGAATAAAATCACAAAAAGAGCCATTGACAAAATCAGTTTCCACCGAATCGGTAAAATCCATGCACCTGCGAAAAAGTGCTGCCAGTCGCCATAGCCCATTGCCGCGGTAGGAATAACAGAAATCAATGCCAGGCCTGAACAATGCCTTGCAGTCTGAGTCATGTTCACACTTTGAGCTATCCAAGCAAGGAATCCGAAAATGAATGTTCCCAAAACCATTCCAATGGTCAAATGAACCAAGACCGGATGAAGAGGATGATGATAGCCAAAATCTGCTAAAATTTGATAAACCGAGTCAATCATGCCATTGTCTTTTATTTTTTTATTTTTTAAAGATTACGAATCACCGAGATAGTTATCTTTCAACATACCTGATAAAACATCAAGGGAATCTATATCTGGCATTTTGAAATTGAATACAAGGGAAACAAAAGCCATGACGATTCGAAAAGTCACCCCCCAGAGTATCTCTTTTTCTCTTTGGTTTTGAAAGATAAAGCAGGGAAAATTATCAAAATCACGGTTTAATTTTCTTTTGATTTTTAGTGGATAGGAAATACGAAACCGAACATAGTTTTCAGGATTAAAAAACAACCGAAGCGGAATAATTACAATTTTATCGACTTCTTTGTTGGGATAAAATCGCTTCTGGCAATCCGCCCATCCGACCATGGGGTATATTTCTTTTTTGAACATCCGAAGACGATGTGAAGGAAGTGGTCCGAGAAATTTGACTCCCAAAGGATTCAGTCTCATTTCCTCGAAACTTTCACGAAGGCTGATGGCCATCATCAGCGAGAGCCAACGTGCTTCTTCAGGCCGGTTTTTTTTCCACATGGGCCAATATGGCCATCCTGAAAGGGGCAGTCCCGGAAAAGCCATTATTTTTGACAGGTGAAAATCGAGGCGAGGCGTAATTCCACCTCCCGGAAAACACAAATCCCCGGGTTGCGCCACTTTTTTGGATCTTTTATTCAGCACTATGGATGGTTCCGGAGATTTTCCATTCAGAGAATAATTTCCGATCAAAAACAAAACCGATGACACAGTGGGTGAAGAATTATGGTTTTCAGGAATAAATCGCTCTTCCCGATTTTTTTTCTCCAGCACCCGGATGATCCGTTCCTTTAACACATAAGGATTTTTTAAAAGGGTCAGGGAATTTTTTTCCAGAGACAATTTCATAGCAGTTATTCGAATTTAAAGTGTTGAGTCATTTCAGGATTAAAAAATTTGAATGCATTGGCCCAAGTCAAACTTCTAATATTTCTTTCGGAAAATTCCGTATTGGTCTGTCCTTTTAATAACCTGTAGAGATCATCATAAAAAGTAGTACCGGAATCCGTGTTGCACATGATTTTATCCAATTGATCCGGATATCGTTCAACAATCTTTTCCAAATCCCTTAAAGAAGCTTTCACAGGGCTCAGTGTAACACCGGCCCAAAACCCTGCTTTCAAAACATAGCCAATATTTTCAGGGTTGCAATGATCAATCACGGTAATTTCCTCCAACCCCGGATAGGAATTAAAAACTCTCAACGTCTCAAAAGTGATTTCAACCTTATTGTTACGAGGAGTATGAACTCCGATCCTGATCCCCTTCCCTTTAAGCTTGCTTGCCAAAGCCAGTTGTTTGGCAAATATGACTTTTTCCTTGGAATGTCCGGTTTCCAGCCCAATTTCACCTAACCCAAGGCAAAAAGAATTTTCCAAAAACGGCGTCAGAATGCTTTCCAAATCCTGAACCTTTATTTCAGAAGGGATATTGCGAGGGTGGATACCTGCAAGAAAATAACAGGGCAAACCTTGTTTGTTAAGTTTTTGAATTAACTCGGCCTGGGCTTTTAGATAATTCTTTAGATCCCGAACCGACTCAAGGTTTATCCCAAGGGCCCAGGACACGGCCACACACCCTTTGGCTTTTAGCCAATCAATCTGCTTTGGGTTGTCCTCCTCGATATGATCCAGGTGAACATGGCTATCGATAAAGGTCGGTTGAAAGGTATCCATTTATTATCCCTTTTTCAGATTTCAGTAAATATAATAACAATTTTACAGGCATCCGGGTACCGAAAATATGATGCAGGTCACCGATGCTTTTCCTTATTTCTGATTTCCCTCCACTTATCAAGACGCTGCTTGATTATCTTTTCATATCCTCTTTCAGTCGGCCAATAAAATAGGATCTCTTTAAGCTTCTCCGGCAGATAGTGCTGGGCTGCGTACCCTCCCTCAAAGTCGTGCGCATACTTGTAGTTTTTTGCATATCCCAGATCTTTCATCAGTTTGGTCGGTGCATTTCTGATATGCATGGGAACCGGCAGCGATCCCGACTTCGAAGCAGTATCAACTGCTTTTTTAAACGCCGTATAAATGCTGTTGCTTTTGGGAGCCACGGCTAGGTATACTGCGGCATGAGCCAAAGCAAGGTCTCCTTCGGGAGAACCCAGAAAACGGTAAGATTCCATGGCATTTATGGCCATCGTAAGTGCGTGGGGATCGGCATTTCCAATATCTTCCGATGCAAACCGAACCATTCTTCGAGCCAGATAAAAAGGATCTTCTCCAGCCCCCAGCATGCGTGCCAACCAATAAAGCGCAGCATCCGGGTCACTTCCACGAAGGCTTTTATGGAATGCAGAAATGAGATTGAAGTGCTCTTCGCCGTTTTTATCATAGACCATCGCCTTTTTACCCAGAACCGTTTCCACATCTTTCAGTGAGATTTGTCCTGCCCGCGATTGCCCTCCTTCAGACTTTTCTCTGTCACCGATTTTTTGTATCCAAACAGATAGAGCTTCAAGATTGTTCAACCCCATACGTGCATCACCATCTGAAATAGCCGCCAGATAGGTCAGTGCTTCCGAGGCAAGATTCAAGCCAAGTTTGCCGAGTCCATTGGAACCATCATTAAGTGCGCGGGTTAAAATCTTTATGATATCGTCATCTGAAAGTCGTTTTAATACCAAGACCCTGCACCGGGACAACAAAGGTGCAATGACCTCAAATGAAGGATTTTCAGTGGTTGCACCAATTAATGTGATCAATCCGCTTTCAACATGCTGAAGAAAAGCATCCTGCTGAGATTTGTTGAAGCGATGAATTTCATCGACAAAAAGGATGGTTTTTCTTGCATGCAGTCTCTGCTGTTTCCGGGCCTCATCGATTACCGAGCGGATTTCCTTCACACCCGAAAGAACTGCGGAAAAATGGATAAAATAAGATTCAGTTTCACCGGCGATCATTCTTGCCAATGTTGTTTTTCCGCATCCTGGGGGCCCCCAGAGGATCATGGAAAAAACCTGATCCTCCTCCAAGGCCCTTTGCAGCAATGTGCCTTTCCCAACCACATGCTCCTGGCCGATAAATTCATGAAGTTTTGCCGGGCGCATTCTTTCCGCTAAAGGTTTTGAGGCTTCTTCAGTCTGTTTGGCCTGATCTTGAAAAATCTCCAATGATACTCCCTGCCGATATTATTTTTTTTTACGGCCTCTTTTCCTTTTTTTAGAACTTTTATTACTGAAATTAAAATCATCCAGGCTCCCGGTTCTTTGTCTCAGAAATAATCGAATCGGGGTTTTATCAAGACCGGTGGCTAAACGGACCTGGTTCGTAAGGTATCGGGTATAAGAAAAATGAACCTCTTCCGGATAATTGACAAAACAGACAAAGGTCGGAGGGCCTGATGACACCTGGGTGCCATAATAGAATTTGATCCTGCGCCCCTTCACTAATGAAGGTTCATTAGCTCTGATTGCATCTTCAAGTATTCGGTTAAACCTTCCGGTACCGATGCGTGTATTATACTGTCTGTAAACTTCCCTGACAGCAGGAAAGATTTTGTTTATTTTTTGACCTGTTAAAGCTGAAATGGTCATCGACGGAGCATAATTCATAAACTTTGACGCCTCACGAAGGTCAGCCAAATATTTCCTGGCAGTCGCCCTGTCTTTTTCAACAATATCCCATTTGTTCAGCAATAGAATGCATCCGCAGCCTCTTTCATGAACATATCCGGCAATGGTCATGTCCTGGTCGGTGATTCCCTCCGAAGCATCCATGATAACCAATGCAACATGGCAGCGATCAAGGCTTTTAATGGCTTTGATGACTGAAAACTTTTCCAGTTTCTGCTTAACTTTTCCTTTTCGTCGAATACCGGCCGTGTCAATGAAAAGATAAGTCTGATCATGGAATCGGTAAACCGTATCTACAGCATCACGAGTGGTTCCGGCAATATCACTGACTAAAAGGCGGGGCTCCCCTAAAATCCGGTTGATCAGGGAAGACTTACCAACATTGGGCCTTCCCACTACTGCAATTTTAATCAGATCTTCTTCTTCGGAGGGATCTTGCTTAGGCAAAACACGAATCAGATCATCTAAAAAATCAGAAACGCCATATCCATGGGCTGCCGAAACCGGATAAGGATTCTCAATTCCAAGCCGATAAAAATCATAAAGCTCCTGCTCCTGGCCTGGCCCATCCACTTTGTTCACCACATGGAAAACCGGTTTTTTCACTCCTCGCAATAAATCAACCAATTCCTGATCAAATGGGGATGGCCCAGCTTTTCGATCCAGAACCAGCACTACTGCATCTGCTGAAATGATCGCCTGGTTGACTTGAAAACGAATGTCTTCTGCGAAATCATCCCTATCATCGGCTAAAAATCCCCCGGTATCCACCAGGGTAAATTCAACATCATCCCAGACCGCATCCCGGTAATTGCGGTCTCTGGTAACTCCCGGAAGATTATCCACCAAAGCATTTTGTGACCTGGTAATTCGATTAAAAAGGGTCGACTTTCCGACATTTGGGCGACCCACAATGGCGACGACAGGTTTCATGTCCCTCTAGTTTACCATGGAAAATTTCCGACCTTAACCGGCCGGGATATTCTTAATTCATTATTAATTGATCCTCGCTACAATTTCTTAGGTAATTCCCATGACAGCGTCAAATAGTCAACATAAAAAAGTTGACGCACAATCAAGCTAAACGCTATACATCTTTTATGGAAAATCATCAAAAAATGATTATTATATTTAGATTATACGAGGGTCACCGTCATGCCGGACTTTATCCGGCAACCAGAAAAACAAGCTTCTTTAATTCATCTGGATTCGGGCCTTCGCCGGAATGGCGATACAATGAAACCGATAATTATTAATTCCAAACAATTACGAGAACTTAAGACTGTCGAGATTCTACCTGAAAATTGAAAACCGCATGTAATCTCTTTTCAGCACTGAGGACTAATGACATGCCATATGAAAAGGAACTTTCAGCGGCCATTACCGCAGTAAAACAAGCTTCAAGAATCTGCAAAATGGTATCCGAAACCTCATCGTCTATCACTTCCGTAAATAAAGAAGACCGCTCACCAGTGAGTATTGCGGACCTGGCAAGTCAGGCTTTAATTACTCAGGTACTGCGAAACCATTTCCCCGATGACCCTATCGTGGGTGAAGAGGAGGCCAAAACGATCCAGAAACATGAACATCTGGGAAAAAAGGTTTTGGAACTGGTAAACTTGGAGGTAAATACCCTGAATCTCGAAAACCTGATGGAAATTGTGGATTACGGTTCAAAACCATTTAATTCTCAAAAAAGATTCTGGACTGTGGATCCCATTGACGGCACCAAAGGTTTTCTTAGAGGAGATCAGTTTGCGATAGCCCTTGCCTTGTTAGAGCAGGGGGAGGTCGTCCTTGGAGTTTTGGGATGCCCCAATTTGGGTTTAGACAATACCAAATCCCAAAACCGTGGAGTATTGTTGTATGCCGTCAAAGGCCATGGAACATATATCATGCCTTTGAACGGGCAAAATCCAAAAAGAGTGTTTGTGGATTCGATTACCAAAGTCAGTATGGCCCGTTTTTGTGAATCCGTTGAAAGCAATCATGCCTCACATGATCAGCACCAAAAAATCGCCGATGCACTCGGAATTACCGCATCCCCATGCAGAATGGACAGCCAGGTCAAATATGCTGCCCTGGCACGGGGAGAAGCTTCCATTTATCTGAGACTTCCCAGGAAAAAAGACTATAGGGAAAAAATCTGGGATCATGCGGCAGGATCCATCATTGTTGAGGAAGCAGGAGGAAAAGTTACAGATTTTAAAGGAAACCCTTTGCAGTTTAACCTTGGTAAAAAACTTGAAAACAATATCGGCATTCTGGCAACTAACAGACTTCTTCACGCAAAGGTTCTTGACGCCATAGCCGAGGTTATCTGAACTTATTAAAACCTTTCAGGAGGAACAATTCAAACAGCAATTTCATCTACCCTCAACCGGTGCCGAAAATCGTTCAGTAACCTGATGAGGAGAGTGCATCGGTCTATTTAAGGAAAAAAGGATACCCGTTGATCATGACGCAATACAAAATTCATCCCATTGTGGTGGGAACAAAAATTTTCGATAAAACCATGATGACTTACCAGCATGGTGGCGGAGAACAATACGTCATTCCGATATACTCTTTTTATCTGGAAGGCGGAGATAAAAAAATTCTGGTGGATACCGGAGAGATGAACCCGATCCGTTCCGAAGACCGTGAAAAAAGTATCGGTGGAAAAATTTATACGTTCGAGGAAGGCCTCTCAAGATGGGGGTTAACACCCGAGGATATCGATGTGGTTATCCATACCCATTTGCATAACGACCACTGTGAAAATGATTATAAATGTACCCATGCAACCTTTTACGTACATGAAAAAGAACTTGAAAGCATCTATAATCCACACCCCCTTGATTTCAGGTATTTGGAAGACTTTATCACGGATGTGGACGAGGCTGGACAAATTCAAAGGGTTATTGGCGATCAAAAGATTTTTGACGGCATCGAGGTGATTCACACCCCTGCTCATACGCCCGGAGGGATGACCGTGCTGGTCGATACCACCAAAGGAAAAGCCGCTATTACGGGTTTTTGTATTATCATGGAGAATCTGGAGCCGCCCAAATCCATTCGGGCCATGGAAATGGAGGTGATTCCTCCGGGGACTCATGTTAATGCATACGAATCCTATGATATTTTACTTAAAGTGAAAAAATTGGCAGATATTTTGATTCCTCTCCATGAACCCATGTTTGCATCCATAGACACCATACCCTGATACCGGCATCATGGTATGAAAGCAGTTTTTTGCATGTCATTCTGAGGGAAAGAGTCGCAACAGCTCGATGCTTGAAAAGAAAATGTTTCCCAAAAAATGGATTGAATCCAAGACGACCGATGAATCTTTTTTCCCGAAGCCGGCCCGGTCATCAGGTCCGGTCTGGAGTTGAAAATAAGATCGTGCCGGCATTAAGAAAAGATTCTTCCTTGGCCACTGAAGGCATGCCATATCACCGTTTACAAAGTCGGTCTCCTCAGAAGGACAATTTTAATACCTTGCTAATTCCTTAACCTGACACCAGTGAGCAAAAGCCGGAATCCATAGGATAGAGCCATCGGACTGGATACCGGCCTTCGCCGGTATGACATCAAAAGATTCTTCCAACTAAAATCGCTCAGTTTAGTTAATTATGAAGGGAAAATTTTACCGGGATTGAGAATACCGTTGGGATCAAAAACCTTTTTGATTTTCTTCATCAAAGCCAATTCCGCGGGCCCGATCTCCTTTTGGATAAAAGGCATTTTCGTAATACCGATTCCATGTTCACCCGAAATAGTTCCACCGAGTTGAAGGGTGTAATCAAAAAGGGCCTCTATGGTCCTTTCGGCGATCTTCACCACTTCAGCATTTCGTCTGTCCAGCATAATGTTAAAATGGATATTGCCGTCACCCGCATGCCCAAAAGCCACAATCATCAGGCCTGTTTCTTCTTTCAATGCCTTGATTTTACGAACCATGTCGGGAATTTTGCTTCTTGGCACCACTATATCTTCGTTGATCTTATCAGGACCATATTTGAACAACGCCGGAGAAATCGCTTTTCTGGCTCTCCACAGTTTCTGGGAATCGAGGGGATTTTGTGCCACAAAAATTTCCATGGCTCCCATCCGTTCACAAATGGCCCGCAGTTTTTCAATTCCTTCAGTCACTTCATGACGAGACCCATCTACTGACAATATCAGCAAACCTTCAGCAGTTACCGGAAGTCCTATTTTTAAGTGATTTTCCACGCATTGTATGGAAGCATTGTCCATAAATTCGATATTCCGCGGGATGATACTCTGACGAATAATTTCAGAAACCGTATCCGCAGCATCTTCCATAAATTTAAAGCTTGCCGTCATCGTGCCTACCGTCTCCGGAAGGGGGAGCAGTTTCAAGGTCATGGCTGAGATAATCGCAAGGGTTCCTTCCGAACCGATGATCAGCCTTGTAAGATCATATCCCACAACCCCTTTTGCCGTGCGCACCCCTGTATGGATAATTTCTCCCGTGGGTAAAACTGCTTCCAGGCCCAGCACATAGTCTCTTGTGACACCATATTTGACTGCCCTGGGGCCTCCGGCACACTCGGCAACATTTCCACCCAGGGTTGAAAAATCAGAACTTGCAGGATCCGGTGGATAAAATAATCCCAATTTTTCCACGGCAGCATGAAAATGCCCTGTGATAACTCCGGGTTCTACATCAGCAACCAAATTGTCAGTATCTATGGAAATGATATGGTTCATCCGTGATGTGGCGATAACCACCCCTCCATGAACAGCTACTGATCCGCCCGTCATACCGGAGCCTGCTCCCCGAGGGACAACAAAAAACTTTTCCTCATTGGCCAGTTTCAGGATGGAGGAAATTTGCCGGCTGTTCTCGGGAAAAACCACAGCATCAGGAAAATACATGCGAGTTGCAGCATCATAACCATAACAGGCCACATCCTCTTTCTTGCAGGTGCATTGTTCTTTTCCGACAATGGATTCGAGGCTCGCATATATGGATCTGGAAATGGCCATGGGATATATTGAGTAATGTTGTTTTTAGCTAAAAATTTCCCAGTTCGATCTTTTTCCCCAAGATCTCTACTTGTTTCTGAAACGCACCATTATTTTTAATTTCTTTTTCAACAGCACCAATGGCATGGAGTGCCGTGGCATGGTATCGATTGAAACTTTTCCCGATCACCTGAAGCGGCGAATCCGTATATCGCCGCGATAAATACATGGCCACCTGCCTCGGACGGACAATACTCTGTTTTCGGGATCCTGAGACAATATCTTTTTCGGTGACATTAAATTCTTTGCAGACCAGTTTTTTAATCGCCTCCACAGTAATTTTTTTCTGTTTCTGACTGATAGTTTTAACGACACTTTCAGCCAGTTTTATGTCCACATCCACTCCGAGAAGAGACGATTTTGCCACCACGCCGATCAATCCGCTTTCAAGTTGGCGAATATCGTCTGTCAGTTCATTGGCGAGATATTCGATGACATCCATGGGCAAATCATATCCTTTCTCTCTGGACTTTTTATTTAAAATTCGGACCCGCGTTCTAAAATCGGGTGGATCAATCGGCGATATCAAACCACAAGACAGGCGGGATCTGAGTTGATCGCTGAGTTTCGGGATTTCATTAGGTCTTAAACAACTGCTGAATATTACACGCTTTTTAGCATCGAGCAGGTAATCCAGAGTTAAAGAAAGTTCGGACTGGGTGCGATCTTTTCCTGTCAGAAAATGGATATCTTCCAGCAGGAGAACATCACACCCATCCCGGTACTTTTGTTTGAATTTGTCTAGGCAGTTTTGCCTGAAAGATCTGACCATTTCATTGGTGAAGTCTTCTGCGGTGATATAATAGACCCGCTCGCCTTTGGATTGGGACAGGATATGGTGTCCTATAGCTTGTGACAGATGACTTTTTCCCATTCCTGTGTCCGACAGCAGATAGAGCGAATGCTGATTGGATTCCCTTCTGGATGCAAAGGATAATGCCGCTGAGTAGGCAAAATCATTATTCATCCCTACCACAAAATTATCAAAGGTAAAATCCCGGCGAAGTTTTCTTCCGTTTTGCGGCTGAAACTCCATCATGGGCAAAACCAATTGTTGGTCTAACTCAAATCCTTTTTCGGAAGGATTCTCCTTCTTTTCAGAAAGGACAATTTTTACACGGTTAATTTTTCCCCCCGCATTTTTCAACTCTCTTTCGATCAGATCCCCATAGTAATCCAAAACTCGCTTCCTGGAAAAAAAATTGGGAGCGGAAATCACCAATGCATTGTTTTCGGTGGACTCAAAAGCCAAAGGTTCGATCCACATTTTGAAACTGTGCCCCGGAATCCGATTCTTTAGTTCAGCCTTAATCTCTTCCCAAGTCTCTTTCATGGTTCACCACGCTCTTCTCTTGTTAGAAATAAAATTCAATGTCGTCCCGACAATTTCGATCGCCAAAAATCAAAAGGTAAAACCGGTTAGAAAGATTAAAATTAGTTTTTGCGGTTAGGTCAAAAGTTACCGGCTTATTTATTTCATCGGTTCATAAGTGTCAAACCGAATGATTCAAGGTTGGGAGAACCTTTTCTAACACATAATCAACAATTATTTAACAAATTGAATTTATTGAATTATATTATCTTTTACCTGTTGAATGCTTCATAAAACGATGCTCTTAAAAAAACTCACATTATGCAATCAGGTTCGGCATGTCGCCGATTATTGTCAAGTTATTAACAATTCTTACTGGATATAATATCTTTTAATTTCGGCTGTTAGCTTTTATTTTCTTTTATTTTTATGGGTATAGATGAAATCATGATCCAACCTGTTAAACTTTTTAGTAAAAAAAATTATTTTATTTGAAAATTAAATATGGCTTTTGTAATATCGATCTCTGTATGGAATCCGACAAAATCATTATACGGGGTGCCCGGCAGCATAACCTTAAAAACATAGATCTTGAGCTTCCCCGAAATAAGCTTGTGGTCATTACAGGTCTGTCTGGTTCCGGGAAATCCTCACTGGCATTTGACACCCTTTATGCCGAAGGGCAGCGAAGGTATGTCGAGTCCCTTTCCGCTTATGCCCGTCAGTTTCTCGAAAGAATGGAAAAACCTGATGCTGACCATATTGAAGGCCTTTCACCGGCCATTTCCATTGAACAAAAATCCGGAAGTCACAATCCACGATCCACGGTTGGGACCATCACGGAGATCTACGATTATCTCAGGCTTCTATTTTCCAGAATCGGGACCCCCCATTGTTATAAATGCCATAAACCAATCAACTCCCAGAGTATTGACCAGATATTAGACCAGGTCATGGGTTTGGCCCACGGAAGTAAAATCATTGTACTTGCCCCGATTGTCTCAGACCGGAAGGGCGGTTGGGAAAAAAGAATCAAAGAACTCAGGAAGGAAGGATTTGCACGAATCCGAGTCAACGGCAAAATTTTTGAAATCGAAGATATGCCTGGAGTCGGCACGAACAAAAAGCTTTCCATTGAAGTTGTAGTGGACAGGCTTGTGATCAAGGCCGGCATCCGAAACCGGCTGGCAGATTCTTTGGAGATGGCCCTTTCTTTATCTGAGGGCATTGTTTTGGTGGATATCATTGGAAATTCCACTATCACATTTAGTGAAAAATCGGCCTGCATTTCCTGCAATATCAGGTACCCTGAGTTTTCTCCGGCCAGTTTCTCCTTTAACTCTCCTCACGGGGCATGCAATAAATGTGATGGATTGGGATCCACCACTGAAATGGATCCGGAACTGATTATTCCGAATCCGAACCTATCTTTGAGAGAAGGTGCTGTCGCACCCTGGGCCAACAAAAATTCGATTCAATTTTTTGAATTTTTAGAAGCATTGACCCGTCACTATGGTGTGGATATTTACGAACCCGTAAAAAATCTTCCGGACAAATTTATTCAGGTCCTCCTGTATGGCTCAGGTGATGAGGAGATTGCATTTTATATTGAAAACAAAACCAGGCGCTATACCTATAAGAAAGCTTTCGAAGGTATCATCCCCAAACTTGAAAGACGCTATCTGGAAACGGAATCAACCCAATCCAGAGAAGAAATCAGGCAATACATGAATTTTCGACCCTGTTCGGAATGCCGGGGTACCCGTCTGAACCCGGTGAGCAGGTCCGTTAAGGTAGACCGTTACAGCATTGCCCAAATTACGGGCATGTCGGTTTCACAAGCGATTCATTTTTTTAAAGGATTATCCCTTGAGGGACAAAAAGCGATCATTGCCAAAAGAATTTTAAAAGAAGTTACCGAACGTCTTTTATTTCTAGAAAATGTCGGTTTAGGCTATCTGACTCTGGACCGTGCCGCCAACACCCTTTCCGGTGGAGAAAGTCAACGAATACGACTGGCCACACAAATCGGCTCAAAACTGACCGGTGTTTTATATGTATTGGATGAACCCAGTATCGGGCTTCATCAACGTGACAACCAGCGATTGCTGAAAACGTTGTCACAGATGCGGGATTTGGGAAATACGGTTCTGGTGGTGGAGCATGATCCGGATACTATCCGGAAAGCGGATTATGTCGTGGACATGGGACCAGGTGCGGGCATTAATGGCGGTAATGTGGTATTTTCAGGTACGCCTGATGAACTGTTAAAGTCTGAAATCTCATTGACAGGCCAATACTTATCCGGGAAAAAACAGATCAGGATTCCTTCAAAAAGAAGGTCCGGCAATGGTCATTCCATTATAATCGAAGGCATCGTTGAAAATAATCTGAAAAATATCGATGTGAAGTTCCCATTAGGCTGTTTCATTTGTGTCACAGGGGTATCCGGATCAGGAAAATCGACCCTGGTGCTTGAAACACTTTACCGGGGGCTCTCTCAGCGGCTTTATCGCTCCAGGATATTTGCCGGACATCATAAAAGGATTCTGGGGCTCGAACATGTGGACAAGGTGATCCATATAGACCAATCCCCTATCGGAAAAACTCCCAGAAGCAATCCCGGCACTTATATTGGTGTTTTTACTTTTATCCGTGAACTTTTTTCCAAAACGCCCGAGGCAAGAATGAGAGGCTACAAACCGGGTCGGTTCAGTTTTAATATCAAAGGAGGACGTTGCGAAGCTTGTGCCGGCGATGGAGTCATTAAAATTGAAATGCACTTTCTTCCGGATATTTATGTAACTTGTGATGTCTGCCGGGCAAAACGGTACAATCGTGAAACACTGGAAATCCGGTACAAAGGAAAAACCATTTCAGATGTGCTCGATATGACGGTCAACCAGGCATACCGCTTTTTTGAAAATATCGGAGCAATTCGAAACAAGTTAAAAACCGTTATAGATGTCGGCCTGGGATATATCCGGCTGGGACAACCGGCAACCACCCTATCCGGGGGCGAAGCACAACGGGTCAAGCTATCGCGGGAACTGAGCAAAAAGGATACGGGTCGGACAGTCTATATTCTGGATGAGCCGACCACAGGACTTCATATGGAAGACGTCAGCAAACTTCTGGAAGTCTTAAATACGCTGGTGGATGCCGGAAATACGATTGTGGTGATCGAGCATCATATGGACATGATTAAATCGGCTGACTATGTTATAGATTTAGGTCCCGAAGGCGGAGATGAGGGAGGCTACCTGGTTGGATTCGGTACTCCTGAAGAACTTTCTGAAAACACGGCCTCCCATACCGGAAGATTTCTCAAAAATATTTTATTTTCCTGATATGTCAGGAAATATTTAAGCCTATTTCAACAGGTTATTTTACATGATTTCAAGAGGTTTCACCTTAATCATTCTTTTCTGGATTATTTTTTGCTCCTCCGCATGCAGACCCTTTCGTCCTGACCCTGTTCCATCTATGACCCCGCTGATTCCAGACACCTTTTCGGTATTCACATCCGATGCCGATCCCGGCCTGAAATGGTGGACAACATTTAAGGATCCTCAATTGGATGCCATTATTGAAGATGCTTTTGCAGACAACCAAAATTTACAATCTCTTTGGGCCAGAGTTCAACAGGCCAGGGCTTTGGCATCCATTGCCGGATCCAGTCTCTATCCGGAAGTTTTCGGCACCGCAGACACTTTTCATTCCAAAAGGCATTCTGAAAACAATTCATCGGCTTCCACCACTTTAAGAGATTATTCTTTAGGTGTTTCCGGTAATTACAATCTGGATTTCTGGGGAAAAAATCTGGCCGATAAAAATGCGGCCATTTTTATCGTTAAAGCCGGAGAACAGGATTTTGGAAATGCAGCTGCTACTCTTGCATCTGAAATAGCCCAGCGATGGCTTCAGATCATATCCCAGGAAATGCAGTTAAGGCTGTTGAATGATCAACTGACCAATAATGAAACCATTTTGGAGCTTATTAAACTGAGATTTCGCCAATCAATGGTTTCGGCTCTGGATGTTTACCAACAACAACAAGTAATAGACAATATTCAGGCGCAATTGCCTTTGGTGGAAGCTAGAAAGCAACGTCTAAACAACGAATTGGCCGTACTTTCAGGTAAAGCTCCGAGTGGTGTGGTTAACATTGCTCGCTCCGATCTGCCTGAGTTGACTCCCATTCCTCCTTCAGGCATCCCTGCAAATCTTCTCGAAAACCGGCCGGATATTCGTGCCGCTCAATATAGACTACAGTCCGCCGGATGGAATCTTTCAGCCGCCAAGGCCAATCGCCTTCCAAATATTACTTTGTCAGCCAGAGCCGCTTTTAACAGCCAACATCTGGATCGTTTATTGGACAATTGGGTTTTCAGCCTGACATCAAGCATTTTGGCGACCATTTTCGATGGAAACCGCAGGGCCTCCGAGGTAGAACTATCCAGGGCATTTGAAGATGAAGATCTTGCTTTATATAAACAAACGGTTTTAACAGCCATTCGTGAAGTCGAAGACGCTCTGGTGACCGAGAGAATGCAACTGGAACATATCAGCAAATTAAAAAAGGTGGTCGAAACCGCCCGAAAAGCATTGGAGCAGGCCTCTATACGATATCGACACGGATTGAATGATTACCTTCCGGTTTTAACCCAGATTCTTACGGTTCAGGAACTGGAACGAAATCTGATAGAGCAGCAGGAAATACTTTTGGCTAACCGGATCCAATTGTACAGAGCAATCGGGGCTACATGGCCGTCGGATTTGGTTTCCTCCAACACCATTGAAAAGTCCGGGGGTTACGGAAAATAAATCTGTGCTAAAATGCTTTTAAATGGTGCCGTTAAATTTGTTTTAATCTTTCATAATTGCAAGTTGTTGCATGGATGTGAACGACTCACAACCGAAATTGGGTAAACCGGAGCAACAATTGATACCTGAGAAATAAAGAAAAACATGCAAGAAAATGAAAAAAAACCTACAACCAGCAAACCCGAAAGTCCATCAAAGTGGATTGCTCTTATCGCTAAATTGTTGTTGCCAGTCGTGATTGTCATTACGGGAATCGCCACAGCCTCTTACTTGAAAAAAACAGGTCCTACCAGCGAAAGACGACCGCCGGCAACATTGGCGCCGGTGGTTCAGGTAAAAGAACTTTTTCCGGAAAATCATCATGCAATAATCAATGCTATGGGAACGATTATACCGGCTCGACATGTGGAATTAAAATCCCGTGTTTCCGGTGAAATCATTGATATCCACCCGGATTTTATCGAAGGCGGATTTTTAAAAGCCGGGGAAAAAATCCTTCAGATCGATCCGGTGGATTACGAACTCGCTTTGGTTCAGAAGGAAAAAGCTCTGGCTGATGCCGTATATGAATATAAGCTTGAGCTTGGTAGACAGGAAGTCGCCAGGCGGGAATGGGAATTACTCGGTCTGGGAAAGGATGCATCAGCCAGAGAAATTGAGCTTGCCCTTCGAAAACCCCATCTTGAAAAGGCTCTAGCGGCAATTACATCGGCTGAAGCCGAAGTGAAAATGGCAAAATTGGATTTATCCCGAACAAAAATCATCACTCCTTTTAATTCCCTTGTCAGGGCCAGACATGTCAATCTGGGGTCTCAGGTGGCAGTGCAACAACCCCTTGCTGATTTGGTGGGTACGGATACTTACTGGATACAGACCTCCATACCGGTCGAGCGTTTAAACTGGATAAGCATTCCTCAAAAAAAAGGAGATCCGGCTTCGTCGGCTCATATACTCTATTCGAGACATTTCAAAAAATCCGGCAAGGTGGTGCGATTGATGGGGGATCTGTCTGATGAAGGAAGAATGGCCAGAGTCCTGATCGAAATAAATGACCCGCTTGGGCTTGAGCAAAAAAATAGTGTGCAGCCCCCTCTTTTAATTGGTGACTATGTGCATGTACAAATCGAAGGCAGTATCCTTGAAAATGTTTATCAAATTCCTAGAACCGCTCTCAGGGACAACGCGTTTATATGGGTTATGAACGAAAATTCGAACCTTGAAATTAAAGAAATTCACCCCATTTTTCGAGAAGTAGACAGAATCATCATTGACCGAGGAATAGAACCCGGAGAGAAATTGGTCATTTCGGATCTTTCCGCACCGGTGCATGGGATGCCTTTGCAGCTGGAAACCTCCAAAATACCCTTTACAAAACCGGGTGATGATCAGCCCGAAAAAGAAAAATTATCCCATGGATTATAGCAAAGCTGGTTCAAATATCACAAAAGGTCCGATTGCCTGGATGGCTGCCCATTCGGTTGCGGCAAATCTTCTGATGCTGCTATTTCTGGTGGGTGGGCTTATTTTGGCCTCAAAAATAAAACAAGAGGTGTTTCCGGATTTTGAAACCGACCAGGTCCAAATTACCGTTCCCTATCCTGGAGCAAGCCCTCAGGAGGTTGAAAAAGCAATTATCCAGGCCATTGAGGAAGCAATTGCCGGAATTGAGGGAATTGACGAAGTTCGTTCGAGAGCCAGCGAAGGCTTAGCATCGATTACTGTGGATATGATCGAAGGTGAAAACCTTCAAAAGCTTGCCCAGGATATCCAAAACGAAGTTGACCGTATCACCTCCTTTCCCGAGGATTCTGAAAAACCAATCGTGGCAATTGTGTCAAGAAAACGATATGTGGTATCCCTTGCTTTATATGGTGATCAGAGTGAGCGAATTCTGAGAGAGTATGCCGAGTTTATTCGCGATCGGTTATTAGAGGACCCGGAAATTTCCCAGGTCGAGATAACCTCGGTTCGAAATTTTGAGATCAGCATTGAAATCTCTCAAGAAACGCTTCGTCGCTACAGGCTTACCCTGGATGATGTCGCCACGCGCATTCAAAGGGCATCTGTGGAGCTTCCGGGAGGTGCGATTAAGACTGAATCCGGTGATATCCTGGTTCGAATGATGGAACGACGGGATTTCGGGCATGAATTTGCCAAAATTCCGGTCATTACAACCGGAGATGGCACGAAAATTTTGCTTGAAGACATTGCAGTCATCCATGACGGTTTTGAAGAAACCTCGGTGTCATCAAATTTTAACGGATATCCTGCCGTAATGATCGATATATTTCGAGTAGGCAATCAAACACCTATCTCAGTCTCAGATGCTGCCAGACCGATTGTGAATGAAATCAACGAAATTTTGCCCAAAGGAATCCGTATTGACCTTCGAAACGATCTTTCGGATATTTATCGCCAACGACTCGGGCTCTTAATCAAAAACGGCTTTCTCGGACTTGGATTGGTGTTTATATTTTTAGCCTTATTTTTGGAGCCCCGTCTTGCTTTCTGGGTTTCCCTGGGTATTCTGATATCCTTTATGGGATCCATTTTTTTTCTGAAATTGGCCAATGTCAGCATCAACATGGTTTCCATGTTTGCTTTCATCGTTACCCTTGGAATTGTGGTGGATGATGCAATTATTGTTGGGGAAAACATCTATTATCATCGCCAGCAGGGTGAGCCCTGGTTCAAGGCTGCAATCACCGGTACAAGAGAAATTGCCGTCCCTCTGAATTTCACCGTATTAACCAATATGGTGGCATTTTTACCCATATTCTTTATCCCAGGCTTTATGGGTAAGGTTTACAGGCATATTCCGATTGTGGTCATTAGTGTCTTTGCCGTGTCTCTAATTGAAAGTCTCTTTATACTCCCCGCACATATCGGCCACCGTCGAAAAACAGCTCCAACAGGAATTTTATACCGAATTTCCCAACTTCAGCAAAAATTCGGCAATTCTTTGACCCGTTTCGTCCACCAGATTTATGGCCCTTTTCTTCATCAGGCAATCCAATGGCGATATTTGACTTTGGCCATCGGCATATCAGTCCTGATCATCACGATCGGCTATGTCAGAAGCGGTCGCCTTGGGTTTGAACTATTTCCCAAAATTGAATCCGATTTCGCTCTGGCAACCGCTGTTCTTCCGTTCGGAGCATCTTTCGAAAGTGCCCAGCGTGTGGAACGTCAATTGATAAAGTCCTCTCAAGAGATTATCGATCATCATGGGGGCAGATCTCTTGCCGATGGTGTTTTCTCAAGTATCCGTGACAATATTGTTGAAATACGCATGTATCTGACACCACCTGATGTCAGACCCATATCCACTGCGAGGGTTGCCGAATTATGGCGTGATCGCACCGGAGTGATTCCTGGCCTTAAGTCCATCAAATTTGAGTCCGATGCCGGAGGACCCGGAAGAGGTGCTGCAATTGCAGTAGAACTGAGTCATCAAAGAATGGATCTTCTCGAAAAAGCCAGTGCCGAATTGGCCGATGCATTACGCTATTATTCCAACGTCACCGATATTGATGATGGTTTTTCACCGGGCAAACAGCAAATCGATTTTTCTGTCAAACCCGAAGCCAGAAGCCTGGGCTTGGAGGCCAGGGAGGTGGCCCGACAGGTTCGTCATGCATTTTATGGTGCCGAAGCCCTCAGGCAGCAGCGAGGCAGGAATGAAGTCAAGGTAATGGTAAGATTTCCTTTACAGGAGCGTATTTCAGAATACAGCCTTGAAGAAATGATTCTTAAAGCACCCAACGGAACCGAAATCCTGCTGAGGGATGCGGTCACAATTACCCGTGGCCGAGCCTATACGGATATTAACCGAAGGCAAGGAAGGCGAATTGTTACCGTAACCGCGGATGTGAATCCCAGAAGTCAAACCGGTCAGGTCCTGGCCTCTGTCAGAAACGAAATTCTTCCTGAACTTCAGAAAAAATATCCCGGTCTGAGTTTCAGCTTTGAGGGACGGCAGGCGGATCAGCGAAAAAGCATGCAGGCTTTATTCAGAGGGATGCTTTTAGCGCTTTTGGTCATATTTGCCATGCTGGCAATTCCTCTCAATAGCTATTTTCAACCCATCATCATCATGGTTGCCATTCCCTTCGGTATCGTGGGCGCGGTTATCGGTCACCTGATCATGGGATACAGTTTAAGCGTGTTGAGCATGTTCGGAGTCGTGGCTTTATCAGGAGTTGTGGTCAATGCATCGCTCGTTTTGATTGACTTTGCCAATCGGCGACGCACAGCAGGCATGAACGCTCTCGAAGCAATTCATGCATCTGCACTGCATCGTTTCCGCCCGATTCTCCTGACAACACTGACCACATTCGGCGGACTTGCCCCCATGATTTTTGAGACTTCCCGACAAGCTCGATTTTTAATCCCCATGGCCTTATCGTTAGGCTTTGGGATTGTTTTTGCCACGCTTATCACCCTTGTCCTGGTGCCGGCATTTTATATCATTTTCGAAGATTTAAAAACACTAGCCACCAAATACCTTCCGGAAGTATCAATAACGAGTCCACATTGATTTCTTTCACCCATATCGTTTTATGAGCAATTGCCTTTCATTCTGGGGCAATGACTTGACATAGGATCTCCATCCCGGACACCATCGGATGTGCCACTTCCAGAACCTCCCGAGAATGGACTTAGGATTTTTGTCATACCGTGCCCTCAATTTACAGGATTCGCAGCGTTTCATTTGTTTTTCTCCTTAAAATATGTCAAACATTGTCATCTGACTTGGCCTTTTTGGGTTCTTCTCTTGTTGTTTAGAACAATTCCTCTTTGACTCATTCTTCAATGCTATGGGTTGATCTGTATTGCAAATAAATTCTTCCTGAGCGCTATCGGAATAAGTGACCGCAAATGCAGTTTCACCGATTTTCTCCCATGACTGGAGTGAGTTTAACAATAAATTTTTTTCCTGGGAAGTCATTACCG
Source organism: uncultured Desulfobacteraceae bacterium (assembly GCA_964478625.1). GTDB lineage: Bacteria > Desulfobacterota > Desulfobacteria > Desulfobacterales > SKZT01 > SKZT01. The sequence continues at coordinate 61,480 of CAYZJH010000009.1, forward strand.
GAAAACCGTAATGCTGGTTGGTATGTTTTAAAAAGCCCTTCTCACGAATCCGATTTTCAACAAAATGAAGGTGATTCTGAAGGCGTTCCGTAATTTTTCCATTGGAAAATTCTATGATATTTTCCATTTTTGAACATATGATTGATTTCAGATCGGCATCAATATCGACACCTGAAAAGTTTCTTCCGGCGGCCATGGCGGCAAACATGGAAGTACCAATACCCAGAAACGGATCGAGTACCCGATCGCATTTGATTGAAAACATGCAAATCAGGCGGTAGGCAAGATCAAAAGGAAAAGCTCCACTTCTGTCCCGCGAATCGGATTTTGAAATTCTTTGGGTTGTTCCTTTTAAATCCATCCAAACATCAGAAAACCAATGGTTACGCTCCTCCCAGAAGTAAGCACTCTCCCGGCGAATTTGTTTTTCTTCGTTGGTTATCAGTGGCCTTTTGTCTCCTTTGCGAAATATCAGGATGTATTCATGTTCTAGAGTGACATAGGCTCCGGGTGGCAGCATTCCCGATCCCATAAACTTGTTGGGGGCATTGGTCTGTTTACGCCATAAAATACAGGGAAGCGCAGAAAAGCCCAATTGAAGCATATACGACTGGATTCTTGTGTGATTGGTATATAGGGAAAATCGGTTGCCGATCGTTCTTGTGGCATCTCCGATATTGATGCAGGCAATAGCTCCGGGTTTCAGCACTCGCCAGATTTCATCCCATACCCGATCAAGAATTTGATGCATCAGGTGAAATGCCTTTAATCCATCCGCAGATTTGAATGCCCCTGAAATTTTAGGATTTTGCCTGATAAAAATGTCATCCCACATTTCAACCATGGGATAAGGTGGAGAAGTGATCATCAAATCGATTGATTCGCTTTCGATGGGATCCATGTGTTGAGCGTTTGCAAAAATGACCTGGTGCTTTGTTTTCATCTGTATTGTTTCCCCGTCTTATTTTCTCCATCAAAATGGGCACAAGTGTCCATTCAACCGCTAATTGTTATTTTTAAAGCTCCGTTAAAGACTTTTTCGATGTAATTCGACCGTCTCAATCGACCGGAAAAATAAATAAAGAATCACCTGTTCTGTCAAGACTTAATTAAAGGGAGGGGCTTTTTTTGAAAAGACGGCTCAGGATTTGTTTTATAGTTTCTTAGTGCTCGAATTTCGTTGGAATGAGGGGTTTGGACTGATTTAAAAAAGTTCTGACCTGCAAATAAAAAGGTTTCAGCTAACTAGGTTCCATATTGGCATTAGAACGGTAGATCGGCATTGAAAATACTGGAGCCTGAATTCTGAAACCTTTTTATTTCTGAGTTGAAATTTTAATGATTACCACAGGAGTGCATGGGATGATCTCCTCCACCGCCACAAGTATGCTGCTGGGTAAATTTGACAAGCTTATTTTCTAAAATCGCTGATATCGCATCTTTTACGATGCTGTTTCCCCCGCTGTGGTAAACATCAATTCCGACTTGACTGAATCCCATGAGCGGCCGAAGACCCATTCCGCCGGCAATTAATGCCTTTACTCCATGTTGGGCAAGATAGTTAACCGGGGCCAAACACCCACCCTGTTCATGGGGCAAATTGGGAATGACCTTTATTGCTTTGACTTCATTGTTTTCAACCGCCACCAGCGTATACAATTCACAATGTCCGAAATGGGCGCCTACCGACGCATCAAGGCCTCCCGGCTGCTCTGATGGAACAGCAATAAGTGTGTTCATTTTAAAATACTCCTTTCATTTGATGTACGTGAAAACCTGACCCTATGGTGTCATGTTTTTCCTTCGTGTTGATGATTTAACATGTCCGTTTCCAAACCAATCGGATATCGTACCCTCATTTTTGGATATCATCGATTTATGATCCTATTTTTATGATCATATGCGCATAAATAGGTAGTCCTTCCCAATATAACTGTCAAGGAAAAATTTCAAACTTTAAAAGAAATGATGGGCTGGTTTAATGATCAATAGTTACGGACAGATGATGCAAGAGCTACATAATTGTTGACAATTATATTTCTTTTAAGGCATATATTTTCACGAAATGACTCAAACGTGTTTTGATCGGCTGGATATAAATTTCATAAGATGAAAATGACTCTTAATCTGAATAGACATCAAAACCGTATCGTTTGCCGAAATCATGTTTTGGCCATTTTATTGGTGTCGATATTCTTTCTGCCTGAAAACCTTTTGGCTGTCTCCGTCAGTGAACAAGCATCTTTTCAGCGTTCCATCATCAATTATCAGGGGAACCTCAACCCACGATACAAAAAAACCTTTCGTAGTCAGACAAAATATATCATCGTACATACATCCGAAAGCAGTTTACAAAGTGCGCTTCAAACAATCTCAAAGGGCAAGCGCACCCACCACGGAAATCACACCTTCGGTGGCCATGCCCATTATGTTATTGCCCGGGATGGTGTCACTTATCGAATAATGGATAAAGACCTGGTAGCCGACCATGCAGGGTTGAGCATGTGGAACGGACAAACCGATATCAGCATGATTTCCATTGGCATCGAACTGGTGGGGTATCATTACGAGCCCCTGACTGCCAGGCAGTACCAATCTGTAAAAACGCTCATCAAAATCCTTCAGGGCATCTATAATCTTGATGATCGTGCCGTACTGACCCACTCTCAGATTGCCTATGGAAGACCCAATCAATGGTTCCAGACGAATCATCGGGGACGAAAACGCTGCGCCAAAAATTTTAACCGAACCATGGCGGGTCTTGGGCCGACATGGGCCTATGATCCGGATGTCAAAGCCGGACGTTTGACTGAAGATAAGGAATTGGCGGCCATTTTTTATGGTACACCCAGTGTTGTGGTTGCTTCAAAAACCACAACCAATATTATTTCTAAAACCAACACCGCATGGTCGATTGCTGGTGAAGATTTCAACAGCCCGCAAACCATTTACCGTCTTCCCGGAGGCGAAACTGTCGCGGGTCATAAAATAGGATCAACTGTCGGATGGAACCGGATTCCCCCGAATACCGTAGTTCTGCTTAATCAGCAGGAAGGGTTCGGTAACATAAATACAACCCCCGATGAAAACAACGTTACATCCGGACCTGTCAAAATTATTTCTGATGGAAAAACCGCCTGGAGTCTTGCCGGGAAAAAATACAACAGCCAATCTACATTTTATTTTCTTCCTTGCGGAAAAGTCACCGATGGTGCTGGAATATCCGCCTGGGATGATCTTCCATCCCAAACCCGCTTGATTATCGATTATCGGGGCCCTTTTAAAATCAGCAGATCGCTCAGAGCCCATGGAATTGCCGGACACAGAGTCCGCGACGAACAAACCATCTATTACTTACCCAACCGTGAGGTATACACCGGTAATATGATTGCCGACTTTTCAATTCTGCCAAACGGTACATTGGTTTTTCTTCCTTCACTATAAATTCATGGTCTGATTCGTCCGAATTTTCGTAAAAAAAAAAAGAATTTACTTTTACCCTTTTAGAATGTATTAATTCTTCTGTTTACAGGCGTTTGACCGGATATATTGCGTAGTTACCAAGCAGGTGACTGAAAATTATCCGAGTTTTTTGGTCGTGAATTTTTGCCGTATAACATTAAGGAGGTCAGCATTATGAAACAAAAGCGAATATTGAAGATGTTAGTTATCTTATTACTGGCAGGATTGTGGACAGTTCCCTTTGCTTCGGCTGCAGATCCGGTGGTGATCGGCTTGCAAGGTCCGATTACCGGCCCTTGGGCATATGAAGGACAGATGGCAAAACAGTCTTGTGAAATAGCAGCAGAACTTATTAATGCCAAGGGGGGAATTCTTGGCGGACGTAACGTAGAAGTCCGGGTTGTTGATGATGAAGGCCAACCCAAAACCGGGGCCCTGGCGGCAACCAAACTGGTCGGTCAAAAAGATGTGGTAGCTGCCGTATCCACCTATGGATCCTCTGTTTGTGAACCGGCCTCCAACATTTATGAAAAGGCCAAAAAAGTCAATATCGCTTATGGTGCCACTGCGGTGCGGTTAACCGACCGCGGATTAAAATATTTTTTCCGCACCTGCGGACGGGATGACTCCCAGGGTAAATTTTTTGTGGATGTCGCCATGAATAAATTCGATGCCAAACGCATCGCCATTATGCACGACAACACCGCTTTTGGTAAAGGACTGGCTGAAGACACTCAAAATGCACTGAAACCGTTTATCGAAAACGGACAGGTCACCGTTGTTTATTTTGATGCCATTACTCCTGGTGAAAGAGATTTTCGGGTTCCATTAACAAAATTACGGGAATCCAATCCTGATCTCTGGTATTTTACAGGCTATTATGCTGAAGCAGCTCTGTTGTTATCTCAGGCAAGGGAAATTGGGATTACCATTCCCTTTGTGGGGGGTAATGCCGCCATTAACGATGAATTTGTTAAGATTGCCGGTGTGGAAGTGGCAAAAGGTGCATTGATGACAAATGAGCCGCTACCGGGTGACCTCCCTTTTGATGAAACACGCGAATTTCTGGAAGCCTACCAGGCAAAATTCGGCGAAATTCCTTCGAGCCCATGGCCTCTGTATGCAGCGGATGCTTTCAAGATCATCGCTTACGCGATTGATAAAACCGGCTCAACCGACGGTGATATCCTGGCTGAATATCTGCGAAACGAAGTTGACGGGGTTCCCGGTGTGACAGGTCCGATCGGATTTACCAAACAGGGTGACCGCGAAGGAGTTCCTTTCTACTTGTATGTTGTCAATGATCAGGGACAAATCGTAATATCCGAATAACTGATGATACCGGGGTAAGGAAAACGCCATGCAGGTTATTATTGAGCAAATAATCAACGGACTCACCATTGGCTCTTTTTATGCTCTGATCGCCCTGGGTTATTCCATGGTTTATGGGATTTTAAAACTGATAAACTTTGCACACGGCGATTTCTTTACCCTTGGTTCCTATGCCGGTTATACGGTCCTTGTCTTTGCATCAGCGGCGTTAACCTCTTATTTCGGCATCTGGGGGATGATCTTAATTGCCATGCTGGTAGCAGCTATCAGTGTGGCATTAGTCGGTATTATTGTTGAACGGATGGCCTATCGTCCTATTTATGCATCAGGAAGACTCCCGGCGGTTGTTTCGGCTCTGGGGGCTTCCATTGTTTTACAAAACAGCATCATGATATTCTGGGGCCCACGGTATCAAGCCTATCCTGCGGCGCTCATTCCCAACATTCCTCTTCAGATCTTTGGATTTAATATATCCTTGCTTCAGTTGCTGATTCTCCTGACATCGTTTATTTTGATGCTTTCCCTATATTATGTTATTCAGAAAACCACATTCGGCGCCGCCATCAGAGCCACTGCTCTGGATAGGGACACTGCAGCGCTCATGGGGATCAACTTTAATAAGGTCATTCTTTTTATTTTTATCCTTGGCCCGGCTTTGGGAGCAATTACGGGAGTTATGGTCGGTATGTATTATCGACAAATCAGTTTCACCATGGGATGGAACTATGGCCTTAAAGCTTTTACAGCGACAATTTTAGGGGGTATTGGAAATTTGCCCGGGGCCATGTTGGGAGGCCTTATTCTGGGGACTTTGGAAATGTTGGGAGGGGCTTATATTTCCTCAGCATGGAAAGATGTATTTGTCTTTTTGATTTTAATTCTTGTACTTATTTTCAGACCCACGGGTATTTTAGGCGAAAAAATAGCGGAAAAAGTCTGACATTATGGATAGATATCTGAAAACCTGGAAAAATACCCTGAGGCCGGCTCACCTCTTGCTCGGATTGGTACTGATATTATTTGCACTGTATCCTTTTCTGGCGAGTAATTATTTTATCGATGTTGCTTTTTTTTTCGGTATTTATGCTTTGCTGGGATTAAGTTTGAACGTGGTGCTTGGTGAAGTCGGACTCTTTGATCTGGGCCATGCAGGTTTTTACGCCATTGGTGCTTATACAACCGCTATTTTGAATACCACTTTCGGCATTCCCATTATGATCCTGATGCCAATCAGTGCCATAGCTGCCGGCCTGTTTGCGTATACAGTCTGTTCTCCGATTATTCACCTCCGTGGAGACTATTTATGCATTGTCACCATAGGCATGGGAGAGATTGTTCGTCTGGCGCTTCTTAACAATCCCTTTAACATAACCGGCGGACCGAACGGTGTATTTGGAATCGACAATCCCACCCTGTGGTTCATGGATATTGATACGCCCCTGAAATTTTATTTCCTGGTCTGGATCATTGTAGGCCTGTGTATTCTCGGACTTATGAGTCTGCAGCACTCCCGTGTCGGAAGGGCATGGAATTGTATCAGAGAAGATGAAATAGCCGCTGAGGCCAACGGTATCGATGTCCGTTTCTACAAACTACTGGCATTTGTTATTGGCGCGGCATTAGCGGGCGTTGCCGGAAATATTTATGCCAGCAAACTGATGATTGTGTCCCCGGAGAGTTTTAGTTTTATGGAATCTTGTATGATGTTTTCTATCGTTCTGATCGGAGGAATGGGGTCGGTTCCGGGAGTTTTAATCGGAGCTGCGGCAATCAGCCTTTTTCCTGAAATATTCCGCCCCATGGCCCATTATCGGATGTTTTTTTTCGGAGCGGCCATGATTGTCATGATGATTTTCAGACCCGGAGGAATTTGGCCTCGCAAACGCGGAGCCATTGAAAAAGCTTCGACACCTAACAAAGCGACAAAATCTCCGCTGCCGGGTCAGTTGCCGGGTGCATAAATGACTATCAAAGATCGTCCCGTGGTTTTGGAAACACAGGAAATAACCAAGCGGTTCGGAGGACTGATTGCTGTCAACAATTTTAGCTTTCAGGTAAAAAACGGCGACATCAGCAGCCTAATCGGCCCGAACGGTGCCGGCAAAACCACCGTTTTCAATGTTATAACAGGTATTTATCGCCCTGAAGCAGGCCAGGTGATTTTTGAAAATGCTAACATCGAAGGACTCAAACCCCATCAGATTGTAGATAAAGGCATTGCACGAACCTTTCAGAACATCCGTCTATTTCCCAATATGACTTGCCTGGAAAATATAATGGCAGGACAACATTGCCGGGCCCGTTCCGGAATTTGGTCTTCTATTTTCAGAACTAAAAGTCAAAAGACCGAAGAAAACCGTATCAAGGAGGTTGCCGAATCCCGTTTAAAACAGGTTGGCCTCAGTCGTTACCGTAATGAGCTGGCAAAAAATATCGCTTACGGCAACCAGAGGATGCTGGAGATAGGCCGGGCATTGGCAAGCAATCCAAGATTATTGGTATTGGATGAGCCCAGCAGTGGACTCAATGATGCTGAAACCCAGGATTTGATCGCCTTTTTAAAAGACTTACGAAATGAAGAGATGACTATCCTGATTATCGAACATGACATGAATGTTGTCATGGGCATTTCGGATTGGGTTACAGTTATGGATGAGGGAGCTAAAATCGCCGAAGGACCGCCTGAAACCGTTTACAACAATCCACTGGTGGTTGAAGCTTATTTGGGAAAAGATGAATATGAAGATGATTTTTAAGACCGTTGCATGAAAAAAAAAATATTATCTGTAGAAAACATAGACGTAACTTATGGATCAATCGAAGCATTGAAGAATGTATCATTGCATATTGACGACGGTGAAATTGTGACGGTGCTGGGGGCTAATGGGGCAGGCAAAAGCACATTATTACGATGCATTTCCGGCCTGGTCCTTCTCCAGAAAGGGGATATTTTGTTATTGGACAAATCCTTAAAAAACAGTCCGCCTTATGATATTGTTCAATATGGAATCAGTCACTCTCCCGAGGGACGCAAAGTTTTTGCAACATTGACCGTTGATGAAAACTTGAATTTAGGGGCTTATATCCGGCGTAAACAGACCAGGGAAATTAAACAAGCCAAGGAACGTATTTTCAGCCTTTTTCCCATTTTAAAGAAGCGGCAACGTCAATTGGCAGGCACTCTTTCCGGTGGCGAACAACAAATGTTGGCCATGGGGAGAGCTCTTATGAGCAATCCTCGTATTTTACTGCTGGATGAACCTTCATTGGGCCTTTCTCCTTTATTTGTGAAGCATGTTTTTGAAATTATACGGGAAATCAATTCTCAGGGGGTTTCCATTTTGCTTGTGGAGCAAAATGCCCGTAAAGCAATTAGTATAGCAGACCGTGGCTATGTGCTGGAAACCGGAAAAATCTCCATCAGCGGTACTTCCTCAGAACTTAAAAACAATCAAAAAATTCAGGAAGCCTACCTTGGAGGTTCTGCTTTAAAAAAACACCAATTCTCATCAGTATAATTTTCTGTTTATTGTGATAATCAAAAACACTTTCAATGATATGATAATCTGTTTTTATGCCCAATCAGATAGGTTTTATTTATTTTGAAAAAATCATTTCATTTCTCAATCTTGATTTTCATGATCATTGGAAACAGTTTCAACGCTTTTGCCGGCATCGAAACATCAAATTCCAATGACCATAAGGCCGATCATCCATGGGCACTCACTCTTTTTAACGGCATGTATACCGCGAGAACATTTGGAAAGACAACTTTTAATATTCCCGGACATTTGGAAAACAATTATATCCACGCTTTGTCCTTGTCCAGGGAGTTTTATAAAACCAAGAAACATTTTTCGTGGGAATGGGAAGCCATGGTTGCCCTGCATCACGGTGAACACAAGACCGGGCACCAAACTTATGAAGAATTTGTCACAGCTATTTTCCTTCGCTACCATACCTTTCCCTGGAATAAAGTGATCATCACATCCATTGCCATAGGGGAAGGCCTTTCTTGGACCACCAAAATTCCGGAAAGGGAGTCCCAAAGAGATCAAACCGATAGTCGCAACCTTCTGAACTATTTAGGTATTGAACTCACCTTTACACTTCCGAACTATCCTAAGGCCAGCCTTGTTTACCGAATTCATCATCGTTCTGGGGTATTTGGATTATTTGGCGGTGTCGAAGGGGCTTCTGACTTTTATATGCTTGGTTTGAGATGGAACTTTTAACTCAAACCAAAATTCCTTGACACGATCTTCTAGTTTTGGCATATATATTTTAAGAATAACTAATTTCTGATTTTTATTCAGTGTCAATTTCTATGTACCAAAGAAAAACTGATTTATTTTAACAAAAATGCATAATCATATATCTAGTTAGATATAGATCCAATGGGCCGACACAAAAAGCAACATCTTGGTCAAGCAAGTTTGAAAAGGGGGTGCTTTTATGAAAAGAGAAGATCTATGGATGATCATTTTAGTCGTATTTTCAATTCTTTGGACAGCTTCCTTCGGGTGGGGAGTTTGGGGATAGTCTGAAACACTCACCGCGGCCCAATGGTCTATGGCCCTCCGACTTATCAAAAGAGGTCGGAGGGCTTTTTATTTCCCTTGAACATAAAGAATCCTATCATCGCCTCGCCTGAAAACTCCGGAATCTATGAATTGACACAATAGTGCGGTTTTGGTATAGGATTCGAAAACAAAACATGAATTGTTGAAGATCTTCCACACGATATCATCCAGTGAGATGTTGTGAGCATATCAAATCGCCACCTTCCATTTTCCCTGAGTATTCTGGTTTATATTAACCTGGTGATGCTTTTGTTGATTGTTTTTTTCGGGCTCTATTTCAAAAGCGGTTCCCTTGCAAACAACGTGGTCTGGATTGACGGCCGTGACGGCATTCGTTTTGGCCATTACGGAATGGCTTATTCCCTTACTGCCTTCCAATCAATGGAAAACAGGCGGGAATCAACAGAACTCTCTCTTGAATTGGCTGTAAGGCCGGAAGATACCAAAGATGATCGTTTCAAAATCCTGTTATCCGTTCACGATGGGAAAGATTCGGAGCAGCTGCTGATCGGTCAATGGCGTTTTTCACTCATCGTAATGAACGGCGATGATTATGATGGGAGCAAAAAGATACCAAAAGTCGATGTTCACAATGCCTTATCTCCGGAAAAAGATACCTTTATCACTATCACATCGGGTATTAACGGAACAAAGGTTTATATTAACGGCCGTTTGCGGGAATCCAGCAGGCATCTGTTCCTGAAAATTCCCAGCGAGAGATCGGATGCGGTTCTTGTGTTGGGCAATTCCCCTTACGGTAGACATTCCTGGCCTGGAGATGTCTTTGGACTTGCCATTTATAAAAATATTTTAAACCCTGATGACGCTGCTTCCCATTTTAATCAATGGTCTCAACAACATGCTTTTTCATTTCCCAGAAAAATCGACCCCATGATCTTTTACACTTTTGAGGAAAATAGTGGTTTGTCGGCCTTAGATCATGGCACTCAGGAGCATCATTTGGTCATTCCGGAAAGGATCAAAATTATCAGAAAGGAAATCCTGGTAGCCCCTTGGAATGAACATCGCCTGGATCGCCAGTTGGTTCAGGATATGGTGGTAAATTTTATAGGGTTTATTCCTCCTGGTTTTTTTCTATTTGCTCTTATGACAGCTCTTGGCAGTTATTATGAAAAACACGGTTTCCTTTTAACTGTCCTCATCTGTTTCCTTATCAGCCTTGCCATCGAATTATCTCAGGCCTGGATGCCATCCCGAAGTTCACAATCACTGGATTTGATATTCAACACCCTTGGAAGCTGCCTTGGCGTAATGTTTTACCGGATATATCAAAATATGTTCTACAACCTCGACCCTATTGAATTTTCAAAAAACACATTTTTATGAAACGCTTCTTATTCGCATCCGATATACACGCAAGTTACGATCATCTTTTTTCACTGCTGAGGAAAGCCGAAAAAAAATCGGTCGATGCTGTTGTGATCGGAGGTGATATTGTTCCCCACTATCTTCCGGATTTCGGCGGCAAAGACATCTTGGAAGCACAAGCCGGTTACCTTGAAAAGGTTTTCATCCCTGCTTTGGAAAATTTCAAAAATTATCACCAGGCAGCATTCTATCTGGATATGGGAAATGATGATTTTATTTCGGGGAGAAAATTTCTGGAAGAAAGGCAGGGGGAACTTTTTAATCTTCTCCACATGCAGGTTCATCCGTTTACGGATACAGTGGACATTGCAGGTTATATGGCTGTTCCTCCCACACCTTTCGGAAGAAAAGACTGGGAAAAGCCTGATTGCAAAAAACAGCCGTTTGCTCCGGGAAATCTCATCTCACTGAAAGGATTTGTTTCAAGAAAAGGATTTTTGGAAAAAACAGTTATTGATTTAAACTCTGAAGACACCATTGAGAACGATTTGAAAATTCTGGAAAAAAAAATTCACCGGCCTTTTATTTTCGTTTCTCACAGCCCTCCGTATCATACAGGCCTGGATGTCATGTACACCGACGAGCATGTTGGAAGCCTCGCTGTTCGTGAATTTATCGAAAAGTGGTCACAAAAAAAGTATCTCATCGGATCATTTCACGGCCATATCCATGAATCCCCGCACCGCACCGGTTCCATCCGATCCGTAATTCATCAGACTCCATGTTTTAACCCTGGTCAGGAAAACGGTATAGGAGCAAACTTTCAATATATGTTGATAGATCTGACAGGTGAAAACATCAAACACCGCAGAAGATTATTCAGCTAAATTTTCACTAAAAAAGGCATAACGGCAAATGCCGGTATGCCTTTTTTAGTCGGATTTCCGATGGTATCAAAAATGCGGTTGATCGGATTAAATCTTGTTATTCTCTGTTATTTGGCATAACCGCTTCCGACAATCAACCCCCCTTGTGTTTTGCGAACGTAAGCTTTTTTCGGCCCTCCTGCCCACTCGTAGTCAACCCACACACCTTCGGAGGTCGCCTGAATGATAGCTTCATAAACCGGTTTATATTTTTCCTCACCCAGACTCTGGCCTTGCAGGCTCGGATGAACCAGCAGCATGCCGTTTTCTTCCATAATATAAATATAAGGGTCAAAATCGTTCGGTTTGAAATCGGTGGGAGCCTTACCACCGTCAATGGCTTCTACTACGCCGTTTACATTGGCTGCTATGGCTGCTTCATCCGCTGCAAAAGATGCTGATGCAATAAAAAGACTTAAAACCATTACCAGAGAAACCGTCATAAACTTCTTCATAATTTTCCCCTCCATTTTTTTGGATGATTAACGACCAGTTTTAAACTTCGTGCTCCATCATCTGATTTTTTTCTTGCCCGATACCAATATTGTTTCTCCACCTCCTTTCTTTTTAGGTATGGTCACTTCGCACCGATCTCACCCCCACCTATCCTGTGCCCCTCATGATGGTGATAGTGCGAAAATTTTTCGACCTGTTCAATGTTCCGATGAAATCCTTAAGCGCAGAACATTTTATCGTCCAAGGTCGTATTCATAAAACAGCAGGTGATTCCAGATTAAGAGTTTGTGTAACTTATTCCCCTTTCGGAGCGGAACTTACCATGATTATACCATTGAGTAAACATTTTTTTATGATGATTAATCAGTTTTTAGATATTTTATCATCGAATTAAAAATCCTTATTCATTAAACGATCTAAATTATTTCAAAGTCAATTTATTTACCGGTCATCATTCCGCCAGAAACAAGCAGCAAATCCCCAAAGGATAAAAGTATGCCATGCCCTTTCAGGGCTTGTTTGTATCCAATATATCCATTTCCAGGGCGCAGCCCTAAGCTGATATGTGACGGCCCTTCAGGCCTGACTCTTTTACGTCATCGTATTTATGCAAATTGGTGATTAGGCCCTTGAAAAGGACTCTGCCTGTTTAATGGTTTGGATAAATTGACTTGAGGTATTCGTTGACGTTTTCCTATAATAGTGGTTATCTATGGAAAAAAATATCCAATTAATATTTTTCCTTGTACGACCTTAATTTCATCAAAACAATTCAGGAAAACGCGAATATGGCCTCAAATCCGCTTCATAAGATACTCGAACCGACATCAATTGCAGTGGCGGGAGCTAGCAATAATCCCAGCAAAATGGGAACCATTCTTTATTTAAACCTTATTTATGGGGGATTCAACGGATTGGTATTCCCGGTTCATCCAGAGCAGGATCATATATTCGGGAAAAAAGCTTATGTTTCCGCAAGGAGCCTTCCCTGCATTCCTGACCTGGCCATACTTATTGTGCCAAGCCGTTATGTAGTCAGTCTTCTGGATGATTTTGGAAAAGCAGGCACCAGACATGCCATTATAGTCTCCGGCGGTTTCGGTGAAACCGGAACTTCAGGTAAAACCCTTGAGGCTGAAATGATCAATACGGCAAGACACCATGGCATCCGTTTGATTGGCCCGAATTGTTTGGGAGTTATCAACACAAGCCTTCCGCTAAACACCACTGTCATTCCGTTGCAGGATAAGCCGGGAAATTTATCATTGGTTTCCCAAAGCGGTACTTATATCACCCAGACCCTGCCATACCTGAAAAAGAAAGGCGTACGCATTGCCAAAGCGATCAGTGTGGGAAATGAAGCGGATATCAATCTTTGCGATTGCCTTGAATATCTTTCAGATGATCATCATACCCGATGTATCGGCCTATACATAGAAAGCATCAAGTGTGTTGATCGCTTCCTTGATGTCGCCGGTGAAATCACTTCCAAAAAGCCGATTATCGCCCAGTATGTGGGAGGAACATCGGCAGGAGCAAGGTCCGGAGCCAGTCACACCGGAGCCATGGCCGGTCCTTCTTATCTTTATGACGGTCTTTTTCAACAAGCAGGCATTATCCGGGCTGACACGATCGAGGATGTTTTTATATTAGGCAATACGCTGGCCCTGGCACCACCACTGAATGACAATCGAATCGGCATTCTGACCAACTCTGGAGGCCCCGGAACCAGCATGGCCACCACAATCGAATCCCTGGGTCTTAAAGTTCCTGAATTTTCTGATCATTTGCGAAAAAAACTTGAGTCTTTTCTTCCGGGTCATGCCAATTCATGCAATCCGGTGGACCTGACATTTCACACCGGCATGGACCTGATGGCGAAAACCCTTCCGGAAATCATGCTGCAATCCGGCGAAATTGACGGCCTGCTGATTCATGGAATCATGGACACAGGATTTGCGGATCTCTTATATCCCATTTACAAGGATGTTTTGAATGTCTCATTATCTGATTTTAAAGCCTATTTTATGGCTGATTTAACCCAACTCGTTGAAATGCCACGAAAGTTTAACACCCCGATTTTGATTTCAACCTTTATGGGTGAAGAAGACCATTGCCTGAGAACTTTTCGGGATTCTCACATCCCTGCTTTCGACACCCCGGAGAATGCCGCCCGTGCCATGGCTGCTTTGTTTGAATCTAGCATGATTCAAAAACAGATCCGGGACCGATCAACAGATATAAAAAGGATACCGATACCGGAAAAAGCAGCTGAAATCATGAGACAGGAAACTTCAGACACGATGAATGAATACATGGCCAAAGAAATTTTAAGGGCCTATCATTTGCCGACTCCCCCTGAAGATCTTGCCGATTCCTTAAGCAGTGCTATTTTTATTGCAGAAAGGATCGGATTTCCTGTCGCGGTTAAAGGATGCGCCCCGGGGATAGTCCATAAGACCGAGCAGAATCTGGTGCATTTGGATTGCCGAAACCGTGAGGAAGTGCGAAAGGCTTGTGAATCGATATCCTGTCAAGCGAAAAATGCATCTTTCCTCGTTTCAAAAATGATACATCCCGAAAGAGAATTCATGGCAGGAATGACCCGTTTCAATTTGTTTCCACCATGCATACTTTTTGGTGTTGGGGGTATTTTCGCTGAAATCATCCATGATTTTGGAATCAGGTTGGTACCTTTTGGCACAAATGAAGCCATACGGTTAATCAAATCAATAAAGTCCCATGAGCTGCTTTCCGAATTTCGTGGAAAACCTCCGGTGGATTTGAACGCAATGGCGGATATTCTGATCGGCTTGGGGAATATTGCCGTACACTTTCCTCAAATCAGGGAAATTGATTTGAATCCGATTCTTATGGAAGGCGGCCGACCGGTCATCGCTGATGCCGCTTTTGTTTTGTCATCATGAAATGTTCAAGTATTTGGAAGGTTAAAATGAAGCTGATAAAAAATATTCCGGAAAAGGTAACTTTGATAGAAGTCGGTCCCAGGGATGGTTTTCAGTTTGAATCAACCCTCATTTCAACCGAGTTAAAGGTTCAAATGATTGAGGATCTGGCCGATGCCGGAATCTCCCACATCCAGGTGACCTCTTTTGTTCATCCGAAAAAAGTTCCACAAATGGCTGATGCTGAAAAAGTGGTAAAACTCTTATCCAGAAGAAAAGATGTAACTTACAGCGGACTGGTTTTGAATTCAAGAGGTGTTGAGCGGGCTGCTGAAGCGGGAATATCCCATGTGGAAATATCGATATCCGCCAGTGACACCCACGGCAAAAAAAATGCAGGAATGTCTTTTTCTCAGGCAATATCTCATGCCAAAGACATGATACGTCTTGCCAAAAGGTTTCATCTGACCATACGGGCAAGTATTCAATGTTCTTTCGGCTGCGTTCATGAAGGTGAAGTCGAGGCCCGGCAGGTCATACACATTGTTGAGGAATATCTTGAAAACGGAGTCGATGCCATCTGTCTTTCCGATACCACCGGCATGGCGACCCCCCTGAAACTGGAATACCTGCTTGGAAAAGTCATCCCCCTTGCAAAACAAGTTCCGGTTATGCTTCACTTGCACGACACTCGGGGTCTTGGCCTGGTCAATGTCCTGACCGGATTGTCATACGGGGTTACATCCTTTGATACCTCTTTTGGCGGCATGGGAGGATGTCCTTTTGTAAAAGGAGCATCAGGCAATGTTGCCACTGAAGATACGGTTTATCTGATGGAATCATTGGGTATTGCCACCGGAATTGATAAAAATCGTGTAGCTGAATGCTCCATCAGGATGGAAAAATTTTTAAACAAACGCCTCTCGGGTAAATTTCACCATCACTATTTTCTTACAAAAACCCCCCCGGCCCATCCATGATCAAAAGATTTCCAGAGGCAATAAAAACCCATCCGGTCGTAGGTTTCTGAAAGCTCTGTGAATTCATTTTCTCGAACGCCTGAAAATACAACGGAACCGACAATGCCGCACAAACGCTCCATCTCAAAACGGAGATTGATGAGGGTAGGAAATCTAAGATTAGCGGTAATCAGATCAACAGGCGGCCTTAGATCCCGCAGATGACCCTCGTAAATTTCAAACCGATGGTCAAGATGGTTTAACCTTGCGTTTTTCACCGCTTCAGCCTTGGCGCAGGGATCGATATCCGTCGCCAGTGCACTGGATATCCCAAACCTGAGTGCCGTCAGTGCCAGCACTCCCGAACCAGTCCCGATATCAAGCATCAGGGTATTTTTTGCATTAGAACATAAGGAAGTCGTAGCTGCCAACACCTCTATTCCCCGAATGGACAACCGGGTGGTGGGATGGTCACCGGTTCCGAATGAGGCCCCTCGGTCAAGACAGATCACAACGTCCCCATTTTCAGGCTTAAAGGAAAGGTTTGCCGGTTTGAGCACAACTCTTTCGGAAACCCTTACAGGCCTGTTGAATGATTTTTCCAGATAGGAATTCCCGAAATGATAGGTGTAGACAAGTTCACCTTCATCTGTCAGTTGCCTGATCATTTCCCGGATATGTTTCCTGTCGGTATTAAAGAGACTGAGCATTCTTTTTTCTAAAAAAACAGGCGTTACTTTTTCTGTTTCCTGTTCCATGATATTCAAAATGGATTTTTTTAATACCAACGGGTTCATATGCATTTTTTGCTTAAAAAAGCTGAAGACGGGTTCGGTAAGCTTCAATAACTTCTTCAGGCTTATTGGTGGCTAAAAGATTTTTCATAATCCAGGAGGGTGCCCGATTATTGCGAACCATTTCATGAATTTGACGGATAATGTCCTTCCAAAAATCACCCTCCCCTTCCGTATCAAACAAGACCACAGGTACCGGTTCCATGATTGACAGTTTCATGTTGCACAGGGTAATTCCCAATTCCTCTAAAGATCCAAGTCCCCCGACATTAAATATCGGAAAAGAGGCAATCTCGAACCATTTTTGGCGACTGTGCCTGCAGGTGTCCTGAAATACCTGACAAAAATCGACTTCTCGAGTCATGGACTGGTCCGTGATGTCTAAAAAATTTGCTCCTGAAAGAATCCCCCTCTCCCTGGCAAACCTGTTGACACGCTCCATGACACCACTTCCCCCGCCGGTTAAAATGCCGATATTTTTCCCCCAAAAACCGACCAGTGCATCAAGAAGGTCCCCCAATCTTTTGTTACCGCTCGCTGAAAGGGACTTGTTGGACCCATAAAATGCAAAAAGCATGGATTTGTGAAAATCGGCAAATCTCTCGGGATCCACAAAGTAGCCTTTGCCATCGCGGATGGTGTGAACCATGAGGCAATCATTTAACGAAGATACCCAAAAAACATCAAGCCCGAACGCATGATATTCCAGCAAGCGTGCATGATCAAGCTGGGACAGAAAAGGACCGTGCTCGCAAGATGGTTCGGAAAAGTAGAGTGCACCAATTTTCCCCTCATAGGCCAAATTGATAATATCTCTGTGCTCCATCATATTGGGAAAATATTTCAACACTACTGCCGAAGCAGCACCATCGCATTTTTGTGCGATTTTGGAAGTCGCATAGATATGAGAACAAATACTTGTCTGTGAAAAGTCCCTTCGAGCTGCCGTGCAGGATGCACTCCCGGCACGACAGGGTTCCGGCGGACCATTCATAACAATGGTGGCATTTTGGTATCCTTCCGGCTCAGCGCAAGGCATGACCGCAACAGGTCGAGGAACATAGGTGCATGTAGTATTGGGCGATCCGATCATCCGCTTTTCAAGATCACGCATCTGCTCATAGGTATAGGGTTTACCACCTTTGGATGGGCGGAACCATTTCTTGCTCCTAGGATGGCTGGGGACTTTATAAATCTTTGCCGCTATGAGTGGATTCACAATGGGGTGTTTGCTGTTATTGACAATTTCGAGATAAATACGGATTCCCCTGGTTTTTATCGGATCCAGAATGGTTGCCGACAGATGCTCTCCCAATTCAGAACCGCTTTGCAAAACCACATAATGATCATTCAGATACATGGAACATGTGGTAATGACACCATCGCCGGAAGCTATATTCAACGCTTTGACTTCATTTCGAATCTGATAGCGATTCAGAATTTCACGACCGTCTTTTCTGACAAGAATTCTTCCCAGCGTTTTCAGATCCAGATCATCCCTTAAACGATAAATTACCTTGTGAGGAGCAATAACAATACTTCCATCACTGGAGATGGTCGTGGACGCCGGCAGTTTTAATTCAGCTTTGTCAATGGCCTCAAGAACCTGATCAGAGCTTAAAAGTGCATCAGGATCGCAAAAAATCAACCGTCCCACAGGGAGGCCTTCCGTAAAAAAACCCTGCAACATATCAAGAGACGGGTACCCTTTGATTGCCTGCCAGGCTTTTAGGGTGAGGGTAATAACGTCTTTATCCAAATACCGGGCCGTGGGAGTCTCGCTGGTAATTTGAACCCCAAGGCGAGCAATACGGGATCTTTCGCTGAAAATAAGGTGGTGAGGATTTTCTTTCAGATGATCAATCAGCCTTCCGGAAAGTTTAAAAGAGGCATAAAAGGATAGATACCTGTCATTTTTTTCCAGAACTTTGGTTATAGTTCCGTCATTAGTCTGCAGCAGCCCGCGAAACAAGTGGTTGTTTTGCATCTAATAAACCGTTTTACAGAACTTTAAGCATCAGCGGAACAGCAACCATTGTTCCCAGGGTGCTTCCTAAATTAGTAAAAACAACCACCAGCAATATTCGAGTCACATTATTTTTCCAAAAACCTTTAACCGTTAAAATATCGTCGTGAAGATTTTCAAGATCTTTAACTTTGGGTTTTCTGGAAAACGCCTCAACAAGGCCGGAAACCCATCCTGCCGCAATCATGGGATTTAAGGATGTCAAAGGGGCAGCCAAAACAGACGACAATATGGTATACGGATGAGCCATGGCAATTAAGGCTCCAAGCCCCGCAAGAATCCCATTGGCCATGATCCATAAGAAGACCATGTTGGATCCGGCATCCGTACCTCCCCGGGAAAACCCATATAAAAACAAGGCAATGATCCCTGCCGGAATAATCCATTTAATGGCGGGTATCAACTTTTTTGGAGGGGGAATCCTTTCGAGTTCCTCTAATTCAATTTCTTTTTCCCAGTTTTTTTTGATTCCGGCCACATGCCCCGCACCTACCACAGCCAGAATCTTTTTCCCTGGCGCCTGGCGAATTTTTTGGGACAGATACATATCCCTTTCATCAATGAGAATATTTTTCAAGACCGGAAGAGAATTCCCGACCTCTGCCAGAAGCGACTCCAAGATATCCTCCTGCTTCATGCGCTCAATATCTTCCTCTTTAATATCATCCACCTGACCAAGAGAAAGCATCAGGTTAAAAATAAGCTTTAACTTACCCCATAGTCCCATGGCATTCCAGGTACGAGATAAAGTGACCCGGATATCGCGATCCACAAGCTCAATTTTCGCTCCAGTATCATCAGCCGACTTGATTGCCTGAATCATTTCCTGCCCGGGATTAATATCAAGCTTTTGGGCAATTCGTTTTTGAAATGAGGCCAAAAGAAGGTTCGTCAAAAGCAGGAACGCTTTTTTCTCTTTGATCACCTTGATAATATCCATATCAAGCCAGCGATCCTTCTGACGAATGGACTGGTATCGCGACTGGCACAACTCCACGCACACCGTATCGGGCTTTTCTTCGTTTATGATAGAGGCTACTTTTTCGGCACTTTCCCTGGAGACATGAGCTGTTCCCAGGATTATGAATTCTTTTTCACCCAGGGTTAACCGGTGAACCATATTGGGGTTGTTTGTGTTTTCCATTCGTTATATATTCTCCTTATATAATCGATAAATTAGCAGCTAAGTATATGGTTTTTATTTTTTATTAGCAACCTGAAAAAGCGGATGAGAATCATAATGAAAGAATCAAGGGCCGTGGACTCTGAAAGAGATACCGTCAGCCAAAAACCTTATTATCTGGAAACAGGAAACGAAGTCGGGTTATTTGAGGCTGCCTATGATGGCAAACTGCCGGTAATGCTCAAAGGTCCGACCGGATGCGGAAAGACCCGTTTTGTGGAATATATGGCTTATCGTTTGAAACGTCCGCTGGTGACCGTATCCTGTCATGAAGATCTTTTTGCATCCGACCTGATCGGACGATTTCTTTTAAAAAATGATGAAACGGTTTGGAATGACGGTCCACTGACACGGGCGGTTCGAATTGGAGCCATATGTTATCTGGATGAAATCGTTGAAGCCAGGAAAGACACCACCGTCGTGATTCATCCTTTGAGTGACGACCGCAGAATTCTGGTCATTGAAAAAAAAGGAGAGGTAATTCCGGCTCATCCGGATTTTATTCTGGTTATTTCTTACAATCCCGGATATCAATCCGTTCTGAAAGATCTTAAACAAAGTACCCGTCAGCGATTCGTCTCTCTTGAGTTCAAATATCCGGCCCCGGAAAAAGAGGCGGAAATTGTTGCCCATGAGGGAAAGGTCGACATGGAAACCGCACGGCGTCTGGTCACTTTGGCGGAAAAAATCAGAAATATTCGGGAACACGGTTTTACCGAAGGTGCAAGTACCCGTCTCTTAATCTATGCAGCCCAGCTGATCCGACGAAATATCGACCCGATCAGTGCCTGCAGATCGGCGGTGTGCCTTCCGCTCACAGACGATAATCGCCTTCAGGAAACCCTGAATGATCTGATTCAAGATCTTTTTTAAGACAACACCATTTTGGAAGATAAACAAGGAATAGGATCATGACTACACCCAGGGATTTGAAATCAATCATACGGGAGCATAAAACACTTTTCATTATTATTGCAGTTATCCTTTTTCTATTGGAACTCCAGATTTTTGCCGTGGCAGCTATGAAATCCGGTCGAAAATCTTTAATGCAAATTCTTGATGATAACGGTAATGTGATCCATGAAACCGACGGGAAAAATTTAAGCGATTTTAATAAGTATTATTTTGAAAAGACTTTTGGGCCGTTGGAACAATACCAGGTTCGGTTGGAAACCCGTGAATATCCGTTCCCGTTTCGGGCCTGGTTTGTCGCAGCAGTGGGTATACCGGTTGGGATCGTGCTTCTTTTCAGCTTTGTGGTCAAATCGTATATTGCGTTGTTTTATGGAAATGAGACTTCACAGGATTCATTAAATCCAAATGCCCAAACCGGTGAAAGCCGGTTTGAAATAATCCTGTCCCGAATCAGTCGCTTCAATATATTTACCATCGGTTTTTTAATATTCCTGGCCGTATTTGCATATTGGGTCATTCCCAACCTGATTACATTTCTGGGAAAAACCGGCATAGAAACATTATCCCAGTACAAGATATTTTTTATCAGTGCAGTCGCTATCTTTCTGGCCATAGTGGTCTGGGTGATCTATCTTCGCTACCGACTTGCGGTGAAAAGTATCGAAAGCCGCACAGAAATCGAAAAACAGAGAATTCAGTTGGAAATAGTCGATCGGATGTCGCCCACTCCACGGATAGAATACCATGGAAAAGGGGAAAACGATGCCAACCAGACCTGATAAGTTCTGTAATAATTGTATGGTGGCTCTAACAGTGTTGATTTACACGCTTTAATGTCTTGTTTAATATACTTTCCCAACATAAGCGATTAGGTATAAAAGGTTTTAGAGATTAGCTCAATATTTTTAAAAGAAAATAGAAGGTTAATCGCGTAACCTGCCTTGGGGAAAAGATGTCAGACCAAAACCTCTGATGGTTCAAATAAACCAATTATGCCCGAGGCTTTTCCCTTTGTCAGGTGATCACCCCTTATATTGAGTTCAATTTCCTGAATCTTTTATAACTGATATCATTTACATCATAAAAACAATCCCTATTGTTAAAATTCTCATGATTTGCAAATGCAAGAATTCTTCAGTTAAAAGCCCTAAAAATTTCTCGACATTACCATAGATCGGTAGTCTTAAAAATTTGCCGTCCAAGTTTCCGACATTTAACTAGGGATAGTGAAAAACAACAATGATACAATTCCCTAAAAAAAGTCTTCGGCTCGGCCTATCCCTATCTTCCGCCTTTCGGCATTGGAGTGCCTCACTAGCTTTGCCTGCTCAAGTACCTACTATGCCCTCTGCTGACTCCTGTATGCCGATCGACACGATCTCTCGTATCTCAGTCCAATTCGGGCTCCAGGTCAAACTTTGTCTTCTCTGTTTCCGGCTGGTTTTCCGCCGGTGCCACAATATTTCGACCATACCTTCAAATCAGACACCATACAGGTCTCCCGGGGTAAGACACAGAGCTTTCAACGCGTAATCGCCGGATTTATAAAACACATCCCATTTGCGGATGGAGGGCTTTGCAGTCACATGCCCGCTCGCCCCGGATGTACCACACCTCGTATCCGGTTACTGTTGCCCGGATCAGGTCCGGGACAGGCTCTGTCCCGCGTTTTTGGATTGGGGTTGGCCGCTCCTTCCAGTCGCTTTCGCCTTCGGCTCACCTTCCGCTTCGCTCCGCCTTCAGAACCCACCTCACGATGACGCCCTTGCCCTTCTCCTAACCTTCGGCTCCGCCAATACCTGGCGTTAGGACTCTCACCTCACCAGTTCTGTGCCATGCCCGGCACACACGTTTAGGCTGCGCGGCACCAGCGTTAAAGTGTTCGGTTCTATTCGCAGCATTGTCCCGGCGTCCGTCACAAGCCGGTGGTTCGGCGATCTGAGCCTTCGTTCATCGTGTTAAGAGAAATAAACTCCTAAAAAATCTTCTCTTGATATTTTAGATTGGGTAAGAATCGTTCTTAAAGTCGACTATTTTAGGACCGGATGATTCAGAATCGTCAGCGGTGTACGTGTGCCATCAGGATTCTCCTTCAGCATGGCAATGTGATTCCCTTCCCGGATCAACCGAAATCCAAGTCGCTACAAAGTGGTTATGGCTTTGCGAAGCGAAGCATCTGCCGGAAATATTGTCATCAAACAGCCACCTGAGCTTCAGCTATGAACGCTTCAAGAACAGGTGGATCGGAATCGATTTCGTTTAATCCAAAAGTTTCGATATGAAATTTAATGGCTGATTTGACATCCTCCAAGGCTGATTCATATGAGTCGCCCTGGCCCACGACTACCCCTTTCAAACCGAGCGGATAGGCAACGTACGTGTCAGGAGGTTTTTCAACAATTATTTTAAATTGTTTCATATTTTAACTCCAACACTCAGATTTTCATCAATGGTAAGCATTTTATCATATATTTAAAACCCATGCGAATAAATGGCCATGCATGCCGCCGAACGCTTGGCTTGAAGGGCGCGTGCTTTTGGCGCGTCCCTCTCAAAGCGTTGCTGGACGGGAATAAGTACCTATTTTGAGATCAATTATCCTTTTTCGTTTTTATCCTTTTTTTTATAACGTCATTCATATCTTGAGGGATAGAAACAGTTGGGCATAAAAGCTCTTTCACCTCTCCTTGAAAGACTGTTTTATCCCTTGGTGTATGAGTACCATGGATAATTTCCAGCTCAGGATAATTTTCCCGGACTATTTTATCGTATTTGTTTATAAATGGGCAAAGTGCGGTCATGCAGTAGGAAAAGTGCAATGCATCGACTCTGTAATCAACTAAAGCCTTAACTCTTTTTAAAATCTTTTCAGGAGCTGCAAGAGTTGGACACCCCGAACAATTTATTATGCCAATTAGATCAAGCTGATTTTCATTGCTGTATCTCTCAAACAAGCCTCTTCTTTTTCTCATATCGGCGAGACATGCGACAGATGCGCAGTTTGTATCCTGTGTACAATTTGAGCACGTTAAAATTCCTATTCTTGCCATTTTGCAGTCTCCTTCCAACGCTGGAATTGAGTGGCGCGGCTACTGATGATCGTGAAAAAGTAATAACATAATCCGCGTCCACTCAAATGACCTGTTCGCCGAAGGCGATTATTCCATTGCCTCAGCGATCTTTATATCCCACCTGAGCAAGTCGTTCACGACTGAGGATCGATCAATTCCTTTCTTTAAAGCGATTTTCTCGACAAAGGCTGAAACTTCTTCATCAAGATAAATGGGAATGTTAAGTTTCATATCTGGTCGAAAAAACTTGCCTCTTTCACCTTTCGAGAAATCGTATTCTTTTCCCATTTTTAGTCACCGTATTTTATGGACTCCCTTTTTGTAGCTCTTCGGCTTGAAATAATTCTGATCGTGACCTCTTCTTCACTTTCTCCTCAGAAAGTATGATTCACAATCAGCAACCTTCATTTCTCCGAAATACCCATAGTTACGCACCTGTCTTCGGTTTCACTGCGGTCGGGGTTAAATATGGAAAGCGCCTTTGAGTCTCTAAATATCGTTGCCGCTTCATCAAAGTCCACACCATGCTTATTCCGGTTCTCGCGGGCCTTTACTGGGTCCCACTCAAAATTGTAATTCACTGTCATTTTAACACTTTTTCGGTTTTAAACCAAGGCTGAGCACCGGTTTGGCGAACGACGCGAATCAGCCGCAAGCGGAGAGGCAAGCTTGCTTGCCGATGCGCGATGACGGCTGAATCCGCTGGTTGTGAGGCGCTTCGCGCCGAACAGCCAGCGGATGATATCCGCGGCGATTGTTGCCGGGCGCGAAGCGTCCGGCAACAACGTTCTGCGAGACCGGCCGGGAAAACACTTAGACTGACGAAAATGTAAAGTTCAATGATGATTCCGAAAAAGCCTAAAATGGCATCGTTTTCCCGGTCCGAGTCTACGCAGTGGTTGGGCGATTTTGCCGGTCCTGAAGCCACTTTTTAAGAGAAGTCTGACTTTCTGCAGAGGGTTTTCCAGCAAGAAGACCCTCCACGCTTATGTCTTCGTCTATATCCTCCCAGTGGATCCCTTGTCCTTTCCCGATAAACCTCCAGTTCATACGTTCCTTTGAGCTGGCATACTCAAGGCGTGGATACCAACCCAAGGGGACTGAAATAGTACGTCCATCACTGAGGTCAACAGTAAGAGTGTCTTCGGTCGAGTGGACGTCTACCGCGAATGGGATTTCGATTTCAACGGCCAAAATATTCATTCCATGCCTCCATCAGAAAATCTTTATTTTCTGTAACAATACTATGGATTTGTTTTAGTTCAAAACGATTGAATCCTCCACTATTTTGAAGCCGGATCGGATCCAGCCAGTATTTCGCGACCTTATCATCTCGTTCGACATGGATGTGATGCGGTTCATCGCGATCACTAGCATAAAAAAAGAATCGATATGGACCAACTCTGAATACAGTCGGCATTCAATTCACCTTATTTTGTTGTTGATTAAGGTAGTTGTCTATAACCCCGCGATGACCAAGAAATTTATCATACAGCTTTTTCTTAAGACTATTAAGCCCAGGTTCTGCGAGCAGCCGATCAAAATCAGCCGCCGTGATATTTAACTGCCTGCAATATTTATCTAATACAGTCTGTGGGGCAACGTCGTGCAGATCAGCAACATCTTTAGTCGCTTTAGATCGTGAAACTCCTATAAAATGTACTAGGTAAACAACCTGCAATATATGTTCTAGGGCTTTTGGTGTTCCTGCGGGCGCGGGAGGAGGATTCGTGCTTCCATTTCCGCTGTCCTTGAATGATCCGATGATCCCTTTTTCCTGACCAAGCAAAAGTCTGCGCAATACATCATTTGGTGTGTCAATAAATGGTTCAGCATTCTTTTTGAGGTATTCAAATACATCTTGGTCCACGTCTATTTTAAGCATACGCATATTTTTACCTCCATGATTCTAAGCATTTAAGAAAAGGCAAAAAATTAAGAAACCGAGTATATGCGCAATATACTTAATAGACTTCAGTATGTCAAGTAATTTAAGCAGGCCTCGATGAGCCCAACGTTCCGGCTCACCGGACCCGCGCTGTTTGCGGGGCCCGGGTGGAGCCGGTTGATACTAGTTATGGCCTCCCGAAAAAGGAAGCTTTGTTAATAGCAACCAACGG
>CAYZJH010000010.1:0-85442 GCA_964478625.1 uncultured Desulfobacteraceae bacterium
ACAAGTTTCCTTTTTCAAAGGGGGAAGTGACCACAAGTTTCCTTTTTCAAAGGGGGACTTTTTAATATGATCCTTTTCAAAGAGAACTTTACCCTCGTTCCCACGCAAAACATGGAACCGGGGAAAACCTGAATACTTTTTACCTTGAAGAATTGTTTCCCCACAGTGGATCATTTCCGAAACGCTCAAACCACCATTCTTCAGGTGTGAGATGTTCATTGACCATTTCTTCGGAAAAAGAATATTGATAGTGATTACAGTAGGCTAAAATCATCTGATAGGCTGCGATGATCTTTTGGGCCATTTCCTTGCATTGGTCCTGATTTTCCAATGATTTGTCCGGATGCCATTTTGACAGCATTGCCCTGTAATGAGATTTGATTTGTTCCATGGTGGCGGACTCCGGAAGTTGTAACAGGTTTCTTGCTTCGGTGATTTTTTGATATTTGTTCAACATGAATTCTATAGTTTTCCTTCCCGCTTCAGTTTTGAGATCAGGAAAGTTGCCCCTCTCATGGACAGCCCTAGCTTTGAAGCAAGCTGCAATTCATCCAGGGGGCCTTGCGATTGATACAATCCAAGGACCTCATGTTCAAGCTCTTCAAACCAATCCTCGAACAGCACCAGAAGATCCGGGTCGGTGATTGCAGCTAACTGCCTGCTTTGAGCAACTTTATCCACCAGACTTTGACACATTTTGGTAGGGTCGACACCTTCGCCCATACACTCGGCCAGTCACAAATGAACCAAACTGGATAATTTATCTCCCTCAGATTGTCCGATAAGATTCACCAAAAACCTCTCTCGGGCATCCTCGTCCAGATCTCGTAAAAGTCTTTCCAGTATTTTGGTAATCTCAGCCAAAGCCTCTTCAGGGGCCATGCGCAAAATGATTTTGAACAAGTCTTCCATGGGGTTTTATCCACCTCCATTCAATTAAAAAGTCTTTCGTGCTTCGAGCAAATCGCTTGCGAGTTCGTTAAGGTTTTGAACAATGTCCAGAATCCTGTCGTCAGATAGCTCATAATAGACAAAGGGTCCTTCACGCTCCACTTTTACCAGGAGAGACCGTTTTAACTCTTTCAAGTGATGGGATACAAGAGGTTGAGACAATGCCAGTTCCTCAACAATGGATGAAACCGATTTTCTTCCATCACTGAGATACCGAAGTATCCTCAGACGGTTGGCGTCAGAGAGTGTTTTGGCGAGAAAAGCAGCGCTTTTCAAATGCTCATCAATGGGTTCAGGATGTTCTGCATTCATATACCCTGATCTGCTCATATCAATAAAATCCTAAGGTTACCGGCCACCTGAATAATGCTGATTTGGTTCAATTATTTTTATTGTGGGCACGGATATAAAAAATCAACATATAAACTAATATTTATATGTTGATTTTTAAATTGTCAACAGAAAAAAATGGATTAAAAAAGGCGGGTTTTTTCGGAGTTACTAATCTTCCAGCTTGGCATCCATGGTGATTGCCGCATTCAACACTTTTGACACGGGGCATCCGGTTTTTGCGGTATTGGCTGCTGTTTCAAAAGCTTGTTTATCCGCCCCCGGAACTTTCGCCGATACATCCAAATGTACTTTCGTGATTGCGAACCCGTCATCTGTTTTTTCAAGAGTGACTGTTGCTGTCGTACTGATTTTCTCCGCTTTCAGACCCGCGTTGCCCAAATGGCCCGAAAGGGCCATGGAAAAACAGCCCGCGTGAGCCGCAGCGATTAATTCCTCGGGATTGGTACCGGTACCTTCTTCAAACCGGGCACTGAAAGAATATTGCGTCTCTGATAGAACCTTGCTTTCGGTGGAGATGGTTCCTTTTCCGTCTTTTATAGCACCTTGCCATACAGCTGAAGCTTTACGTTTCATGGTTTCCTCCTGGTTTAACGTTAATGGTTAGATTTTTCGATACATGCTCTGAGTGGGACTTAAAAAAATCCAAAGGTTTAACCTTTCCCCATATAGGAAAGGTTAAATTTAATATTCGATTTTAATTTGGAAAAAATATATCCGGTATTATGGAATTGCAATATCCTTATGGAGATTTTTCGTTGGAGTGCTGATGTTCTGCCAATATTTTTGATCCTGCGAATCGAAAAGCTTCTGATGTTTGGCATTCTCGCTTTTTTAAATACTCATATTTTATGACTTCGGTGTTTATTAATAATTTGCAACCTCTTATTCCATGCTTATTGTCCAAGTATATTAATTTTTGAAAACAGCTGAATTAAATGGATATGAAAAAGGAAAACAAACTGGCTAAAATCGGTCAGCACGCCACTGAAATTATCCTTGAAAGTATATCCGACGGTGTCTTTACGGTGGATCACAATTGGAAAATCATGTCCTTTAACAGGGCTGCTGAAGAAATTACGGGTATTCCCCGTGAGGATGCCATCGGAAAGTTTTGTTGGGATGTGTTTCGTTCCAATATGTGCGAAGGGGAATGCGCCCTGAAAAAAACCATGAAGGAGGGGAAATCCTTTGTCAGCACATCCACATATATCATCACCAGCCAAAAAAAGCGTATTCCCATAACGGTGTCCACCTCGTTGCTTAAAGATGATCATGGCAATATTCTGGGCTGTGTTGAAACCTTTCGGGATCACAGTCTGGTGGAAGAACTCAGAAAGCAATTGTCCGCCGGGTACAAAATAGGGGACATGATCAGTGTCAGCCCGGAAATGAAAAATATTTTTAACATTCTGCCTCAGGTTGCGGAAAGCGACAGCACCGTGTTAATAGAGGGTGAAACCGGTACCGGCAAGGAGTTGATGGCAAAAGTCATTCACAATTTAAGTTTTCGAAAAGACAAACCCTTTATTGCCATAAACTGTGGAGCACTTCCTGATACGCTTTTAGAATCCGAACTTTTCGGATACAAAGCCGGGGCTTTTACCAATGCCGTAAAAGACAAACCAGGATATTTTGCAGTGGCCAGGGGTGGCACGATTTTACTGGATGAAATCGCAGATACGAGTCCCGCATTCCAGGTAAGACTGTTAAGGGTATTGGAAGAACAAGAATTCCAACCTCTTGGTGCCATAAAAAAGGAAAAGGCCGATGTCCGCATTATTGCCGCAACCAATAAAGATCTGTTAGAAATGGTTCATGATAAAAAATTCCGGCAGGACCTTTTTTATCGCATCAATATTATGAGAATCGAAATCCCGCCTCTTCGGAAACGAATGGAAGATGTTCCCATTCTCCTTGAGCATTTTATCGACAAATTAAACCGAATTCGTGGCAAATCCATCAGCGGAATCGATCCAAGTGCCCTGGAGATTCTTATGTCTTACCCGTTTCCGGGAAATATCAGAGAGCTTGAAAATATTATCGAGCATGCCTTTGTGCTTTGTGCCGAAGGTCCTATTTTATTGCACCATTTTCCTCGGAATCTGACCCAGAAATCCATCTCGATGCTCAATGGATGTGAAGGTTCAATGGACCGGTTGAAGGCTGCCGAAATCAGAATCATCATGGAAGCACTCAAAAATAATAACTACAATCGCTCAGCCGCTGCAAAAGCTTTGGGAATTCATAAAAGCACATTATTTAGAAAATTCAGGAAACTCGGTATCCGTCTTCCTGAAATCGACGGCCGTAGCCGTGTGCAGAAAAAGAAATGAGAATTCGGGAACTTTTTACACTTTCAAGTTGACATATCTGAAATTGACGGCAATAAAATAAAAATTTAAAACTTGTTCACTTTACCTCAATACCGTGTCCGAAAGGAAATTTCTTTATTCCCACCTGCTGAAGGTAAAAGCTTAGGATGGGGGTAATTCATGGTAGAAATTAAAGAAAGGGATCTGACATGATGTATGATTTTAATGCTGATGAAATCTTTGAAATGGCTGAACAAATGGAAAGAAACGGAATCAAATTTTACACGACCGCTGCTGAAAGCGTTTCCGACAGCGACGCCAAAAAACTTTTGCTTGAATTTGCCGACATGGAAAGAGAACATGAGAAAATATTTGCCAAAATGAGAAAGTCGCTCTCTTCCGGTGAAAAAGAATCAACGGTTTTTGATCCGGAAGGTGAAGCTGTTCATTATTTAAGAGCCTTGGCTGATACCCGGGTCTTTTTTGATAAAACAATTGATGTGTCTTCCTTGGAAAATATTCTAAAAGACGCCATTCAGGCTGAAAAAGACTCCATTGTTTTCTACCTGGGCATGAAAGAGGCAGTGCCTGAATCTTTAGGAAAAGGAAAGCTGGACAATATTATCAAAGAAGAAATGGGCCACATTCGGATGCTAAGCAGCAAACTTGTTCAAATAATGAACTGAGGTAACATTAAATGAATCAGAAAAGTATTATCTGGGGATATACTTTTCTGAAACTGAAATCAAGGTAATACCATTATGGATTCTCATCAGGTTGCTTTTTTCTCGCCGTATCCTCTGAAACCGGGGCAGAAAATTCATATCACTTCCGGCCCGAGAAGAGGGGACTGGCTAGTGGTGGATATCACCGATCGGAAAGTTACGCTTCGATGCCCAGTGTCTTTTCGGGAATTTGAATGGGACCGTTTCTGTTATTTTGTGGAAGACCGTGAGCTGACCCAATGGCCTCAGAAAGACTAAGGTTCGCAATTCCAATATCACCCGGTCGATGAAACTATTTTTTGCCCTTCTTATCATCATAACCCTTGTTTTTGGCGGCTACCACCTGACTTTCCGAAAATTCAGGCTTCCATTGATAGCCCGGACCTTTTACCTGTCCGGGCTCGAGTTTATTCTTCTTGGGATGCTGCTGGGCCCCGTCTTTTTCAATGTACTGGACAAAGATTCCATCGAGGGGCTGGAGCCTCTCATGGCTCTTTTGCTGGGATGGGTGGGCATGCTTTTTGGCTTTCAGTTTGAAATATCCATGCTTCGCAGATTTCCGGTGATTCAATTTCTGGCGGCCATAGGCGAAGGCCTGGTCACCTTTGTTCTTGTTTTTGCCGGGATCTATGTGACCTTCGGACTTTTCCCTGAAATACCGGATAACATGAAAGTCATCTACAGTCTTGCATTAGCCGCCGCCGCCGCATGCACGGCTCAGACCGGACTGGCTTTAATTGCAACTGCAAATCATACGGTCAACAGGGATTCCCTGAGCCTTATCTGCTATATTTCCAGTATTGGTGGTGCCGGGGCTTTGATCATCTATGGATGTGTTTTTCTTTTCCGCCCTGAAACCTCTTTTTCAGTCCCGTTTTTTCATCGTCTGATCACCGAGGCAGGAATGAGCATTGGGGCATGTTTCAGCCTTTTGCTCCTCTATTTGCTGTTTCTGACAAAATGGCGACGAAGTGAAGAACTGAATCTGATCATTATCGGTATGGCGGTTTTATCAAGCGGGATGGCATCCGTGTTGAATTTGTCGCCAATCTTATTGAATTTTTTCATGGGATTCTGCCTGGTCAACCTTTCCCTTGAAAAGGAAAGAATATTCAATCTCCTGATTTCCGTAGAAAAACCGGTATATTTAATGATACTCATTTTTTTAGGCGCTTACTTAAAACTGGATTATACTCTCCCCCTGATACTGGCATTGAGCTATATTTTTTTCAGGACTCTGGGTAAATTTTCAGGATGGTTGCTGGTCCTTTCATTAAAGCCGGATTCAAAAAAACATAGCCCAAAACTCTGTCTTGCCCTGATCGACCAGGGAGGGTTGCCCCTTGCCATATTGCTCGATTTACTGCTCGGATTCAGGGGCGATTTTACCAGGATCGTTGTCAGTGTCGCTGTTGTCGGAATTATTTTTAACGATATCGTCGGCATTTACTTTCAAAAACGTTTATTTGTTGTAAGCTCCAATGAATAGTTCTTACTGGAAGAGGGAAAATCTGACCGGTTATTTTTTTGCATTGATCATTCTTGTTCTGGTCTGTTTCTGGCTAAAGAGTTTCGAGATTGAATCAAGCTGGCAAAATGCGGGGCTTCTGAATTTATCGGTCGGTGCTCTCATGCTTTCGGCTCATATTCTTGCAAGGACTTTGAAAACAGCAGGATTTCCGTTAATCAGCGGATATATTTTTACAGGAATTCTTGCAGGGCCGTATGTGTCCGGTTTTCTTTCTTTTGATATGGTTCAGAGAATGGGTCTGATCAATGATCTGGCCTTAAGCTTTATCGGTCTGGCCGCAGGTGGCAGCCTTCATGTGGAACTCCTGAAAAAAAGGATCCGCCCGATCTCTCTGAACATTATTTTTCAAGCAATGATTATTTTTACTGCCGTTTTTCTATTTGTTCGTGCTTTTGGTCATTTTTTCAGTTTTACCCAGGAAGTTACCCATGTGCAGCTTACGGCGTTGGCCATTATTTTTGGGGCAACGGCCGTGGCCAGGTCTCCATCATCGGCAATTGCCGTGATTAATGAGTGCAAAGCCCAAGGGCCTTTATCTGAAACCGTCCTTAGCGTAACCGTTGCCATCGATGTTCTCATCATTATTCTCTTTACCATTGCTGTGGCAGTGGTCAGGCTGCTTTTTGCTGAAAGTATCGAATCCTTCCATGGAGCATATTTTGTTCTGTTCATCGAAATCCTTTTGTCCGTTGTAGCCGGTATTGTTGTTGGAAAGGGGATTTCTTTTTTTATTGAACATATTCAGGATCATCTTCCATTATTTCTTTTTTTTCTGGCATTTGCCGTTTCCCGTTTTGCTCTGGCGATGAGCTTTTTTATGGAAAAATATTTGGGCTTTTCCATACATCTGGAACCGTTGCTGATTTGCATGAGTGCCGGATTTGTCGTCCAAAATTTTACGCCTTCCGGATTTTTCTTTAAAGACAGCCTTAAAAAAATCGAAATACCCATTTATGTCCTCTTCTTTTCAGTAACCGGGTCTTCCCTGAATTTACATGCGTTATTTGAAACATGGCCGCTGGCATTCAGCCTTGTCGGGATACGGATTTTAGGAATTTTCAGTGCCGTATGGGTGGCCGGAATACTGTCGGGAGACCTTCAGAAATATACCCGTCTAGCCTGGATGTGTTACATCACTCAGGCAGGTGTGACAATCGGTCTTGCACAATTGGCGTATCGTCAGTTTCCTGAAATTGCCTTATACATATCCACAGTGGTTCTGGCCATTGTCCTGGTGAATGAAATCATTGGCCCTATTGCCCTGAAGGCGGCTTTGCATCTGGCAGGTGAAGCTGATAAAGGATAAAATCTCCTTAGAACTTACCGGATTCGATAGGATTGGTGAAAAATGATACCCATCCAGGGATGATGAAAAATCCTGTCCATTCACATTCACGGAAACCCGATTTTTTTTTCCAGATGATTTTGAAGCTCGGCAGGAGACATTTCCGGACCCAGGCGGCCAAATCTGAGAAGGGGCGCCACAAAATATACTCCCTGTGACAATTTATTCCTTTTCCTGCAAAGGCCTTCTAAAAATTCGACGGCGTTGTCAAGAATCGGTTTCTTTTCAATTCCGATCATCAAGGTTTTATTATGGCGAATGCCGGTCCCTGCGAAACTTCTGAAACCGGCAAAAATGGGAATATGGTGGCTGATCAACTGAAGCAAATCGGTACTTTCCATAACGGTGGCTCCCGTGATTCCGATATCCAGCCAACCCGTTATCAAGTCTTCCAAAAGGTCTTCGTCGTTAATGACCACAATTAATAAATACACGCTTGACTACCTGTGTCCGTAAAAGTTAGGCAATATCAATGAAAAGCCATGTCATTTTCCAGAGCCCGGATATTATCCAAAAGAATAACCGGATCGTCGATGGATCGTGCCGCATCCAAAAAAGTCTGGTTTTTGCAAACCCTCGAAATGCCTGCTAGAATCTGAATATGAAGATTTGTTTTCCTTTCAGGCATGATCAGGCCGAACACGATATCAACAGGTTTATTATCCAGAGAATCAAAATCTATGGGGTTTTCAGGTCGTATAAATACCAGAAGAGGGGCGGCCACATTAGGGTGAGTGGCATGAGGTATGGCGATGCCTCTGCCGATTCCGGTGCTCATCGTGTTTTCGCGATTGATCAACCTTTCGGCAACCTCCTCGGCACTGGCCTCATATCCTAATTTTTCAGGAATTTTTGCCAGAAACCGGATCAATTTCTCTTTGTTCTCAATCGGGATGTCTAAAAATATCTTGTGGGTGCTTAAATATTTCCATATTTTCATCAAATATTCCCAAAAATTCACTGCAACATCGGTTAATGGCAAAAAATTTTTCTTATCTGCTTTTTATGTATCATATATTTTTCTGAAACACTATGGGTTGCTGAAATAAAATCCTTTACTTTCGAGAGATCTTTTTTGCCCGGAGATCGTTCCACGCCGGAACTGACATCCACCGCATCCGGCAAACTCAGGCTGATGGCCTCGACCACATTGGACGGATCAAGTCCTCCGGCCAGAATAAACGGATATTTGATACCAAACTCGAAAGCCTCAGACCAGTTCCAGACCCTGGCGTTTCCGCCCGGAAGCTTTCCTTTGCCGCACTCCACAAGATATGCCGATGCCTTATAGTGAGACACATGGGAAAGATGAGGGTTTTTTTGGGTAAACAATACTTTGATCACCAGTAAGTTTTCCTGTACCAGCTGTTCGATTAACCCGGATGCCTCATCCCCATGAAGCTGGACTCCGGTTAAACCGCACCTGTGAACCTTTTCCATGATGAAATCAAAGGTTTTATCCACAAACACCCCGATTTTTTGAACAAAGTCAGGCAATTTTCTGCAAATATTTTGAGCCCGGGAGTCGGATATAAACCGGGGGCTTTTATCATAGAAGATTAAACCGATTGCATTGGCGCCCAGTTCGGCACACTTAATGGCTTCTTGGACATCCGTGAGGCCGCAGATTTTAATTTGAGGTGATGGGGTGGTCATGGTTTTTTGAAAATTAAGGTTCATATCAGGTATCAGGTATAAGGTATAAGGTATCAGGTTTAAGGTATAAGGTATCAGGTATCAGGTATCAGGTATTAAACGTCAGGTGTTTTTCCCAGGAGCTTTGAAATGAAACCTGCAGGGTCTGAAGCTTTTACCAGGCTTTCTCCGATCAGAAAATTATTCAACCCGAATTCAAGGTTTTTTTCAATGTCTTCCCGATTTTGGATTCCACTTGCAACCACTGGGACCTGGTGCTTTTTCATTCGCGTCACCAGATGCATGGCAATTTCGAGGTCTGTTTCGAAAGTTTTCAGATTCCGGTTGTTGATGCCGATAAGTTGTGCTCCGGCCCTGGTTGCCGTTTCAAGATCCTGTTCCGTATGAATCTCCACCAGGGTATCGATCTTGAGTTCACGACTCAGATGGATCAGCTCAGTTAATTGATTTTCAGACAGGCACCGGACAATCAGCAAGACCGCATCGGCACCCTTTACGACGGATTCGTACACCTGATATTCGGATATGACAAAGTCTTTCCGAAGAACAGGTAATGAAGTGGCTGCCCGTGCAAGTTGTAAATCCTCAAAAGAACCTTTAAAAAAGGTTCTTTCCGTTAATACGGAAAGGGCAACGGCGCCGCCATTTTCATAAGCCTTTGCCAACCAGACAGGGTCAAGATCGATTCGAATCGGTCCCTTCGACGGAGAAGCCCTTTTGATTTCCGCAATGATATTGACTCGTTCCTGGTTAAGTCTTTGGGCAAACGGTCTTTGATTCTGAATGGTCAATGCGTGTCTCCGAAGTTCCTTTTCAGAGACTTCGGATCTGGCCCTGAGGATTTCTTCTTTTTTCTGGTCGATTATTTTAGTCAGAAAATCGGAACTCATGCGCGTGCTTTCTATTTTTGTTTAAACAATTTTTGGGGAGTCAAGGGTAAACCGCTAAGAATGTCTCTAAAGCCTGCTAGACCTTTTCAACTTCGCGGGTAAACCGGATCAGGGCGTTGAGTTTCTCCTTGGCGGCACCGGAATCGATGCTTTTTCCGGCGATACGGATACCTTCGGCGATATCACCGGCAAATCCCGCAGCCACAAATGCCGCAGCCGCATTAATCATGACGATGTTGCGGCGTGGACCTTCTTCCCCTTCGAAAATGCTAAGGGTGATTTTGGCATTTTCAGCGGCCGTGCCGCCTTTGATGTCTTCAGAAGATGCCAGGTCGCCGAAATAGGTTTCCGGATAAATATCATAGGTCTGAATAAGGCCATCCTTCAGCTCTGAAACCCGAGTTGGCCCGCAGACGGATATTTCATCGAGTCCTTCGTGTCCGTGGACGACAAATGCCCGCTGGGATTTCAGGTTACGCAATGCCTGAGCAAACATTTCGGTCAGTTCCGGGGCATAGACTCCCAAAAGCTGGCAGTTGGCTCCTGCAGGATTGGTAAGCGGGCCGAGCATGTTAAATATGCTTCGAATTCCCACCTCTTTTCGGGCTTTGGCCACGTGTTTCATAGCGCCATGATAAACCGGAGCAAAGAGGAATCCGATGCCGATTTCTTCAATGGCTTCTTCAACCAATTCAGGTGCGATATCCAGTTTCATTCCCAATGCTTCCAGAAGATCCGCACTTCCGGACTGGCTGGAAATGGACCTGTTTCCGTGTTTTGCTACCGTCACCCCGGCTCCAGCCACAACAAAAGCCGTTGTGGTGGATATATTGAAAGTGTTGGCATAATCTCCCCCGGTTCCGCAGGTATCTACAATCACAGAGGATGAACAATGAATCCGGACTGCTTTTCTGCGCATGGCCTTGGCTGCTCCGGCAAGTTCTTCAAAAGTCTCTCCTTTTGTGGCCAAAGCCGCCATCATGGCTCCGACCTGAGCATCTGTGACGGTTCCCGAAAAAATCTCGAGGATCATGTCAGACATCTCCTCTTCACTCAAATTATTTTTTCCGACAATTTTATTTAAAATTTCTCGAAACATGTTTTACATTCCCCCAATATTTTTTTTGAGTCGGTTGATAAAGTTTCTTAAGAGTCGCTTTCCCACAGGAGTCATGATCGATTCAGGATGAAACTGGATCCCTTCGGTCGGGTGGCTGCGATGCCGAAGGCCCATAATCTCGCCATCTTCTGACTCAGCAGTAATTTCGAGACAATCCGGGAGCCCGTCTTTGGAAACGGCCAGGGAATGATACCGCATGGCCTGGAAAGGTTTGTGAATTCCTTCAAATATGCCTTTGCCGTCAGCGGTAACAATCGATGTTTTTCCGTGCATGAGACGTTTTGCCGAGACCACTTTTCCCCCGAATGCATATCCGATGGCCTGATGCCCCAGACAAACCCCTAAAATAGGCAATTTCCCGGAATATTGCCTGATGACCGAAACCGAGATCCCGGCGGTTTCAGGAACACCCGGCCCCGGCGAGATAACGAATGCGTCAATATCCCAGGTGTTCAGTTCAGCGAGTTCAACAGCGTCATTTCTCACAACTTTAATATTAGCTCCGATCTGGCAAAGGTATTGGAAAAGATTGTATGTAAAGGAATCGTAATTATCAATCAGTAAAATCATTTTAAGCGTCTCCTCAAAAAGCATAACTCTGTTGAACCAATTCCAGTGCCTGTTGGATCGCCCTGGCTTTGTTTACCGTTTCCACCCGTTCGTGCTCGGGGTCCGAGTCTGCAACGATGCCGGCGCCGGCCCTGACGGTCAGCCGGTTGTTTTCAATGCAGGCGGTCCGAATGGTGATGGCCATATCCATATTGCCGTTAAAAGAGATATATCCCACTGCGCCGCCATAGGGCCCGCGGGAATCTTTCTCCATTTCATAAATGATTTCCATGGCCCGGATCTTAGGCGCTCCTGAGAGTGTACCCGCCGGAAAGGTTGCAGCCAGAAGATCGAATGCGTCACAGTCGGATTTAAGATCGCAGCAGATATTGGACACCAGGTGCATTACGTGGGAATAACGCTCAACAAACATCAGATCGGTTACCTGGACCGAACCGATTTCGGCAATCCGACCCAGGTCGTTTCTTCCAAGATCCACAAGCATCAGATGCTCTGCCCGCTCTTTTTCGTCTTTGAGCAATTCATCGGCCAAGGCACGGTCTTCCTGCTCTGTTTTTCCTCTCGGACGTGTACCGGCAATAGGACGAAGTGTGGCAACCCGATTTTCAAGTCGAACCATTGTTTCGGGAGAAGATCCCACCAGGGCTAAGTCGTCCATTTGCATGAAATAAAGGTATGGCGATGGGTTTACAAAGCGTTGAGCCCGGTAAAGATCCCATAAATCCGGGGCGTTGTCACAGGTAAAAGGCTGAGATATCACCGCCTGAATAATATCACCGGAGACAATATATTGTTTGACGTTGCTGACCATGTTTCTGAATTGCGCCGGACTTAAGGAAGCGTTGAGTCCAAAAGAGGATGATTTCTTTTCAACCGGGATTTCAACCAACGGTTTTTCCATAAGTTTCAGAAGGCTGTTAATTCTTTTTACCGCCAGATCATATTCTGATGCTGCGGTTTTTCGATTTTCCGGAAATACGACCCGAACAGCCGTCAGGGTGTGGCGGATGTTGTCGAAAATGACCAGTTCATTTGGAATGATAAAGTGCGCCAATGGTTTTTCTTTTGGCCACCGGTGGGGAATCCGTTCAAAAAAAGAGACGGTTTCATAGGTCAGATATCCGACCAGTCCTCCCCAGAAACGCGGTAGCCCGGAAAGCTGCGCCGGATGGTATCGATTCATCATTTTTTTGATTACATCAAACGGGTTGCCTTCGTGAGGGTAAACAGTATCCTGGTCATTTTCCGTAATTTTCACCACATCGGCATAGACACGAATATGGCTTCGGGCTGAAGTTCCCAGAAAGCTGTAACGACCCCATCGCTCGCCGCCCTCAACACTTTCCAGAAGAAATACCTGTTTCTGATGATTTTGAATCTTTTTTAAAAGACTAACGGGAGTTTCAGTATCCGCTAGAATTTCAATGCATACGGGGATCACATTTGCATCCGCGGCCAATGTTATAAACTGCTCCTTTGATGGAAACTGCTGAATTCGCATATCCCGATCCTTTCTTGCTGAAACACAAAAGGCTGTGGGGATTAAAACCCACAGCCTATTATAATGAAAAAACCGTGGATTTTTATTGCCCACGGTATTGAGTGTCAATTGGTTGAAGTCAGTCTGGTCAGATTCCGTCGGCAAACCCAAGTGTTTGAGTTCGCCACCACCACTGATTGTCGGATTTATTGATTAATTTCATATCATGTCCAAATTCATTTTACCTTCAACAATAATGGAAAACACTTAACGATGTATCGATTTTTTGTCAAGTATTTTATTTGGATGCACGGATTAAATATTCTTGATTAAATGAAACCTGTAATATCAAGTGTTGGTGGTTGACAGACCGGAAAATGATCTCATATATGATGACTTTGGATGAGATAAAAGAAAGTTACACAGGCTATTGTGAAAAACATGGAAAGAATATTTACGGGCCAATTATCTTCAAATGATTTCCCATCCCGAATTGTCAAAATCCATCAGGTGAAAAGGCAAAGTCAATGAATGAGATGTCAAAAATGATTTTTCAAAAACTCAGCCGGCTATTGAAAAATGCTGATCGGTTTATCGAAAAAAGATTGAGTGAAACTCCGGATACATGGGTGAATCCGGATATTGAAACCTTGATCGGGAAACACTTAGTGCGGCAAAAAGCTTCCATCTCACTGGCGGAAAGTTGTACGGGCGGGCTTGTGGCTCACCGCTTGACAAATGTGGCCGGAAGTTCAGACTATTTTCTATTTTCCGGTGTGACTTATTCCAATGAATCTAAAATAAATCTTCTGGGAGTACTGCCGCAAACAGTGGAAAAATATGGGGCGGTGCATGAGCAGACTGCAAAAGAAATGGCAAAAGGCGTCCTGAAAATAACCGGGGCCACATATGGCCTGTCGACTACAGGCATCGCAGGGCCTTCAGGTGGAACTAAAGAAAAACCGGTTGGGACGGTTTGTGTCGGCTTGGCAACGCAAACGGATGTTATGGGAAAACGATTTTATTTTCCGGGTTTAAACCGGTTTCAAAATAAGGAGGCTTTTGCTTCGGCTGCATTAACGTTTCTTCTTAAAGTGCTTGAAGCGAAATGATTTCAATGTGTATTGATTTAACCTGATTGATTTTACAGTATGATCCATTCGTTCCGGACAAAACCGGCCTGAAGGAGAA
This sequence comes from uncultured Desulfobacteraceae bacterium, assembly GCA_964478625.1. Lineage (GTDB taxonomy): Bacteria > Desulfobacterota > Desulfobacteria > Desulfobacterales > SKZT01 > SKZT01. Next base: position 14,126 of record CAYZJH010000010.1, read on the forward strand.
TGTATTTTTAGCCATTTATGAGAACATTGAAAAAAAATTAAGAAGATCTTGACGCATTTGTTTAGAATCAATATATAAATATGTTTTTAATGTAAAAGGGAAACAATAAAAATGATCAGCTGTATTATTGGAGCTGGATGGATAATGAAAATAAAATGGTAGGTAACGGAGGTAAGATGAACAAGGAGCAATCTTCTGATTCCAATAACGCTGAGAGCATTCATGAGATGCTTTCAGGTTCAGGATATTCCGACAAAGCGATCCGGTATTATCTGGAGCGGCCGTACATGGGCAACATGGAGAATGCCGATCAGGTCAGCGAGTTGACCGGTCATTGCGGGGATACCATGAAAATCTTCTTTAAACTTGATGAAAGCGGCCATATCCAGGACGTGCGATATCAGGTGCTGGGTTGCCCCGGTGCGATTGCAGCGGCCATGGCTGCTGTTGATCTTGTCAAGGGAAAGACTCTGGATGAGGCCAAAATAATTACGGATCGGGATGTTTTTCGTCTGCTGGAAGATTTGCCTGACCAGAAGCAGCATTGTATCCGCCTTGCCGTGAAAACACTTCAGAAAGCGATAGATGAATACCTTGGAAATAACGGCACCAAAGACGCCTCCCATTGTCCTGGGCTCGGAAGTTGCTGCGGCAAAATTTCTGTTTAAGTTTTAATCATCATGAACGACTATCAAAAAGAACAAGCGCAATCACTGGCTATAGTCAGGAAACACTTGTCAAATTTGAATAACCAACAAAAAGAGAATATCCTTCAAAAGTCATCAGAGTATTTTTCATTTCGAAGAGAGGTCGATTCTTTTCAGGTACAATATTTCAGCCAAATCTGTAACTTAAAATGTTATCAGAGCCGCTTAAGCATGTGTTGCGGAAGAGATGGGATTATCACCTTTTTTGCAGACATGGTGATCAATGCACTGGTTTGTTCCGAGCATGATCTGGATAGGCTTGAAGAGGCGGTGTCAACGGATTACAAAAGCGAAATTAAATGTATTTACTTGGGAGACCAGGGATGCCTCTGGAAATTAAAACCGATTGTATGCGAAATGTTTTTATGTGAATCGGCTAAGACGAAAGTTTTTGAAAAATTTCCGGAAGCCGGTTTGAAATGGGAACGGTTAAAACAACGGGAAAAAGATTTCAAGTGGCCGGACCGACCGGTTTTATTCGATGATCTCGAGAAGATTTTTTTAATGGCAGGGTATCATTCACCATTGATGTATCTCCATAACAGCCCCGGGCTTTTGCGAATCAAACACCAGGCCGGAATGCTGTGAAATTGCCGAATATATTTTATGCTACGAAAAAACTGATTCTTATCCATTTTTACAATTTCGAAATCTCAAATTTTATGCCTGCCGACACTTTCCTCGCCTTCACGAATTAAAACAATATGTTCCGGCTAAAAAGGATAATGGGTGTTCTCTCAATATGCTGATATTATATAAGATTAAAGGTAATGCTCAATGACTTATCAGGTTTTGCTGCTGATTTTTTTACTTTTTCTTTCCGGATATTTCTCTTCTGCTGAAACGGCATTATTTACCATAAGCCGGGTAAAAGCCCGACATATAGCCAAGAGCGGTGGAAGAACCGACAAACTGATCAAGAAAATGAAAGATGATCCCCACAGACTTCTTTCTACCATTTTAATCGGAAATAACATTGTCAATGTTGCTTCATCAGCCATGGCCACTTCCATTGCCATAGAAATTTTTCAATCCAATGCCGTAGGAATCGCCACCGGAATAATGACTCTGCTTATTCTGATTTTTGGTGAAATTTTCCCAAAATCGATTGCCACCCGCAACAATTTTCTGATTGCAAGAATCGTTATAATTCCTCTATACTGGCTTTCGATCATTTTTTTCCCCTTAATCAAAATACTCGATTTTATACCTCTATTGCTTGGAAAAGCTAAAGATCGACCAACAGTAACCGAAGAGGAATTAATCACCATTGTTGAAGTTGGTGAAGAGGAAGGTCAGATCAAGCAGGAAGAAAAAGAGCTGATTCGCAATATTTTTGAGTTCGACAACACCAGCACATCCGAAATCATGACCCCTCGTTCGGATATGTTTGTCATTGATGCCGATAAAGGTCTTCCCCTTAAAGCCATTATCAAATCAGGATTTACCAGAATTCCGGTTATGGAAAAAAATATCGATAATATTATCGGGATTCTCAACATTAAAGACTTTTTTACCCATGTGGCAACCGGCAAAAAGAAACCTAGCATCAGAAGTATCATGAGACAACCCTATTTTATACCCGAAAATAAAAAACTGGATACGTTACTTCATCAATTCAAGGAACGTAAGGACCATATGGCCATTGTAGTTGATGAGCACGGAGGAGTTGCCGGCTTGGTCACCCTTGAGGATGTTCTTGAAGAAATAGTTGGTGAAATTTGCGATGAAACCGATAAGGTTGAACCCCATATTGTCAAAGTAAAAAGCAATGAGTGGATTGTTTTAGGAAAGTGTCACATAGACGATATCAATAAAAAAATTCGAATGAACATTCCTGAATCTAAGGAATATGATACCTTTTCCGGATATATTCTTGATGAAATAGGAAGAATTCCCAAGGTCAAAGAAGAGTTTGTTATCGGACAATTCAATATCAGCGTAAAAGAGATGGATGGCAATCGGATAAGGGAATTTATGGTAAAAAAGTTGGCATGATAATTGCTAATTTTAAATCGGCTGCCCAAATATGGTCAGGAATCATACAGGGGCAATTATGACACATGAAGCAAATTACTTTTTCAGGGATGGGTGGAACTTTCAAATTTCAACGGTACGTTGCCTCAATTTAGAGAAAGGAAGTTGATTATGAAAAAAATCTCGAAAAAGTTAATTGTTTTCTTTGTCGCCATTTGTTTTTCTCTAACGCTTTGCGGGTCGATTCAGGCTGATGAGGGTCAGAAAATCAATATCAACACAGCCGGCAAGGAAGAACTGATGCAGCTTCAAAAAATTGGTCCCCAGAAAGCTGAAGCCATCATCAGTTATAGAGAAACAGTTGGATCTTTTGAAAATCCGGAAGATATCATGAATGTCACCGGAATAGGGGAGACGACTTACGAAATAAATAAGGATTTAATTGCGGTTACCCCACCAACTTCTGAGTAATATTATTTAAGGTTCCCCCCTCCCTTTCCCGAGGGAATTGAATCTTGTGATTCCCTCAATAGCCAGGGGCTTTGGCAGGCAATCCTTTTCTTTTGCATTGCCAGGGCCCCTTTTGTTTTTTTAAAATGAGCAATCATTCCTGCAGTCCCAATCCATGAATTCTGAAACGGAAATCCGACAACAATAGTTTCAGGGTTTCATGGCACATATTGGATATAAGAATTCACCCCCAGCCATTTCATCTGGGTTGCCAACTTTTTCTGAAAAGAGGTTTTGGTTAGAATCAGATAATCCAGCATCGCAACACCATAGGCCATTAGTGCACCGAATGAGTTTGCCAGTATGTCTTTAAAGCTGCAATGACGGCCGGGAGTGAAATATTGATGTAATTCATCGGTGATTCCATAAGTAACGGCAATAAGCACACCCGACAGGCTTGCAATATGCCAGAAAAGCAACTTCTGGTCGATGGTTTTATATCCTGAGATGATGGTGGCCAATTTCAGCAATATCCTTGGCTGTTCAGCAAGCAAAAGCCTGATCACCAGAAGAGTCAGTATAAAATATCCGGTTGAATGAAGAACATAATCTGGCGTGGAATCGCTGATCCGGGGGTTGGACAGGGATGACAAAATAAATATAGCAACCATATACCCCAATGGGGGTATCCAAAACCGGAATATGTATTGAAATGAGCGTTTCATTGGCTTCAAACAAAAATTTGACAGATATCAGATTATCTTATTTAATACAATTATTATTGGATGGATCCGGTTTTCTGTTGCGAATTTGAATTTAAAGTCGTCTAACAACAATGATTTCCGCACGTAAGGAGGCATTTGATGAGAATAGCCGTTATTGGTGGTGGAACCCGCTGTCAACAGTTGATCAGGTTGCTTGAAAATCACATGTTCCACGAAATTGATCCCGCAATCGTTGCGGTTGCCGATATAAACCCCGAAGCTCCGGGTTTTAAGCAAGCCCGGAAAATAGGAATTGATGTCACCATGGATTACAATGACATCTTAAATCGTGACGATATTGATCTTATTGTTGAATTAACTGGAATTATAGATGTTTACAATGACATTCATCGTAAGAAAAAAAATCAAGTCCAGGTGATTTCCCATGCGACTGCGTTGCTGTTTTGGGAAATATCGAGAATGGACCAGATTCAGAAAGAAATCAAACAGAATCTTCTAAATACTGCTGCTGTTTGCGATATTGTGATGAATGAACTCATAGAGGAAGATGTTCTGATTTTTGGTCTTGATCACAGAATCATCAATGTGAATGACAGTTTTCTCGACAAACTCGGTTTGGTACGTTCCGAAGTGATCGGCAAATATTGTTATGAAATTACCCATCATCAGAATGAACAATGTTCAGGAGAGCAGCACCCATGCCCTCTGAATGAACTTTTGGAAACGGGCAGGCCATCCAGAGCCACCCACATCCATCTCGATAAAAATAAAAATGAACGATATTATTCCATTTCATGTTACCCGCTTAAAGAATTCGGCAAAATCATTGGCGCCATTGAAATTTCAAAAGATATCACCAGCGATATTAACCTGCAAAAGTCTTTGATGCAACAGGAGAAAATGGTTTCTATCGGTCGTCTCTCGGCCGGTGTCGCCCATGAGATCAACAATCCGCTGACGACGATATTAACATCCTCGATGCTTATGCAGGAAGAAACTCCAAAAGATTCCCCCGTATACCAGGAATTGGAAATCATTTCCAATGAGGCTCTTCGCTGCCGTAAAATTGTCAAAAGTCTTCTGGACTTTGCCCGCCAAAACAAAAGCACCAAAAAATTCTGCGATTTGAATGATGTTATCGAAGAGAGCTATATTCTGACGCGAAAACAGGCTGCTTTTGGCGATATTACGGTCCAAACCGATCTTGAAAGAAATTTGCCAAAAGTCAATATTGATGCCGACCAAATCCAGCAGACATTGATCAATCTTATTTTAAATGCCATCGAAGCAACCAATGCCGGGGGGACTGTTACGCTGACAAGCCGATACAGGCCTGAGACAGACAGTGTCGAAGTGATTGTCAGTGACACGGGAATCGGTATTCCACCTGAACATATTGATTCAATTTTTGAACCCTTTTTTACCACCCGGGAAAATGGAACTGGTTTAGGCCTTTCAATTTCCCTTGGAATCATTGAACAACACTGCGGCAAAATCATGGTGAACAGCACTCCCGGAAAAGGCACGCAATTTACCATTCAATTGCCTCGGAATATGGAATCGAATCATGGCTGATGAAAAAATCCAGCATGTCTTGGTTATTGATGATGAAACAGAAATTTGTAAAAACTGCGTCAAAATATTGGCCGGTGCAGATCTCGAAGTGGCTTATGCAACAAATGGATACGATGCCCTTCAGATGATGTCGGAGCAGCGTTTCGATGTCGTTATCACAGATTTGAAAATGAGCCGTATCGGAGGTATGGAGGTACTTAAACAGATCAAGGAACGTTATACGGATACGGTGGTTGTTGTCATGACCGGTTACGCCAGTGTTTCTTCCGCAGTAGAAGTAATGAAGATGGGTGCATTCGATTACCTTCCAAAACCGTTCACACCTCATGAACTCCGCGCAGTTACCTATCAAGCCCTTGCCCACAGGGAACTTCAGCTTAAAAACCGTCAACTGATGCATTCGAATCTTTCGCGGCAATCTATTTCCCACCAACTGATCGGCAGCAGCCCAAAAATTAAAAAAGTCATTGAGATGATCCAGAAGGTCGCTCCTACCGATGCAACCGTGTTGTTATATGGAGAAAGCGGGACCGGCAAGGAACTTGTTGCAAGGGCGGTTCATGCCAACAGCCGACGAAAGGACAATGTCTTCTTTGCGGTCGATTGCGGAACCTTGTCCGGGAATCTCCTGGAAAGCGAATTGTTCGGTTATAAGAAGGGGGCCTTCACCAACGCATTCAAAGATAAAGACGGAATTTTCAAACTTGGTGACAAAGGGACTGTTTTTCTTGATGAAATCAGCAATATGAATTTAGAAGTGCAGGGTAAACTTTTGCGTTTTCTTGAAACCATGGAATTTATCCCCATTGGCGGCACTAACGTTCAAAAAGTGGATGTTCGGCTGATTTTTGCGACCAATCAAAACCTGGAAGAAATGGTTGCCCAGGGAAAATTTCGTGAGGATTTTTATTATCGGATAGTGGTCTACCCGATTAATTTGCCCGCTCTTAGGGAACGTGAACCCGATATCCTGCCCATTGCTCATTTTTTTTTGGAACAATACAGTCGTACTACCGGAAAAAAAATTACCGGGTTTGAAGAAAGAGCGGCCAGACGGCTCATGGCATTTGACTGGCCCGGCAATGTTCGTCAATTAAAAAATGTTATCGAGCGTGCGGTCATCTTGTGCGAACAGGAACTGATTACGTTAAAAGATCTGCCCATGTTGCATCATGAGAACGGGCTTGATGAAATCCTTGTTAATATCCCTGAAACTAACGAGGAACTTAAAAAAATGAAAAAAGAAATTCGGGAAAAATCCGTCCGAAAAATCGAAAAGAAATTTTTGTTGAAAGCATTGGAAACCCATGACTGGAATGTTAGTCGAGCCGCTGAAAAAACGGGTTTGCAAAGGACCAATTTTCATGCTCTCATGAAAAAGCACGGCATCACGGTTCAAACCTAAAATTATACAGTGTATATATTTATTATACATTCCGCTTTTTCAAAAAGGGTTCCACTCCCGCCTGAGTTAAAACCTTTATTTGCCGGTGTTGTTGAGAAACCAGAGCCGCTTTTCGGCATATAAATCAAGTGTATACATATTTTGTACAATCCGGTTTCAAGAGGGTCTTGTTTGAATCGAGCATATTTAATAAGCTAATATAATCAACATGTTATGGATTAATTTTGCCGCTGGCATGTATTGTGCAAAATTTAGAGTCACACTGAGAAAAACAAAACAAAGATTATAATCAATTTACAGATAAATAAAGACAAGGGAGGGATAAAATGGAAAATTTAGATAAAATTATAGTGGTAGACGATGAAATGGGCATTTGTCAGAATGTTGAAAAAATTCTGGCTAAAAGCAAATACGAAGTAGTCCATGCCCAAAGTGCTCAGGAAGCACTCGAACGAATGGCGAGAGAATCTTTCTCCCTGTTGATATCGGATATTGTTATGCCCGAAATGAACGGGCTTGAGCTGTTAAAGCTGGTGAAAAAAGAGTGGCCACTGACAAAGGCTATTATGATGACCGCCTATGCCTCTACCGATACGGCGATGAAAGCGATCCGACTGGGGGCTTTGGACTATATTCCCAAGCCTTTCACGCCTGGTGAACTGAGAGAAACGGTAAGAAAAGCCCTTGCCGGAGAACTGGTTGAAATCAAAAGTTCAAAGGCTGAAAAAGAAACGATGAACATTATCGATGTGGATATGCCCTTTGATCGGGATGAGGTGGCAAAATACACGGGAGAGACCTATGCGGATCATTTGACTCGTTCTGATACGACAGATGTGGAGATAGTGGAGCCTCAGAAAATGGAAGGCTATTGCCTTGTGGGTGATATGATCTGCGATATTTACAAAAAGCTGGATGGAACTTGCAAGGGTGGGCTGAAAAACAAATGTCCACAGAAAAAAGCCAAGGCAAAAAAAGCTGCTGCTAAAACAGATGCTTTTGATGCCAATAAACTTATCGGTATTGATCAGCCATTTGATTATGAAGAGGTTGTATCGATTACCGGACCCGAATATGTTCAATACCTGGACAGAGATGGTTTTGCTTTTCTCCCGTATGAAACGCTAAAAACGAAAAAGCCCATTGCCCCATCCAAATCGATGGGCACCATCGATGTGGATATTCCATTTGATCGTGAAGAAGTGGCAAAATACACGGGAGATGTATATGCAGATAGCCTGACACGATCTGATACAACGAGTACAAAAATTTCAACACCCAGTGTGCCGGAATATTTCTGCGAAGTCGGCGAAATGGAGTGCGATATATTTAAAAAAATGGGTGGAACCTGTAAAGCAGGTCTTAAAAACAAATGTCCGCAGAAAGCCAAAGCCAAAAAAGAAGCGGTCAAAAAGGTTAAGACGGATACAAGCCGCCTGATTGCTCCTGATATGCCCTTTGATTATGAGGAAGTTGCTGCAGCTACCGGGCCCGAATATGTTCAGTACCTTGGAAGGGAAGATATTTCGATCATACCTTATGCGGAATGGAAGAAAAAAGTTGAGCTGGCTAATCAGGCTGCAAAAGCAAAGGTTTTGGATTACCCGGACCTTCCAAAAGAACCGGCTTACAAAAATACATTGGTTATTGATGATGAAGTGGCGGTCAACAACAATATTCGTAAAATTCTTTCCAATGAAGGATACCATGTGGACCAGGCAGTCACCAAAGCAGAAGCGCTTGAAAGTATCAACCGCCACCCATACCAGGTCATTTTGCTGGATTTGAGGATACCGGGGGTAAAAGGTTTGGAATTGCTCCAGGCCATTGCCGAGAAACAACCTGATGCAAAAGTGATCATCATTACCGGATATGCCAGTATCGACACGGCTGTGGAGGCTGCAAGAATCGGCGCCATTGATTACTTGCCCAAGCCGTTTACACCTGATGAAATCCGAAATGCCGCAGACAAAGCCTTTAAATTGGCTGCCTGATATTCATTTTAAAGTAGCCGGGTCGCAAGACCCGGCTATTATTCACTTCCTGATTCAGTCCAAAGTAAATCCCTCTTTAATGGTCACTATTTTTACAAGCAAGAGCCCTTATTTTGTTACTGGGTCCTCTTTTGTAAATTACACCATAAAAATTTTATCTTTTATTGACAATTGATCATTTTCCCTTTAATCTACTTCTTTGGTTTGATTTATGTAGGATGCGATTATAGTATTCTCAGGTACTTACATACCAAAAAACATATTTGTAAACTTGCAGGTTCGATGAGATTTTTCTATCTGATGGTTCTGCAGATTTTGGGAGAGTGAAAAAATGGCGAAGGATGTCATAGGGTCCGTACTGGTAGTCGGTGGAGGAATCGCCGGAATGCAGTCAGCTCTCGATTTGGCCAATTCCGGTTATTATGTATATTTACTTGAAAAATCGCCTTCCATTGGCGGGATCATGTCGCAATTGGACAAAACGTTTCCGACCAATGATTGTGCGATGTGAATCATCTCACCTAAACTGGTCGAGGTCGGCCGGCATTTAAATATTGAGTTGATCACATATGCTGATTTGGAATCTGTAGAGGGTGAGCCCGGTAATTTTAAGGTGAAAATTAATAAAAAGGCCCGCACAATTAATATCGATCGTTGTACGGGGTGTGGTGCATGCGTGGAAAACTGCCCTGTTGTTCAGCAAGCTTCTGGTTGATTTTCAACCCATGCGTAATGTCCACCCAGAATACCCGTTCGGTTTTGAGTTACAGAATTATTGATCAAAATATAATTAAACCATTTTAGAATATTTTTGGGAGATGAGCTGATGTCTTTAGCCACTGCTATGGAAAGCGGTCAAGCTGCAGAGGTCGATTTCATGGAACTCGACAACACAATTGAAAATGATTTTAACAATGATAAAGAAAATTTGATCATGATCCTGCAGGCCATTCAACGAAAGTACAATTACCTTCCCAGGCCGGCGTTGACCTATCTGTCGACTAAAATCGGCATTCCCTACAGCCAGATTTACGGGGTGGCGACCTTTTACAGCACATTCAGTCTGGAGCCCCGAGGACGTAACATTGTTTCGATTTGCCTGGGTACCGCCTGCCATGTCCGGGGTGGGGAGAGAATCCGGGAAAGGATTCAGGAGAGTCTTAACATTTGTGATGGTGAAACAACTGAGGATAAGAGATTCACATTGGAATCTGTTCGCTGTATCGGATGCTGCAGCTTAGGCCCTGTTGTGAAAATCAATGAAAATATGCACGGCCGAATTTCCACCGATGAAGTTGAAAAAATCTTGGCTCAATACGAATAAGATCAATTTAATGAGGCACGTACCATGAAAATTCAGTCTGCAAAAGACTTAATACGGATAGGTCAGGAATACACCCAGAACCTGTATCATCCTAAAACGATTAAAGTGAATATCGGGATGGCATCCTGTGGAATAGCCGCCGGGGCTCAGGCTTCCTATGAAAAAGCCATTGAAACTTTCCAGGGTGATACTACCATGGAAATCCGTCAGACCGGATGTATCGGGTTCTGTGAGGTTGAACCGCTGGTTGAAATCCTCAGCGACGGAAAACCCCGGGTGATGTATAAAAATATTACCCAGGATAAAATTCTCGATGCCATTGAAGATTATAAAAACGGACTATCGAAAAAAAAGTGGATTTTGGGTCAGATGAGAGATCCACGCTGTTTGCTCGAAGATGATATCAAAAATCCCCTGAGCAAGGTTGAACCTTTTGAAGGTATCCCGTTTCTGGAAGATGTACCGTTTTATAAAAATCAGGTGAAAGTGGCGTTGCGAAATTGTGGTTATATCGATCCGGATTCAATCGAAGAATATATTGCCAAAAAGGGCTATTTGGCTTTTATCAATGCGTTAAACAGTGAAAAACCCAAAAACATTATCAATACCATCAAGGAGTCCGGATTAAGAGGAAGAGGTGGCGGGGGATTTCCTACAGGGATCAAGTGGGCTACCTGTGCAAAACATCATGGAGAACGCTATATTATTTGTAATGCTGATGAAGGCGATCCCGGCGCATACATGGATCGAAGCATTTTGGAAGGTGATCCCCACAGCGTGCTTGAAGGAATGCTTATCGCAGCCTATGCCATCGGATCTAGCCAGGGGTTCATCTATGTCCGCAATGAATATCCTCTGGCTGTCAAACGACTGATCACGGCCATCAAACAGGCAAGTTCCTACGGTCTGCTTGGAGACAACATAGCCGGTACCGATTTTAGTTTTAATATTAAAATATCAACTGGTGCCGGGGCATTTGTCTGTGGGGAGTCAACAGCATTGATGGCTTCATTGGAAGGAAAAGTCGGTCGTCCGCGAGCAAAATATGTGCACACCGTAGAAAAGGGATTTCGTGACGGGCCTTCCAATTTGAATAATGTGGAGACCTACGCCAATGTTCCTGCGATCATGCTGAAAGGTGCCAAATGGTATGCTGCCATGGGAACCGACCACAGCAAGGGAACCAAAGTATTCAGCCTTTGTGGAAAAATTAAAAACACCGGTCTTGTGGAAGTCCCTATGGGGATTTCCCTGAAAGAAATCGCTTTTGATATCGGTGGAGGGGTTCCCAAAAAGAAAAAATTTAAAGCGATCCAAACCGGTGGGCCCTCGGGAGGATGTATTCCTGAACAGTACCTGAACCTGCCGGTCGATTACCAAAAACTGGCTGAGGTCGGTTCTATCATGGGCTCAGGTGGTATGATCGTCATGGATCAAGATACCTGTATGGTGGATGTGGCTCGGTATTTTCTTGATTTTCTCAATGAAGAATCCTGTGGCCAGTGTAATCCCTGCCGGGAGGGTATCAAACAGATGCTCAATATCCTGACACGTATTTGTGCTGGGGCAGGGAAAGAAGGTGACATCGAGCTGCTCGAAGAACTCGGGGATATGGTACAAAAATTTTCTTTGTGCGGATTGGGCACTTCAGCTCCGAATCCTGTTGTGACCACCATCCATTATTTCAGGGAGGAATATGAATCCCACATTCGGGATAAAAAATGCCCCGCAGGTGTATGTAAGGCGCTCTTTCATTATGAAATTGACGAAGAGACCTGCACGGGCTGTCAGGTTTGTGCCCGAAAATGTCCTCAGGATGCCATCACAGGTGAAAAGAAAAAATTGCATCACTTGGATCAGGCAAAATGCATAAAATGCGGTATCTGTTACGATGCCTGTAAATTTAATGCAATTGCAATCCGCTAATGATAAGGGATAACAGTTATGGTTACATTTAAGCTCAATGGAAAATCAGTACAAGGGGAAGAAGGGGAATTTATCCTTCAGGTCGCGGAACGTCATGGTGTGGAAATCCCCACACTTTGCCATCATAAGGCGCTTGAACCGGCCGGTATGTGCCGGATTTGTAGTGTAGAACTGTTCGACGGCCGCCGATCCCGATACGTTACCGCATGTAATTATCCCATATGGGAAGGCATGGAAGTCAGGACCGATTCGGAAGGTGTTCACCAGGGTCGCAAACTGATTGTGGAACTACTGTTGGCCCGTTGCCCCGAAGTTCCTTTGCTGCAAAAACTGGCCGAAAAATATGGAATTGAAAAACCACGCTTTAAAACCGAGGATGATGACTGTATCCTTTGCGGTTTGTGTGTCCGGATGTGTGAGCGGATGGGAAACAGTGCCATTTCTTTGACCGGCAGGGGTGTTGAAATGAAAGTTGATACGCCCTTTCACCTGCAAACAGATGCCTGCATCGCATGCGGTGCCTGTGCATTTGTGTGCCCCACCGGCCATATTACCCTGGACAAGATAAAGGAACAGATAACCAGGAAAAGCAATGTTCGACTCATTCCATCGGAATATGAAGTGGGCCTGAAAGGGAGAAAACCTGTCTATGTCCCATATGCCCAGGCTGTGCCCAATATACCGGCTATCGACCGGGATGCTTGTGTTCATTTTAAAACCGGTGGATGTAAGGTCTGTGTGGAATTCTGCGGTGTTGATGCCATTGATCATAGCATGCAGGATGAAACGGTTGAATTGAATGTAGGCTCGATTATCCTGGCTCCAGGTTTCAAACCCTTTGATCCTTCAAAATTCGATAATTACAGCTATGCTCACCATCCCAATGTCATGACAGCCATGGAATTTGAGCGTGTCCTTTCTGCATCCGGCCCAACCGCAGGACACCTCGTTCGTTTGTCCGATCACAAGGAACCGAAAAAAATTGCTTGGTTCCAATGTGTTGGTTCCCGCGATATGAATCGTTGCGATAATGCCTACTGTTCTTCGGTCTGCTGTATGTATGCCATCAAGGAAGCTGTCATTGCCAAAGAGCATGCGAGTTACGACCTGGATTGTGCCGTTTTTTTCATGGATATGCGGACTCATGGAAAAGATTTCGAACGGTTTTACAATACGGCACAGGATAAAGGAATCCGGTTTTTGAGAAGCCGGGTCCATTCCGTTACCCCGGTTCCGGGAACAGATGATCTTGAAGTTCGGTACGTCAGTGATTCGGGTGACGTGCAAGTCGAAACATTTGACCTGATAGTTCTCTCAATCGGTCTGGAGATTTCTCCTGAAGTGGTTGCCATGGCTAATAAATTGGGAATCGACCTTACCGAGGGTAAATTTGCCAAGACTTCCACATTCAATCCTGTGGCCACCTCAAAGGAAGGTATATTTGTATGTGGCGCATTCCAGGGCCCTAAGGATATTCCCCAGTCGGTTGTGGATTCAAGTGCCGCCGCCGGTGTTTCCGGTGCCATGCTGAGTGTTGCGCGCAATACTCAGACAAAAGAAAAGGAAACTATTCCTCAAGTGGATATCAGAGGCGAACGTCCCAGAATCGGTGTGTTTGTCTGCAGATGCGGTATCAATATAGCCGGTACCGTGAATGTACCGGCGGTAAGAGATTATGCTGCCACCCTGCCTTATGTGGAATACGTATCCGATAATCTGTATTCCTGCTCTCAGGATACACAGGACAGCATGGCCCAGATTATTAAAAGTAAAAAATTAAATCGTGTTGTAGTTGCGGCCTGTACGCCCAAAACCCACGAACCTCTTTTTCAGGAAACCCTGGTTAATGCTGGTTTGAATAAATACCTGTTCGAAATGGCCAATATACGCAACCATGACTCATGGGTGCACAAAAACAATCCGGAGCTTGCCACCCAAAAGGCGAAAGACCTGGTCAGAATGGCTGTTTCCAAGGTAGCCCTGATGCAACCTCTGGATGAAGCGGAGCTGAAGGTCAACCAACGCGCTATGGTCATCGGCGGTGGAATCACCGGGATGAGTACCGCAAAAATTCTTGCCGACCAGGGATATGAATCTCACATTATCGAGAGGGATGCCCAATTGGGAGGTCAGGCAATCAATTTGTATCGCACCATCAAAGGTGAAGATATCCAGAATGAGCTTGCAACCTTAATCAAGGAGGTTGAACAGCATCCAAATATTCATATTCACAAAAATACGAACCTTGTTAATGTTGAAGGATTCGTCGGTAATTTTATCTCCACGCTGACCTGCGAGGGAAACGAGGAAAAACTTGAACATGGGGTCACCATTATCGCCACCGGTGCGGCACCTCTAAAAACAAAGGAATACCTGTACGGCGAAGATGAGCGGATATTGACCAGCCTGGAACTGGATCGCAAGCTGATAGACCATGATTCATCGTTGAAAAAAATTAACAGTGCGGTGTTTATCCAATGTGTGGGATCCAGGGAACCTGATCGTCCCTACTGTTCTCGCGTGTGTTGCACCCATTCAATCGATAATGCCCTGGAACTCAAAAAGTTGAATCCTGATATGAATGTTTTTATTCTTTATCGGGATATCCGTACTTACGGTGAAAAGGAGTATGTATACCAAAAGGCCAGAGAGGCCGGGGTTATTTTTATCCGTTTTTCACTGAATAACAAACCTAAGGTTGAGCGAAAGGACGGCAAAATTTTGGTTTCGGTGACCGATCATATTCTTGGTCGTCCCGTAGAAATCGAAGCCGACCTTTTGACACTGGCAACGGCAATTGTGCCTTATAAGGATGAACAACTCGCCCAATTTTTCAAAGTCCCGCTAAATGAAGATGGATTTTTTGTTGAAAAACATGCCAAATTGGGCCCGTCGGAATTTGCGACAGATGGTGTGTTTCTTTGTGGTCTTGCACATTATCCCAAACCGATTGATGAAGCCATTGCCCAGGGACAGGCTGCTGCATCCCGAGCCATTACCTTGCTTGCACAAAAAACCATTCATACCAGTGGCAATGTGGCTAAAACAGATTCAGCCATTTGCAGTTCCTGCGGTGTTTGTGTGGCGATTTGCCCTTATTCGGCACCTTATTTTGCCGAAGAAGGACCCTTCGCAGGGAAGGCAAAAATCAACCCTGTTCTTTGCAAGGGGTGTGGTCTGTGCGTTGCTTCTTGCCGTAGCGGTGCCATTCACCTGCAAGGCTTTGACAATGACCAGATTTTTGCTCAAATCTGTGCCGTGGTTGACGTTTGAAAATGATTTGAAACGAATAAATATGGATAGTAAATCCAACGACTCATAAGAAAGACAAATAAGCCCATGCAATCCCAGAAGAAAATTTTGGGGTGCATGGGCTTTAATTTTTTCTCGACCTGCTGAAATTGTAATCGAAAATTCCCAGGAAAGCTTTGAGGACAAAATCAGGAGAATTGCTTGTGTTGTTATCCCAGAAAAGGCAAAATCTCTCGGAGATGATTATCAGAAAAGCATTATCCCTTGGAGCATCCCTAGCCGCAATAACAAGTGTAGATTCAATTCGAAATTCACCTTCTCACCAAAAATCAAACCATGTGCGATGGCCCTCTCAGGCAAAATCAGTGGTGATATTGGCTTTAAAACACGAATCCACCGAACCTTCACTCGATTGGTGGGATGGAAATCATGGAACTCCTGGAAATCGTCAGTTGATTGCCATCACCAGGCAGTTAAAAAGATGGTTAAGGAAAAAATATGGAATTACGGCAAACGATGTACCCTATTATATCCATAAGGGTGGGATATTTCTGAAGGATTGTGCCGTGTGTGCAGGATTGGGGGTAATCGGCAAAAACAACTTGCTGATTACTCCTGCAAATGGTCCCAGAGTCAGGCTTCGGGCGTTATTTGTCAATACGCTCTTAGAGCAGACTCCGAATGATGAAAGTTTTGATCCATGCAAAGACTGTAAGGCTCCCTGCATTCAAGCCTGTCCCCAGAAAGCTTTTGAAAGCGGCAATTATGATCGGTTGCTCTGTATGAAACAAATGGAACAGGATGAAAAGGAGAGTACCGTTTCAAAAGATACGGGTACTCTGTTTTTTGCGGATTTCATAATCAAATATTGCAGGGCTTGTGAATTGAACTGCAATGTCTGTTTGTCAGATGATCAGGGAAATGTGCCTCTCTGACAAATAAGTTCTTTTGAAAAAAATATTTCAATTCTTGTTAAACACTTGACAATCTTAAGCTTTTATAAATAGTGCGTGAACGAAAAGTCAATTATTCCCTCCCTCAGCGGGGGAGGGTCAGGGTGGGGGCTAATTATATCAATGGGTTATCTTTCCCTCCCCCCGCCCCTCCCGCTGGGAGGGGAGTTTTCGTTCAAGCACTAACTATCTGGAATTAATCAGTATCGATTTTGTTGTATCGTCATTCCGGCAAAGCCTGCCCCGGACTTGAACCGGGAGCCGGGCACAAAGTGAAGCGCAGCGCTATCCAGGTGGATTAAAGAAGCTGTTTTCTCTGGATGCCGGATCAAGTCCGGCATGACGGAGAACTTTGTACGGTCAGGTAAACCAATGCGGTTGAAGTCGAAACAGGGGTATCAAAATATCTTCCTGATCGCTTTATGCCAGTTCGATAAGGGTTGATCCTGAAATTGATCACCGTAAATGTAGACTTCATTTTGTGTGGAATTTCTGGAATAAGCCGAAGCGCGGGTTAAATCCAACCCCCAATGACTTTTTTCCCCTCGCCTGAATTGAAAACGACCAACCTTTAAAAAACTCAGTTCCCCAGGACGCTCTTCGGTGTAGCTGCATTCAAAACCACTGCAGGCGGTCACTCCCATCTCTCTGGAAAAGGGCACTACCAAAATCTGCCTGGGCCCGGGTTTGATTTTTTGGTACCAGGAATTTTCACTGATAAATTTCAAAAAATCTTCGCAGACTTTGGGTTCAGGATTGAGCATTAATACCGAGTCAATGCAATGGTCGGGGAAAAAACGAATTAAGTCGGCTTCCGCTCTCAATACCACTAAGTTGTCAGGGAGAAATTGTTGAATTCTTAATTGTTTTTCTCTCCAGGCAACAGCTACTTTCTGATAATGAGACCCGGCTTGAACCGGTACAGCCCAATCGTACTTGTCGATAGCAATTACACCTATCCGGTGATTTTTTGTTGCAATTTCATAGGCTGCTTCCCCGCTTCCACATCCAATCTCAAAAATGATTTCATCCATTTCAAGAATTTTTTTCAGTTTTTCAATGTCTTCCTGAAAATTCTCGTGAGAGATGAGGTATGCATTTAAAAGATGTAACGATTCATCATTGGGAAGAAAATGGTCGCCGGCTTTCTGGTTGGTTCCTGGGGGAGGAACAAATGAAGTTGCCTGCTGATCATTGTGTTGAAAATGAGGAGGTGTATCATAAGAAAAATCGGGTAATTTTGATACACTCACCGGTTCTTTGGGGTTGCGGGTTGGAGAAAAAAAAGGCCTGTTATTTGGATATGCCAACAGGCGGACGAGACTTTTGCGGAGCGTTAAAAGTTTTCCCATGAATTTCTGAGTAGTCGCTTTCGAACCAAAATAGGTTTAAGTTTACATCCAGCTCTGTATTAAACAGCCCTTATGATCAGATACCGATTCAAGACCGCTTTCGATTAAAAAATAAGATTCATTTTTTGATCTCTAATTAAAAATCTGATAAATGTCAAGATAGCAATGCGAAAATCAGATTACATTCAGTCAAAAGTTCCTGATCAAGCCTTCCCTGATCTTTTTATATTCTTCCCAATTAAACTTTCTGATAAATTCATCGGCCGCTTTTGCACCTCTTATAAACAAGTCCAGTTTGTCTTCATCACTGATTGAAAAATTCAGCCAGTTATGTGCTCCGATATCGATTTTTTGGATCAGATGTTCATAATCATCGTTGGTTAAAAGAAACTGGTAATCGAGTACGTGTCTGGCGCTGTTAAAAATGGCCAATAAATATTTTGTTAGTGTTCCGATTTTGCTTACCTGGTGCCGGTCATCACCAAGTTTTACACCGAATGTGGGAAGACGCGGTACCACGTTATTTTTATGAAATACATCAATGGGAAAATTGGATAATACCCCGCCATCAACAAAGCATGCAACAGAAGGCAGTTCACCTTTATATTTTACCACGTTTTTCCAGTCTTGTTTTCTTACCCTGGATCCGATCATGACTTTAAATGGATGAAAAAAAATCGGAATAGACATGGAAGCCCGAAGGTAATCGGCTGGGTTGACAGTGTCCGGATCATCCCAGAACAAATGGTTCATTTCTGGAAAAATGACTCTTGTTTCCGTTGTGATTTCAGCTGCAATGATTTTTAACTTGGGCTCAAGATCATCAGCGATCCTGTCCACCCCTGGCCTTATCGATAATCCTTCGGGTTTTTGTCTGCGGTCTAAAAGATCTTTGGTCGATTCAATCCGGTTTTGTTTAAGAATTTCCGATATCCAATCTCTGAAATTGGTACCACGGTTTAATCCTTTCCTGACCAGGACATACACGATGAGAGGAGCAATGAAAAAAAGATTACCAAATAGTTTCAGGGTGGCGAAAATAATTTGTTTAATTGAAAGTTTGCCCTTTGATTCGATTTTGATGGTTTTCAGAAAAAACCGAACAAAGAAAGGCCCGTCGACAAAATCATAAAGATTTTTATTGGCGATCAGTTTAATGATTTTTTCGGACTTGGGTCTGTCGACCGTATCGCAGGCAGCCAGCAATAACGTATTGATCGCTCCGGCGGATGTGCCTGCCAGGCTGAAAAACCTGATGCCAAGCTGTTCAAGCACATAAGTATATCCCAGCAGTGCAATACCCAGGACGCCCCCGCCTTCCTGAACCAGATCAATATATTGGTTTCCTTTTTCATCAATAACATCGGATAATGGTTTTTCCGAGACAACCTTTTTAAGGTCGGCGATTATTTTTTGAACTTCCTCGTTTTGGGTAAAATGTTCCGTATTCATTTTATGCCCCCTTTTTACAATACCTGAAGAACTTCCAAAAGGTTTCAGGCTAATCTTTTCATTTATCCGTTTGCAACTCAAGCCGTGTTGGTTTTTCTGAGGTTTTGATCCATTCATCCATAATCTGTCTTAAAAGACGGGGTCGGTCCGTCATGATTCCGTCGACACCACGGTCCATCAAAGCAAAAATTTCCTTTTTATCGGGGCTTTTGTCTTTGGAAGGCAATAACGGTCCGAATCCAGTAAGAAAAACAAAGGTTGAGCCGCCTGATTTTCTGACTTTTTCGACAAGTCTTTTGGAGGATAATAATGGATGGTAGGAGGTTTCCAATGCACGATTTTTCATATCCCGTGGGAAAATCTGAAACAGGAATTGTTCAAAAATGGAAAGACCTGTCGGATATTTTTCCCCATTTACCTTTCGAAATTCTTTGATAATATCATGACTGGCGCTTACCATCACAATGGTCCGTCTGCCGGGATCACTTTTTAAAATGTCACTGAACGCCCTGATATTGTCGCTTAGCCCTTTTCTGTCCGTATTGTTAATTTTTTTTCTGAAGGTTTTTTTCATTTCGATATTGAGCGGAATATCCGGAAATTTTTCTAGAAATTCGGAAAGCGACAGAAGGTGACGGTTGTTATCCATTGGAACATTGGATAAATCGATTTTGTCACGGTCAAGGAGTTTTACCTCCGGATCGGCAACCCATGCCTTTTGTTCCAGTTCTTTCCAGTCAAAATGACCGATATCTTTCCGATTCAGAGGCCTTTTGGAGGGGCGGTTGTCCCGACCTTCAATTCGCACATTATCCAGGTCCGGCCCGTGCCATACAACGAAATTTCCATCCCTGGTCAACTGAACATCGAGTTCGAGAATATCTGCTCCGGCAATTATCAAAGCATGGGTGAATGCTTTAACAGTGCTTTCGGGAACTTCCAGTACCCCTCCTCTGTGAGCAAACAGAAGGGGCGTTTTTAGATTAAATACAGGCTCTTGTCTGCGATTTTTTTTTCCCATTTTAACTTCCCTCTCTGTTTCACCTGAAAAATCACCTGTCAGGAAAAGCTCCGTTAGCGATTAATGTTCTTGGGCGAAATAACTGGTAATCAGGTTCCTGTAATTCGGAATATGATTTGAAAAGAGCGCACCCAGTCCCTCGATGTCGTTTCGCCAGTCGCGGTGCAGCTCACATGCAACAGCAAACCAACCCATCAGTTGAACTCCGGCTGCTGCCATGCGTGCCCAGGCACTGTGACGTGTGACCTCATTGAAGGTTCCTGAAGCATCCGTGACAACAAACACTTCATAGCCCGCTTCAATAGCGGAAAGGGCTGGAAATGCCACGCACACCTCGGTCACCACACCGGCGATAATGAGTTGTTTTCGACCGGTTTTTTCGACTTCCCGGACAAACTCTTCATTATCCCACGCATTGATATTGCCTGGACGTGCAATATAGGGTGAACCGGCAAACATTTCTTTAAGTTCAGGTACCAGCGGACCGTTGGGGCCATTTTCGAAACTGGTGGTAAGGATGGTCGGAAGTTTAAAATATTTTGCACTGGCTGCCAATGCGAGCACGTTGTTCTTGAATTCACCGGGGGAAAAGTCCTGCACCAATGAAATCAGGCCTGACTGATGGTCCACGAGCAGGCATGCTGCATGATCCCTTGAGAGTCGATTGTATTTAAAATTTTGATTCATGATGATCTCCTTTTTAAGGTATTAAGACAGGTTCCTTGATGAAATGATGAAAACTTAAAGGCCTCCCACAGAAATGCCTCTTTTTTAAAAAAGGTTTGATGCGTTTGTCATAAAATTTGAACCTCTGCCTGGGCTCCGGCAGATCCGTATTTCAGTGTTACACGGATTTTAAAAGTCTGATTGACCCAGTTGACTACAGTTTCGGTCACGGTTTTCCATATGCCTGCCACCACGTCAAAAACATTTTTTGTAGTGGTGGTCGTGGTTTTTTTCTTACCGGATACATGGTTCAGGATAAAAGATGTCTGAAACTGATAATCGTTTCGGGAGCTGCTGTAGGTCAAAGTCGCCGAACCTGTTTGGATCGTTGGAAAGTTTACCGCCCCCACCGTAATGTCGCTCAGGGTAAAATTACCGCTGACCGACCCGATCACCGATCCGTTGGATCGGATGTCCAGGCTCAAGTCGGCATTGGCTCCCCAGAGGCTTTTTTTGTTTCTGATCCTGATTATCCTCTCTTTGCCGTAAAGTTTGATGGTGTTGTTACTGCCGGTGGTACTCATGCTGATGCCATTGAAAGTAAAGGCGTTCAGATTGGTCACAAAATCACCGTCGGCACCGATGGTGATTTCGGGAATGTTGATTCCTCGGGATGGAAACCCGGTCACATCCGGCGCTTGTAACAGACCGGATGGAATTTTCAGGTTGAAGCCCTGGCTTTTCAAATTCATGGATACTTCAGCTTTTCGGCCGGGCAGACGGAAAGGCCCCAAATGCAATTGCCCGGTAGTACTCCATTGAAGGTTCAGGCTGCCGGAAAAGTTGCAGGTTCCTGATACATCGTTTTCCAACCCCAATACTCTGAATTTCAAATTGCTGAATTCGAAATAATATGCATTGCCGTTTCGGCCGAAATAGGTCCGGCTGCTGGTGTTGGAATAGATACTAGCCATGCCGACATCAACAAAGGTTTTATTGCGAAGAGCCGTGATTTCTTCCTTAAAATTACCGTTGGACAACCGAACATCCGCACTGTGGCTCAATATCCACTGACCGCTGACCGGATTTTTCAAGGCTTTGATCTGGGCCTTCATGATCAGGTCGTAAACGGGAGTTTTCGACTTGGTGAGGGTTGCCAAAGCCGGTCCGATCTCCAATAAACCGGGTATGATGTTCAAATTTGAACTGGTGGAAAATCCCAGGGAAAAACTGCTGTCGTTATGAGCATGAAAGACTATCTGGCTTTCAGGGATCAAGCTGATGTTTAAAATTTTCAGAGACGGGTTGACTGCTTTGAGAGTGAAACTGTCTTGCCTTTGCCAATCCATATGCCATGAGGCCGGGCTGATTTCAATCAATCCACTCACATGATAAACCTTTGAATCAAAACCAGCCTGGATGGTTTTTCTGCTGATCACCATATTTCCATTCAGACTCAAATTCAAGGGTATCAACTTCACGGATGCATTCTCGAGTTTTCCGCTGAACCCTGTACGATTTCCGGTAAACAGTAAACGGCCTTTGGCATCCAGCAAGCCCGGCAGTTTAAGGCTTTGATGGTTGGAATCGATCGAAAAATAGCCGTCGGAGTCGATGGAAAAATTCCCAATAGCCATTTTGTTGCTGAAAATGGTGTCCGGAAACAGATAAAAAGCAGAGCTTTCCACCAATATGGAAGAGACGTTTCCGCTTCGGCTGACCGAAAGTTTTCCTCCGGATATTTCAAAAAATTGGTCCATGCCAATTTTTCCGCCGGTTGCTTCGACGGCAAAAGAGGTATCGGTACGGATTGTCATTTGGTTAAGGTTGTAAGGCGTTTGGGTCAGGCCGTTGATATGCAATTGAGCACCGGAAAGCAACCTGAAACCGGTTTGAGAAAGTTGAACTGCCAGGTTCCGGTTATTCACACCCGAGACCCGGATCAGGCCAAAGTCAAAAGGAGTGGTTTCCGCATCCAGAGAGAATTCGCCATTGCTGTTAAGTGATAGTGTGACTCTTCCACGGTTGGGTAGAATCAGGCTCCGGTGAAGGAGAACGTGATTGGGAAAAGCAGTCAATTGAACATTAAATGGAATCTCCAGTGCTATCGCCACGTGGGAAAACCCTTTCCCTGCGACGGAACCGCTGAGTGCGTTACCGGATAACATCTGCAGTGCCTCGGTTCGTCCGACAAAAATCGATACTCTTTTTCCTGTTGCCGTGGCATTCCAAACCGCGTTGGAACTGATGGTAAACGGTTGATTAAAAGTACCGCCATTTAAAGCCAGATCCGACCGGATAAACCCGGCCTCCTGAATTTTAACGCCTGAAAGGGTGAGGTTGAAATTTCCACGATGATTTGCATGGCTGACCACCAATGAGGTGATAATGTTGTTTCCAGCCAAGGGCACAATTGTCATCAAGCCCATCGGTATATGCGAGAACTGCCCCTGGATTTCCACCAGGTGTTCTCCCCTCTGGGGCGCACTGTTAAAGTGGATCCGTCCTTTTTCAAAACCGGGAAGTCCAAAAGGAACATCGATCCGGTCGGCCGTAAATTCACCCAAAACTTTCGGCATCTTTGAAGAATCGCCGAAAGGGATCAAGGCCAATTGCACATTGGGTATATCGATTTCGAAAATACCAGTCACACCAAAACGGCCATTGAAAGAAAAAGAGATTCCTCCATTTCGCTGCAATTGGGCATCCAGGCCGCTTCCTGTTGCATTGGGATTGTAAAAAGGACTGTAGGCTTTAATCAACAGGGAGGTATCAGCCTGAACCTTGAAAAAAGAGGCCAGCGCAGCCGGTATGCGCATGCGATCCGCCCGGGTTTCCAGAATTAATTGGGGAAGGTTTTCAGTGATTGCATTCTGAAAGCTTTCCACTATTGCGGAAACTTCAGAATACCGCCCGGAATGATGCTGATAGGATTGCATCAGTGCCAGCAGTTCCCGGAAATATTCGTCAACCGGCCTTGCTGGAGGCCCGGTCAGTGTAAATTGCAAGTGAGCCTGTTCCACAAACTGTTTCAGCCATGAGTTGGGTGGTATTTTCGCGTTTACCTCCAACCGGCCGGGTTTTCGAGTCACCGGGTCCGGTCCGTATGCAAGTACCTTAGCTTCGAAAACCGGAACGCCCAAAACGCGCGCATTACGAATCCGGCCTTCAAAAAATGCCTGCTCCGCCGATAGCAAGGGTCCGGCCTGAATATCCGACCAATCCAGGGCTTCTTCCTGCATTTTTTTGACGATCTGCACGGGTGTTGGCTCGTGTCCATCAACGGTAAAGGATGGTGGATTGGGAAAAGGAACGTAAAATCCCAATTGGCCTATGTCTTCGGTTTTGAGAATATAGTTTTCGATAATGGTTTTAGCGGCATCAAATCGCCCCATGAAATCGGAATCTTGGGTGAAAGCCTCGGCCATTAAGCCGGGTGGGATACCATCCAGAAGCACTAAAGGAAAACTCAGTTTGGCCGCGCCCAGAAAACCGCCGTGGGGAAAATAATCCATCATGTTCAGGCCAAGGGTCGCATTGGAGGTCAATAGGTTTAGATCTGATGCAGTGCCTTTCCAAAGCGGATTGGCCAGTACGTTGACTTCCAGTGCCCGCAACAATAATTGCAGTCGAGACAGATAAATTTTGTCGGTCCGGTCTTCGGGCCTTTTCCATTTGCTGACGGGTCTTGCCGGGTGATTGATCAGATCCGGCATGATCAGGCGACCTTCGGCATCGGCCATTTTCAATCCAAGGGGAATCAATTCATATTCGACGGTATAGACGGCATTTTTCAGTACATGTTCAAAACCATCCTGCAGGTAGCTTGTCATTTGCTCAAGCGATCCGGTATCGGTGTTGAGCATTTTATTCACAAGATCCACCGGATCAGGAAGTTGGAAAGCCATCCCCACAGAAGCTTTATCCGCGGACGGGAAAATATTTCCAAAAAAGTAGCTGAGGATATAGGAGGGTGAAAAACCGAACTGGGCTTCAAATGTGGTTTTGGAGATATTGATTTTTGCCGAAACCAGTTCATTTCCTATGCTGAAACCAAAAATTTTGGGTTGAACCTGTCCGCAAAGCAAAAATTTCGGATCAAAACTATTCCATGCATTGGTGGTCAGTTGAACCAGGCAGGACTGAATGTTCGGTGTGATCCTTTCCGGAGGAAGGTTTATCAGACCGCCTGCAAAGGCCACGAGCTGGTTGAAATTCAGAAGGGCAAAAGCGCTGGAGGGTCGGTTACTATCGAAATCCGGATGAATGAGGATTTCCTCAGCAAAGATGTTCAAAAGCTCACGGATCAGAGGTCCGCTTAAATGCTCGGCAAAAATCAATCCAGCATTGGCCAGCCCTTCAGCCATTCCCTCGGCCTCAAATTTCATCCGCATTTGCCCGAATTCAACCGGACCGACTCCCGCATACAGATCGCCGCAAATGGTAGGCAGCAGAAGGGGGATACCGCCGGGGTCGGTCAGGTTCATAAACAACCTTGCCGTTCCCATGGGGATTCCCAGCAGATTAATGGAACCGAGTATTCCCACTGTACTGATCAAAGGCACCGGCTGTGGAATCATTACTGTAGTGATGGAAAAACCTCCGGTGACCGACAAAAAGGCGGAAACTCCGGCATAGGAAAAGGAGCCGGTCAGCTTAAGTGTGGTTTCCGGGCTGGGAATGCCGGCATAAGCCGATTCCCGCACGGCATTGTATACCGATGTATTGCTGCCTAACGCCTGGGAAATCCCTTTGGAAAGCTCCTGAATCAAAAGATTGCGGGCATCTGCTTTCAGTTTTTCCGAAAGACCTGCTACCTGGCTTTTAGTGTCCGGCGGCAAGGGAAGGGTTGCCGGGTCAGGGAAACCCTGCACGATCAGATGGAACAGGTTACCGGCAACAGCCTCTGCGATCGCATCGGGTGTCGTGAGTCCCAATTGCGAAAAAAAAGCCGGTGTGATCCCCATTTGATTGAGCATGGGTTCATCGATGCAAGTCAATTTCAAAATCACCCGATCAGGATATTTTTTCCGATCCGGATGGGGTTGAGAAATGATACTGACGGCAGGAGGCGGACACAGGCCCTGGGGACAGTCAAACTCCGGATTTTCCGGTTCAGGGGAAGGTTGTCCGATCACTTTTTCATCTTCGGGAATCTCCTGCCTAAAGACAGGAGGCTGCTCTGTTCTTTCCGGCCGGCCTTCATTGTTGATTTGGATATAGGTTCGAATATCGCAAGGATCCGCATTGCTAACCCGGCCTTCGAGGTTTGGAAAGATCACACCACCTTCGGCACCCGTGAGCATAAAGCCGTAGGCAAGGGAAATTCCGGCTGAACCGCCGCTGATATCCAGGCAAAGACCCCGAGGACCTTTGGTATCCAGAGCCAGCAAAGCGGACACTCCTGTACCGTTGAACATACCCCCGACCTTACCGGCGAAAAAGAGATCATCCGGATTATCCAGACCGCCCAAATATACTACCCCATTTAGAACGATTCCACCGGCTTCAAAGCTGTCGATACCCATGCCGATACCGTCGATATCGATGCCGGAACTGCCGTCTTTTCGGATGGGCATGCCATGTTCGTTGAAGTGTACGGAAATGTCATCCACCATTCCCAGAAGATTGCCGCCGGAAGGCAAAGGCAGTTCCAATTCGGCACTCAAGGTAACCCGGATATTTGTCGGGTTCAGACGCTGGGGCATTGGCTCAGGCTCAATGAAAGTCACCTCCAGGTCGCGTACTTTCAGCGGGAGCTGATCTGCTGCACCCAGCAATTCTTCTCCGGGGCGGACATAAAACCCTTTAAAGTCGAATTCCGGAAAATCGGTTCCGGTGAAGATAAAACCGGCATCCTGAATGCCTGCTCCCGGGCCGTTGTCTCCCAGATAAATTTTTCCGCTGAGCAGCAGTTGAAACGGTTGTGCTTGGCTTGGGTGCAACATATGGGCGATACCTGAGGCGGTCAGTTCTCCATCCTGAATCCTGATACCTTTGGTTCCACCCAGACGAAAACTTCCGCCGATACGCAGCGCATCCAGAGTCGGTACCGGAAATTCGCCGGTATTCCAGCTGATCGAACCTGACGAACCGATATAAATCTGGTCACCATTTTCACTGGTAAGCATATCCATTGGAATGATGAGATCTACAGCACCGTTCAGGATAAACTGTGGAAGAGAATTGGTCATTCGGTGTATCGTCAGCCCGGTCTGGATACCGTTTTGTATACCTCCGAGAAGTTTCAGGGCAAAGCCGCCTCCCAACGAAAAACGGATATCTTCAGCCAGATAGACCGATCCGGTGGGATATCCGCTAAGGTCCCAATCCACTTCATTGAAGGCAATCTGCAGGGGTGCCTGCTCCGGTAGCGGAATTGTTATCTGTCCTTTAGCTCCTTTAATTTTTGGGATCGGTTCGCTGCTGTTGAGGCTTAGAAAAGCCGTTTCCAAAAGTCCGGCAAAGCCGGGGGCACCGTTTTCAGACAAGTTTACGCCGATATTCTCCAAAACAATGGAGGCATGGAAAGCCAATGTATCATTTTCATTTACCAGGCTTATCGGCTGACTGCCGATCCTGGCTGAAGCCCGTTCGTTTCCGCCGTGGTTGAAAAATTTCGGAAGCAGAAACTTTCCAGCCTTCAATTGCAGTTCAAACCCGTTGGTGTTGAATTCAAAAACCGTATGAAGCAGATCGACCGCCAGGTGAAAATCCGATAGTCCCGGGTGTTGATCCAGGTCGCCCACCGCCATAAATCCGCCGGAACCATCAATGATTTCAATGCTTCCGGTTAAAGGTCGGGTGGATACTTTCAGGCTTAATTGAGCTTTGAAAAGGTACAGCTGATTGAAAAAGTTGAGGTCGCCAACTTCAAGCAAGGTGTCGATTTGAATATTTTCCGGGTCGTTAATATCCGGAAAAAGCAATCCCGCCTCCATTTGCACGGTCTGACCGTTTCCAAGATCCAGCTGCCCGTGCAAGGATGCACTAAATTCCATATTTTCAAAGAAGATATTCACACCTGCTTTTTGGACTTTAATTCCGCCGGGTAATTCCCAGCTCAAATTCTGCCCGGTACTGACAGCACTGAACTGCTTAATGTCCCAGTTGTCATCAGGATTACGCCCCAGCTCTAAATCACCGGTTATTTCTATTTCCGCAATCCCAATGTTTTGCCTGGGTATTTTAAATAGAGCCGCCACACCAAAAGCAAAGACACCATCGCCTGCGGCTTTCATCTCCAGGACCGGTCTGCTTTCTTCAATGGGGTATAGCCAAACGCCGTTGCCTAAATGAATTTCAGCCGAAGTTTGCAGATGAACCTGATCCCGGTCGAACCTCAACATTGCCGATATGCTGCCGGAAGCCACGGGCAACATTAGTTTTCCGGAAACATCCACGGAAAAAGGAAACGCTTCGGGATCCGTCATGGGCAGAACAATTCCCTGAATAGTCAGTTGAGCTTCCTGTATGGATAGGCCTTCAAGGCCGCCAAACCTGAAGTTACCGGTAATTTCCATTTTATCGATGCTCAATTTGGGGTCTTCACCTTCAACCACCACCAGACGGCCTACTGCACCTGCCCCGATGGAATTTCCGGACTCATCCGACAGCATTTCCAAAGGAAATTCCAGACCGACTCCGCCGACAATCTCAAAAGTCAAGACTTGGTTGTCATTCTCGTAGAGGTATAAGCCCGGGGCGTTTTGCCCGCCTGTTGTGTCCAAAGACGGTAAGAGAGTAATTTTCACCCAGTCCTGCTGAAAAATAACGACACTGCCATCCGGTTGCTTGATCTCCGGCAGCCACAAAAGGTTCCAGGCCTCCTGATCGATAACCATTTGGGGATATCCTGGTTCGGAAAGCCGGATAGTCATAGGGGGATCTTCAGGTTCCGGAAAAGGCAACCAGTTTCCCCTTTCCAGTCTCAAACCCGTGGCATCCAGGCGCACCACCATGCCATCCAGACCGCGGTTTCCAATGGATTGGTAAAGTTCACGCCGGAATTTATGAAATAGTTTTTGCACCTCATTTAAAAAAGATTTCAGAGAGTTCACTTCAGAAAAATTGATTTGATAAATCAGGGCGGCAAAAGGATTGGTTTGAGGGTTCAGCAGACCCTGCCAGTTGATTGTGGGACGTTCGATCGGGTAACGGACAGGTGCTTTGGAAGGGTTATTACCCGGATAAATGGCAGAAGCCGGGTGAATGACAATCAGCCCGAACAGTTTTCCCAGTGAGAAAGCCAGAGGCGCCCTGTGGTGTAAATAACGTAATATCAAATGATTAAACAGGTCTTTCCCGAACTCGGCGGCATGTTCCGGAACAATACTGTCCAACGTGTCTGCCACGTCTTCCAGCCCCATGAGGGTGGGGTATAGTGCTTCAATTCGTTCGATAAAAGCCTTAAAACGGGTATGGGCCTCCTGAACCACAGTCTCATCATCCTCGTTAGTTATCGCAAGCGAAATGGCCTCGGCTGTTTGTTCTGCCAGGTGAAAGTCTTCTGATAAACGGACAGGATCTACCCCAAAAATAGTATCCAAATCCCAGCCCGTTTGGTGAAGCATGCGATAAAGGGCAATGGGATTGCCGGCTGCGGAAAACAGGGGAGCAGACAGGTGCCTGAATTCTTCCATAGTGGAGTGAAAAAAAGCTTTGAAAAATCTTGAAAGTGCCATTATTTAATTCCCGGTTTAGGTTAAGCTGGGGGACAGACCCGTTATTCAGGAAACAGGCAGGTCGGTATGGATCTTAACAACAGCAATGTATTCGCCGGGCACATCAGGATTTGGTCGGGAACCCGGAGGTATTTTACCTTCATCATCCAGAGATATTGTGTGCCGGCCTACGCTGCTGCTGATATTTCCACCGATGGTCATCATTGTTTTATTGTTTTTCTCAACGACCACTTCGCATTGCGCCGGCATGGGGCTGATATCATCCGGATCGATATCGTGATAATCAAAAGCCTGGTCTCTCCAGTGGCAAATTATATCTCCCGGCTCTGGAGCATATTCCGTTATATTGTATAGCCGGAAAGGATTATTCTTCAGATCCAGTTGCCTGTTTTTCCCGGCAGCCCGCATCAGGTCGATGCTTCGTTCTGAACAGGGAAGCATATCCTTTGACTGGGCCATTTTAATCAAATAGGAAATAAAGACTGCGCCCCATACCAATTGGTTCGGGTCCGTGGCGGCCTGAAATTTTCCCATAAGCCCGGACAACTGGTAATATTGCCGCAACCTCGCGTATGCCGGGGGATTTGTTTTCCCGTTGAGGGTTGCATAGATTTTTTCACTTCCATCCGGGTTCCACCAGTCATATTCCTGCCAGGTCAGTCTGACCAGTTCCTCCTTAAAAAAGATCCACCACCGTTCTCCACTCACTTTAAGAGGGACGTCGTGCAGGGTATAAGAAATCAAATCTTTGGTTTCTCCGGATTTGTGAATCTGCCAGTATAGACTGTGAAACAGACGTGTTACGTTTAACGGATCATTTTGTTCGGATTGGAAACCGATCCGGGCGATGTTATTGAACCCCACAATTTCTCTCATTTCATCCCAGTGTCCTTCATATTCTTCAGAAGTGACTTCGGTTGAATAATTATTGATGACTTTGAGGGTTTCCAGGCGTTCTTGGCGATGGATGTTATTTTGATTTAGATTTTGATTGTCTTTTCTAAAGTAGACAACGTACTCCTGATGATCTTCACCTCTTTCATACACCCCATGAAAGTTGCCCAGCAAAAAGTCACCCCACAAAAATGAGCCGATACCGCTTCCCAGTTCCCATGCCCCATTGGGCAGAAGCATCTCAAAGTTGAACAAGGAAAAATCTTTAAAGGAAAGGTAATATTTTATCAGAGCCTGATCATCGGAGGGTAACAGGGGAGCGGTTTGTGTCCACCATTCGCCGATGTTGCCGGCATTTTTTCCGGTGTCCACCAGGTTTTCTAGGACTTTTTGTCGGATTTGATTGATTTTTCCCCATTCTACAGGACTCACGGTTAAGGGTTTGAACCAAAATTCAAGAGCGTGTCCGGAACGACCGGCAATTCCAAGTGCTTCGGTCAGGGCGGTTTCGTTCTTCATGGAGCTGGAACAAAGTTGTGCCATCTGGGTTTCACCGGGAATACCACTTTCAGGTTTCTTTCCAAAGGAAATAAAATTGGTATAGGCATAATGAACATCTCCTGAGATCAGTACCACGGCTTTATCCTTCAGGTGCTTTCTGAAACCGGCAAATCCATCGGAATTTCCCTGCCAGGATTCGTAATCCGACTCCTCAACACTTCCGCTTAATGCGATGAAACGTTGAAACAGGTCTTCCAGCAAAGGGAGGCCGAAAACCGGTGCGGGTGATATCACAATGTTGAGCAAATGATTGGAGAGACCTTCTAATTGATGTTCCATGACTCTCTTGTGAATCAAGGAGGCAGGGCCTTTACGGCCGATAAAAGAATCCTTGGCAAGGTCGAATTGATCTTTTAAATGATGATGATAGCGGACAGTCCACCCCTCATCAGGAAAGCCCCGCCATGTGCGGGTATCCAGTGCAATCAGTTTAAAGAAACTGTTTCCGGTGTGTTCATAAGGATCAAATTGCCAGTGCCAGTCTTTTGTTTTATAACTGCCTTCCATGCGTTCAATAATATGGGCATCCGTATTGGCCCGCTTTTGATCATCATAAGCGAACCTGCCAAGGCCGAAAAGATCAAAAAGGCCGTCATTGCTGTGAAATGTTATGTTATCCATAATGTCCGGATGACAAGAATTCCCTTCATTATTTATTTTACAGGTCAGTTTTTTCAGAATCCTGTAGCCAGGGTTTTCAGGTTTTTCCGGATCTTTTTGAGGAATATAATCTTCCGGCCGATTTCCCCAGTCCTGGAATACGGCATAAGCGGCAAGGGCATTTCGGAGCAGATGGGCCCCAAAAACATTATTGACCGGATCATTGACCTGGACAACCCAGTCTTCATGAAGGTTCCAGTCGTCGGTTACTTCATGATCGTCAAAAATCATCAGGGTCGGTATATTCGCTAAAACCCTTCGGACTTTGGGAAGGCTTTTCAAAAAACGAAGTGTTTTATCCCGGGCTTTTATCAGACTTTGTTTACTGAGTGGTCCGAACAGGCTGTAATTTGGAACGGCATCCCAGTAATAAGGAAGGGTTTTTTCGCCGTATTCATCCACCGGCCAGATTTCATCCGACCAGGTAAAAAGATACATCATATAAAATTCCCCGAGAAACATGAGGTGCGCATCCATTGCATCACTGGTCATCCCTGAGAACTCTTTCAGCTCCCTAGCCCGTTGGGGAGGAGAAATCCTGCTCAGAACAAGAGGTTGTTTCGGCAGTTTGTTTCGGGCGGCAACCATTTTGCCGATTTCAGATGCTGGAGGAAAATTATCGACCGGGGAAGGGGTCTTACTGACTTCTATCTGGCCCCAGTGGTTGTCTGATGCTAGCTCCTGAAAAAAGTCCAGGTAGCCTTCCAGAGCGTTTTGCTTAGTGTAATACAATTCCAGAAAATTCAACACAAAGCCGGTATTTTCCCTGTTGATGTTTATCCATGTATTAAGGTCTTTTTTAAATTCCAGCAAATGAGCTTTGATGCCTGCATATTCGGCATAGAATACGGTTTTTTCAAACAGGCTTTTGGGGGGGAAAAGACTGATTAATTGGTCTATCCGGTAAGTCAGATCTGTGAGCAGGGAATAGACGGTTGTGTAAGAATCACTGGTCACATGATAAGAGGATTTGGCTTCTGTAAGAATTTGAGACAATTCCCGGTTTTTCTCTTTGACATAGAGCTGGAATTCTTTGGCTTTTGATTCAAACCCTCCGGGGAAAGCGGTCTCTGCAAAAACTTCCCGCCAGCACAATAACGTATTGGCTGCATCATGAAGCGCGCGGAGCAGGGGCGGGGAAACGTCGTCGGCATAGATCTGATCTCCCGTAAAAAGAAGTAGATGAGGTCTTTTTACAGGATCAGTGTATTGATTTTGATTTTGCAAAAGATCGTCCAATGCCGCAAGCATATCTTTCCCCTCACCATGGGGCTTGCGGCAGGAACCATGGATCAGGTTGAACTGGTTAAAGTTTCTCGGTGGAAGAGAAAAACAGGGCAACTTTCCTTTGGCACAGCCGATATGTTTTTCAGTTTGATGAATAAGATTTATGGATTCATCAGCAAGATCAACGGAACTTGTGTTCGGTTCACTGGATTTTCTGAATAAAAGATTGTATCCGTAGAGCTTTTCCGGTTCTATCCCGTTGGTTCCAGACAAATCCAGATGCACCATGGCCACGTGCAGATGCATCCCTAAAGCAATGGTGGAAACAAGGTCATGATTTAAATTGCTATGACTGTAAACAGGAGCACTTGTCGGCTCGATACCGTCATGCAAGGTCAATTCGATGTATCTTGCTTCCTTCAGAGCCACAAATACACATATGAAATGGCTGGTCACCTTCCTGAGGATAGGACCGCACAATACGAGGTTTAAGTTTTGGATCTGAATAGCCATACCAATAAACCTTATTTAGTTTTGAATGATTTTTCGTAACGCAGCCTTGACGTCATCTGCGGTTTTGTATTTGGCGGTGGTTTTTGTCCCATCCCGCCACTCGCACTCGCATCCTCCGCGAAGCTGCTTGCTGATACTTTCATCAAGTTTGAGCCTGTCAGCCTTTTTTGGGGCATACGGGACTTCATAGACGAAAACATCATAGAGTTTTCCTTTAAAATCGTGATGAACCTGGGGCCAGTAACAGATAATGACCAGTTTAGGTTGACCGGTTGTGTCAGGATTGAAAATAAAGACAGATTCTATGTACGGGTCTCCGCCTTCCGGTTCGAAAGTATCGATCAGAACCTTCCGGTATTTGTTTTCAGTTTCGGGCACATATATGTAACCTATAATCCGAAGGTATAGCTGATCCGATTCTTCGAACTCCTGTTTGTAAAATGCAATGATCGCATCAAGTTTTCCGCCCCATGTATTTGTTTCAATCACATTGTGGGTGAGGGATGTCTCTGGCGGTCCGTATCTCTTTGCGAAACTTTTGGCCGACTCGTTTTTCTGCCGGATTAAATACGATTCACAGGCCACAGGAGCCATCAAAATGAAAATGATTGTTGAATAGAGTAGTTTCATGGATTTTCAACGCTTTCATGGGGAAGGGGTGTTTTCCATTTAAATGGTATTGAGATAGATCTTTTCAATCAGAGTAATTTCGGTGGCTGGAGAAAGTTCTTCGTAACAGAGCACCGGGACATCCGGAAATTCAACAGCCAGCATATCGCGAATAAAGGGCCTTACCGAAGCGATGGTCAATATTGCCGGAATGGCTGCATCGATTGAAAGTGAATAACGTGCTTTTCGAACCTGCTCACGAACAGCTTCGATTTCCTCCATACCGAAAAGTTTTTTCCCCTCTTTTCCATTCTTCGCTGCCAGATGTTCAATGATCCTCTTTTCCAAAGCCGGATCCAATAAATAAACAGACAAGGTATTCTGCCAGCGCCCGTAAGTATATTTGTGGCTGATATAGTCTTTCAGGCCGGTGCGAACAAATTGGACGAGGTTTTCAGTGGTGGGATGATGATTATGTCCAATGTCGTGGTGAATCACCAGCCGGTCTTCAAACACGAAATATCGGGATGGATCGGTCAGGACATAATCATAATGCAGCAGACACTCCAGAATGCTGCGCAAATCCCGAATAGAAATTCCTTCCGACAGCAGCTTGCGAAATACCTGGGCAAGCTGTCCCCCGGAATAAATATCCATTGCGAAGGAAACAATCTCCGGGTAAACCTGTTCCAGAAGCGACAACTCGAATTCCACGCTTTCAGTGTCCACCAGGCAGCCGGGTCGCCTGCGAATTTCGCCGGCCAGAACCAATATGATGTAGCCGATGGCATCCCAGGTAAAGATGCCTGCCGATTCCAATTTATCACGGTAGGATATATCCGTCAGGCTGTTTTGTCGATTATTGGAAGGATTCATGATGGGTGTTGCTTCATGAATCCCATAGTCGACAAGGTTTGCAGGCCCTTCATTTACCAGAAGCTGTCCCGGCCCCAGACCCCGATGGGGGAGGTTCAGAAGGTGATTGAGGCGAAGCGCAAAAGCATTTTTCTCCAGAGATTCATTTTTTACCAGGCGAATTTCAGGAAACCGGATCCCCAACTCATAAAACATTCCGTCTGAAAACAAGGTGAAAATCTCGCGAATTTTGGGATCAGTCTGTTCAGTCAACACGGGTACGACATTTTCTTGCGGAAGATCCCCCAGAAGTTGTTCCAGGTAGACCGGGTGGATTTCAATATCGAGTTGTTGCGGACGAAGGCGGGTAATTAAAGCTTCTGCAATTTTTTCATCTTCCCATTTATCATCTTTTAATAGTCTGCAGATTTCAGTGAGAATGGATTTTTTTTCACCCACTGATATTCTCATTCCAAGAAGGGCTTTCAGAATCAAGCTGATATTATCCGAGTCGAGTTGATCCAGGAGGTGGAAAAGAGATTCCGGTAAAAAATACTTTCCGGATTCCATGAAATCATTTAATTGTCCCTGACCTGCGAGTTTTTCCGGTTGAAGTCGAATGACTTCACCAATGAGCAGGACAAAAAAATCTTCCACTCGCTCAACAGCATCAGGATCAAGAGCATAAAACTTTTCCGAGTCAGGGTATTCATGATCAGGAAATATTTTCTTTAACCAGGAATCCGGGGAAAAGGCCACCGGTAATTTTCCCGGTCCCCCAATATCAAAATATTCCCAGACCTGGCCGAAAAGCGTAAACGGATAGGTTAAAAGCTCTTGATGCACCTGGATACGGAAAGGTTTTACCCGGGAATTGACCGTGAACATCACCTGTACATCTCCCCAAATACCCAAGTCTTTTAAAAGGATGTCGGTGGAATCTTTAATTTTTTTCTTTAAACGGAGATTCTCGCCATCCTTCAGAATGAAAGCAAATTCTTCGTGGAATTCGACGACTATAGAAATTTGTGGAGATGTTGAATGGATCATGGATTCCTCCGGATTATTTCTCATGGATGATACTTGCTGAAATCTGTTTTCTCAATTCGGGTTTTAATTCACGAAAAGAGAGCACGTTAATCCGTGGAAAATCAAGTTGGATCAACTGCCGCACATAGAAACGAATGCCTTCATCCTTTTCATCACGGGTGACCACAACGGTTTTCCACTGAGAGTAAGGCTGAACGGCCTTCCTGAAGGCAGTTAAAATGTTCTGAGTGGTCTGCGGTTCAATGGCAAGGAATTTTTTCCCGTTACTTTGGTGAATATAGTATTGAATTTCCTCTTCAAATTCCGGAGAAAGTTCCAGGAAGTGATAACCTGGCCGGTTGCCGGGCAACTCTTCTTTCATCGCCAATCGAAGTGCTTCCACTATAGGTATGATATCCTCTGTCCCGAAATTATACTCCCCAAAGGTTTTCAGGATGAGCGCTAAATTCATCAAGGGAACGGATTCTTTCACCAGATAGTGCAATACCTTGTTCAGACGTCTTTTGGCATTAAAATCCGGAACACTCTCTTTTACCAGGGCTTTTCGGTTTGATTCTTCTTCCTTTATTTCCGTCTGCCATCTAGCGAGTCGATCATCAATTTGCTGCAGGTCCAGAAATTTTTCGATATGTGCCAAAATCACTGCCTCAAGATGGCTGTTTATGTATTCGAAACAGTTCTGTGACTGGTTGGCGGAAGGCAGCTTTTTGAACTCGATTTCGGAAATCCATGCACCGCTCATTTCCCCAGTCGTCGGATCATAGGCAGGCACAATGGAATTCAGTAACCGGGAAAGCTCCCCGGACCATTTCCGGTACTCGGGCAAAAATCGTTTTCCCGGCTCGATGGTTCCCATCACAATGGGTACTTCCATAATCATGATAATATAAGTATTGGGCATTAAGCCTGAATTGTTCAGACGAACCCTCAGCCGGGGAAGAATAATTCCCAGGTGTTTTTCGATCTGTTTTTGAAGAGCGGAATAATGAGTTTTGATCAGCGGATGTTCGTCGGAAAACTCTTCGCCTGTGTCATTGAAAAGCGATGTGTGCACATCGATGGCGATGGGGGTAACCACCGACAGCATAGAGGCGGTACCGGGTATGATCGGTAAACTGTCCTGTTTCCATTTGATTTGCTGATATTTTTCCCGCACCAGCTTGAACCTGGCCTTGCGAAAATTTCCTCTCCACAGCAGGTCATTTTTTTGAGTAAATTGACGCTCCCGGAATATCAGCCAGTTTTTCAGCCGGTAAAAATCAAGGTCATTGCTGATCAAGGGTAATATTTTGTCCACAATTTCAACCGGTTGAAAAGATTCATTATCGGCTTTGTCAGGTTCGACCAGATCGAATTCACCCATAGCATCCTCAAAACGCCCCATCATCCAGAACAGGATACCGAAACAAAGGTGATACCCGGATTTGGTCTGTTCACGATATTCCGGATCGGATTTCATTGCCCTGCGGTAAAGTTCAAGGCTATGCTGCAAAAAATTTAAGGATTTAAGCTTTTCGGCGATCAGAATCATCACGTGGGGATCTTCCCCATTTTGAAAAGCATTTTCCCAGGTTTCCAGGGCTTTGTTTTTCAAATCATCAGCCGTTTCTTCTAAATTTTCTTCCGCCGGGTTTATGCAGGCAGTTTCAAACGTATTCAACGTCTTGAGTTTTAACTCTTTCGCTGTTTTTTCCAAATGCTTCGGCTCAACGTTTTTACAAGTATTCACTATCCTCTCGGTTTCCGGATTAATATTTTTTTTCTCCGCGTTTAATTTTTCCGCTTCTGTTTTCAAATTTTCCGATAATGTGTTTAATCTGTCACCCACCCAGAAATAAAAATAGGGGGAACGATTTTTCTGCTTTGCTGCTTCAATAAAAAAATCTTTCAGTTCCTTTAGGTGGATGCCATGGTAAGGAAAAGGTCCTTTCCGGTTTCGATCAAAAGCCGGTTCATTAAAGATTTTGTCCAAATCGAGGTAGCTATAAAAATTGACAGCTCCCAGGTTTTCTTCAGTCACAAAGATATTGCGGTTAAATTGATGGTAATTCAACCAATCAAGATGCCGGGGGCTTTTCAAAATCGAACGATAGCGAGAATTGAAAACCAATTTCCGGTATTCCCTGCTAAGGATGAATAGTTTGAACCGGCGGTTTTGCTGCAAGTGCCGGCAGTATTTTTCTTTCTGAAGTAGTTTGCAATAGGATAGGTCTTGCGATAAGCTTTTAAAATCCTCATTGTGGAAAAAATTATCACCTTCTTCCAGTTTTCTTTTTAAAATATCTCGCAGTTGAAAAACGGCGGAGGGCCAAAAATGTTTTTGAATGTGGGAGTAAATAAGTCGGGCCACCGATTCCTGTTTGGAGGAAAGAAAAATATCGGCTAAACAAGAGAGGGTATGAACGTGGAGATCGTTGAACTCCTTTTCCCATTGAATCTGATTTTTTGATGATAAGACCATTGAATTAAATTTACCACTGTCTTGCTTGAGCCATAATAACCGGTGGGGAAGCAAACTTTCCAGAATTTCCCGGGCCTCCCTGGTCAATTCCTCGCTTTCCCTGGTAAATTTTGCAGCATCGCTGTGATGTTTTTTCAACTCGTTATTTAAAGCTTCAATTCCTGCTTTGCAGGATGTTACCTTATCTTCATATTTTTTCAGGCGGGTTTCTTCAAGTCCGTCAAAATTTGAAGTGACCGCGACATTAAAGGCAGAAGTTTGCCCGGAAAAATAAGGTGTTGTTTGTCCACTACCCCTGGAAATCTTTTCCCTTAATAATTCCGCTTCTTGTTGCACATTTTTAAGTTCCAGTTCTTTTTTGCAAATTTCTTTTTCTATCCTGAAAACCTCCTCAAGTTTTTTTCCGGCATCTTCCTGCTTTTTTTTGGTCAGTTGCGAATTGACTATCGCCATGGCCAGCTTGCCATAGGGCCAATTGGGTTCCATGGCTTTCACTGTTAAAAGATATTGGCGGGCTTTTTCCAATTCCCATTTCCAGAAATGGAGGCTGTACAGCTTGTAATATGAGATGGCGTAAGAGGGTTTTAATTCCTGAGCACGATGATAAGCTTTTTGCGCTTTATTAAAATAGCGTTCGTCACCGTCGCGGAGAAAGTACCAATAGCAGGCAGCCCCATAATCGTTCCACGCAAAGGCCAGTATGGAATTCCTGATCCGTCGGTTTGCCTTGGTCTTTAAATATCTTTCCATCCAATCGATCAGGAAAGGATCCAACACAATTTCTTTCAGATTCTGAAATTCCGTTTCAGCTGCTTTGCTGACCAGTTTTTCATTAAGGTGATGGAAAAACAGTTGCGGTTGGATTACTCCACCGGATATGATCCCTAAAGCCGATTTTTCTTTGATTTTAGCAGAGACCCATTCCTTCAGCCGATGATCATCCTCAGGGGAAATTTCCCGGGAAACTGCATCGATGAACAGACTCAGTTTTTTTAACAGTTTTTTATGTGCGAATTTTCCATTATTTCCCGGATTATTGAAAAAAGTAATCAGTTTTTTAAATTCATTTTCAGGTTCATCCATGTTTTCCCAGGTACGACAATGGTTTTGTACCGTTTCCAGGTACCGCTCATAACGCTGGAACATTGGTTTGCCGATCAGGTAATAATAATATTCCTCATAATTGGCAAACCATTGGGAAACATTTGCGGAATTGGAACTGGTGAAGTGTTCGTAGGCTTTCGCAAAATTTCCCTCTTCGGCGTAAATTCGTGCCAGCCCATGGTCCAGTTCCGCTATAAAGGTTCTTCGTTTGATTTCTTTTGATTCTCTTCCACTCAAAAAATTTTCGCGGGCCTTTTGCAGGTCATTCCAATTGCCTAAAAGCCAAAACACATATCCCCGGTTGGCCCATGCCCCCAGGTTACCGAGATTCAACTTCAGAACTTCTTCGTATTTTTTCAGAACCCATTCCGCCACATGACGTTCCAGGGAAGGATGGGTTCTCCACAGGGTTTCCGCTTTAATGGCTAATGAGAACTGAGCGACTTCAAAACGCGGTTCCAGATCCACTACACGCTGGAAAACCTGAAGTTCCGTAGGTAAGTGGGCTTCTATTTCCCCCAGCGCAAAATTATACAGGACATTTTCCATGGCGTAATTGGGAAGCAGTGTCTCAGCCTTTTTCAGGCAATCCATCGCATTCAGAATTGACCCTGTATAATACCAGGACAGAGCGGTTGTGACTAACGCTTCAAAGAGATAAGTGCTTTTATCGGGCAGTTCGTCTGAAAGCCTTTCCAGACGATAAACGGCCCGCTCAGCCACCGGGCGGGTCTCGAATACCGGATAGAGCTTTTGTCCGAGAATCCCTCCTAAAAATCGTTGAAAAAGCAACATGCGGACATACCCTAATTCGGCCCGAGCCAGCAATACCTCACGATGTCCCAACCTGGGAACAATCAGGGCGGTATAATAGCGGAGCTTTTGCCATCCATGATGGTGAAGCCGCAATGCTTTTTGAAACATTTTTCTGCTCCGGTATCTGGATAATGGTTTCAGGGTGGGATCAAAATAATAAATGGCTTCCTGATAAAGTTTCCGTGCTTCATCGTATGCTTCGAGGGTATTTGAACGGGCGTAGTCTTCAGCTTCATACAGCAATGCCACGGCGCGGAAATAATCGCTGGGCAGCAGGTCGATTTTATGCTTAACATTTCGCTTGATCTGGTTATAAATCTCTGTGGATACGGTAAAGTAGAGGCGCTCTAAGATCTGCTTGTATTTTTCCGTATGGATATT
This sequence comes from uncultured Desulfobacteraceae bacterium, assembly GCA_964478625.1. Taxonomy (GTDB): domain Bacteria; phylum Desulfobacterota; class Desulfobacteria; order Desulfobacterales; family SKZT01; genus SKZT01. The sequence continues at coordinate 54,720 of CAYZJH010000010.1, forward strand.
CAGGGACAGGGGAGGCGGTACATCAGTGTTTGAGCCGACATCCGCCGTTAAAGGATACCGTATTGGATAAGCCAGGGTTTCCGGACTTTTCGGGGGGCCGATCCTCACCCGAGGCATAATTTCCAGTATCCATTGTCCGTGAGGGTCTTTTCGTTTGGTATAATAGCCGCTGATATGAATATGGGAATGGAGGAAACCGTCCTTTTCAGAAGGTTTTTCCGTAATTTCATTTTTTAAATGTTTTTCGTCCAGTAACAGAAGACGACCGATTCGCTCATTAATCTTTTCACAAAGGTGATGGGAGAGAAGGGTGATATTTTTGTCCTCATCAGCATTTTCTCCTAACACCGGCTTAAAATATTCCACCGAAAAAGTGTAATGGAAAGGGGCATTGGATTCCTTTAACCAGAAACGGTTCCAGACAATCAAGATCCCAAAAGTAGTCAGAAGAAGCAGTGCAACCAGAATCACATACCCGAGGGTGAGATTCTGTTGCACCCACACAGGATCCAGAAGTTTTGTCCAGGGAACTTCCTTGAGATTTTCCCACTCGACTTTATCCCACCATTGAACCGTTTCTATCATGATTGGAATCAGGGAGATCATAAACCCGATCCAACCAATCCTGCCGACCCGTTGGTTTTTTCTCAGACCTTCATCTACACCTTCAATTCGCTTGAGAAGATCTTTGGGGGGAATGAAATTTAACCATTTCATGGGAAACTTACCTTTGGTTTACTTTTTTGATCTCAGGTGCGGCTATGGCCGGAATCTAGAACGATGACGACGGGTGTTCCCGTGACTGGCTGTGGTTGGCAGGATCTCTGTATATATTCACAGCAGAAGTAGGGACCAACAAGCTGGTTTATACGCCCCGGATGGTATCTAATCTCAGCCTGATTGCGGCCTCAGTGACTGGGCCGGCAATGCCGTCAACTTTAAGACCCGCATCCGCCTGGAAATCTTTTACAGCCTTCCGGGTTTTGGGGCCGTAACGACCGTCAACAATAAGCTTTGGATCCGCACCCAGGTCATTGAGGGCTTCCTGAAGCCATTTGACATCATTATCTTCATCACTGGCTTTCCAAGGTTCTTCAGGCTGATCGGGATCCTTGACCATCGGCCATATTTTATTGAACCATGATTCGCGATCGGCAAGACCTATAAAACCACCGTTGATTCGCCTGGTTATGGTACGGATATCGTTTTTATCTGCAGACAGGTTCAATCGACCTTCTGTCCATTCATGGATAGCCGGTTTCAGGGCATGCTCAGGGGCAATTACCAGATCTGGATTGTTTTCGAAATCAATTCCGCAGGCCGTTCCCGTTCGACGATGATTGCTTCGTCCGGTGGTTTGCATAACACCGTTTCCGCGGTAACGAAAACCATCGCCAGGTTGTGTGTTGCCCAGTTCACGAGCTTTACGAGGATTGCCCAAACCATAGACCCGCTCGGCAATGGCCTCCGGCTTTCGGGCCAATTTTTCGGCTTCGGCAACTGTTACTGCTGCGGAATGCCGATTGACTCCAAATATCTCAACTAGTCGTGATGCCGAGTAATTCATGTTTTCGCGCAAAATTGTAAACCCCCCGGTCTCGTGAAGGGCTTGCGCGAAAAAATGAGCGATGCGCAGCGGCGTGGTAATCCCGTGTTGCTCAAACAGTTCATTACCCTGGTGGATTGCCTCAAGGTAATTGCTGCGTGCATTGGGGGCGCAAATTCTGATTATTTCAACCAAATTGATCTTCATGGTAAAATCCTTCCATTTTATCAATAGACATTCTTTTAGCTCTTGTGATGGATCTCTTTAAAAAGGATCATGATATGCCAAGAAGGGAATGCCGGAATCCGGAAAGAATCCGATAGTCCGGATGCCGGCATTTGAAGGGCTTCCAGCCTGATCAACTTTTCTCAAAACGCAGGATAAGAGCCTATAAAAGATTTTTATTGACCGGAGTTACAGGATTTGCTGAGCCACCTCAACTCGAAGTAACGAACGTACGTTTTCAATCTGGTTGACAATGGTGGCCACAGAAGATCCGGCAAAAAGCAGTCCTACCGCGACATGATCCAGAGTGGTCACCAGAGAACCTGAATCGCCACCAGCCGAGATATTGGTGGTTACAATCTGGTCAATGAAACGGGCGACTCTCCCGCCACCAAATCCCACATCGATCGTGGCATTGACTGCCGTGATTCTACCGGTTGTATAGTTTGTTGTACGACCGGTCTTTTGGACAAGTGTCCCTACTGTTACGTTCGCTTTTCGGCGCCAGCCCCGAACATTTCCGGTCCAGAAAATTTCACGGTCCAGATCATGGAACTGCCCCTCGGCAACAGCTGCATCAACAAGATTGTTATGCTGTGTCAGAGGGGTGGGGGGACTGAATGTTATGGGGACAAACCTGCTCAGACGGGCAATACGATCTGTCGGATCTACTCCTCCATCAAAAGGACCCGGTTGGAGAATCGGATCACCAAGAGAAGCGTTGTTACTGTCGGCCAGAACGTGATTATTGCTCAGAATATAGAACCTGGGTGGAATGCCGATGCCATGGGCCGGCGGACTGGTTGCACCCCCGGGAAGAATATCGTATACACAGGTGGCGATAGTACCGGCTGTGATCTTATAATGCCCAACGCTGTAGCCGCCTTTGGCAGGACGGCTTCGTCTGGCAAGGGTCTGAACGCCTGTCTCCAGTGGCTCGCTTTCTCCGGCAAAAGGATAGCCTATTGCTAACACATCCGTTTGCATGTCCGCCAATTTGGTCGGAATGAGGTCGGAAGAACTCAGTTGGCTTTTTTCCAACTTGTGGGTTACCAGAACTACCAGGGCGGGTTCACCTGTAGGTTGACCTTTTTTCCACTTGACACCCACACCCATGCCAACCACATTCGCGCCTTGATGTGACGGCTCTAAAAATTCCCCAACAGCAGCAGTGTAGGCTTTCTGTGCTTCCGCCATGGCTGCTGCGGTTAATTCCATTTTAGTTTCCTGTTTCATGGCATTTTCTCCTTATGGTATTTTTTTAAAGTTGCTCTGTTTGTATGGTGACGACACCGATTTCTTCCACGTCAGTCTCGTATCCATCTAAGGACTTGGGGATGATTTCATGAACTTTCAATGCATTTTCTGGTACTTTATGGGTCACAAAAACCTTTATGACTTTTTTGCGCGCTTTTTCCCCGATTCCTATGCCCGTGACGTTGGGCAGACGTAAAATTTTTTCTTCGTGTTTCATCTTAGCTGCCTCGATGCTCATTATCGGCACCTCCTTTTTTATCCGACATCTCACATGAAAGTTAATGATTGGAAAAACCCTTGAACCAGCCGGTTCATTTACTTTTGTTCAGTCAATTTTTTGGGAAGGACAGTTATACTAACAGATTTGCCGGAAAAGACACCCCGCAGGATATCATCGGGGAGAGTGGCCAGGGGTTCATCCGCCTGATAGAAGACCTTCAGACGGTATGTTCCCGGCTTCACGGGCTCATACCACTCAAAAAGATCATAAGATTTTGTGATGCTTCCACCCGGTGGCAGATAACCATAGTCCGAGGGCGAAGAGAAATCCCGCTGATAGTCCACCTCATTGACAAAAGCGGGTGAATCGTTTTCGGGATTCAGCAGTTGTATGTAAATTTCGCGGCTGAGGCTGTTCAAATAACCAATTGCCAGGCGTCGGTTGATCATGACAGGCTCCGATCCCCTGTTGACAACATCGATTCGGATAGGACAAGGCCGGCCCAGATAAATGGGTTCCGAAGGCAAACTGAATTCAATACTTAATGGCATATCCATAAAGGTGACTCCTGTTGGGTTGGTATGATTTAAGGACCAGCGCCGGGCGGTGCGGCCACGGCATTGTAGGCATTCATGGTCGCTTGATGGGTGGCTTGAGTGGCTGCCGATGCCGCATTGAAACGCCGGCGTACTTCATTGCGGACCTGTTGGAAACGGCCCCAGTTGGCTGCCTGGTCTGCTGCAGGCATAAGATTCCAGTGATGCAGTGCGCGACGGGCATCATCCATCATTCCAGCCATGGATTCCAGAAACATACCATGGCTGATGATTTCTACGGCTTCTGCCAAAAACTCCCTGACGTTTTGATTTAAAATACCGGCCCGACGCTGGCGTACGTGTTCCAATTCGTGGGCGATGGTATGCACAAGGCCCGCATAGCCTTGATTAAAACCGTTGGGTCCGATCCGAACCCTCGAATCGCCCGGAATAGGTCCTGATGTCACCGCATTGCTCCCAACCAGGGTAGGATCGTAGCGAATACTGATCAGGCCGAGGGTGGGCATGTTATGACCGTCGATAATCATCCAGATGGCAGCATTGCGAAGGCCTTCGGCAATCATTTCCAAAACGATGGTTCGAAGCGTAAAAAGTCCAACCTTGCCATCGACGGTCAGCCGAAAATCGGCTTGCCATTCACAGATCATATGAATGGTTTCTTCGTTCATTGTACCGGTGACCGTGGCACCGACGATATCCTGGATGTGACGGATTCGCCTTGTGCTATACCGTTGGGTATTGTAGTCGATGGCTGCCTGAACCTCGGCATCCGTGAGGGGAGTATAGGTGCCGACACGCCCGGGGGGAACGCGAGCAAGGTCTTTTTGTATACCAGGTTTGATCATGGTGAAAGAATTGACATCTATTCTTCGGGCTTGAACAGGCGTTTCTTCTTCCTCATCGATCTGTCTTCGTAAAAAACCGTGTTGCCCGAATTTCATTAATTTGTTTATCGGCCATTGAATTATCGGTTCATTTCGGCTGGTTAAAAAACCCGTTCGAATTTTTTGCGGAACCGCACCGGATTCAAGCAGCCGAATCATCGCCTGATTGCCAACGGCATAGTGATATTGGCCAAGCGCTGCAGACGGGCTTTTTGTTTTAAAGTCTGCGGGCGTTTGGGTTTTCTTTGTGATCGTTGGATGTGATCCTTCCTTTTGCTTTAATACTTTAATCCTGGAGGCCATAATCGTATCCTTTGATAAAATAATGATTCAAAACGATTTGTTTTTGCCTGGTATGTACTGAAAAATAAAAGCCATGTCCGGCGGACATGGCTTTTATTAACGGGGAAAACATTCTGCTAAACTCTTGATTCACTCCCGCAAGCCAATTATTTCAAGCTTTTTGGGTTAAAGCAGTTCAAGAAAGATGAATGCCTGATGAATCTGAATTTAGGGAAAACCTGCTGAACACGATAATATGTTTCACCTTCATCCGGACAACTTTGGTACTATGTATCACCCTAATCGCGTGGTTATCGTTGCTCAAATATCCTCCTGTATATTTTGTCCTGAAAGATTCCTTCCCCGGCGGATCAACATTGTCCAACTTTTTGACATAAACAAATCCTTGATCTTGCCTGCATTATTATTCTCCGGGTGTTGTCAGAACAGAGACATCGATCATATGGATACCCGCACGAACCGTTTGAACCGTGTCGACAATTTTGTTGCCTGAGGTATCCAGCTCAAAAACCTTGACAAAAGTTGGTGTTTCACCCTCACCGTTGATCTTTTCGACTTTTTCCTGGAACTTTTTTTTGATTCTTGGTCTGGGATAGCTTTCCATCAATTTTGTCATTTCTTCCTTTGTCAGCTTTTTGCATTTCTTATCTTTTTCAACCTGTTTGATAAAATCGGACGGGGCTTTAAGTTGTATAATTGCTTCTTCTGCTCCATCTTTTACAATAATGAATCGGTAATCGTGACCCTCTAAAGTTTTCGGGACAACCAATTCCGCCTGGCCTCCGGTTAAGGGGTTGACCAGTAAATCCACTCGAAAATATGCCGTCACCATGACCACCTCCTATTGGATATTTACAAACACGGAAATATATCCGGTTCCCTTTTTCAAAGGTTCAAGTGCTTTGCCGATAATCGTGCCGATCTTTGGATTGGTTGCCTTCTTTGCATGGCCTGAATTGCGGGAAGTGGTCAACAGGTCGCCAACCTCTATCGGGGCCTCGGAAGCGTCAACCTTGCAGTGAGCGAACGTTCCTAAGGTCACAACAAATAAATTCCCCCCATCAGGAATAACGGTGGGATCATCCGGTTCACTGCGGGTATCCGGTTCATCAGGAGGCGGGGTGGCCTCTTTTACGACAATGCCGATGACCTTCGGGTCATCTTCCTTGTCGGCCAATGTGACTTCAGTTACCGGAATAAGATTGTTATCCCCCTGAAATCGAACAACGCCGGTGGATTTTAATCTGACCACATCTCCTGTGCGAAGAGTCCTTCCGCTGGCATTTACGAAGGTATCGGCAATGTATCCGATTTTTGTTCCGGTGAAACGTGCAGTCCCATTTACGGTCATGGTGTCGACACCGCTGGCCGCTGAAAGTACCAGAGCTTGATAGTTGCCGAGGACCGGCCATATAAAGAGACATGCTTGGGTTCCCCCGCTGACATTAGGGTTTTCCTGGGCCGAGATAAATACGGACTGGTTTTTACCGGGTTCACGTCCAAAATAATGGCTGGCGGACCCGCTGGATTCAGCTAATCTGGCAGTAGGCGAGTTTGAGGCTCTTCGGACATCCAGGCTGCCAATGATTGTGCCGCCCGAGTTCGGAAGAGCACCTGTTTGACTTGCCGTAACCCCATGAGGATTGTTTGTGGCACTGGAGTGGTTTTCTCCAATCAAAATTCGTTTGGTCGTATCGTTGGGGGTAATGGTAATCGAATTTCCAGCAACCAGGTCGATATTCCCCCCTGGGTTTGAAACACCGTCCACACTTGAAACAGCCCCCACATCCGCCGCCGTGGTCTTGTGGGGATTTGTGCCGTCATTCATGTCGAGTGTGCTGTGCCTGATTTTTGCACCATCACCCCCGTCGTGGTCATGAGCATTTCCATTGGTGACCAGCTTTCCCCGTGTTGCTGCATCGAGTTTGTTTTCACCGACAGTATTATTGGCAATCTTGGCACTGGTAACAGCCAGATTTTCAATGGTGCGATTGGATACGGCATTATCAGCCAATTTTTGTTCAGTGACCGAACCGTTTACCAGTTCACCGCTTCCGACTGACCGGGGTGACAGGCTTGAACCGGCAAACTGACGAAGTCCGGCATCAAAGAAATCACCATTGTTACCGGGAACATGACCACCGCTGTCAAGGGTGAAATTGGCCAGACGCACGACACTCCCATCTCCGGGAGGGGGTGAACCGGGAGGTACATTGATTACCTGGATCTGTGGAGTTTCCGAAACACGGGTATTGCCGGTCACTCCGGTAGCGGTGGTCGGATCGGTTTCCTCTTCAGCGTAGCTGATAGTGATATAAATGTCACCTGTTGAAAATGCGTTAAGATCCATCTCCCGGTCGGAGTCCAGAACCATTTCGCGTCCTTCGCGATCAATTGCTGTTCCTGCTTCAATTGTTATGTGGTTATCTCCGGATTTTTTGACCCTAAGCCCATCCGCTACTCCAAAGGTGTGCAGGATCCTGTTATGTCGCCGTCGCATATCGAGATGATATTTTTGTTCATCCGTAAAGTCGGCTTCAACCAGAAATTGATGGTCGAAATAATGAAGTCTCTTGATATCAGTCATGGTACTTTCTCCTCTTCTTTTGGGAGTTGCCCCAGGAGGGTGTCTACTCCGATGGTGGAACGAACTCCTATCTGCATGGTCGAATGCTCGAAATCTAAATCATAGGTAGTGTGGGCTGGTTTTTCCTGCTCAATGAGTGCCGTCACAATCTGATATTGCCGCTGTAACGTGGATGGATCCGGATTGGGAATTGTCACACTCACTCGGAAATGGTGAGGGGCACTACCGCTAATCTGAGTGTCCTTTCCGATGGTGGAATGAACCCCGATTTGAAATATGGTATCCTCTGCTTCGGTGATTATCGGTTCCAGGCCGGTATAAATGCTCAGAAGCTCGGCCAGATTTTGTTTTGTACCCCTTCTCCTGTAGAGAGGTACGATTCTGGCCAGAAATTCCCGCTGCTGTTCCAGAGTCCAGTCTGCTCGCAAACTGAGTGATACCCATCCGGCCAGCCACTGTAAAAATTCCAGAGTAGGTGTTTGTGCAGGATCAAAGATTTTCGGAATATCAGCAATAATTTCTTCCAGACCCTGAAATGGCTCGATCTCACTACCCGACAGTCCGGTAAGAATTTGTTCGAACGCAAGAAGGAATCTTCCGACAAAGGGTGCAAGTTCTTCTCTGTTTTTTTCACTGTAAATTGCCGGCAGATATTTTAAATAACTGCTCGTTTTTGTTGGATCAACTGCCATGATTTCTCCTCTGTTGCGTTTGGACAGGCACGAAAAAAAATATCCTGTCCGGAACAAAAAACTGTCCTTTCAGCCCCCGGCAAGGACAGTCACATCAGTCGTGGTCATCCGGAGATCCACCAGTTCATAGGGTTTGACCTCTAGTCCAACCAGATCGCCTTCATCGTTTCGGATCATCCGTCCTGATTTGAGACTCGACAGACCAACTGATGCGACAAAATCGACCCCTTGAAGCTTGTCCAGGAGATGATAAATTTCTGAGACGAAGATATTACGTCCAAACGGCCACCCGTTTTTATTGATTGTTCCGGGCAACGGATACAAAAAATTTTGAAGTGCCTGAACGACCCTCTCCTGAATACCGGCCCCTGTTTCTTCGGGCAAACGCTCATCAGGTTTTAAAACGATGGTTGTTTGAATGCCGACGGTCAAATAAAAGGGTGGAACCACATGAAGCAGCGTGGTCAAAAGCCTTCGAGGATTCAGAGCCTCGGTAACAGTATGAATAATATCGCTGATCTCATGCTCATATCCAGTAAGGGGAACAACGATGAGGCTGATATGTCCTTCAATTTCACTTTCAAGATCCATTGATAAATTTCGCACCGGCACACAATGAACTCGCGCAACCCGCTGGTCTGCTTCTAAAGCCAGTTTTTCAAAATCTTCACATGTTATTGCACGCTCGCGTTTTCTTAAAGCCAGTACCGTCTGACGTATATCCCAAGCAAGGTGTTCCGGACTTAGGCCGGATGGCTGCCAAGCCGGACCGTTTAACAGTTTTAAAAAGACGCGGATGTTGTTGTCCGATACCCGGTTCAAGCGATAGATCAACATTTCCGTCAGGTATGCAAACATTTCCAGGATTGTGATTCCAGGATCCGATGGGTTATGATTGGTCCATTCGGGTTCATAGGTGGGAATCAGGGCCAAAGCCTCTTCCATGAGGTCGGCAAACTGACGATTGTCCAGATTGGGAAGTTGAATCGGCATGGCTTGTGCCTCTTATGATCAAGTATCGGTAAAAGTAAGACGGATTTTGTGAGTCCCTGAATAAACCAGATAACGGCCTGTCTGTTGAACTCCAGGGCGTTCTTCGGTTTCAGTCACTTTGAGACTTCGGACATGATCAACACCGGCAATAGATTCAATCAGGCTGTACAAATCTGATTGATAAGGACGTCGTCCGAAATCCCATCCATTTCCATCATGTCCCCCGGTTAACGGATGAAGAAAGCCGGAGAGTGCATTGTTGACATTTCTGCGAACTTCACCAGCCCCTTCAGGTCTGGTTATTGCGATTTCAGACTCCACATCCACCCGGATATACTCGGCTCCCACTATGATAAGCTGTACCGTGGGAATTATGTGATTATGAAGATAGTTTCTAACCAGTTCAATCAATCTTTGGGTAGGTACAGGTTTGGCCTCGATAGAATCCGGAACGATTACCAGGCTGACAATGCCGGGTTTGAACCGGGTTGCATCCGGATCCATGGCCAGATTGTAAAGCGGAACACAAAGTGCGCGGGATACTTCCGGAGATGCTACCATTGCCAGATCCTCAAAATCGACCCGGGTGACGGCTCTGCCCCTGTGCCTCAGGCTTCGGGAGATCCGTTCAGGCAATAAGCTGAAATTTTCTGCATCGGCACCTCCGACGGCCGGTTCGGTATTGGTGACCCGCCCCACATAAGGGACAGTCGTTTTGAGCTGAACAATGGTGTTTGATGCCCTGTTGCCGATCTTTCCCCCTCCGGTTTTATAACGTCGCATATGGATATTTCCGTTTCCAGCCGGGGGGATAAGGCCATATATGCCGTTTCCAAAGCGAATTTCACCGGTAATGTGATCCATAAGATAATGTCTGTCACGGGGCCCCGATCCGTAGAAATCCGGCACCTCGTGCCAGCGAACCCAAATTTCCCGGGGATTTCCTCCTTCATCCCGTAAAATGGTGACAGCGTCAGTTCCTTCTTCCTTTTCGATGGTCAACTGCTCATCTTGCGATGGATGCTCAGGTTCTCGAATTTCAAGCTGTTGTCCGGAAAGAACCGGATAACGTGTTGTACGAAAACGTTGATTTTCACTCCCGTCGCTTGAACCTATCAATTGGTTCCGAAGTGTTATGGTCTGTGAAGCCATCGTGGTATTGTTCAGCACCCTCAAGAGTCTGGGAGGAAAAGGGAATTGGCCGCTGTCCCGGGCTACTCTAAGCCAATAGTGATCTGATCCGAATTTTTTGTGACTGCTGAAATCCGATGGTGCCAAAAACTCGATTATTCCGGAATGGATAAAATTTTGGGTTTCGTCACGCACTCTTAGCTCTGACCAGCCCTTATCATTTCGATATTCCCAGGTCAGATCCAACTTATTTTTCCCGGAAGGTTCTGTTCCCACAACAGTGGTGAAGGTTGCGGTATATTCATGGTCCGGGTCATCAGCAATGATTACCTTTACAAACCCTATGTCCCGGCTGCCGACCAGAGTGCCGGCCGGTATGGTCACCTGCACTTGCACAGCGGCAATTTCACCGGATCCGATCTCCAGTTCACCAGGTTCGACCACCGTGCTCCAGATCGTCCCATAGGTCGATAACCGATATTTTGTCGGTGAGGACAACCTGTTGGTCATATAAAACCAGTGTGAGACCATCGAATCGCTTGTGCCTCCAGTTTTTTGGTACAAAGGAGAAATCGGTACTAATTTTTCTCCATATTTGAACTCTGCCATGCGACAAAACAAACTGATGGTGCGGTTGGGAAATGATACCTGGTCAGATGGTAATTGAAATCCGAAATAGACGGTTGGTTTCGGATCAGGCAGGGGAAAAAACGGCCTGAATGCAGATTGGCCCATTTTATTAATCAATGTGAGATCGTTGAATTCAAGATTGTTGAAACTCAAAAAAGATTCCGGCAAGTCCATCAGGGTTTGTTGATAGCCTATCCTGATTTTTGAAACCATCGGTGGCCTAAACATGGCCAAAGTCAGAAAATAGCCCTGAGAGGGATCCGTAGGGTCTTTCAGCGAATAACCGGCTTCTGATCCAAAATCTCCGTTTATCAGACGAGTTCTCAGCCAGTAACCTGGCTGACCGTTGACCGTGGTCTGCATTACTGTGTCGGGGAGTTTCAAACGTATTGTTCCGCTCTGACAAAAAGCATGAGAGCCATCTGAAAAACCCGTGACCTGGTCCGGGGAAGGCTGTATAGCCTGTCGACCGACACACGCCGTTATGGCCGCCCCGGTTATCTGGTTGTCCATCAAACCCTCAAATAACAACTCGTTGCGGCCTACAACCAGGGGAACCGGTTTGGGATCCTGACCCACAATCCACTGTGTCGATTGTTGAAAGGGAGCATTTCCATTGGTCACCCGTATGGTTTTGATCAAACCGGCACCAGGTCCATTGATCCTGATATCCAATCTGATTTCCTTCTGCTCCGATGACAGTGGCTGATCCGGAAGATTTCTGATTTCCATCTGAATGGTTTGCTTTAATTCACGTGTTTGCATAAATACGACAGCCCATGCAATACTGGCACGGCGTCGTGATTGGGCTTTACAGGAGATTACATTCAAGCCGGGTGACAGAGGAACCGTTATTGCAAATCGTCTGTCTTTGGCAACGACCATGGTTTGGCTGAATTGCATGGATATGGATGAGATTTCCATTGAAACTGATTTTTGAGCCGTGCCTTGAACAACGATTTGGGATTGTTCTTGATTAGGATTGGTGACCACTGGGGGAACCTTATCCAATTCCAGCAAACTTAGCCAGTCTGGTGAAAAACTGGTTCCCACCTTTACCCAGCCTTCTCCGTCCCAGCATTCCCAGGCCAGTTCCAAATCTTCAGAAGGCCATCCGCTGGAAGCTTCCGGAATCAGGTGGGAGTTGGCCATTTCTACTGCCAGCTCGATTGCGGCTCCACTGTCTGCAAGGCCTCCGGCCCTGTCTTTGGAAAACGCTTCCTCGCTGGACAAATAAAAGCTGTCGTTACGCTTGGGATTTTCACCAAAAGGAAAGTAATATTTACCCAGATCCAAGGGTTCTGTGTTATAGAACGCCATTTCGGGCTGAAGGCCCGGCTGTGCCGGATGAAGCAGATGAACCTCCATCCAAACACGACGCAACTCGGGCAATTGGCTTTGCCGAACCATTCCTGACAGCGCAATCCCTCCGGGTGTGATAGGAGTGATCAACCGGCAACGTATCCATCGGTTCCTGATGGAGTCGATAGGGCTTTCAGCAATAGGAGATAATGAATCAAATTCAACGACATTTTCGCCAAACTGATCCAAATGGCCGGAACCGGCCGGAGCTTTTGTTATCCACGCAGTTCCGTCCCGGATTTCCCATTCCAAACGGCCCCCGTCACCAAGAGGACGATCTGCGATAAAACCCAATCGTAAGCCGGCAATGGATGGATAACCCAGCAACTTTCCGTGCCCCAGGTAGAGCAGGTGCGGATTGGGGCGATTTCCCTGAAAAAGGAGATGACCCGAAACAGACTCGGGTGTCAAAGCGGATCTCAGGTCGGCATATTTATCCTGCGACGGATCGACAACATAGATGGAGTTCAGCTGAGCCCCAGTAACCACAAGCTCCCTTTCAGTTTCGAAAATTACAGGATCGGTTTCACCTTCGGTCGGCGGGGATGCCACCTGGGTGCCGGCAGGGACCACGGCAATCGGAGAATCCGTAGTTGCCGGTGAAAATGTCAATGGAACGCGGGCAGGTTGTGGCGGAAGCAATGAAGCTCCGATCAGGTTGAGAAAGGCAAGATAGTTTTTGTCCGGCACCTGATTGAGCCGCTGAATAATCAGTTCGGCAAATCTTGAAAAGATGTTGATCATTGCACCGCTGAACCCTGTTGAAACATTGCTGACCGGATCAGTTTCATTCCATCCGGTTGCATAGAGTTTCAGAAGGGTTTCAACCTGCCGGGCGATATCTTTGCTTGAACGAGAATCGATTTTGGGTGTCGGATTAGCCATTAACCGGGACTCCCTTCAAGATAAAAAGGATAAACCAGATTAAAAGAATTGTTTGTCGCTCTCACTTTATATTCAATTCCGATAAAAAGAACGGCGCGATTCTCACCGGAGGTCACCTGAACATCCACTACATCGATACGGGGTTCCCATCGTAGCAAAGCCTGGCGGACCTGGGAAGCAATGCGAGTTGCCGTGCTAGGACTGTTGACTTCAAAGACAAGATCATGAATTCCACAGCCGAAATCGGGTCGCATGACCCGCTCTCCAGGAGCTGTTGCCAGAATGATCCAAATTGCCTGGCGAACACTTTCTTCATAAGCCGCTTTTGCAATCTTTCCGCTTTCGAAGTCCGGCACCACAGGAAATTTCCATCCTACGCCCAGGAATGTGCTTTTCATGGTCCTAAATCTCATCCTCCTATAAATACCGTGCCGACGGCGATCACCTGCCCTGAGGGAAGGTCAGAGGGATCATTGCATGTTTCGGCTACATCGCCGTTACGGGCGGCAGGCTTACCATTGATTTTGACAGTCTGGCTGCCTAACATGATCGTGGCCTTGTTTGACGGTGGTTTTTGAAATGTTGTGCCGGGTGGGGTCGGAAGATGAGGCGGGGAATTGTCCGCGGTGCTGTTCACAGTGGCCGCCGGCAAACCCATGATATTGACATCACTGCTCAGTGAATCATTGAGGATTCCGATGAAGGGGTGGGGAAGGGGAGTTGGTACGGGAGGTCCCGGAGGAGCCGGAACCATGACGATATGAGTATCGGTTCCCAAAACCTGATCTCCCTTTTTTGCCGCCGGCTGTCCCATGATGCTTGCCTTTTCTAGTTGATATTTACCATAGAACCTTTGATGTTCTGCCGGCCCCCGGCCTTGAGTTCCATGTCCGCATCTGCTTCGATTCTGATATCTGCCTGAGATTTGATTTCAATACCGTTTCCACTGATCATCACCTTTCCGTTTCCGGAGCGGATATGGATATCCGAATCCGCTGTAATGGTGATGGTGTTATCCGTAGTATTGATAACGAAACTGTTTTGGCCGCTTTTATCGAGAATTTCAATCTTTTCACCACCATCGGTGTCATCAAAACGAATAATATGCCCACTGCGTGATTTGAAGGTTCGCATATTGTTGTTACCGTCATCGTTAGACTCAGGAGTCTTATCTTTGCCATTCCACAAAGAGCCCAGTACATAGGGAAATTCTACCCTCCCATGTTCGAATGCCACCAGTACTTCGTCATCCACTTCCGGTAAAAAATAAAGCCCGCGGTCGTTTCCAGCCATGGGAGTCAAAACTCGGGCCCAGTGACTTTCGTCCTGATCCGACAACCACGGAAATCTGACTTTCACGCGTCCCTGGTGATCAGGGTCTTGATTGTTGGTGACCACACCCACGGTAACCCCATAAAACCGGCCGTTGTTATCGGATGCCGACAAGAACGATGCCAGATAGCTCATATCAATCATGACGAGTTTCTCCTGACGCTGAAGGCTGTGCGATAACCTTCGTGCGCTGAATAAATATGGGTGGCAGAAACCACATAATACTTTCCACTGAAACGGTCTCCCAACCCCTCGATTTTGATTACCGTGCCGGCCCTGACTTCCGTGCGGCCCGCTATTATTCCTTCACCGCCGATATAGGTCAATGCCATTTCATTGAACTGGCCCATAGCCATTTTGTCGGCTTCCGCCTGGCTGAATAGCGGCCAGTCAGTACTGGTAAATTGACTCTGTCCGAAAGCCCTGTCAGCTGCCGATGGCCCGATGGTCTTACCCCCCATGGTACCGGATTCACTGCCTGCACCAGCTTCTGCAATAACAGCTTCCTTGTTTTTGGGATTCCATCCGCGTATTACGACCTGACCTGCCTGACCAAGGGTTGTCAGGCGCGGATGAAATTCGATCAGGTCATTTTCCCATGAAAGGGTCAGCACTTCACTGGTTGCATTTTGGCGTGGTCTGAAATGAAGGGTTTTATCTTCGACCACCACTTCGAAACCGATACGCCCGGCCCGCTGCTGCAAAAATTGAAGATCGTTCTGGTTGTGTTGCAATACGTAATCCAGAATTATGCCCGTGTCCTCAGTTTTAGCCGTTAATCCTGCCTCACCTGCGATCTGACCGGCGATATCGCTGTCCTTGATTTGGGTAAAGGTGCGGGTATTGCGTCCTCTCAATAGCCGGTGCCGACGATCATACCCTCGCACAGTGAGCATCGGAACATTGTCTGCGGAGAACTCCGGTTCCAGACAGGTGATCTCACCCACCATCAGTTTTTGCAGATTGTCCACATAGCCCATCCGGATTTCCACTTCGTTTCCCACAGACATTATTTCGCTATCCGACCAAGTGATTCTGAGGTTGACCATGTCCCAGTTTACCATTTCAATTGCAAACATGCTCAGCGTTTCGATGTCTTCTTCCAGGCTGACACGAAGGATATCGTGTTTTGCATTGGTCGGTAACGGTGTTCCGTTTATTTTGACGAGCAAATCAGGAACTAGCCTTGATGTTCCTTCAGAAACCGGCATGATCAATACTTCCTTTTCTTAAAGCCTCCGGATCCAAGGCGGGTATATCAAGCCTCTGTCCGGGGATTAATGCGCGAGGATTATCAATGCGGTTGGCTTCGGCAATGGGTCTCCATAAGGCGGCACTATTGTATTCTTCATATGCAATCCCCGCCAGTGTATCCCCACGTTTGACCACCCGTGTTTTGGCAACATTCACCGACTGCCGGTTGAGCAACCTTGCTTCAAGCTCATCTGATCGCCACTGCCGGAATGTACATCCCAAAGTAGCGCGCACGGGTGTACCATCATCCAGAAACAGGGTGAAGCTTTGATTCAGAGACTGTAACACCCAGTCGAAATCATCAAAATTTTGCCGACCCCATTCAAGTTTGCAGAGGGGAGGCCGATGCAAATCTCCATGTTCCTCAACGGTGGTCAGATGAAAAATCTTTCGGGTGTGTTCTCTCACATCCTTTTTTTCTTCATAGGTATCGAAAAAAAGATCCATGGTCAGACTGGCCGGCTCACCATAAGTGAATTGAGATGCGGGTACGTCTCGTTGAACCGATGCTGCCAGGCGCCATTTCGAATTCTTCTGAATTCTGATTTGGTTGGGATTGAACAGAACTTTGATTCTTTCCCCGCCTTCCACCTCTATAATCAATTTTTCTAAGGCCATTGTCTCAGCCCCCTGCGTTCTTTTTCAACGGCAATTCGCCGCATGAGTTTATACCAGATTTTGTCCACCAAATGATTCAGATCAACCGAATCACTCGTGTCATTTTCCGAACTGATGGTTCCGTTTCCAACGGGATTGGTTTCTGTATCGGAACCTTTTTCAGATTGGGACTTTGATGGATGAACCATCTGATTTCGTTCGGGAAAGGGGCGATCAAGGACTGTTTTTTGAATCAAAGAATGATCTGATGGTGAACCAGACATGCTTTTATTCCGCGACCCCTTATGGGGGTACGCAGGAATTCTTTCGGGTGGCCGGGATTTCGGAACAAGCGGCTTTGATTTGTGATTGTCCCTGAGATTGTCTGATGAAAACATTTTCTCATTTTCAATTGTCATCGCTTTTGTGTGCACCATATTTTGGGTCGAATATATGGAAAATGGATCATATTGTTTCAGATTTTGTGTCGAAATAACCGGTTGTGGCCTTAAGGTGAGGGTTGAATGAAGAAATCGGAATATTGGATCTGACATGGATACCCGCGGTTGGAACTGCTTTGTTTCAAGCATGAAAAGGTGAGGGAGGGGATTAAGTCCATAACGCCCTGAGATTTTCCGGGATAAAGCTTTGTCTGTTTCCATTTTGGGTGAATAGGCTATGGGTTTATTCAACCCTGACCTCGACGGCTGCCGATCAGGATATACATTGAAAGTATTTATGGCCGTTGAAGACTGTGGCTGCCCTGAAGCATTCCCATTCATGTTTTTCCCGTGGGTTGAATTCCGGGATAAAACGGCAAGGGATAATTGGGTTTCCATCCCAGGGAGATACCTGTCTCGTTGGTTGACAGCTGTTTTCGGAATACCGGATTTCGTATGGAGTATTTTTGTCATCGCAGAGATTTTAGAAAGTGACTGGTGATACACTTTCGATCCTTTTGGAGCACTATCGCGATCTTTAGATAATCTCTCTTCTTGGTTGATTTCTGGGGGTTTTGAAACCTCATTTCCAGATACCTGCTTTTTCCTGCGTAATAATATGGGTGCTTCAATCTGTCCGATCCCTGATGGTTGTGAAACCGCTAACGGAATACTCAGGAAACTTTCTTTATTTCTGCCCGAAAGTATGAATTTATTTCCAGACTTCATTTTTTTTATCGGAATATTCAAAGAAGTTTCTTCGGGTTTGTCTGATCCTGAGTGTCTCCGGATCGATAAAGAAGACATTGTCTCATGTTCGGGAGAATGGTTGCTTCCGAAACGGGACGATTGAAGGGCTTCCGAAGGATTCCGATCTTTTTGATAGACCTGAGTTTCTATAAGCGAATTATTCTTCAAAGCATCTTGTCCGCTCGATATCATTGGATAAACGGATTTATCACCAGGGGTTCGGTTTTTGAAACCCACGGGTCTCAGGTGAATGCCGGTTTTACGATGGCTTGTTATCTTCGACGGCAAGGCGTAGGCCCAAATCCCGGATTTTGGCATATAAGAATTTTCTTTGGATCCCCAGCGTTTCTGCAGAGTCGTCAGAAGGGGAAGCCAATTATCGCCTGACCGAAGAAGACGTTTTGACAAGAGCAGCTGAAACCGGCGGTTAGCTGCTCCCGAAGTATTTTCCAATCGTCTGAAAATTCGAGTCGCAAGGCTCGCTTTCCTTTCTTCGCCTGGAGATGGCTCATCTGTTTGAGTCATTGACTCTCTACCGGTAGTCGATATTTTGGTATCCGTTAAAGGCATAAATATCCTCAAAAGCTCAGAAACAGGCCTTTGTGAACAAATTCAAGGGTTTCCACCGCCAATCCATTTCTGGCGGCATGCAGTTCAGGTCCGATCCATCGCACCGGATAGGCTCCGTTGAAACTCCATGCACGTTTTGGCTCACGAATGCTGTTGAGCAGCATTATGGTGATGTTCTGCCGAAGAATGAAACCGTTTATCACGCTCTGGTACCAGGCCCACAGCAGATCGGGATCGGCCAGGCCACGTTTTAAAATCAGATTTGAAGGATACCGGATCGGGCCGGCCAGTTTGTGAATAAAATCATTCCGGCCGCCCTCCCGATAGTCATGGACTTCCATTTCAACCTGCAACCCACTGACTTCACTGAATCCTCCGGCCATTATTCCCCCGATTTCCACCAGGAAATTGTAGGCAAGATATGGGTCTTTACGCATCAAAGCCATGATTCGGTGCTCCCCTCATGGGTTTTGTCATTAATCTGGTGATTGATTTTAGCTGCCTCTGCTACCCACTGTTGCCGCTCGGAATGTTCCATCCGCATGATTTGATCGTAGGGCCAGTGGAAATAGTAGGAGAGATAGGCTACCTCCTCGAACAGACGGTTCAAGGGGTAGCCGATTCTCCCCCCGGGCTGAGAAACTCCGTTTCGAAGTCTTTTTCGCAATGGGGACAGGTCACTTTTATGCGGTTGTTGCCATTCTCATTGATCAAACGGTAAAAATCCTGCAAAAAGGCCAGATCCGATGCAAAAAGGTTTTCAATAACCTTGGGGTTAATATGGTCGAGATCACCTAGTCGGGTAATCACCCTGGATAAAAGGATAATGACCAGATAACCCGGATTGGCCTGCACACGAGGATCTTTCATGGGAGCAATCTCATCGTATGCAGTAGCCATCCGCATGATGCCTTCGCGATGAAGGTTGCCCTCAGTGTCCGCATAGCCCCGGGGAAGCGTAAAACTAAATTCCGTTTGCAGCGTCATGATTTTTCAACTCCTTCATGAGCGATTTCAAGATTTTCAATGGCCACCTCATTACCGGTGGCATTAAAACTTGGACCGGTCCATTTGCTGGGCCAGCCCTCGCGAAAATTCCAGCGAAGTTTTTCTTCACCTGTATCATCCAGCAAAACAATGGATCCGTTTTTGCGTTCGATCTTTCCATCCATAACTTGCTTGCGCCAGTCCCAGAGTTCGGCATCATCGGTGATACCCCACTTCAAGGTGATATTGGAATATTTCACCAGCCCCGGTAGTTTGCGTGTTGTCAGTGCTTCGTTACCCTCACGGTATTCTATCGGATCCTGGCTGGAATCCAGACCGGCGCATTCGCGAAATCCGGCTCGGGTGATTCCGTCGATTTCCACCAGAAAATTATACGAACGATAAGGATCATTTCTGTCTCCTGTTGGCATAATATACCTCCTGCTTGAATTATAAGGGCCGGCCGGGCCCTGTAATCGTTATTCCGTTCGCTCCATGGGCAATATGGATTACAACAAATTCATTGGGCAAACTCGGCGCAAGGCCGATTTCAGTGACAACAACTCCAAGATCCCGCACTTCGGGAGGGTTGGTGTCGGCATCACATTTGATATAGAAAGCCTCACGGGATGTATTGCCCATGAGTGCTCCCTGTTGAAAGATATCATTGAAATAAGCTGTCAATTCCCGTGTGATCCGAGCCCAAATACCGGAATCATTGGGTTCGAACACGGCATTCGTCAAATTCCGCTCGATCCATCGGCTAGCAGTGAGAAACAAACGTCTAACATTCACATAGGTCCAGGCCGGATCATGACTGAGAGTTCTGGCACCCCAAACCCGAATGCCTCGGCCTTCAAAAATCCGGAGGCAATTGATACCTTTCGGATTTAAATCGTCCTGCTGAAACTTGGTTAAAGACAAACCCAGGTCCAGAACGCCTTCAATGATTTCATTGGCCGGAGCCTTGTGAACCCCGATACGCCGGTCACTACGGGCGTAAATTCCCGCAATGTGTCCGCAGGGTGGAATTAAAATATCTTTTTCAGGCCCTTCCGTTACCCTGATCCAGGGAAAGTAAAGGGCGACGTTAGTCCCCTTGAGCCTGTTGCGATGGTCCAAAACCTGATGAACTCCTGCATTGGGTAAAGAATCCAGCAGGGCCAGGCGGTCATTTGTTTTATCGCAATGGTGGATCACCAGTTGTTGGAGTTCTGAAGCCTCGGCCTCATTGGTCATAATGTCCGGAGCGCAGATCAGGTCGATATCATCCCATGATTCCAGCATGGAAAGGGTATGGTCGATTACCGGTTTGGTTGCCGCTTCAATAGGGACCACATAACAGAGCTGACCTCCGTTTTCGAAAAACCCTCGAACTGCAAACGGCAAATAGCTGTTTACAACAGGTGCTCCGAATTTCTGCTCAAATTCAGACCATCGGAATAGCCTGAATGCGCCAGGATCATCAGGTTTCTCCGGTCTCTTTTCCGTCAATCCCATAAATACCGGTACGCCCGTCTGTAAACGTTCAGAAGGGGAAAAGAATATTTCTTCCGTATAAACTCCGGGTGACCGGTAATCTCCGTTAGACATTGGGAATCCTCGTTTCTTATGGCATACCGGCGAAAGCCGGTATCTTTGGTTTTCAAATGAACCAGGTCTCCGGCCTTCTCCGGAGTGGCTGAACCAAGTGATTTAGAATTATGATTTGAAATGGCAATCCAAAATATTTAGCTTCAGCTGCCAGGTCCTGCCCATTGGCTAATACGAAAGATCACAAATTCCGCTGGTTTGACCACTGCTACACCGATTTCGGTAACCACCTGACCCAGGTCCCGAATTTCAGGGGGGTTGGTTTCGGCATCACACTTGACAAAAAAGGCTTCCTGAGGCGTGCTGCCGAACAATGCACCGGCTCTCCAGACAGTTGTCAGAAAGGCACTGACATTGCGCGTAATTTTTGCCCATAAATCCGGTGTGTTGGGCTCAAAGACGACCCATTGTGTTCCCTGGTCAATAGACTCTCGCAGAAACAAAAACAAGCGTCGAACACTGATATATTTCCACTCGGTATTGGCATCGCCGCCCAGGGTCCTTGCTCCCCAAACCGTAATGTTACCGTTGAAAGCACGGATAACATTGATGCCGTCCGGGTTTAGTCCATCCTGATCAGCCTTGCTCAGACGCGATTCAACCCCGAGAGCACCACGAATGACTACATTAGCCGGTGCTTTGTGGACACCCCGTTGTGTGTCCACACGAGAATAAATTCCGGCAATATGTCCGCTCGGAGGCACATAAATGTTGCTGCCGGTGACAGGATCAAAAACACTGATCCATGGAAAATAAAGCGCTGCGTAGTTGCTGTCGCGGACACCTCCCTGGATGTCATCCGGAGTAAAACTTGCAGTTCGCTGACCATCCAGGATGCCAAAACGATCACCGGCATTTTCACAATGGTCGAGCACAGCTCCCTGGATACCGGCATCCAACGCACCGGGTACAGCCACTATGGAAATTTCATCAATAGCCTGAAACCGGCCAAGAGCTGCTCCGACAGCCGTCGCATCCGTACCGTCAGTGACACGGATCACCCAGCATCGGGTTCCGCCGTTGTTGAAAAAACCATAAACCGCGTGAGCCAGGGTCGTGTTTCCAGCTTGAAAGTCTCCAAAATTGTTTTTAAACTTTTCCCAACTGGTGATAAGACGTGGTTCACCCGCGGGAGCGACCTGGTAGGGGATGGGAACCGGATTTCCTTCACTGTCCAATACCGGATTGCCTGAGCTGTCCACCTCGAACCTGCCAGGCTGCGCAGGCATGACGACATTGTTGGCCACCTGTCCGATAAATCCTGCTGTGCTGGTACCTACACCCGCTATCGGCTTGGCACCCCCTTCAACTTCTTCTACATATACACCCGGAGATAGATATTGTGGCATGGTTAACCTCCTTAATATGTTAATGTACAACCTGATCTTCTCATGGCTCGGCCACGAGCACCACGTTCAAGATTTTTGTAACCCCGGCCTCTTCAATATCCACAATCCGCCTTGCAGACTGATAACCTCTGGCGGAAATCAACACCGTACGGAGACCTTTTTCCAATCCGGTGAGCATATAGTTTCCATTGCTGTCACTGAAAGTTTTTTCACCGCTTCCGCTGATTCTTACCTCAGCCATAACAACTGCCTCGGCACCTTCTTCCCCCTGAGTTGTAACGGTGCCTTTGAGGCTCGTGGGGGGAAGTTGAATAGTCACGGTTGCCATGACAATGTTTCCCCCCCCATTGCGGGTAACCTGGACTTCTTCTTTTCCCTGCCCGTATCGGCTGCCGTGTGCCGGAAGAGATGCAACAAGGGTATAAGCTCCATCCGGAAGATCAATAAAATGAAAATGACCATCTGCACCGGTCTGTGTTCTATCCGGCCGTTTCGACATTGAATTCCAGTGTTTTCCGAATTGTTCTGCTTTTATTTTCAGCCAATCGGTGAATTCTGCTGGAGCATCGAAGATTACAACCGCAGCTCGACCAATGGTTTTGCCGGTATCGCTATTTCTGACCTGTCCGCTGATTGCGGCCGTGTGCCGGACAATTTCCCAATCGGTCATGGGGCCACCTCTTTTTCTGTTTTGAATTTCAGGATCTTTTCGGTCACCACTTCGACCTCGTAAAGTTTATGGACATCCGTACTGATGGTGACGGTGTAATTTAATGCGGCTTTGGGTTTTCCTCCCAGGGCCTGCCAGAATTCTCCAAGGCTCTGCAAACGACCCGGTTGAAGGGTGGCCACCGGCAAAGGGGGATTCTGGTCTTTCAGTCTGCCCTTTAATACTTCCCTCGGGATCGTGGCGTGACGCAACAACACCATCATCACCTCTCCCAAAAGCCTGTGTTCATCCAGGGAAGGATTGGTAGAACTTTGACTTGGCCATGCGGTCACCAGATAAGAGCATTCAATCCGCACCGGTGATCGTTTTTTGGTGGTTGTGCCGTCAATTTTTCGTTCCATGATCCACTCATTGGATCGAAGTTCACGATTTTCGCGAACATCATAGAGAAAAAGGTCGATGGCCGGGAGAGTCACCAAATCGGGCGGAAACTGATCATCCGGAGTTGCAAAGCTGATCGTCACACGTGTGGTAGCGTCGGGCGATACCAGCTCATGCGGGAGTTCACGTAAGAGCAGTTCTTCAAGCGTTTTGTCAAGATCATGAATCATGTTTCCTGTTCCTGCCGTATCACCGCCCGTGCCGCCGCATCCGCCTCCTGCTCGTAACGATCTCCGGGCTGACCAACGGTAAGTTTGGATTGGATTTCATCTTTATTTTGCTGAACCACATGGGTCAGTTCATGGGCTAAAAGTTCCCGACCGGCTGAAGTACCGGGGGTATAATTTCCCTGTCGAAAAAAAATATCCCGGCCGGTGGTAAAAGCATGAGAGTTGAGTTTTTGATTTAAAAAATCCGCTCTGGAGTCAGTATGGATGCGAACCGTGCTGAAGTCGGCGCCAAATGAGGATTCCATTCGCTCACGGACACCGTTGTCAAGCTGTTGTCCGGTTCCGCGGGCGCTCTGAATGGTTTTTTCCAGGTACGGATGGACATCAGTTTCAGATGAGGCTTTCATTCTTAGCTCCAGTACCTGTTGTACACATCGGTTTCCCAATTGCCTTTGCAGGCTCAGAATCGACTGGTTGGTCAGTAAAGATCCGAAAGCGGACAAAGGTTTCAGGTGAATGGCATATGAGCGTGCTTGTGAACCATTACCCATGTGAGAAGCAGTTTTTGTCATAAGAATGGAATATCGGGGCAGGGAAGGTTCAATTTGGGATTTTCCCTGCCGAAAGGTTTTTGATGGCGGAACCGGCTCTGCCCTGTTCATTTTGTTATGCCGTAATTGATACTCCTGCATAGCAAACCTCATTTTTCATGTTAAATTTTGGCATATTTTCCGAACTCACCTTCTGCTGCCACTTTACCCATTTTCTGGTATTCTCTTCGCATGGCGTGGATCAGATGGGCCATGTTGACAAGGTGTCCATCATCTGCAGCGAGAAACGCCGCGGCCAAAGCCACGTTTCGAATATTGCCCCCTGATATATCGAATTTTCGAGCCATAAACTTCAGATCCAGTTCTCTGCTTCTGGGGATTTGATCCGGCCAAATCTTTTCCCATATGCGAAGGCGATCCTGTTCTGATGGAAACGGAAATTCCACTGTAAAATGTATTCTGCGAACAAACGCCTCATCCATATTTTTCCGAAAATTGGTCGCCAATATCACAATACCTTCATATTCTTCCATCTTCTGCAGTAAATAACTGATCTCAATGTTGGCATATCGGTCGTGAGAATCACGTATTTCACTTCTTTTACCGAACAAAGCATCTGCTTCATCAAAAAAAAGAATCGCGTTGCTGGTCTGTGCTTCCTCAAAAATTTTGGCCAGGTGCTTTTCTGTTTCTCCGATATATTTGCTGACCACTGCAGAAAGATCGATCTTGTAAAGATCCAGTGAAAGTTCCCCGGCAATGACTTCAGCCGCCATGGTTTTGCCTGTGCCCGAAGGGCCGGCAAAAAGTGCATTGACTCCCTTTCCAAGGGAAACCTTTTGACCAAAACCCCATTCGTTAAAGACACGGGCCCGATATTTTACATAATTGCAGATCTCATCCAATTGACGGAGACGGTCACCTGGAAGCACAATGTCATCCCAGCAATAATGGGGAGTGATTTTTTGCGCCAATACACCCAAATTACGATTCGACTGCAGACGACAGGCGGAATAAAGGTCTTTCATGTTCACTGTTGGGGTTTCAGGGTTGCGCCAGCGTGCAAGATTGTGTGCGGTGACCGCTGCATTATGAATCTGTCCCCCCGTCAGACGGAATTTGTTTGCTACCGTACTCAGATCCAGATCATCTCCCAAAGTTTCTGTTCCGTTGAAAGTTCGTTTCCATAACTCTAACCGGTCTGAGTAGCTGTGAAGAGGAAATTCAACTCTCATGAAGGAAAAATCATTGAGGACATCCATGGGTTCCCATGCGGATTTGCCTGCCAGAAACGTGACACCTGTCTGATTTTTTAGCTCATGAAAAAATATCTCCTGAAAAGTATTGTGATCATCATCGACGACCAGGGCATCAAATCGGCTCCAGTAAATGGCCGCGTCCTGGAGGCGAGCTTCACGATAAATCAAGGAAAGCGCATGATCCAGGTTTGATCCGGTAATCTTAAGGAGCTGATCTGTTTTAACTATTAATAACTTGAGGCCTGATTCAGCACAAAGTGCTTCTGCAGCCATTTGTTTCCCGACTCCGTAGGATCCTTGAAAATAAAATACCATCTGTTTCGGAGAAGTCCTGTTTTTCTGGCAAAATCGCACAAACCTTTGTTTTATATCCTCAGAAAGAACCAGATCTTCCCAACGGACCCGAGGAGAAATAATACGGGCATACCATTTCAGGGCCGTATCCGGATCATTTGAGCCGTGAAGATAATCCACGATGCGATCGTCCACCTTGAGGTATTTTCCCAATAATGGTGTATTTGGGTAGGAAGGATCATCGGATATTTGCAAAAGTTGAAATTTGCGTAGTGAAGCCTCTTCAGAAAAATATCGCCGAGCCGCCAGTTTGTGTTCATAAGAGGGAGACAGCAAGTTGAGAACGAGGTCCACGCTCGGTTTCTTTCTGGTGACATCATCCTGAAGATAGGCAAAAAGACGCTCGTAGCGCAGATCAAATTCCGGGGCCAGGCAGATCAGGAGTGTTTGGATCTCGAAAGGTTCCAAACCGAATTGTCGGGTCAGTCTGTCCAGACGAAGAGAGATTCCCCTGCGTTTACTTTCAGCTTTGCACTCAGCAATCCGTGCGGCAATCCGCTCGGAAAAGTTCTGTAAATCAGCGAGAGAAATTGGTGCCGGTGCAGTGGCCCATTGGGGCAAGCCTGCAGGTTCCTCCAGAAGAGCATCGACTTGGGATTCAGGAATATAAAGTCCCTGAAACTCACTGTCGAACTTTTGAATATGTCTGGCGCGGTTAACCTGAGTTCGAATCAGAACATCGATATATTCCAGCTCCGCAAGAAGGTGTTCAGTAGAATTGCGATAGTATGTTTTACCCATAATGACCTTCAGCCAGAGGTTTAATGAATTACCATCGGCGGACACCCAAACCGGGCACTTAGCTCCGCCTTTTCGATTACCGAATACAACCGATAAAAATCGAACGTTATGGTTCTCTGTTCATGAGTATTCTTATAATAGCGTGCGACCATTCCCATCGGGGTTGGCCGAGGGAAGCGGCATTCGGGGATTGTTTCTTCAAAATGAGCGAAGAAATTCAACATGTTTTGCGAAACAACACATTCGCATACCCTTCTGACTGAACTCCTAGAGCAAAACAGGTGCCACCACTGGGCAGTTTTATCTGAAAGAAAAATAAAATCTGTCATTTCAATAGGTTAACGGTATATTGGGTTTCTGAAATACCCATTTTCAGAGAAGAAAAGGCAATCCGGATGTTACATCATGACGCGGTATAGAAAAGAGCAGGTATGAAGCCTTTGATTGGTCATTAAGTTCTATCTATTTAATATATCAAATGGTTAGTTCAGATTTTGAATCAGCGGAATTAAAATATCCTTGGGTGTAACATCCATATGTTACACATCGGTGGGCAGAAACATGAGAAAAAACAATTTCGCCAATTCCGAGTGTAACATCTTTTTGTCACGTGACTGTTCACAGGTGGTTTAAAACCGTCACATTCTAAAATGTTTAAATACCCTCATTGATGTCAATCCGCGGAGATGAAAATCCCCTTTAAACACTTTCGGCCATGGAAGAACTTTTTCTATCCTGCAAATCATTGCGTGAAGCAACCAGATAAATGATATTGGCCGGATTAGATAACCGGAATCCTTTAAAACCTTCCGGAAAAGCTTTTATTTCGTTACCAGTCATAATTTTTCTATCAAAAGGATTTCGATGATAGTTCCATACATGTTAATGCTGGCCATATCCTCCAATCTTCGAGCGGTCACACGGACCCGGAGACCATCAATGGAAAATTCCTCGGGCAGGTTGATGGGTTCATATTTTTCCCCATCATCAGCATCAATTGCATAAAAGCCGGTTTCCAGCGCTTTATAACTGACTGTTCCTGTAATGTTGACCGATACCTCTGAGGGTGGTATCTCATCGGTGCATCCGCTGATGAAAATCAGCATGGTCATCACAAATAATTTTATGTCTTTTTTTATCATAGGTTTCAATTTTTCCTGGTTAATGATCATGATCGATTGTTTCATTTTTACAATACCGCATCTTGTTTGTGACAATATCTCATATCGGTATCGATGATGGAAGGATCAAATCACAACGAAAATCAAACAGAAATGTGAACCGATACCGGAAGATGATCGCTGGTTCGGTTGGCCTTGGTTAACAAAGCGTTGATGCGCTGGTGGATGGTGTGTTCTACCAGTCCGGCATGAGGTTCCACCCTGGGAAATGCGTTTTTTCCCACCAAAGGTTGAGTGAATAAAATATGGTCAATGAGCTGGAATCGGGTTGGATCAACCGGATCTGAAGGCAACGTGTCTGCTCCCTGACGTTGTCTTGACCACTCTTCGATTCGGTCGTGAAACTGAGTCGTCCAACGCATCCGGTCATTAAAATCAAAAAGGGCATGGTTCAGAAATCGCCGCGCGAAAAAGACATCTCCCTGAAGGTTGGAGACCAGGTCGAAAAAAAGAAATTCCCGTTCAAAATAACCGCGGCCTGGGCCATCGTTCATATCGCCGCAAACAAAAATACGAGGATTGGGCTCCTGTTCAAATCTTTTTTCGATATACCGGCGGATATCAGAGGCTTCGGTTGCTAAACGGATGCGGGCTCGCAAAGCTTCATTCACAAAATCTTCCATCAGATTTCCGGTCTCATCAAACGGCTTCATGGTATTGATTTTGCTCTTCAGATGCCCTCCGATAAATTCCAGTTCTACTCCTGACAGCCTCATGATGAGAGTCTGCGGGTGACGCCAGTGATTATGGGTTGATGAGTCTAGCTTTCCCCAGTAATGAACAGGCCATTCCGATTGTCCGGTCAGATCCTGCCAAATTCTTGGATTAAGGATATAGGCGCCTGATTCCTGAAACAAGCCATCGCGGACCAGAAACCAAATCCACTGGTTGCCGGTCAGGTTGTTTCCCTGCATGGCGTAAAGCTTCTGAAGAGCCTGACGGGGGTTTTCCGGATTTTCCCGGAGGATTTCATCAGTACCGGGAATGGTTGCCACATGATAACGATTGTCAAGTCCGTCAGGAGATTTTACCCAGGTCTGCAAATCGGAAAGATTTCCGGGACCTTCGATAATACAAAGAATATCCGGATTCATAGAGGTGATTTCCTCGATGATACCCCGTAGTTTGGGTTGCCGGTTTTGAGGCGGTTCAGGAAGAAGACGTCCGAAATGTTCGATATTCCATGTCGTCAATTTGAGTGTGCCCATAAGAAGCTCCTTTTTTTTTGAGCTGATTGTTTTTGCCGAGGCCGAAGTTGAGTCATAGTTACGAATCAGGTTTTTTATGGAACACTGACTATCCTGACAGGAGAAAGTTTTCCGTCATGCCGGGCTTGATCCGGCATCCGGAAAATCCAGCTTCCTGAATCCAGCCGGATAGTGATGAAACGCTTCACTTCGTTTACGGCTCCCGGTTCAAGCCCGGGACAAGCTTCGCCTATTAATGTCAAAAATTAAGGTACTAATTGATACCAGCATGGTGGTATGAAAGCACTTTCCTGCCTGTCATTCTGAGGCACCGACTCGTAACGGCTTGATGATTGAAAAGAAAATATTTCCCGATAAGTTGATTTAAACCACGGTGACCGAAGAATCTCTGTTCCCTGAGCTGGACCGGTCATCAGGTCTGCCTTAGAATTGAAAAAAGAAAGTCCGTGCTGGTTTGAAGGTAAGATTCTTCGTCGGCCATTGAACTCGTGCCATATAATAGTTCATAATTTTGGCCTCCTCAGAATGACAATCTTTAATCCCTTGTCAATTCATCAACTTAGTAAGGGTGTGATCAGTTACCGGAGTGCCATCAACAGCCTGGTGATTCGGGGAAGGGGGGATCTTTTGGAATTTCGCCATCAGGGTGCGGTCCTGATTCTCATCGGTTGTGGTGATTGATCGCAAGGCCATTTGTTACGTAGGTTTGATGTTCCGGTTTGTCCGGAACATGTTTTTAGGATCCCATTTGGATTTAACCGCAACAAGTTGTTTGAATCCATTGCCAAAGGCAGCCTCAATCCGGTCGGGACCTTCATCCGCTGTTTGGAAGTTGATGTAGGTGCCCCCGGTGGAGAAGGATTTCATAGGGTGAGTCCTGTAATACCGGTAAGTGAAATGAATCCAAGGACAGTGGCAAGGCCATAAACCTTCGTTTCGCGATCCATATCGCCCACCAGGCAACCGGACTGCGCGTGAGCGATCTTTCTTTTCGGGTCTACCCATACACCTCGCATCAACGACATATCGAGCATCAGGGCACTGTCAGCGATGGCAAGACCCGCGATATTGTGTCCCCCACCTTTAATGGAGAGAAGAATGTCGTTTTCTTGTGCAAACTGCACGCAAGCGATCACGTCGGCTACACCGAGGCATCGGGCTATTGCGGCAGGCCTTCTGTCGATCATTCCGTTCCAGATGGTTCGGGATTGTTCGTAGCCTGTATCGCCGGGAAAAAACATCTGCCCGTGAAGACGTGTCTTTAAGCTTTCAAATATTTCCTGGCTTAAATCGATCTCATGGCCTTGGGTGGTTATCGCTTTCATGACTTGGTATTCCTTTCCGTTGATTCAATAATCAGGTCAACCTGTTGATAAAATATGATTTTGATGGGTTTGCAGATTTCGGGGGTTCGGATATCGTTATATTTAGATACGAGATATCCATCAGAGATACCTGTTTGGGATTGAACCGTTTAATGGTAGCCGCGGGTGGGTTTCAGTGAGAAAAAGGGCGGGAAAAAATCCCGTCCTTATTGTTTATGTCTTTTCAGAAGGTGTCCCTTCAGAAAGTGATCACCCTTAACATCTTTCGATGAATTTTTTAAGGATGTCCCTCTCCTGATGCAAATCAACCTTCATGTCATATTTTTCAGTTTTTACGATTTCCCCCCTCAAATCTCTGAGATATATGTTAAGGGCGTTGCACACAACCTTTTTTTCATCTTCCATAAGTTGCATTTCATTTACCTCCCTGGGTTTTTGGGTTTACCGACACCTATCGTCGATTCAGACAGGTCACAACCGGCAGTTGTTGAATAACAAAGAATTCTTGAATATTCTTTACTTAAGAGACAAAAGTTCTCATAAGTACCTGGAACTTATTATTATCGATTTTATTGTATCATCATTCCGGCGAAGGCCCAGTAACGCCAAGTTAAAGTCCTATCTAAAGCCGGCATCAAGGCCGAAAACGGTTTCTTGCATGTCATTCTGAGGGAGCGTT
>CAYZJH010000011.1:0-78858 GCA_964478625.1 uncultured Desulfobacteraceae bacterium
TAGATGATTTTTGATGAATTGCCGGTTTTATATTGACCCTTGAGACGCATTTGGTGGCGGGCAGGTTTGGAACCTGCCCGTACAATAATAAATGACGGTGTTCGTAGGGGCGGGTTCAAAACCCGCCCTGGGTGTAACCTCGCCCATATGGGTATTTGAAGGCGTAAAATGGAAAATGATGTCAATCTGGATAATCTGTTAAATGACTACTTTACCGGGAAGGTTGTCAGAAAAGACCTCACCAAGCTTTTGAAAGAAGGGGCGAATGTTCCGGTTTATGTGCTGGAATACCTTCTGGGGATGTATTGCGCCATCGATGATGAGCAGAGCATCCAGGACGGTATGAAAACAGTCAAGCATATCCTTTCCGACAACTACGTACGTCCTGATGAAGCTGAAAAGATCAAATCAAAAATCAGGGAGCTGGGCAATTTCAAGGTCATTGATAAGGTCACGGTCAAATTAAATGAAAGAAGAGACATCTATGAAGCCACCCTGTCCAACCTGAATGCAAAAAACATTGAAATGGGAAGCTCCACGGTCAGGGAATTTGAAAAGCTTTTGGTAGGCGGCATCTGGTGTATTTTAAACATTTCATATCTGTATGAGGAAGGTGCCAATAAATCCCCGTTTCATATCACCGAAATTAAGCCGATTCAAATGCCCAACCTGGATATGGAGCTGATTTTTGAAGGCCGCAAAGCATTTACGGAAAATCAGTGGATCGATGTGCTTTTGCGGTCCACGGGGTTGGAACCGACGGTTTTTGAAAACCGGGTCAAGTGGCATTTGCTGGCAAGGCTGATCCCGCTGGTGGAAAACAATTACAACATTTGCGAACTGGGCCCGAGAGGCACGGGAAAAAGCCACATTTACAAAGAAATCAGTCCTAATTCCATCCTGGTTTCCGGAGGACAAACCACGGTGGCCAACCTGTTTTACAATATGAATACCCGAAAAGTGGGCCTGGTGGGTGTCTGGGATGTGGTAGCCTTTGATGAGGTGGCCGGCATCAAATTCAAGGATAAGGACGGCGTTCAGATCATGAAAGATTTTATGGCTTCCGGCTCTTTTTCCAGGGGGCGGGATCTCATCAACGCCAATGCCGCCATGGTGTTCGTGGGCAATATCAATCAGAGTGTGGACAGTCTTGTCAAAACCGGGCACCTGTTTGCTCCCTTTCCCGATGAGATGATTGACTCGGCTTTTTTTGACCGGATGCACGCTTACGTTCCGGGTTGGGAGATTCCCAAGATGCGCCCGGAATTTCTAACCAATCAGTATGGGTTCATCGTTGATTTTCTGGCGGAATTTCTCCGCGAGATGCGCAAGCGGAATTTTTCAGACTCTATCGATCAGTATTTCAAGATTGGAAACAACTTAAACCAGCGCGATGTCATTGCTGTGCGAAAAACCGTTTCAGGCTTGATTAAGCTGTTATATCCCCATGGCGATTTTGATAAAGATGTGGTTCAACGGTGTCTGGTCTATGCCTTGGAAAGCCGTCGGCGGGTCAAAGAGCAGCTTAAAAAGATCGGCGGGATGGAATTTTACGATGTTCATTTCAGCTTTATCGATCAAGATTCCATGGAGGAAAAATTTGTCAGCGTTCCCGAACACGGAGGCGGATCATTGATTCCCGAAGGGCCTTTGAATCCCGGAACACTGCATACGGTATGTTTCGGCTCCAATGAACACTTGGGATTATACCGCCTGGAACTTCAGATTGTTCCCGGAAACGGCAAATTATCCACATCCGGGTCGGGCGTAAATACAAAGGCAAAGGAAGCCATAAAAATCGGTTTTGATTTTTTCAAAGCCAATCTCACCCGTGTCAGTTCCATGAGCAAGGCACAGGATCACAATTATCACCTGCACGTGGTTGAAATTCACAATACCAGACCTGCCCACACCTTGACCTTATGCAGTTTTGTTGCTCTCTGCTCCGGGCTTCTGGGAAAACCGGTTCAAAACCAGATGGTTGTTCTGGGAGATATGAGCCTCGGAGGCAGTATTGTTCCCACCATCAATTTGGCGGAAACCCTTCAGGTGGCCTTTGACTCCGGAGCCAAAAAGATCCTGATCCCCATGAGCAGCGTGATCGATATCCCCACCATCCCCGGTGAACTTTTCACCAAGTTCCAGACCAGTTTCTATTCAGATCCCGTGGACGCGGTCTTCAAAGCGTTAGGGGTTGAATAATCAGTTTAATTACTTTAAGGGTTTTCCACGCTCTTTATCTGCTTTGTTTCAGTTTTGATAACGTCAAAGCCCCGTCCATCCTGACAGATAGTTTTTAGTGTAAGCCATCTGCTGTGCCAACAAAATGACGATAGGTCAAATTTCATTCGGAGATTTTCCGGGAGAAGAGGGTTCAGTATATCCAGATTTGATACTTTTGGTCAGCGCTGTCCAGGATGAGTTTATCAGAATCAGGTGCCGATCGCCCTATATATATGTCCTGGCGGTTGGCATACCTTTTTCGATGGTTTTGGCCAAAAACCTGTCTGATGATTTTGGCTAAGAATTATATCGCTATTTCCATACAAGACCAGCGGTCTGAAAAAGGGCGGCAAGATCGAGGACGACTTTCGCATCGCGGGGTGTGCTCGTTGATTGCGCACTATTTCGGCCTTTAACCCGAATCGTTACAGGCGCTGCGCAAGTATATTATTCAATATTCAGGGCGTACAAAGAGACGATAAACAAGACCGCTGATTTTATCAAAATGATTATCCATTGTTACAAGTTCTGCTCCTGTTTCCATTGTCTGTGCCGCAATCCAGATATCGTTCGAGGGAATGGGCGTTCCCTGTTGTTTAAGCTGCAAGGCGATTCTTGAATATCTATCGGAGGTAATAGCGCAAATAGAAATGGTTTCGACTGCCGGATGCGACAAAAAGAGGTTCAGGTCTTCCATATTTTCGGTAAATCGCGAGCCGTTCCGGAACCCGAATATGAGTTCACCCAATACGATGGGAGAGACAAGTATTACATCCGCCCGGATAAGGTACTCGACTATTTCGGAATAACCCAGCTTAAAACCCACATAGGCGTTCGTATCCAAAATAAGTTTCATTTCCACATTTCCTCGTCTATCTGCTCGCAGGATTTAATGGCCGATTCAAATTCGGCAGCTTGTTTTTGGGTCCATCCGCCTGACAGTCGTTTCAAAGAGGATGCGGGAGATTTCGACTTCCTGAATTCTTTATGGATGATTTCTTTGATAATCTGGTTGATGGATTTTTGACTTTCTTTTGCGCTTCGCCGTATTTCCCGCTCGATTTCAGGGTCTATGCCCCGGATAGTGATTTGCTGCATGATTCACCTCCTAATGTATTTTGACTCATTATATGATGCATTTTGTTGTATGTCAAATAAACTACAAGGCGATGGGGGATTGGCTATGGGTGAAGTGAGAAGTTAAGAAAATCAGAAGATGAGAGGATGAGAAGGCAGGGGAAAAGAAAACAAGCAACCCG
Source organism: uncultured Desulfobacteraceae bacterium (assembly GCA_964478625.1). Classification (GTDB taxonomy): domain Bacteria; phylum Desulfobacterota; class Desulfobacteria; order Desulfobacterales; family SKZT01; genus SKZT01. The sequence goes on from CAYZJH010000011.1 coordinate 3,483, forward strand.
TATCACCTTGCCGGATGAAAAGCCGTTCGTTTTTGCAGGTCTATGAGAGACTTGGTCAAGATAAACGACCAATCAGATATCGCCGGCCTGATTTAAGACCAGACATACTGACTTCATCCACTGTAACGGATTAAACCTATCCAAAATAGCATTTAAGATGCTTCACCCCGTAAGGTACAAGCAGTTCATATTGCCCATCCGGCATGTTTTTCCGGATGACGTAATCAATGGCCCCTTCCTGCTGATGAATCACTTCAATTTTTGCATCCTGTGGCCAACACTCCTCCCAAATTCGTCGTTTTTTTGAAAGCAAGGAATTACCATATTTGTCTCTACCGAGCATAAACAGGTGGATGTGGCTGTAGGGTTGATGATTGATGACTCCCATATACGCAATCTGAATTTTACATCCAATTGCCAATTCAGTGCGCCACATCTTGAGATTTTGTTCTGCAAAGTGTGCCGGTTTTTGTTCTTCTCCCAGACTCAAGCTGGCGAACCATTGCCAGGGGTATCGGTTAAAGAATGCTGCCAGTTCATTTTTCAGGAACATTTTCCTTTTGCAGATGTCGTCTAAATGTATTGTTGATTTCATTGTCTCCCTCTCGTTTTTCGTTGTTGTTTTTGCTTTGATGTTTCGTTCTCCGTGTTCTGTGTTCTGTGTTCCGTGTTCTGTGTTCTCTTGCATTGTTTCGTGTTTTGTTTTATTTTTTCTTAAGTTCATCTTGTCTCGATTCGTTTCTCATTTTCTCTGCGTAGCCCTGACCTTCGGCTTGTAGCCGTTAACTTCAATGGGTTTAAATTTTGGCGCATTGTTCGTGCCCCTAATGATTACCGTCGCCGGCGATAAGCACCAATGGAGTCTATACACATTTTATTCCAATTTTCGAAATCTCGGCTCTGGGAAAATAACGGTTGTTTTTGTACGCTAAAATTCCCAGAGTGATCAATTCATCCATTGGGCTGAGATGACAAACAGGCACGAAAAGGGGCGGTTTATACAATGTTTCCGCCCCGTTGAGGTTTACAAATATTTTGCCACAGTCGGATGCCGTGAGATCATAACTTCTTTCAAAAGCTTTTTTGGATTCAGATCAAGCAGCTCAGATATTTTTGGAATCAGATCAATCGGGATTTTGGAAGAGCTATTTTCCATCATCCCACAAAGTTACTCCAAATGGAACAACCGCTACAAACAATCAAGGAAATGTCTTTATTAACATTCACAGATGGTCAATAATAAAAACTCAAAGTGAAGATACAGTGTTTACTTGTAGACAAGGAGAATGCATGGAAACATCTCATACATTTGGACAATCCTCCTGTAGAAAATCTGATCCAGGTTGCAATGGTGGTCCATGTGGATCTCCAGGTTGTCCTTAGTAAAAAATAACTAAAACTGTAGAAGCCTCTAAATTAGAGGCTTCTATAACATGAGATTAAATTTTGAAAAAATTCGTAACTGTTGAAGAATTGATAAATCAATTAAACACCCAGCAAAACTCAAGAATAATTATCCGAACCCAGAATATTTCCGGATCGGAAATTTCGAGATTACCGTTTCAATTTAAAACTTGAATTTATTCAAAAATTAGTTCTTAAATGAAAGAATGAAGAGCATATCAATTAACGGACAAAAATTGCATGAAACCCAAATGCTGCTCGTTCCATATGACGACAGAACTGTCAGCTGTTTGAAGTATCCGAAACATCGGATATCTTTTCAAGTAAATGAAAGGACAGTTGTGGTTCAAATGCCATCCATGTTGACTTTAGAATTATTTCGAAAAGGTGTTTTAAAATCTGATAGTAATGCCGAAGTAATGATCAGTATCAGCGGTAAAAAAATTGGAAAATATTCAATCTCGGATTTCAGGTATCCTAATGATCATAGCGATATCATAACCATTATATTCAAAAGAAAATGAAGATTTTTATAACCTGCATATTCAGCAAATCGCTAAAAACCGTGCCTGCCGAAGAGCGTCGTTCAAAGATTATTATCCGAAGAAAAAGTATTTACAAACCCATTTTCTCAAGGATATCCAAGTCAAATCTTTACCGATACTGAAACAGATTCTTGGAAATGACCGGGCTGAAGCTGATCCCCTGCCCGGTCATTGGTTTCATTATCCATGAAGATTGTCTATCCAACGCATAGCCTCAGCATCACTGATTTTTCCCAGATACCGATGAGTGGTCGAAAGATTCGAATGACGCAACAGGACTTTTGAAACGATTTCAAGTGGTGTACCGGATCGAGATGCATATGTCGCAGCATGTCTGCGCAAATCGTGAGGTCTAATTTTAAGTTCGAGCATCTCTCCAGCCTTTTTTACCACCAGTCTCGCAGCTGCATAGGTTATCGGGAAAATCCTTGCTTCAGAATCAATCTCCTTTTCACGGATATACTTTCTCAGTCGGTCTGCCACCTTTTGGGGAAGAAACACCACCTCGGCCTCTTTGCCACTTTTTGGTTCCCGAATGATAGCTTTTCGGTCATCAATATCACAAGGCGTGAGTTTCAATACCTCGCCGATACGCATACAGCTTCGAGCCATGAGTTCAAGCATTAACCGGTTTCGTAGGTTCTGGGTTCTGAAAATGATTTCATCAACAACGTCCTTTTACAGTATCTTAAGTGGGACAGCTTTTTCAGCCCTGAAAAGGTTTCTTAGCTGCGGATTATCGCAAGGATTATTAAACTCAGGGTCAAGAGAATTTTTTACGAAATTGAAAAAAGCGGATAGAAGCGTAAAGCGCAATTTCTTTGTATTTTGTTTGGCACCGTCCGAGATTTTGGACATGAAATCCAAAATGTCCTCGGATGTTATCGATGATAACTCCTTGTCACTGAGATGTTTTTGGAAGTTATCAAGGACGAATTCATAATTTCTCAAAGTATTTTTTTTTCACATTCATCCTCTGGTAATTGTAAAAATGGGTGATGCTCTGGGAGATTTTCATTGTTGACCTCCTTTTTCATTCTGGTTTATAAAATGTTTTGAATCCTAATGTTCGGACCGGTTTGTATTCATTATACAAGAAAAATGCATAAATTTAAATTTTCGGATAAATATTTTTCCGAAAATGCAAGTTATGTTTAGGGATAAACAAGGTTATGCTCTATAGGATTTTATACAGAAAGAGACGGTCTGCATTTGCTGTCTTATACAGATTGTGTAAATATTGTTCGCTTATCACCAAAAAGAAAGGAAATAGTCCATGACTCTCAACATAGAAAAAATGACCACTCAGGAAAAACTCAAGGTAATGGAAATGCTGTGGGATGACCTCTGCCGGAGATCTCCCGATTTCTCTTCACCTTCTTGGCATGAAGATGTTCTAAAGGAAAGAGAACAGAGAATAAAAGATGGAAAAGACCGGTTTGTAGACTGGGACCAGGCAAAGAAAGATATTCGGAATTCGATCACATGAAGATAAAGATCCTCGAATCGGCGAAGCAGGATTTGCGAGAAGGGTTCGATTTTTATGAATCACAAGAAACGGGCATAGGTAATTATTTCCTTGAAACCCTATTTTCTGATATCGAATCGCTTCGGTTATTTGCGGGAATTCATATAATGCATTTCGGTCGGTACCAGCGTCTTCTTTCCAAGCGGTTTCCTTTCGCCGTCTATTATCGTATCGAGGATGATGAGGTAAAAATATACGCTGTTCTGGACTGCCGAAGAGATCCTGCATGGATAAGAAAACGACTCCAATAAGTGAACACCACATCTGACCCATAGCCCCGAAAATTCTGGATTTTGGAAAAGTGACAACTCCTTAATAATAAGCGCAGGCAAAACGGAAGGCGTTTATGAAGGGTGAGGAACGTCAAGTCGGAGTCGCAGATGGTATTGGAATTGACGAAGTCGGGATACCGAAGGAAAATGAAACTTAAACATGATTATCCCATTCAAAAATTATTCCGACTCGAAAATCTCAAACATATCTTTTCTATTTGAAACTTGAATTATCTTCAAATTTAGGGCATGAGTAGGCAAGTAATGTTTGAGTTCGGGATTACTAAAAAAAGCCGACTATAGAATTTTTTCGAAATAAATGACCCCACAAAAGGTGTTATAAAAACTTAAAATTTGGCTTTTTCTGGAGATGAGTCGGATAATATTCAAAGGGGAAGGATATACGCTTCAGCACAGAAACGTATTACGCCAAACAGATAGGAGATGAAGTAAAAAAATAGTGGACAATAGTATTTTGAAGAACAAAAAGAACAGTCGCTTATCAAATCAACCATTGTAGCCAAATATTTCGATGTCTGGGCCAATGTCATTATAAGTACTCAAAAACGTTATCCACAACACTCTAAAAAAATTGCATATATAGATCTTTTTGCAGGACCTGGCCGATTTAAAGATGGGAGCTTGTCAACCCCACTAAGAATAATAAACAATGCGATAGAAAAGATTGATCTGCGAGACCGATTAGTTGCCATTTTCAACGACAAAGATGAAAATAATTCAAACGATTTAAAATGAACAATTAGGGAAATTCCTGGCATCGAAACTCTCAAATTTAAACCAACTGTATATAATCAAGAGGTTGGAGAAGAAATCGTCAAAATGTTCGAAGAAATGAGCCTAGTGCCAACCCTATTTTTCGTTGATCCTTGGGGATATAAGGGACTTTCTTTGCGATTGGTGAATTCAGTGTTAAAAGATTGGGGCTGTGACGCAATTTTTTTCTCCAATTACAATCGCATTAATATGGGATTAAATAATCCATTCGTTCAAGAACATATGCAAGCTCTTTTTGGAGATGAAAAAGCAATAGAATTGAAAGAAAAGCTATTAAGAAAAAAGCCATACAAAAGGGAACTAATTATAGTAGAAGAGCTTTGCCAAGCGCTAAAATCATATGGTTCAAGATATGTTTTGCCTTACAGGTTTAAAAATAATAGAGGCAAAAGAACAAGTCATCATTTAATATTTGTAAGCAAATCCTTCCGCGGCTATGAAATAATGAAAGACATTATGGCTCGTGAAAGTTCAAGCAATACGCAAGGTGTTCCTTCGTTCGAATATAATCCAGCAGATTTTTTGCCTAAACAATCTTTACTATTTCAACTTTATCGTCCGCTTCATGACTTAAAAAAAGATTTGTTGAATACCTTTAAAGGCAAAATACTTACCATGCGCAATATATATGAATTGCACAATGTTGACACGCCTTATGTTAAAAAAAATTACAAAGAGGTCTTGCGTGAGATTTATGAGGATGGTTCTATTGGTGCCGTATCTCCAACGGGAAAGCCACCACGCAAGGGCACCTTTAGTGATGAAATTATGGTAACTTTCCCAAATTAATTTAGGAAGAAAAATGGCCATCAGCAAAATCGAATGGACTGAATCCACATGGAATCCTGTTACTGGGTGTACTAAAATCAGTGCAGGATGTCAGAATTGCTATGCTGAACGTATGGCAAAAAGATTAAAATTAATGGGGCAACCCAATTATGTAAACGGTTTCCGGGTAACCCTTCATGAACATGTTATTGCATATCCTTTAAACTGGAAAAAACCGCAAACGATATTTGTTAATTCTATGAGCGACTTATTTCACGAAAAGGTTCCAAATTCTTTTATTTTTAAAATATTTAAAGTCATGAGACAAGCCAACTGGCATCGTTTTCAGATTTTAACAAAACGATCAGCTCGATTGAAAAAACTTTCACCAAAGATAGATTGGCCCCAAAATGTGTGGATAGGTGTCAGCGTTGAAAATGAGGAGTTCAAACACCGAATTGATGATTTAAGGTGGCTACCAGCCCAAATCAAATTTTTATCTTTAGAGCCGTTACTTGGGCCTCTTTCAACCATTGAATTAAACGGCATTGATTGGGTTATTGTCGGAGGAGAATCAGGGCCTGGAGCCAGAGAAATGCAACAAGAATGGGTAATACAAATAAAAGAGCAATGCATAGAACAAAATGTACCATTCTTTTTCAAACAATGGGGTGGGGTTAATAAAAAGAAAACTGGAAGAATACTGCAAGGCAGAACGTGGGATGATTTGCCTTTTGGTATTAGTAACTCACAGAAAAAGGCAAAGGAGCATAGTAACAGCTTCCCGCAAACCTCCAAGGCAATGCCGAAATTGGAATGCTCATTGTAGTTCGGAAGTTTTATTTTTGTGCAGCTTTCTTCATTTGAGGGTGGCTCCTTAAGCCGGTTGTTCAACCTTAATTATCCGAAGCCAAAGTATTTATAAACCCATTTTCTTAAAGATACCAATCCAAATTTTAAGAGACTGAAACAGATTTTTTAAAATGACCAGGCTGAAGGTGATCCCCTGCCCGGTCATTGGTTTCATGATCAGTGAATATTATCGGTCCGAATAGTACTTTACATTTTTCATCTTCTTTTTTTCATGGCTTTAACTTTCAAGGAGACCTCTTTCCAACGCTCCTTTTCTAACCGATCAGCACTTTTGTGCCGGCGATGGGACAGATATTCCAGTTCACGTTTCATTTTCCGGTAATTTTCCAGCCTGTCTTTTGAGATTTCACCTCCATCGACTGCTCCAAGTACCAGGCAACCCGGCTCGTGGGTATGGCTGCAATTGGTAAAACGGCATCCCAGAGCAAACTTTTCAATCTCAGGAAACGCAGTTTCGATCCCTTTATCAACTTCCCAGAAAGCAATTTCCCGGATGCCGGGGTTGTCGATCACCATTCCCCCTTGAGGCATCATAATCAGGTTCCGTGAGGTAGTCGTGTGTTTACCCTTGCCCAAATGGGTGCTTATGGAATCGGTACGCTGTAGGTTTTTACCGTAAAGCCGGTTTATCAGGGTGGATTTGCCCGCACCGGAAGACCCCACCATGGTAGCGGTTCGGCCCGGAGACAGATAGGGTTCCAGAGGGCTCAGGCCAGCGTCATCTGATGCTGAAACCAGGTGTATGGGAACCCCAAATGCCACCGATTCGACTTCACTGACAAAATGCTCCGGATACTGCTGAAGATCCGCTTTTGTCAAAATGATGACAGGTTTAAGGCCGCAGTTGTAGACCAGAGTCAAGTATCGCTCTATGCGACGCAGGTTAAAATCCTGGTCAAGACCGGAAACGATAAATACGGTATCAAGATTTGCAGCAATGACCTGTTCCCTTTGCGGATTGGCATCCTGTTTGTTATGTGTGCCTGAAGCGCCTCTGGATAAGGCATTCTTTCGTATCAGCACTCTGGAAATTACAGCATCGGTCATGAGGACCCAATCTCCTGTGACCGGATAGATGCCGCCCGCGTCATGTTTGAGCCTTCCAGCCAAAGTGGCAAGCCATTCGCTTTTACCGTTGCTTGTGCAAAAGCTGTTTTTTCTTACCCCGACCACTCTGGCCGGGATAAAGCCGTCGTTGGAAAAGTGTTCCAGCTGTGTCTGAAAATGGGAAGTCCATCCCATCTTTGAAAGGTAATAAAAGTTGTCGTTTTTATTTGTACCTTGTTTGATGCTCATTGTTGAGTCCACCTATTTTTTCCTATTAATCCACCGGTTTTTATGGTTGCATGAAACCGCACAAGGCAGCGCACGAAGTCCATCGGCGTTTTTGATTATTTTTAGATGTCTTGATGAAAGCTACGATGATGGCAGAGGAGACAACTATAGTGGTAGATTCTCAATCAGAGATCTGCTGTGAAACAGCCTGGAATAAACAGATCTGTCTTTATAACCGAAAAGTTTTTTTTGGATAATGCAAAACGATGATCAATCAGCTACCAGAAGGTTGGTCCCCTTGTTGGCAATGATTGACACAATATCCATAAATTTCATAAACATAAAAACCTCTTTGATATGCTTTAATAAAACTTTTCCAAATATACGAAAAACAAGGGTGCTGTCAAGAATAACCCTAAGCACCATCACTGATGGTCGTCCGTAATGGATATTTAAACTCAGGGATTATCCGAAACCGGAATATTCCCGACTCGAAAATCACAACTAAACCTTTCCAATTCTTTTCTTGAATTATCTGCAAATTTGGTAGATGAATATCAAAGTGCAGTTGTCTTTCCGGTTAAAATACAATTTGTATTGGATAATAGCTGGTCATTTCCAAACATCAAAAATTACATGGCGATTAAGGAAAAATTGAATGTTTAGCAACGAATTTCTGATCACTTCACTGGTTGTTGTTCTTATACCGGGTACCGGGGTTATTTATACGATTTCGAATGGACTTTTTCTGGGTCGGCGAGCAAGTATTGCGGCTGCTTTCGGCTGCACAGCAGGAATTATCCCGCACTTATCTGCTAGCATAATTGGATTATCTGCCATTTTACACATGAGTGCCCTCGCATTCCAAGGGATTAAAATTGCAGGTGCTGCATATTTGCTGTACTTAGCATGGGCAATGTGGCGTGAATCAGGTTCATTAAAATTCGACTCGGATTCCAAAAAAACCGGATTTTGGCAAATAGTCAGAAGAGGTTTCCTGATCAACATTCTCAATCCCAAACTTTCCATATTTTTCCTGGCTTTTTTACCTCTTTTTGTTAATCCGAATGCTTCATCACCAACTTTAGATATGGCTTTTCTCAGTTTAATGTTCATGGCCATGACTTTATTTATTTTCATACTTTATGGTATTTCAGCAAATGGTGTCCGCAGGTATGTTGTTAATTCACCAAGGCTTATAGTTTGGTTACAACGGTCATTTGCAGTCGCATTTGCAGCACTTGGAATAAAGCTCGCTGTGACTGAGCAATAAATTAGGACTCCATAAAAGAAAAAGAAAGAAATGACATCACAAAAACATCCTCAAGGAGGCGATAAAGTTTGGCCGGACAGTTGATGATGCAGGTCGCTCCGGGATTATCCAAGACATCGTAATATTAAGGAGATTGCAAATGAAGACTTCTTTGGGCCCAAAAACGCTTCTCTATCCCGCTCCTGTTATGGTCGTAGGCACGTACAACGAAAACGGTCAACCTAATGTGATGACCGCAGCTTGGGGAGGTATTGCATGTTCACGACCACCATGCATATCGATTTCTTTGCGTTCAGCAACAGCCTCACATGGATATATTGTCTCTCGGAAAGCATTCACCATTAGCTTGCCCTCTCGGGCCTATGCTGCCCAAGCGGACTACATTGGCCTGGTTTCCGGACGTAATCATAATAAATTCGAAGAATTGGGCCTGACGCCTGTGGCCAGTACTTTGGTGGACGCACCGTATGTTAGTGAGTTTCCGCTCGTTCTCGAATGTCGACTTGTTGCTATCCATGAACTTGGACTTCATACACAGTTTATTGGTGAAGTCATGGATGTCAAAGCAGATGAAATACTTGTCACCAATAAAAGCAAGGTGAACGTTGAAGAGCTTGATCCAATCCTATTTATGCCCGATTCAGCTCTTTACTACGGATTAGGTACTCGCATCGGTGAGGCATTTTCAATTGGTAAGAGGCTGGTCCAGCACAAAGATAAGGTGTAAAGTCAGTCCAACCTTTATATGGCCTTATGTTGCCAAAGAAAAAAATGTCTCTTATAGATGAGAAAAGTATATTTTTTGATCTTCCGCTTTCAAACATTTAATTCACTCCCACGGCAAAAAGCAATCGTGTATTATGACTGTAGTTGAACAAAGGAGAAAGCATGTCAAATTGGAAGGCTTATAATAACCTTGCGTGGACAGGGGATTGGTTTGTAAAGCCGTCTGATTACGAGGACGAAGTCAGCCATTATATTTCCCTGATCCATAAATATGCGGCCAATCAATCCAAAACCCTACTGCATCTGGGAAGTGGGGCTGGTGGAATGGACTGGGTGTTCAAGCGGTACTTTACCATCACAGGTGTTGATATCAGTTCGGGAATGATTGCTAAGGCACGATCCGCACACCCTGATATCGAGTATATAGAGGGCGATATCCGGTCTCTGCGCTTGAACCAACAGTTTGATGCGGTAGTTATTCCGGATTGCATTGATTACATGGTCACCCTCGATGATTTGAACAAAGCTGTCAAAACGGCTGTGTATCATCTGAAGCCAAGCGGGATCCTGTTGGTGGTTGGAAAGACCCTGGAAACCTTTCAAAACAATAATTTTGCATATACCGGTGAAAAGGAAGGAATACATATCACATTATTGGAGAATAACTACTTGAATCCATCCACGCGGAATAGCTATGAAGCAACTTTAATATACCTGATTCGTCAGCAGGAAGAACTCACCGTCCATATGGATTGCCATGTTCTTGGATTGTTCTCACAGAAGCATTGGGAAAAAGTATTCCGGGATAATGGCCTGGTTTTGCACCAGTCAACTCTGGATGGTGTTTATGATAAGTATCTTTTGGGAGAGGGGAATTACCCAATGCAGGTTTTTATTGGGGTGAAAATCTAATTGAGCTTGTAAATCACCTATGGAAATTAAAAAGAGCTACCAAACTCTCTAAGGTATCATTGCTATCTGACAGTGAACTGAAAGCTAAAAAGATTATCCGAAACCGGAATATTCCCGGCTCAAAAATCTCATGTTACCGTTTCAATTCTTTACTTGATTTTTCCTGAAAACTAGTGCATAAGTAGGCAAGCCATGTTTAGAAAAAACAAGGTCAGGCAATGGAGGGATTTTGAACTGAAAGGGGCTGTGTAAATTTAAGGCCTTATACAGCCTGCATAACTTATTGTTGAACTAACGAAATTAAAGTCCTCATGAATGATCGACCATTAATAAAAAAAATACGCACCTCAGAAGCCTGTTATATTTATGATACAGCTACCAATAAAATTTTCCGGTCCGATGAAAAATTATTTGACTACCTTTTGGATGGGTATCCTGAAGAAAAGAACAATGGGCGAGCTTTTACCCCTGAAGATGAGGCCCTTATTTTGAGTGAAATGGAACAACTCCGCCAAACAGCAGGTTGTTTCCGCACCGATTATCCTCAGATTGATACTTTCCCCGTTGACCAGATTCCGACACTTGTCGATCGGAGTATGCAAAAGGGTCCTGATTTGTTGACTCTAAATATCACAGAGCAATGTAATCTGAGATGCAAATATTGTGCTTTTTCAGGTTCATACTACCATAACCGCACCCATTCAGATAAAGCCATGCCTTCTGAAATGGCACACCGGGCGGTGGAATGGTACTTAGGATTTGATCGCGAAAAATATAGTGTTGGTTTTTACGGTGGAGAGCCTCTGCTGGCGAAAAAGACCTTGATGGATATTATTAAAAAGGTGCATGAACAGGTAGGTGAAAAGGCACAATGTCATTTAACCACCAATGGTACAGGTATGTCCGGCGAGATGGTGGATTTTTTTTCTCACTATAAGGTCAATTTAACCATCAGTATTGATGGACCTGAAAATTTACACAACCGTTACCGGGTGAATGCTCAAGGCCAAGGTTCCTTTGAGAAATTGTGGAATACGATTTCCTGGTTGAAAAAAGAGTATTCACATTATTTCCAACATCATGTGATTTTTAATATGGTTTTGGCGCCTCCTTATGATTTTGAAGCAATTCATCAGTTCATTCAAAAATATCCTGCAATTTTCCGAAATGGCTCTATTCTTCATTCTCCCCTAAACAGTGATCCATCGACGATTAATGAAAATATCCCTTCCGGAGGTGATTATTACGGTCAAAGAAGCCGCTTAAGCAGACAATATATGGATATACTGGTAGAGGGGCGTAAACCTGACCCATTTCTACATTCTTTATTTGGAAAATCTCTTATTCTTATTCATAAAAGAGGGGTGGGACAATTAAAAGAAACCAGCCCTAGCCACGGTCAATGTGTACCCGGTGACCGTAAATGTTTTGTTGATACTGATGGCAAACTATATATGTGTGAACGTGTACAGGTGAAGCCTATCGGTGATATTTATTCGGGTTTCGATCGTGAGGCCATCACCAGTTTTTTAAAAAGCTACAGTGAATTTTTCCGTGAAAGATGCTATGGGTGTTGGGCCATCAGGTTATGCGGTAAATGTTTTAATGACTTGAAGATTAATGATCAGCTTTCAGCTGATCGGTTTGATCGGTTGTGTCGGGCCATTAAATGGCAAACCTATGACCAGCTGGGTTTTTATTGTTCAATCAGAGAAAAGAATGAAAATGCGTTTGATTGGGCTGATGATACTGTAATTGTTTAGAATTTTTTAAAAAGGGTTTTCACAACATATAAACCAATGGTTAGAAAAAGGAGTCAAAAATGTTGACTGAGGTATTTAAATCAAGTTCAGAAAATTCTGATAAAACGAGATTATGCCATTGCTCCTGTTTAAATAGCGATGCAGTGGCCCATGCTACCGGCCAGTCCGTGTCTGACATCAACCAACCCTGTGAGTGTTCCTGTACCTGCTGGTGTGAAAAAGGCCAAGCCAATAGTCAGAGAAATGACGATACTAGTAGTGCAGGACAAGCTGCTTCTAAATAGTAAATTTTATTCTGCTCCATCAGACTAATTCCTAATTATTAGTCTCTGCTGCTACTTTAATATTATTGTAAACTTGACCAAATTCATCTTTGAATAAACGTCATTGGCTTGGATTACTTAAATTGGGGACAGACCAACATGGTATAATATTCTAGGCTATTGTCAATTTATCTGTTTCGATGGGCTATCTCCTTCATTTAATGACTTCAGGGAATTCCGGGTACATGACACTAAACATTAATCGCAAATTGCATCGGATAAACCGATGATTTTCAAGTGCTTACCAGCCATTGCACAGAACTGGTAAAGTGAGAATCCTTAAACAAGGTATTCCCAGAGCCAAAGGTTAGGAGCAGAGCAATGGGCTTCATCCTAAGGTGGAGATTGCATGCAGAGGAAAGTGGAAGTGAAAATGAATGAAAGGAGCTGTCAACCTCTATTCACGGATTACAGATAGACTTTCCTGGCTCTTATCCCATAAATGGGCCCATATTCATACTTATGTTTGTGGTGGGAAAAACTTAATCAACCAAAGCACCGTGGTATGTGATCCGTATGACCGGTGGTGTGAGATGCTAGAGCCGTGAGGTTTTTCTCTATCCCGATTATCAGGGAAATGAACTGAGCGAACTGACGAATCTCATAACAGGAGTCAGAAACCCTCCAACTGATTCTCTCGTGGCCGACTAGGTCGGCCACGAGAGAAAATGTTTCCATATAAACTTTGTTTTGGTAATATGCTCAAAAACTGGACGATACTACCATATTTCAAGCCTTAGAGCCATTTTCTTTTACCCCTGTTAGGACATCTGTTTATTTTTGATTAAGAAAAATGATCCAGAAGGAACCTCAATTAGTTTTGGGTAAGATTCTGGCTGATTATCAAAAAAAACACATAGGAAACTTTTGTATCTCTTGAAAACACAAGATACTTTCGGGGTAGCGGCAGAATCAGGTACAAGGTACCAAATTGAAATACAGGTTTTCTGGGACGATGAAGAAAAGAAAAATCTTCGAGTTATCGATTCTATCGACGACGGTGGAATAAGGGCATTTTTCCCGATGACGGATGATTTTATTATCACCCGAGACGGTGATTTTTCTGCTAAAAAAACAGATTCCAAGCCTAACCCAAAAGCTTGCAGACGAACACACAAAAGGCCGCGTTTTCTGATTAAAGCGCCGGTTGGAAGGGTGAGAGATGCGTAGGAAAGACAGAGAAATTTCAGATCGTAATGCAATAAATGAAATAATCAGGCGATGTAAAGTATGTCGTATCGCATTATGTGAAAATGGTCAGCCCTATGTGTTGCCGCTTAATTTTGGATATGATGGAAAGTGTCTCTATTTCCATTCATCTATTGGCGGGAAAAAAATTGAAATTATCAAGAAAAACAATCGTGTTGGATTTGAATTTGATATTTTGCACGAGATAATTGCGGATGAAAATCCCTGTAAATGGGGTGCAAGGTATGAGAGTGTGGTCGGGACCGGAACAGCCGAGCTAATTGAATCACAGCAAGAAAAATCCAAAGCGCTTGAATGTATCATGCGTCAATATGGAGGCTCATGTTGTGAATTCAAGGATTCGGCCCTTTCCTCCATCAATGTTATCCGCGTAAATATTGTTTCAATAAGCGGGAAAAAGAACAAGTAAAAGCGACAGCCAACATTTTATTGTAGATGATTGACAGAGGGCGGCCATGGAGAGTCGAAAGTTGAGTAAGTGATTTTTTTTCCTGAAACAGTGACCGTATACCTTTGATTCGTTATGGGCTGAATAATGACCTTCTGCAATGACAATAATCATTTTTTATCCAGTAATTCCGCATAGATCTCCACTGCGTGCCTGACTTTCACCCGATCTCTTGCCTGGGAGAGCATGTCGGATATCTGCAGCATGCAGGCCGGGCAACTGGTTGCCACAATAGAACAGCCTGAATCCACGATGTTGTCGCGCTTGTGTTTTCCGATGGCAGAGGAAAGATCGTAATGCTGGAGATTAAAACTACCGCCGCATCCGCAACACTTATCAGCTTCAGCCATTTCCATGAATTCATAAGCCGGATTAGCTTTTATGATCGTGCGGGGTTGGGTGGCTATTCCCAGAGATTTTTTTAAATGGCAGGGGTCGTGGTAGGTGATTCTGGTCTTTTCATCGGTTCCTGTCCGGGCAGCTTCCATGATTGCCAATTTTTCCACCAGAAACTGTGAAATATCCATGGTCCTGCCGGCAAGATCCTTCACCCGGTCCAGCTCCTGGGAACTTAAATCCTCCGCCAGTGTGGGCCACAACTTTCTGATGGTGGAGGTACAAGTGGCACAGGCTGTGATCAGAACATCAAACTTTTTTTCAGTGAATATTTCCAGATTGTAGCGCACCAGTTTGTTAAATGTGTCCGTGTCTCCCGACGACAAGGCCGGAATACCGCAGCAGCCCGCCTCTTTGGGGATGAAGACGCCCACGTCATGGTGTTTCATTGCATGCAGCGCCGCCTGGGCGATTTTCGGAAACACCTTGTCAATGACACATCCCACAAAAAAACCGACTTTCATTTCCGAGGTTCCAGCCGGCGTATTCAGATACGGGACCATGCGGTGAAAAGGTTGGGGAGCCAGCGAACTGAGGTGCCGGTCTCCCAGCGGTGAAACAAAGCGGGCACAGGAAGTCCCCAGAAGCTCATCCACGGGTTTGATAAAAATTCCCTGCAGTTTGGCACCCCATTCCAGAAGGCGATCGAAAAGATGGGGCCGGGCCAGCATTTTACGGAAAATGATCTTTTTTGCGGGGCTGAGCCCTTTATAGCCTGTAATAATCGCACGGGCCTTGATAAAGATATCCAAAACCTTGACACCGCTGGGACAATTCGCCGCACAGGAGCCGCAGAGAAGACACCGCAGGAGGCGTTCCTGAACCCCGTCGGAATCTTTGAACATCTCCTGTAAAAGGCCGTCCAGAAGAGCGAGCTTGCCTCGCGCAACATCTGATTCCCTTCCGGTTTCAGCAAACACAGGGCACACCGACTGGCACATCCCGCATCGCATGCAGACCACGAGTTGATCTTCTATCTGTTTGAGCAACTGAGAAAGTTTTTTCATGTCCTGCATGACTATTCTCCTATGATTTTACCCGGATTAAGAATATTTTTGGGATCAAGTGCCGCTTTGATGCGACGGGAAAAAAGTATGGTGCCCCGGCTGGTTTCTTTTTCCAGGTAGCGGGACTTGGCCATGCCGATGCCATGTTCTCCCGAAAGCGTTCCTCCCAGAGACAGAGCTTTGTCGAAAATGGCATCGATGGCGCCTTCCACCCGGTGCCATTCTTCTTTGTTTCTTTTATCCGTCAGAATTGTTGGATGAAGATTTCCATCGCCTGCATGTCCGAACGTTCCGATAGTCAGATTAAAGCGTCGGCTGATGTCTTCAAGCGCCTGAATCATTGCCGGGATTTTGCTACGCGGCACTGTGGCATCTTCCAGAACCACGGTGGGTTTCAGTTTAGCCAGGGCTGAAAGAGCCGTGCGACGAGCTTCCCACACTTTATCCCTTTCTTCGGCATTTTGAGCGACACGGATGTTGGCCGCCCCCATTTCCCTGCATAGGGCTTCGACTTTAGCCGCATCCTCTTCCACCTGGGCCGGGTGACCGTCTACTTCGATGAGCAAAAGCGCTGCTGCATCAGTGGGAAGTCCCACATGGCTGTAATCTTCCACTGTACGGATCGTGAAGTTGTCCATAAATTCCAGGGTCGCCGGCACGATTCGGTCGGCAATAATGGCCGCCACAGTTTCCGATGCTCTGTCCACGTTATTGAAAATCGCCATCATGGCTTTTCTTGATGCCGGCATGGGAATGAGCTTTAAAATAATCTTGTCAAAAACACCAAGGGTTCCTTCAGACCCCACCATAAGGGCTGCCAGATTGTATCCGCTCACACATTTCACCGTCCTGGCACCTGTCTTGACTATTTCTCCGTTGACATCAAAAAATTCAAGACCCATTACATAATCCCGGGTCACACCGTATTTGAGACCCCGAAGACCTCCGGCATTTTCCGCAACATTGCCGCCAAGAGTAGAAACCGCCTGACTCCCCGGATCAGGAGGATAAAAAAGCCTTTTTGCCTCCACAGCCGCAGCAAATTTGGCGGTCACCACACCGGGCTGCACCACCGCATACAAGTCTTCCCCATTGATTTCCAAAATCCTATTAAGACCATTGGTAAGAATAACCGCCCCACCTTTTTTGGGAATGGTGCCTCCACTGAGATTGGTGCCGGCTCCCCGAACTGTGATCGGGATCTCGTTTTCATTGCAGAGCAGAACCAGTTTGCTCAGTTGTTCACTTTGAACCGGCCTCAGAACCACTGAAGGCAGAACCGGCTCCAGAACTGCAGCATCATATGAATAGGTATGCCTGTCTGTTTCATCCAGAAACACTCCGTCTTTGCCCAGGATTCTTTCAAATTCCTTGATGATAGCTGGACTAATCATATAAGTCTCCTTCAGGGATTCAAAATAGATTAAGAATCGGATAACTTATGGTAAAAACAATCCATCAGTTTATCAAGTATTTTCATCAATCGTATTTTCACAAACCGAGTCCTTGCACAAACACTTGGATTTTGCAAAAAATTCAACCACTCCAACACATTATCGTCTCTCTTTTCGTGAGCAATTTCTTGTAGAATTATTTCTTAAGGTCATATCGGCGAATCATTTCCCGGTCTTGGATCAGGATCCGGTATTCGGTCCGATGGTTATTTGAAGCCACGACGATCCAAGAGACTCTCTTCCTGGGGCCAGACCGATCATCGGATCCAGCCTGAAGTAGAAAAAAGGCAGACCGGGCCGGCGTGAAGAAAAGATTCTTCGTCGGCCATCGAGCACGTGCCATATAACCATTGACGAATTTTGCCTCCTCAGAATGACAATCTTGAATACCTTGCCAATTCCTTAACCTGACGCCGATGAGCTTTCCCTGAAACAACGGAAACTTCTCTGTTAATCGATCAGTTTGGGCCACTATAATTTTGCTTGACTTTCCAGCCCGCTGGAGCTTAATTTTTAAAATATGATTCACCAATCAACACATTGATTCAAATCTTTTTCTGAAGAGTCACACGGCAAATTATAATCCTGGATCCCTTTCAACAGAGGAGTTTGCATCATGCCTCTCGGATTATTAGCCCTTATCGCTTTGCTCCCCATTGTTCTGGCCCTGGTGTTGATGGTCGGCATGCGATGGCCTGCCACCAAAGCCATGCCCCTTGCATGGCTGGTCACGGTGGCTGCAGGAGTTCTGGTTTGGGAAATGCCGCTAGGTTTCGTTGTTGCTTCAACCCTGAACGGTTTCGGCGGTGCCATCAATGTGCTGATTATTGTTTTCGGCGCCATTCTGATTCTTTACACATTAAGAGACAGCGGCGGCATGGAGACCATCAATCACGGATTTCATGGCATCAGCCGAGACCGGCGCGTGCAGGTGATCATTATCGGTGGTCTGTTTTCCGCATTTCTCTAAGGGGCCGCTGGTTTTGGTACCCCTGCCGCCATTGCTGCACCGCTGCTTTTGAGCCTTGGATTTCCCGCTTTGGCAGCAGCCATGGTCTGCTTGATTCTCAACTCATTTCCAGTCACATTCGGTGCTGTGGGCACACCCATATGGTTCGGTCTAAAGAACCTGAAACCTCAGGTGGAAGCCGCTATCGCCGCCGGACAAGCAACAGATATCGCTTCATTTCCCATTTTCCTCAAAATCATCGGCCAGTGGTCTTCCATTTTGCACCTGCCCATGATTTTTATTTTACCCCTGTTTGTGAATATGATGCTGACCAGATATTTTGGCCGGAATAAATCCTGGAGAGAAGGTCTGGGTGTCTGGAAATTTTCTCTCTTTGCCTCGGCAAGTTTTGCAGTGCCTTATGTCGCCACAGCCTTTATTATCGGCGAGGAATTCCCGGCACTTTTGGGCGGCCTTATCGGCACGGCGGTTGTCGTAACCACTGCCAAAAAAGGTTTTCTTCTACAGGAAAAACCCTGGGATTTTGCACCCAAAGCCGCCTGGGAAAAAGAATGGACCGGTGAATTCATTACGGTGGATAAACTCGAGTTTACCGCCCAGATGAGCCAATTTCGAGCCTGGCTTCCTTACATTTTAATCGGTATTATCTTGGTGCTTACCAGGCTTAACCCTCTTCCTTTTAAAGCATGGGTGAATTCCTGGGAAATCAGTATCCCCAATATACTGGGATATGAATCTGTGGCTTTTTCCATGAAACCTCTCTATCTGCCCGGCACCATTCCATTCATTCTGGTGGCCGTTTTGACTGCATTTATCCATGGGATGAATCGTCAACAGGTCAAAACATCGTGGGCCGATTCCTTCAGCCGACTGAAAAATCCGGCTATCGCCCTGTTTTTTGCCGTTGCCCTGGTCGAAATTTTCAAACAGTCGGCCCACAACCATCTGGGAATCCCTTCCATGCCTCTTGCCATGGCCAAGGCTACTGCAGCTGTTGCCGGCCAGAGCTGGCCGTTGTTCGCATCTTTTGTTGGAGCCCTGGGTTCCTTTATCACCGGGTCCAACACAGTTTCAGATTTGCTTTTTGCGGAATTCCAGTACGGCGTTGCCACTCAGTTGGAAATATCCCGCCAGATCATCGTTGCCCTTCAGGCTGTGGGAGGCGCCATGGGAAATATGGTTTGCATTCACAACATCGTGGCGGTTTCAGCCACGGTGGGTTTGGTGGGTATGGAAGGTATGATGATCAAGCGAAATTTCCCGCCACTTGTATTGTATGGGGCCGTGGTCGGCATTATGGGAATGCTCTATACTTATGTTCTGTTTGCAGGACGTTTCTGACGGGATATATTCTCTCAAACAAAGAAAGATTTTCCATGGAAAAACTATCCGATTTAAAAAAAATAATGAAGGAAAAGGCTGAGGCGGTGATGAGTGTCGTCACTGAAATCGGGTCACTTGAAGAAGGTCTCCGCTATGCGGTCGATATTACCCAAAGTCAGGGCGGGACTGTCCTTGCGGCACCGGGGTTGGGAGAAAAAAATTTTTCTGCCTTACCTGTGCTTGAATCCCTGTGCCAGGAAAAAGGAATTGTCCTCGTGACGGAAAATCTCAGGAACGAAATCGGAAAAATGCACACCGGTTTGACCATGGCCGACTATGGCATTGCCGAGACAGCCACGCTGGTCCACAACTCCGGTTCGGAAGATGTTCGCATCGCCACGATGCTAAGCGAAATCCATGTGGCGCTCCTACCGGTCTCACGTATTAAACCGGATGCTATGGCCATTGAAAATGACTTAAAGAATATGATGAAAGCCGCTCCAAGCTATTTGGCCTTCATCAGCGGGGCCAGCCGCACGGCCGATATTGAAAGAGTCCTGACCATCGGCGTTCATGGCCCCCGGGAATTGCATATTCTTATTCTGAATGAACAAATTAACAGTCCAAAGTTCTCATGAGGTCCCGAGAACATATATTATCGATCTTTTTGTATCGACACAGCGGCGAAAGCCTATTGGCGTAAAGTTAAGTTCCTGTTTAATATCGGCATCATGTTCAGAATAGCAGTCTCTAAAATGTCATTCTGAGGAAACGACTCGCAACAGCATGACGCTTGAAAAGAAACTATTTCCCAATATGTTGATTGAAACCACGGCGACCGAACAATCTCTTTGCGTGAGGCCGGACCGATCAACAGATTTGACTTGGCAGTGACAATTTTTAATACCTTTTTTGGGAGAATAGACTATGATCAGCACTCCTCACGATATCAAAGAATACAGAAAAAAGTTGAAAAAGGCTTTGAAAAACGAATTTCTTGGAATTACCCTGGATAACTTTGCTTCTGCATACAGGATATCCCGGGCCAAAGCTTTCGAAGGAATAAACCTGGAAGAGCTTATCCATGACATCGCCAAAGGTAAAGATGCCTCCATTCCCTGCCTCGAAGATCTCTTTGATCAGTTTAAATCCCGTGCGCAAGCTGCCGGAGTCAACATTCATATGGCCCAAACTGCCGTTGAAGCCAATGAAATCATTGCGTCCATCGCAAAGGCCAATAAGGTTCAAAAAATCGTCAAGGGAAAATCTATGACCGCCGAGGAGACTTTCCTCAATGACCACCTTGAGAAAGAAGGCTACCAGGTGACGGAAACCGATCTGGGGGAGTGGATTATCCAGATGCGTCATGAAGGACCTTCGCACATGGTTATGCCGGCCATTCATTTGTCACGCAGACAGGTTGCAGAACTGTTTACCGAAGTCACCGGCGAATACCAGGATCCCGATGACATCGACGGCATGGTGAAAACAGCTCGGAAACAACTTCGACAGGCATATATCAAAGCGGACATGGGAATTACCGGAGCAAATTTTGCCATCGCGGAAACAGGCACCATAGGCCTGGTCACCAACGAGGGCAACGGAAGACTGGTGACAACCCTTCCCAGAGTGCATGTGGCGCTGGTGGGTTTTGACAAACTGGTTCCGGACCTGAAGTCGGCACTACGAATACTGAAAGCCCTTCCCCGAAATGCCACAGGACAAGCCATTTCAACCTATGTGACCTGGATCACCGGAGCCAATGAATGCGCTCCAGGCCCCAACGGACAAAAAGAAATGCATATTGTTTTTCTGGACAACGGAAGGCTGGCCCTGGCCAAAGACCCGGTATTTTCCCAGGCCCTTCGCTGCATCCGGTGCGGTGCCTGCGCCAACGTGTGCCCCATCTACCAGCTAGTCGGAGGACACAACTATGGCCATGTCTACATCGGTGCCATCGGGCTGATCCTGACCTATTTTTATCACGGAAGAGAAAATGCGAGGGCCATCATTAAAAACTGCCTTAACTGTCAGGCGTGCAAATCGGTCTGCCCGACAGGAATCGATCTTCCTCACCTGATCAAGGAAGTCTATCGCACGATTCTTAAAGTTGAAGGCAAAAAGCCCATCAAAAATATTTTACTGAACCGGGTTATGAGAGACCGCCGACTGTTTCATTTTCTCCTTCGCCAGGCCTACCTGGTTCAAAAACCTCTGGCTGGTGGTGGAAACCTGATAAGGCATTTGCCCTTGTTTTTTTCCAGAGAACACGGGTTCAGGAGCCTTCCAGTGGTAGCCGGAACCCCTCTGAGAGACCAGTGGAAACGCATTAACCCGCGATTGAAACATCCGAAATACCGGGTAGCACTCTTTGGCGGGTGCGTGGTGGATTTTGTTTACCCTGAGCAGGCCTTGGCCATGGTGAAACTTGCCGAAGAGTTCCACGTGCAATTGGAATATCCTATGGAACAAACCTGCTGTGGACTACCTGCCAAAATGATGGGAGAAAACGACACCGCAAGGGAAGTGGCGATTCAGAACTTGGAAGCCGTGAATTTTCATGATTATGATTTCATCCTCACATTGTGTGCTTCCTGCGGCTCTCACCTGAAAGAAAACTACCCCATCCTTCTTGCCGCAGATACAAAATGGAAAGAAAAAGCCCGAAACTTCATCGACAAAGTCATAGATTTCAGCTCCTTTATGCAGAACGTTTTAAGGGTACCGACGGATAAGTTTGAAGGAAAAGGGAAAAAAACAGCGTATCATTCTCCTTGCCACCTTTGCCGGGGGTTGAATGTCACAAAGGAACCCCGGGAGCTTTTGAAAACCGCCAGGTTGGAGTATGTGGCGGCAAAAGATGAAGATGTCTGCTGCGGTTTCGGCGGATCTTTTTCCATCGAATTTCCCGAAATTTCAGCGGAAATTCTCAAACGCAAACTGGATCATGTTGAAGCCACGGGCGCTGAAGTTTTAGTAACCGATTGCCCCGGCTGCGTGCTCCAACTTCGGGGAGGATTGGACAAACGACCATCTTCCAACAAAATCCAGGTGAAACATATTGCGGAAGTTATTGCCGACACCCTAAAAATATAACCTAAACCTCTTTTTCATGCATCAACAGCCACAAGAGAAATCGATAATTCTTTTTCAAGGTTCTGGATTTTCGCCAGTTGATCTGATGTCAGCATGGATGGCTTAAACTCTTTGCACGAAAAGGCGAGCAGTGTCTTACCCGTCTCTTTTTCAAGATGTTGGATGGCATCGATTTTTTGCTGGTCCAGATGTGATAAACTGCAAAGCATAGCGATCTCCTTTCATGGGGGATGTTGTTTGACTGTTTCAGATTTTAAAATAATACGGCTGACATAAAAGGCAACCCAAAATGGGGTTGATTTATACCCGGCCTGAAAAGATGGTGCCGACAACTCTTGCTTATTCCGATAAATGCCGCATTGACACCAAGAAAAGGGCAAAGTACGAAATCAGTGGTTCTTAGAAGGCTGCCACCATACAACGGTGCCTGGCACACGGTCATTGGCCGACAAAAAACCTTTGTTTATATAAAAGATAGCTTTTAGAACCAGCATCACCCAATGCCCCTTCTACAAACATGGACCTGTAATGGTAGTATCAGGTATCCCAAAACATTTTGGAATTCATCCAAAACGATCGGATATGCTCTTAAATAAAGGCTGAACTCGCTTTCTACCGCCTCCGGAGGACTTCACCGAATGCGAATCTGAAAATAAATAATCCTTAATTGTTTCGATCTGTTAAAACGTGTCGGTTTGAAAGAAATATGCTTATGTTATGCAACTCAAATCCGGTCCCGTTGGGTTGGTATCCAGGCCTTGAGTATGCGACCTCTGAGGAACGGGTGAACTGGCGCCTCATTGGCAGAGGTCGAGGAATCCGCTGGAAGGAGTTGAAAACCGGGTACTCACCGAACCCATGAACAAACTGGAACAAGACATGCGCAGTTTGAGGGAACAGCTCTTCGGCAATCCGGAACCTACGGTTACCGTTGCTCTACTCAAGAAAAATCTGGAATCTTTGGCCTGCGAAAACGGCGCACTGCCACAAGAACTTGACCGACAAAACGTCTCAAACAAGTGGTTTCGGATTCTTATCATACTTTCCATTGGCCTCTTGGGACTATCCGTAAGTATCCTGCTGAAACGAGTGTGAAAATGCCTCTTGACGTTTAACGTTAAACGGCCTAAATTGACCATATGATACGGTCGTTCAAGGACAAGGAAGCCGAAAAAATTTTTAATCGAGAGCAGTCCTTAAAGCTTCCAGTGGAATTGCAGAGACCGGCTTTTAGAAAATTGAGAATGTTGAACAGGTCAGTAAATTTAAACGATTTACGAATTCCTCCGGCCAACAGGCTGGAAAAAATGAAAGGCGACAGAGCCAACCAATATTCGATCCGTATCAATAATCAATGGAGGATCTGCTTTAAATGGTCGGGTAATGATGCCTTTGAAGTTGAAATTGTCGATTATCACAAGGGGTAAAATACTTATGAGCAGAAAAAAACTATCTCCATTGCATCCGGGAGAAATTTTACAAAAAGAATTTCTTGAGCCTAAAGGCTTAAGCCAAAACAAACTTGCTATGGCTCTTCACGTTCCGGCACGTCGGATAAATGAGATTATTTTGGGAAAGCGAGGTGTAACTGCAGACACAGCACTGAGGCTTTCAAGATATTTTGGCACCTCCCCACAGTTCTGGCTTGGGTTGCAAATGGACTATGAACTCGATGTTGCTGAAGACTTGCTCGAAGGCAGAATTGAAAGAGAAGTGACTCCAATGGATGTTAATGGATAAGGAATAGCTCCCAACCCATAAGAATTGAACAGATCTGCCGGGAAATTGTGACATGTCATTCTGAGGGAGCGACTCGTAGTGGTTTGATACCTGAAAAGAAACCATTTCCCAATACACTGATTGAAGTTACAGCGACCGAAAAATCTCTCTTCCCGGGGCCGGCCCCATCTTCGGATCCGGGTTGGAGATGAAAAAAAAAAGGCCTTGCCTGCGTGAAGGAAAGATTCTTCGTCGGCCACAGAGCACGTGCCATATGATCATTTAAGATGTTGGCCTCCTCAGAATGACATGGTGTAATCCCTTTATTGTTTATCCACCATTACATTAACCTGAAAGCTGATCAGGTCAAAGACCTTGTGCATTCCCAGATATTCAAAAAAGCGGGTAGAGCCGTAAATGATATTCCATCGGGTGCGGTCGATATCAAAATGGGATTCTATGGACAGATGACCTTTTTCGGTTTCATTAACGGTAGCATCAAATTCCAGGGATGCTGAAACACCCCGCAGAGTCAGTTCTCCCTTGAAGGTATAATTGGGCGATGTCAGCCATGCCGGATCCTTGGGGTTACCCTCGGTGATGGTCAATACGGCTTTGGGAAAAAGCTTTACGAAAAAAAAGTCGTCGGACTTGAGATGCTGTTCCAACACCGGGTGCCATTCATCGCCCTCCAGGTTGATGTTGTGGATCGTATTCATGTCCACTTCAAATGAACCACTGAGCAGAGCGTTTTTAACCGTGAGAGTCCCCTTTCCGATCTTGACCGTACCATAATGCCTTGTGTTGGGATTGCGACCAGCCCATTCAATACGACTGGCAACAGTGTCGACAACGTAAATGCCATCTTGGATGCACAACCTGGTCTGAGGATCATCGGCTTGGTCCGACTCAGCACCTTCCAGGGTATATCCCGCTTTCCGCCAGGCAGCGATTCCTCCTTCAAGACAGGAAATATTCCGGTATCCATCCCGGACCAGTTTTTCCATCGCCGCCATCACATCCCGACTTTGAGAACTGGAGCCGTATACCACTATCCGTGCGTTTTTGTCCGCTGCAATCCCAGCCATGTCATCTAAAAATGAAACCATGTAAACACAAGCATTTCTGGCACCCGGCAGATGCATTTTTTCAAAATGCTCCGGCGGTAAAAGATCGATAAGGACGGTATCAGGTTTTTGTATCATCAATTCTTTGACTTCACGGGCACTCAGCCCCTTTTGATCAGAACTTGGATTCATCTTTCACCTTCCTTTTAAGTTCGATATTAAGGCACCAGCGGCCAGAAAATGGGCATGACCAGCATTAATACCACCAGGGTCACGATGGTGAGTAATCCGCCGACCTTGACGTAATCGAGAAATTTATATCCGCCGGGGCCCATCACGAGAATATTTGCCGGGTGGGAAATGGGGGTGGTAAAACTGGCGGATGCCGCCATGGAAATGGCCATCATCAGACCATAGGGAGACAAACCCATGTTGGCCGATGTATTGAGGGCGATGGGTGCCATGAGTACAACCAGTGCAGCGGTGGGCACAAAACAGGTGGCCAGAAAAGTCAGGGAAATCAACCCCACCATCACCGCATTGGGACCGTAAGGGCCTACCACAGCCACAACGTTTTCGGCAATCCATCTGGCGGCTCCGGTCTGATCCAAAGCAGTACCCAACGGAAGCATGCCTGCGATCAGAAACACCGCTTTCCACTCGATCTGACGATAGGCCTCCTCCATGGTCAGGCATCCGGTCAACACCATAAACGCTGCACCGACCACGCCCGCAATATAGATGGGCACCCAACCCATAAAAACAGGAAAAAGAACAGCAAACATAATGAAAATGGACAGTTTCATCTTTTCCCGGCGAAGTTTTTCCTGGACTGTCTGAGTCAGGACGATAAAATCAGGTTCACTTCCCAGCATCTGCAATTTGGTACGGGGTCCCAGCAGCAACAGCGCGTCACCAAAGCGTATTTGCATATCCCGGAGGTTGGCCCGGTAGGCATGACCTTCACGCCATAAGGCCAGAACATTCAACCCGAATTTTTCTCGAAAGTTTAACTGGCGAAGCGTCTTTCCCTCAAGGGTAGTTCCCGGCGCCAAAATGGCTTCCATAAGACCGGTGTCTTCCGAAACAAATGAAGAGAGGTCCGAAGGTGCTGCCTGATGATCCACCACAAGGTCTTCAAATCCCTGAAGCAATTCAAAATCGACAAGACGCCCCTCCACCACCAGGCGGTCTTTGGCCTGCAAAATTTCGCCGGGATCAGGCATAAAAACCGAGTCTTTATCCCTCAAAATTCCAAGAACATGGGTCCCCAGTGCATCGGCCAGACGGCTTTCTTTGAGTGATTTTCCCACCAGGCCCGAATCCTCGGGTACCTGCATGATCATCATCTGTTCGTGGAGACGATAAACGCTTGCAAGCTCAGAAACAGTCACCTGATGAAATCCGTCAAATCCAGCCGCCTTTTCAAATTTGACAAGCTGATCTTCAGCGGCAGCCAGAAGAAGGACATCTCCACCGGAAAAGGGATGGTCCTGCAAACCGACCCTCTTGATTTGATCCCCACGTCGAATCGCCAACACATTGGCCTCAAAACGGTTTCGAAAATCCATGGAATTCAGGGTGCTTCCCACAAAACGTGAATTTGACGGTATTGAAATTTCCGCGAAACGGATATTATCGGGAAAAAATTCCTTTAAATCGAATTTTCCCTCTTCAACTTTCATCTGACGCCAGTTTTTTAGTTCATTCAGGTTTTCGATTCTCCCTTCAACCGTCAAAGAATCTCCTTCTTTAAGAACATCATTCGGACCGGGTGCCATCATGGTGCGATTTCCCCGGGTTATGCCGATCACATTCCATCCCAGAATCGAACCCATGCGAATCCGGCCCAGGGTTTTATCAATGAGCACCGAGTCCTGCGGTACGGTAACGTGAAAAAGCCGTTCATGAATATCATACTGACTTTGCCAGTCGACTTTCCGCTGCAGGGATGATTCTTTGGCCACATCCCGTTTCGGCAACAAATGCCGACCGATCAGGGTCATGAAAAGGATACCGAAAAACATCACCGAAAGACCAATGGGGGTAAAATCGAAAAAGGTAAAGGGTTTGAAACCGCTTTCCCTTAAAAAATCAGTCACCAGAATGTTGGGAGGAGTACCGATCTGGGTGGTCAGTCCACCAAGCAAGGTTCCATAAGCAAGAGGCATTAAGAGCCTGGAGGGGGGACTGCCGGTGTGCCTGGCAATGTCCATCACCACCGGAAGCATCAGGGCCGCTACAGCCACGTTGTTCATCACCGCCGACATTACGCCCGAAGTGGTCATGATCACCACAATCATGGTTATTTCCCGGTTTCCCGCCACTTTCATGACAAAATTTCCCAGGATATTGGCGACACCTGTGCGGGTTAATCCACCGCTGAGGATAAAAACCGCCCAGATGGTCACCACCGCCGGATTACTGAAACCCGAAAGGGATTCGACCGGCGTGACCAGGCCGGTCAGAGCAACAATACCTAGCACCAGAAGCGCGGTGACCTCCATGGGAATCCACTCGGTGACCAGAAATATAATGGAAACGGCCAATATGGATAAAACCAGAGCAATTTCAAATGTCATAAAAACAATCCTCCGGGTATTCCGAATCTGTTTCCTCTATAAAATCAAAAATCAACTATCCGGATTTTTTGAGAAGTTATTCTTCAATGGCTTTTTTCAACGCATCCACAAATCGGTGAAACACTTCTGTGGTTTTATGCCGATCGGATCGCAACAGACTTTCAAACATAAGGCTGCGCAACCCCTGACATATTTCCACCTGCACGCCTGCACCCGATCGGCAGCGATTACAGATGTTCAATGGGCTCAGCCCGGGAAATCGAACCGAGTCTTTGACCTGGAATCCGGCTTTTTGAAGGGATGCGCCGATCTTTTTCCTGAGAGCGATATCTTTTCCGCCCATTAAAATCATCAAATCCCTGTCTCCGCAACCATGAATGGAGATGATGGTATTTGACTGCTTGGCTATGGCAAGTCCCTGGGGTTCATCAAACCTTCTGCTGGTAATGTGAAGGTCAAAATTTCCATGCACCTTCGACCCCGAGAAACTGTAAAAACTGTGAAGATCACCTGCGATTGCCTGAGCGATTTCGGTAGTTCCCGGTTCAATTCCGCCCCCATGGATTGCCATAATCGCTATTTGAGATATTCCCTGGCGGAAACGAATGCGGTAATCAACACCTTCGACTTCGGATAAAGCCAATTCTTTAAAAGAATGGTACGTTATCTTATTTGTCATTGGAATAGTGTTGTTTCACCTTCCGAAGGGAAGAACACAAGGTATTTTGATCAAAAAATTTGCACTGACCCTGGAGGTTGCATTTTAGGGATTTAAGCGACTCCACACCCGTATATTCATCCTCCCAGAAATTTAATAGCAGAATTACCTTTTGTTCCATTTCCTTACAATGAAGCGATGCCTTGGCCATAACAAGAATTTCCTTTACGCTGTTTTTGGTTAAGTATTCCTTCCCGGCGGAAACCGTGGCTTACCTTAAAACATCAATATCGCCATCCATGAGTAGAAATACCTGATTGAAATACCGGCCTTCACCGGTATGCCATGAAAAGCTTCTTCCGCATAAAATTACTGATTTCGGGTTATAGTATCCCACGATAATAGGCTAACCTTGACACATGGGGTTCAAAAGCTTTTTCCAGATCTTGCTTTTCCTTTTCGGATAAAAGGATCGTATTTTTACCGGCGCCGACCAGGGTCCGCACATGCTCGCGAGTTGAACATCCCACAATCACAACGGTAACCGGATGGGATAGTGCATAACGAATCAGCAGATCAGGGGTAACCCCTCCTTCGGGATAAATATAATGGGATGCTCCCAACGTTTTCATGGCAATCACGGCAATACCTTTTTCTCCGGCCGCCGTAAGAGTCGATGATAAAAATGATTCCGGACGGGTCCGGGCCAAAACACCTTCCACCGGATTTACCGGCATCATCACCGAATCCACGGGCCATTCACGAACCGCCCGGGTTAAAATTTCGGGATCATGATGACCTGTCACACCAATAGCCCGAACCCTCCCGTTACTTTTAGCTTCAAGAAATGCTTCAAGGGCTCCTCCAGGACCCGAAATCATCCGGATATCTTCTTGAGTCCTTACATCATGAATCTGCCATAGATCCAGATAATCGGTCTGCAACCGTGCAAGGGTTTCCTCAAGATCTCTCAATGCGCTGTCCCGGTCACGACTGGCGGATTTGCTTGCCTGAAAAATGCTGTTCCGAAGCTGAGGATTTTTTCCCCAAACCGCTCCGTAATACCTTTCACTATCCGCATAGACCCTGGCACAGTCAAAGTAGGTTATTTTTTGGACAACAGCTTCTGAAATGACTTTTTCAGCCTCAGCCGCACGCCCATAGGTTCTTAAAACCCCCTCACCCCCAAGACCGACACAGGTAATATTTTTTATTTTCCCAAAAGGCTTTTCAATTATTTGATTTTCATTCATGATGATTTTCCATAGACTTTTTTGCTTTGAATATGGTTTTATTAAACTTTTAAAAGTGTATTCCACGAAAAGGTCATTTGCAAGTTTTATGTATATATTGATTTTTTCACAACCAATGAAATTTATACTCGGATGACCATAAAAACAGTTAAGGAGATCTGATAATGGCTGAGTTCAAATACCAGGAAATGTTCCCGATGGGTGAGGATTCCACCCACTATCGTTTGATTACAAAAGATTATATAACCACCGACAGATTTGATGGTAAGGTGATCATAAAAATAGATCCCCAGGCGCTCACTTTATTGGCCCAGGAGGCCTTTCACGATGTATCCCACCTGCTGAGACCTTCTCATCTGGAATTGGTGGCCAAAATTCTGGATGACCCTGAAGCCACGGATAATGACAAATATGTGGCAAAAGAAATGTTGAAAAATGCAATCATTGCAGCCGAAGGAGAATTTCCCCTGTGCCAGGACACCGGAACAGCCATTATTATGGGAAAAAAGGGGCAGCAGGTCTGGACCGGCGGAGGAGATGAAAAAGCCTTGTCTTTAGGAGTTTTTAACGCATATACGAAAAATAATCTCCGGTATTCCCAAAATGCCCCTTTGACCATGTTCGAAGAAAAAAATACCGGGTGTAACCTTCCGGCCCAAATCGATTTGTCTGCAGTGGATGGTGATACTTACAGGTTTTTATTCATGGCCAAAGGAGGAGGATCGGCCAATAAAACCTATCTATTCCAGGAAACCAAAGCGGTATTGAACCCGGAGACCCTGATTCATTTTATGAGAGAGAAAATGAGATCTTTGGGAACTGCTGCCTGTCCCCCATACCATCTGGCTTTTGTTATCGGAGGAACCTCTGCGGAATTGACTCTGAAAACGGTCAAGCTGGCCTCTGCAGGATATCTGGACAATCTCCCTCAGCAAGGAAGTGAAAGCGGCCATGCATTTCGGGATCGCCGGCTTGAAGATGAACTGCTTCAAATTTCGCGGGAACTGGGCCTTGGGGCGCAATTCGGCGGAAAAAATTTCTGCCTGGAAACCCGCATCATCAGACTTCCCAGGCATGGGGCATCCTGTCCCATCGGATTGGGAGTCAGTTGCAGCGCGGATAGAAATATCAAGGCAAAAATTACTGCCGACGGAATCTTCTTGGAAACACTAGAAACCAATCCTGCACGGTTTTTACCGGAGAAAGATTCAGAAGACAGCAGCGCCGTAAAGATAGATTTGAATCAGCCCATGGACAAAATCAGGGCCATTCTGACCCGATATCCCGTAGCGACCAGGCTTTTGCTGACCGGAAAAATCGTGGTGGGAAGAGATATCGCCCATGCCAAACTTAAAGAACGACTGGACAAAGGTGAGGGACTTCCTCAGTATCTGAAAGATCATATTATTTACTATGCCGGACCTGCCAAAACCCCAAAAGGGTACGCATCCGGCTCTTTCGGTCCGACAACGGCAGGACGTATGGATTCATATGTGCCCTTGTTTCAGTCCCAGGGTGCCTCTTTGGTCATGCTGGCCAAAGGAAACCGATCCACGCAGGTGACAGAATCCTGTAAAAAACATGGAGGATTTTATCTCGGATCAATCGGCGGACCTGCGGCACGTCTTGGAAAAGAGTGCATAACCGATGTTCGGGTCTTGGAATATCCGGAATTGGGCATGGAAGCCATCTTTATGATCACAGTAAAGGACTTTCCAGCATTTATTATTGTGGATGACAAAGGAAACGATTTTTTTGCAGGTTTGCTGGATTAAAAAGAACACCTTTTACAAACAGGAGTGCGAAAGCCCTTTTTTCGCACTCTTTTGCAAAACCAAAATATTTGCCCCTCCATTCGGTTACCCATCCAGAGCCGAACTTCCTGTCATGGAAGCAAACCAGTCGGTAAGTTCTTCCATTTCCTTTTTGTGATCTCTGAGCACTTTTTCCATATACCTTGCATTTTCGATGGCAATGCCACCTTGTTCAGCCAACGCGGAAATAAACTCCACTTCACGGTAAGTGAAATCCCGGGGTTCTGCCCCGTAAAGCCTTAGCACGCCTATCACATTATCTTTGAAAAGAATCGGCACGGATAAAATTGAACCAATACCTTCCTTTTTGCAGGCTTCCGGGTATTGCAGGCGCGAATCAGATGTGACATCAGGTACCACCACGGGTCTTTTATCAAACACTGCTCCCGGCATGCTTTTATCCGCAGCAACCGGTCCCTTATCTAGATACTCCTGACTTAAATTGTGATTGGCGATGAGCTGAAGACGATTGTTTTTTTTATCCAACAGGCTGATGGCACCTGCCTTTAATCTGAGTGATGATACGGCATGCTTTAAAATTAAGTTCAGGACCTCTTGAAGGTCCAGTGTGGAACTGATCGCTTTACTGACACTCACGAAGGCTGAAAAATAATCCTGTTCCCTGGCTTGCATTGTTTTTCCTCCTTGTGTCCTGATGGGATAACATATCCACTTGTTGAAATTTAATAAGAATGAAATGTTATTTTCTGTCTCGAGCTTCTTTTTCACGGATAGAAGGTAATGTTCCTTCAAGCGCCATCCAGAGTATGCCCTTCCCGTAATCTGTACCATCCTTCCGGATCTTTAAAAAATTCATAGGTATCTTCCAGGGAAAGGCGGTGCTCCCTTTCCATAGAAGCCAACAATTTGAAAAATTGCTTTTCCTGGGCATTGTCTGTAAGCTTTTCAAGTTTGTTGTAAAAAGCTTCACCCTTGGTCTCAAATTGAATCGCGATTTCGACGGCTTCCATGTCCGTGGTATCGGCACTGCTGCCCGTTTCGATGGATTCCACCACTTTTTTTAATACATCCTTGACCTTTGTATCCTTGACTTTTATCGGAAGCGTTTCGGGCCATTGGCCTTCTTTTTCAAGTGTTTTATGCAATTCCAGCAGTCTTTGGTAATGTTCATCCTCATCTGCGGCAATCGTTTCAAACATGGCTTTTCCCAACGCATTGGAAGTCCGCCGGGCATGTTTTAAGTAAAATGCTTTTTCCCGCTGCTCATTATTTAAAGCGGTTTCCAATGCCTTTATCCGTTCCTGGGTTTGGTCAGGCATGACTTAGATCTCCTTTTGGGTTTTGGACAGATGTTGATCTTTTTTTTTGAAAAAGGAGTGGATAGATCTTATTTTTGCAACAGGATTCGAAAGCAGGGCTTTCGCACTCCTGAATCGATCCATTCGAACTCCGGGTAACAGATCAGGGCAAGTTTACCGACAATGAACGCATTTTGAAAATTGCTCCGGGGGAAGATTAAATTTTTCTTTAAAATACTCCAATTGCTTTACAGGAGCAAAGTATCGTCCGCAAGATTCACATTTTTGAAGAGGAAAATCCGTTTTCCAAATGGTTCTGACACCGTCCTTTTCTTTCATAGGGATCACATCCACCGGACATACCAGATGGCATGATCCGCAGGCAATACAATCAGGAGGGGATTCCTCAAAAGGTGTCGCTACCCGCTTATGAACCCCTCTTCCTTCATAGCCGATGGCGGCAACACCCACAACCTCTCTGCATGTCCGGATACACTGGCCACAAAGGATACAACCCTTGATGTCAGCCTCAAACCGGCTTTTTTCCACCCCGAGATCCTTTGCAATTGCTAACAGGCTTGGATGTTTAGGATTTCTGGCCAGAAGAAGTTCTATAACCAGTTTGCGAACATTTATGACCCTTTCCGAGCGAGTGTTGACTTCGAGACCTTCGGCAACTTCATATATGCACGAAGCTACAATGCGGGTTTTCTTGTTATGAATAATTTCCACCACGCAGAGACGACAAGCCCCATATGGCGCCAGTTCTTCATTGCTGCAAAGTTGCGGGATTAAGATATTGGCCCTCTGGGCGGCCTTGAGAAGGGTCGTACCTTCGGTGGCCTGAATTTTCCGGCCATCTATTGTCATTGTGACCATTTGATTCCTTTTCACTCCTTATCTGATCTCTTATCTGTCATGGGTTATCAGCAATTTTTTTCTTGTGGTTATCAACCGATGACGGGTAACCGATAAACGATCATTTTTTAAGTAATTATAACCGCATCGAATTTGCACACTTCATAACAGGCCCCGCACTTGATACAGATTTCATCATCAATGGAATGGACTTCTTTTTTGATGCCTCTTGCAGCTTCCACCGGACATATCCGTGCACACAAATGGCATCCGGTGCAATTTTCCGGGTCAATGGCATAGTTGATCAATGCCTTGCAAACTCCGGCAGGGCATTTTCTGTCTTTTATATGGGCTTCATACTCATCTCTGAAATAACGCATTGTTGTAATCACCGGGTTTGGTGCCGAACCCCCGAGAGCACATAAAGATCCGTCGATAATCGCCTGCCCCATCCATTCAAGGGTATCCAGATCTTCTTCTCTCCCCTCTCCCGAGGTAATGCGGTCCAGAATTTTTCGCATCTGAAGGATGCCCTCCCGACACGGGGTACATTTTCCACAGGATTCCTCTTCTAAAAATTTCAGGAAATAATTGGCGACATCCACCATGCAGTTGTTCTCATCCATGACGATCATTCCACCGGAACCCATCATGGAGCCTAATCGGGTCAGTTCATCAAAATCAACCGGGGTATCCAGATATTCTTCAGGGATACATCCACCCGAGGGCCCTCCGGTCTGCACCGCTTTAAATTTTTTACCCCCACGAATCCCACCTCCGATATCATAGATGATTTCTCTCAAAGTGATCCCCATGGGGACTTCCACAAGTCCCGTATTATTGATTTTTCCCACTAGTGAAAAGATTTTGGTTCCTTTGCTGCCCTCAGTGCCGATACTTGAATACCATTTTGCACCTTTGTTGATGATCAAAGGCACGTTGGCCCAGGTTTCCACGTTGTTTAAGTTCGTGGGCTTATCCCACAAGCCTTTATCGGTGGCATGAACGTATTTGGCACGAGGTTCACCGCTTCTTCCTTCGATAGAAGCAAAAAGTGCCGAGGATTCCCCACAGACAAAAGCCCCTCCTCCCCGCATGATTTTTATATCAAAATGAAATCCGGTTCCGAGGATATTTTCACCCAGAAATCCCCATTCTCGTGCCTGTTCCAGTGCCAGGGTTGCATGGGTGACAGCCAGAGGGTATTCGTTTCGAACATAGATATATCCATCGCCTGAGCCAATGGCATATGCCCCGATAATCATCCCTTCCAAAACCGAGTGAGGATTTCCTTCAAGAAGGGCACGGTCCATAAACGCACCCGGGTCCCCTTCATCCGCATTGCAAATAACATACTTGGGTTCCCCTTTAGCTTTTCTGGTCGCATGCCATTTCCATCCGGCGGGAAATCCCCCACCGCCCCTTCCCCGCAGGTTGGCGTCAATCATTTCCTGAATAACTTCATCAGGTTGCATCCCTGAAAGAACCCTGGATAATGCCGAATAACCGCCTAAGCTGATATAATCTTCAATACTCCTGGAATCGATGAAACTGTTCTTTCCCAAAAGGTAGCGTTGCTGTTTTTTATAGAAGGGTATCTGGGAATCTTTGGGGATGATTTTTTGGGTCTCCGGGTCCACATAGACCAAACGATCAATGATTTCGTTTTGGGCGATCGTTCTGGACACGATTTCGGCAACATCATCAACGCCAACCCCTAAATAGCATATCTCTTCAGGGTAAATCACCACAATAGGACCTCTTTCACAAAACCCGGGGCATCCTGTTTCTTTGATTGCCGACAATTCCACTTTGGAGTTAAGGCCCTGAGATTCAATTTCTTTTTTGAAAGCCGCAACGATTTTTTTTGATCCTAAAGCCAGGCATCCGGTACCGGCGCAGATGGAAACAACCGTCTTGGTCGGATTTCTCTGCGCCTGAAGGGTTATTCTGATCTGTTCCAACTGCTCGATCGATTTAATCTTCTTCATCAGTCATTACCTTTTTGCCGAGTTTTTTAAGTAACTTGTTGCTTTTGGAGATGGTCATTTTCCCATGGTATTCGCCATCTGCTTCCAAAACAGGACCTAATGCACAAGCTCCCACACAATTGACCGTGTTAAAGGAAAACTTTAAATCCGCTGAAGTCTCTCCGGGTTTTATCCCAAGAACCCTTCCGATATGGTGGGTCAGAATCGGTGCTCCGCGAACATGACATGCAGTTCCGATGCATATGGTCAGCTGGTGCTCACCTCGCGGGGTCAAACTGAAAGCTTTATAGAAGGTGGCGACCTCGTAAATCTGACTGATAGGTACATTTAGAAACATACTGACCCTTTGAAGGGCTTTATGAGGAAGGTAATTGAATTCCTTTTGAACATCCTGGAGGATCGGAACCAGAAACGCTTGGTCCGAATTGTACTTTAAGATGATTTCTCTGACTTTATCTTCCATAGGGTAACCTTATCTAAAGAGTTGGGATGGAAAAAACTGGTCGACAAAAAATTCTTTATTTTACTTAATTCCCGGTTTTGGCTTTTAGTTTATTGTACTCTTGAATGACACGTTTCTGGATGATTTCCATGAGTTCCGGCGTAAGATGCCGAAACCTTCCCTGCGGCTTCAGATATTCCTCCACAGGCCTGAGTTCATCGAGCCGATATGTCATTTTGTATTTTCCATCCTCAACCTCATACAGAGGGAAAATGCCGGTCTCAACAGCAAGCCGACCGATCCAGATGGCTCTGTCCGGCGGAATCCGCCATCCTGTGGGACACACGGAAAGAATATGCACATAGGCAGGGCCTTTTTTGGCTGCGGCCTTTTTTATCTTTTCAATCAGGTCGATGGGATAACTGGAGCAGGCCGTTGCCACATAAGGAATATTGTGGGCTACAGCAATTTCAGGCATGTTTTTTTTCCAGGTCACCTGACCGGTAGGATTGGCTTTGCCGGCCGGAGATGTGGTGGTAGTTGCACCGAAAGGCGTTGAAGAGGATCTTTGAATGCCGGTATTCATGTAGGCTTCATTGTCATAACAAACATAAACGAAATCGTGTCCTCTTTCAAATGCACCTGATAAGGCTTGAAGCCCAATATCACTGGTGGCCCCATCACCGCCCATACCCAGAAATACAGTACCCTTGTCGGCAAGCTTACCTTTGCGAATCAGGGCCCTGAAGCCTGCTTCAGCTCCTGAAAGGGTGGCTCCTGCATTTTCAAATGCCACATGAAGCCATGGTACTTTCCAGTTGGTATAAGGAAGCGGCGAGGAGACGATTTCCATGCAACCGGTGGCTGCACAGACCACGACATTATTTCCCAAAGCCTTGGCAACCAGTCTGACCGCCAAGACTTCCGCACATCCTTGGCAGGAACGATGACCAGGTGAAAAATATTCTTCCTTGGTAATCAGTCTTGTGGCATAAACATTTAGTGGTTCCATTATTCTCTGACTCCGTAAATGATATAATTATCCTGGCGAACCTTACCCAGGGCGAGCAGTTCAGTTTTTTCATACATAGCCATATAATCATTGACCGTGACGTCACGACCCGCCAAACCCGCAACAAAATTGGTTATGATCGGCATATTTTTCTCTCCGTAAAGCGCCGCCCGGATTTCACTGGCCACAGGACCTCCGGGGCCCCCGAATGACAGGGCTCTATCCAGGACGATTATCTTTTTGACACTTCGTGCAGCATTTCTAAACTCTTCAAATGGAAACGGTCGCCAAAGCCGGAGCTTGATCTGACCGACTTTTTTATTCTGAGCCCTTAATTTATCGACGGCAATGGAAACCGTTTCACTTAAACTTCCCATGGTTAAAAAAACGGTTTCAGCATCATCAATTTTATAGGTTTCCACCGGTTTATAATATCTTCCGGTAATATCACCCATTTCTTTCCATGCTCTGATGAGCTCAGACCTGGATGATATGAGAGCTTCGTTCTGAGCCTTTTTGGCCTCGGTGAAAATGTTCGGCATTCCAAAAGCCCCCATTGTAACCGGTTTGTCCGGATCCAGCCTGTTGACGGGTTCAAATGCGGGCAAAAATTGTTTTACCATCTCCGGTTCCCAGTATTCAATGGCCTCGATCACGTGGGTGAGGATAAACCCGTCGATGTTGACAATAACCGGAAGCGACACATTTCGACTTTCCGCCACCCGGAAAGCAAAGAAAACATGATCGAAAACATCCTGGCCGTTTTCAGTGAAAATCTGGATCCATCCGCAATCCCGAATGGACATGACATCGGAGTGATCGTTCCAAATGCTCAATGGGCCTGAAAGGCTCCTGTTGGCAAGGATCATGACAATCGGCAGTCTCATGCAGGGAGCAATGAAAACAATTTCGTTCATCAGGGCCAACCCTTGTGAACTGGTGCATGTGAATGTTCTTGCCCCCACGGCCGAGGCACCGCAGCAAACGCTCATGGCGGAATGCTCAGACTCCACCGGGATGAATTCCGCATCAAGATCGCCTCTGGCTACTATCTCAGAAAGATGTTCCACGATGTGAGTCTGCGGGGTAATTGGATAAGCCGCAATAACATCCACATCAGCCATGGCTACCGCATCGGCCGCACCGATTGAAACCTCGATTCCTTTTCTTTTTGTCGACATCTATTCTTCCTCCGGTATCATGCTGATACACCCGGTAAAACATTCCCTGGAACAAATTCCACATCCTTTGCAGTAATAAAGGTTTGCCACGAAAAACCCTTCGTCATTTTTATATATCGCCATGTCCGGACAAAAAATATAGCAAATACCGCAACGGATGCATCTTTGCTTATCCACCACAGGCTGCATGGATCGCCAGTCTCCTGTTTTGTATTGAGAAGCGTTTCCAGGTTGGTGGATCACGCATCCAACCGGAAGTTCTCTCCAGGTAGGTTCCTCTAATGTTTTTTCAGACAAGGTTTCCTCCTTATTTATTTCACCTTAATGCTTTGAAATTTATTGCAGACCCGAATAACAGCGGAAACGGCAATTGATAAAACCGGATTCAGCACTGTTTAGGAATCACCTCTGTTTCCTCATAAGCTCGCTTGAAAGCCCGAATATTTCTCTCCGCTACCCGGCCGAAACGTTTTTTCAGTGGCTCAACCAAAGAATCGGGATCAACTATCTTTTGTGCTTTTAATAACGAACCCAGCATGGTGGTATTGGTAATAGGAAATCCGAGTTCTTCGGCGGCAATGCGGGTCGCATCGACAGTGCCGACAGAGTGACAGATATTCAATTCATTCCGAATCTGTTGCCCGGAATATTTGGTGTTGGTCACTAAAATGCCTTCCGGTTTCAGACCACCGGTTACATTGACCAGTCGCAAAATTGACGGATCCAAAACCATAACCAGGTCTGGGGTGTAGATATTGGTCCGAAGCCTGATCGGTTCATCGTCAATTCGGCAGAATGCAACCACCGGTGCTCCTCTGCGCTCCGGTCCAAAACTGGGAAAAGCCTGTGCATATTTACCTTCATGAATGGCAGCCAATGCCAAAATTTCCGCCGATGTGACAGCACCCTGGCCTCCCCGCCCATGCAGCCGAATTTCGATCATTTTTTTCTCCATGAGTCCGATTTAAGTTTTATATACATCATATATTTACTGATTTTGATTAATTCATTTTTATCACATACAATCATTATTATCAGGTTCAAGTCTTTAAAGTCAATGACTTTGGACTCTCTTCTTTAAAGGCATCCGAATTCACATATCTGTTCATCAGTGTCATGGATTGTGTTTTTTTTGATTTGTTAATGATTTCTGCTGTTAATATAATTATTTATTGACAAATCTACCATAATTTGGCATAAATTTTCGTTCGGCATTGATGACCGTTGAAAACAAAAAAGTCGTTCGGGGGGCATTTTCAGAGCGGCATCACATCCCGGATTATTGAAGCATATGCAAAGGGACAAAGCTTATTATAACTCATAACCTGGTTATAGGTTACTATTCCATCCACATAAAACAAAACCGTGAACCAATCTACGGATGGCTTTATCGGCAACAAGTGGCGTATCTTAGGGTCTCTGGCCAGGTCTAAATATGAATTAATTGCCAATCACGGCCCATATAACTCGAAAGGAGAACGCGAGAATGATCGAAATCAGAATTCACGGGCGCGGGGGACAGGGAAATGTCCGGGCGGCCGAACTTCTGGCCATAGCGGCCTTTAAAGACGGCAAATTTGCCCAGGCATTTCCGGCATTCGGCGCTGAGCGAATGGGAGCTCCCGTTCAGGCGTTTGTCCGGATTGACGATAAACGGATCCGACTGCGGGAACAGGTGAGAAAACCTGATTATCTGATCGTTCAGGATGAAATGCTCATGGATACCGTCCCGGTGCTGGAAGGACTCAAGTCCGACGGAGCCATCCTGATAAATTCAGACAGACAACCCGAAGAGCTTCGCTTAAATACCAAAGCTAGCGTGGATACAATCCCGGCAACCGAAATCGCACTGGAAATAATAGGTCGTCCTATTCCCAATGCTATCATGATCGGTGCGTTTTGTGCCATTTCCGGACTCGTCAGCCTTGAAGCTGCGCAGGCAGCCATCATGGAGATTTTTCCGGGAAGAATCGGTGAAAACAATGTTGCCGCTCTTGAACGAGCCAACGAAATCATTCAGAAGAGGAAAAAACATGTTGAAACAGATTGAAGGCTCTCAAGCCGTAGCGGATGCGGTTGCCCTGTGTCGACCCCATATCATATCGGCCTATCCTATCACACCGCAAACCCATATTGTTGAAGACCTGGCATCCATTGTTGCCGAGGGAAAACTCGATACCGAATTTGTCAATGTCGAAAGTGAGTTTGCCGCCGCATCAGTGGTACTGGGAGCAAGCGCAGCCGGAGCACGGGCATACACCGCCACAACATCCCAAGGCTTACTTTTGATGACAGAAGTTCTTTATTGTATTGCCGGCATGCGGCTTCCCATTGTACTGACTTGTGCCAATCGGGCCATATCCGCTCCTTTGAGCATCTGGAACGACCATCAGGACTCCATGTCTATCCGTGATTCAGGATGGATTCAAATCCATGCCGAAGATAACCAGGAAGCGGCCGATCTTCATTTTCAGGCCTATAAAATTGCTGAAAAGACCTTTTTGCCGGTAATGGTTTGCATGGACGGTTTTATCCTCACTCATGCATTCGAACCCGTGGATATTCCGGATCAGGATAAAGTAGATGCTTTTCTTCCGGCTTTTCGTCCCCGCCATACGGTTGATCCCATGTATCCCAGAGGACTTGGACTGTTTGCCGATCCCCGCTTTTACATGGAAACGCGCTATATTGTCCATCGCGCCATGGAAAAATCCGAAGCCATAATCAAAGAAGTCAGTGAAGAATTCAATAAGGCTTTCGGACGACCCAGCGGTGGATTGATCAAACCTTACAAACTCGACAAGGCGGACCTGGTAATCGTGGCCATGGGCAGTGTTGTCGGAACCATCAAAGACACCATCGACCGTCTTGAAGAAAAAGGTAAAAATGTCGGATTACTTCAGATATGTTCTTTCAGACCGTTCCCCAGAAAACTTGTCTACGAGATGTTAAAAGACAAATTCAATATCGTTGTTCTTGAAAAGGCGCTGTCTTTAGGCCGTGGAGGAATCCTCGGCAGTGATGTTCGGTGGTCATTTCCACGAACAGAAGCATGCGGAAGGCAGATCAGCAATTTTGTTGCCGGACTTGGCGGACGAGATATTTCCATGGATGACATCGAGTCCATGGTGGAGAGGGTGGAAAAAGAACACGTAGAATTCGATTTTCTCGGGCTTAACCGGGATTTAATTTTAGAAAGGGATTTATAATGAAAACTGCTGTTAAATTTGAAAAGAAAAATCTTCTGGCCAGCGGTCACAGAGCCTGCGGAGGATGCGGGCAGGCGCTTGCATGCCGCATGGTATTGGATGCCGCCGGAGAAAACACGATCGCCTGTGTTGCCACAGGATGTCTCGAAGTTTTCAGCGGCCCATACCCGGATCCCTCCTGGCGGATTCCCTTTCTTCACAGTCTTTTTGAAAACTCGGCGGCTGTGGCTTCCGGAGTGGAAACCGCCTATCGTGCATTAAAGAAAGCACCGGTGAATGTTCTTGCCATGGGCGGTGACGGAAGTACTGCTGATATCGGCTTTCAATGTATCAGCGGCATGTTTGAAAGAGGTCATAACGTACTCTATGTCTGCTATGACAATGAAGCCTATATGAATACGGGGGTACAGCGGTCCAGCTTTACTCCTTTTGGTGCTAAAACCACCACCACTCCCGCGGGAAATCGCCTTCAGAAAAAAGATCTTCCCCAACTGGCCGTCAATCACGGCGTGCCCTATGTGGCAACAGCCACAGTGGATGATTACAGGGATCTTCAGCAAAAGGTCAAAACCGCCCTGTCCATACCAGGGCCGAAATACCTCCATGTCTTTGCCCCTTGTCCTTTAGGTTGGGGACATCCCGGTGATATCACCATTTCTATCTCAAGACTGGCAAAGGAAACCTGCCTGTTTCCGGTATATGAGATCAAAGACGGGAAACTATCCAGTGTGCTGAAAATTCCTGTCAAAAAACCCGTGGAAGAATACCTGAAGGTTCAGGCCCGTTTTCGGCACCTGTTTAAAAAGGGAGTGCCCACGACTGAAGTGGCGCTTATTCAAGAAATTGCAAACCAGAATATAGAAAGGTTTAATTTATAATGGAAAAGTTACCATTGGGATTAGCCCTGGACCTGAGAAAGGTCGTACCGTACAAAACCGGGTCATGGCGAACTCAGATGCCGGTTCATGTCATGCAGACACCACCGTGCACATTTAGCTGCCCAATCAATAATGATATCCGAGGATTTTTGCGGACTCTGGCCGACAAACAGGACTTCGCCGATGCCTGGGCCATATTGACCAGAACCAACCCCATACCGGCCATCTGTGGTCGTGTATGCCCGCACCCTTGCGAAGACGGCTGCAACAGAAGGGATCTGGATTATCCATTGTCCATTAATTGCGCCGAACGTTCTGTGGGTGATTATGCCATAGAAAACAAACTGGATCATCGCAAGGAGCACATTACCCCTAGAAAGGAAAAAGTCGCTGTTGTCGGGTCTGGCCCGGCCGGCCTGTCTTGTGCGTATCATCTGGCGAAGCGAGGGTTCAAAGTCAAAATATACGAAGCTGAAAATCAGCCCGGAGGAATGCTCCGATGGGGCATCCCGGCATTTCGCCTTCCCCGGGACATATTGGATTATGAAATCAATGCCATTTTGAGGTTGGGTATCGAACTGGAATGTAATGTCCGGGTGGGAGTGAATATCCCCATGGATCAGCTGATTCATGAATATAGAGCTGTTTTTCTGGGCTTGGGAGCCGGCAAGGGGACCAGAATTGAAGTCCCTGGCGATGATGCCGAAGG
Source organism: uncultured Desulfobacteraceae bacterium (assembly GCA_964478625.1). Lineage (GTDB taxonomy): Bacteria > Desulfobacterota > Desulfobacteria > Desulfobacterales > SKZT01 > SKZT01. The sequence goes on from CAYZJH010000011.1 coordinate 46,475, forward strand.
AGTTTACAGCGGTGTTGAATTTTTAAAGCAGATCAATTCCGGAAAACAGATCACCCTGGGTAAAAATGTCGTGGTTGTCGGAGGTGGAAACACCGCTATGGACTGCGCAAGGGTTGCCAAACGGCTTGGTGCGAACACATCGATTGTTTATCGCAGAACCCGCGTGGAAATGCCGGCATTGTCCGAGGAAATTGATGAGGCTCTGGAAGAACGAATCATGTTCCGCTATCACACGAATCCTACTCAAATCCTCACCAACAATGGAAAGGTGGTGGGAATGCTGTGTGTGCAGATGGAGATGAAAGAAGCAGACGCATCCGGAAGAGCCCGTCCTGCAGCCATTGCCGGTTCTGAAACGGTTATTCCCGCAGACACCGTCATTATGGCTACCGGTCAGGCAGTGGATTATGACGGAATTGACCTGACTAAACGGGATGAAAAATGGATTTCAACCGATAATAATCTTCAAACCAGCATACCCGGTGTCTTTGCCGGAGGGGATGCTGTTTTGGGTCTTGAAACGGTTTCAGCGGCCGTGGGACAGGGTTTGCGCGCAGCCCAGAATATCGAAGACTATATCCAAGGAGCACTTGAAAGTACGCTCTCCCGGCCGCCGGTGGTTCTGTCGAAGGACCTCAATACCGTTTATTATCAGAAACAGGGACGGTTCAACAAAGAAGGTCTTCCTGTACATGAACGCCTCAAGGGAATGAAAGAAATTTATTCAAATTTTAATCAGGAAGAAATTATCAAGGAATCGACACGGTGTTTTAGTTGCGGATTATGTTTCCAGTGTAACAACTGCCTTATGTATTGCCCGGATAATGCGGTCAATATCGTACCGGGTACAGGCAAATACACCTTTGACCTTGATTTTTGCAAAGGATGCGGTATCTGCTCAAAAGAATGCCCCTGCCACTATATCCATATGACCCTTGAATAATCTTCATTGATTCTCCCCGGATGCCGATTTGTATTTCTTTCCCACAACTCGGCATCCGGCATTTTCCAACGTTTTAAAAATAGCGACGTGCACCCTGGTAGCGGCTTGCGAAATAGCTGTTATTCATGGATTCGTTACGGATTGAATTGCCCCGGCTGGGAGCATGGATGAACATTCCCTGTCCGCTGTAAATACCCACGTGGGAAATACGGCTGGTCCCATCCGTGGCAAAAAAGACCAGATCACCGGCCTGAAGATTTTTTCGAGACACCGGCATACCAACGCGGAATTGTTCCCGTGAGTTTCTGGGAAGATACAATCCATTGAGACGGTACACGGTCATGGTCAGGCCGCTGCAGTCAAACCCCTCCTCGAAAGAAGTTCCTCCCCATCGATACGGTGTTCCGATAAAACGGCGAGCGGTTTGCACGATACTTTCACCGATCTCTGTTTGGGTGTATTGGAGCGTTCTGCCCGGTCGAGGCCTTACAATAAAAAAATCCTGAATCAAGCCTTTCGCCTTCAAATCCTGAGCTCGTTTCATTGCAGCCTCCCGGGTATTAAATCGCTCCAGACGAACTTTGTATAAGGAGTCCTCATCGATAAAGTACAAAGCATCCAACCCGTGAGCCTGCAATTGGTCGGCATATGCTGCAGCACGAGCACTGGTGGAGAAAGCACCCACTTGGATCGTGAAATGAATCTCCGGCAGCCTGGATGCCACTTCAGGTGCGGGCGCCCAAGGAGCTTTGGAACGACGGCCGCATCCATTCAGCAATACCATGGCACACAACAACAAAATCAGTGCTACCCCAGGCCGGTATCCAGATATTCTTTTTCCGATAATGTACATTTAAAAAGATTACCCGAAATTAAACCTTGATTTCAATGCTTATTTAATCCCATTGTTTTTCATTTTATTGTGCAATGCAATAAAGTGTTGACACGGCAGTTCTAAGGCTTTATATACATCCTCCACAATTTTGCGAAATCCTTTGGTGACTTATACTTTGATTCCTATTGAGGAGTGTGGAAATGAAAAAAGTGATGAAAACAGTTGACGGAAACACCGCTGCAGCGCATGTGGCATATGCCATGAGCGATGTGGCCAATATATACCCCATAACACCCTCATCTCCCATAGGGGAAATTGCCGATGAGTGGGCGGCCAAGGGCCGGAAGAATGTTTTCGGACAAAAACTGCTGGTTCGCCAGCTTCAATCAGAAGCCGGAGCCGCAGCAACGGTTCACGGATCCTTGGCAGCTGGTGCTTATACCACCACTTTTACGGCCTCCCAGGGACTTTTACTGATGATTCCCAATATGTATAAAATCGCCGGAGAATTGCTTCCTGCCGTATTTCATGTAACAGCCAGGGCCATTGCCGCCCATGCATTGTCCATTTTTGGCGACCATCAGGATGTTATGGCAGTCCGGCAGACCGGTTTTAATATGATCGTGTCATCTTCCGTTCAGGAAGTTATGGATCTGGGATTGGTAACCCATCTTTCGGCCATTGAATCAGGCCTTCCCTTTGTCCATTTTTTCGACGGTTTCAGAACTTCCCATGAAATTCAAAAAATTGAGATGCTCGATTATAAAGACATGGCCAAGCTAGTGAATTGGGAGGCTGTTGAAAGATTCAGAGCCAGAGGGATGAATCCGGAAAGACCTGAATGTCGTGGAACGGCACAAAATCCTGATATTTATTTTCAGGGGCGGGAAGCGGCAAATTCGTTTTACCAAAAAGTGCCTGCGCTTGTCGCAGCCAACATGAAACAGGTTGCAGCGCTTACAGGTCGAAAATACAAGCTTTTTGACTATGTGGGACATCCCAAAGCCGAGCAAACCATTATCGCCTTGGGTTCAGCCTGCGAAACCATCGAAGAATATGTGCATTATTCCGTGGCAAAAGGAGATAAAATCGGGCTGGTCAAAATTCGGTTATATCGCCCTTTATCTGTGGAACATCTTTTGGCGGTTATCCCCATGACGGTCAAGCGGGTGACCATTCTGGACAGGACCAAGGAATTAGGTTCATTGGGAAATCCCCTTTACCGGGATGTCTGCACCGCCTTTTTAGAACGTGGGACCATGCCCATGGTGATTAACGGCAGATACGGTCTTGGATCCAAAGAATTCAATCCCCCTATGGTCAAGGCTGTTTTTGATAATATGAATTCGACACTTCCAAAAAATCATTTCTCTGTAGGTATTGAAGATGATGTCACCCATGAATCCCTGGAAATCGAAGAGATTTTGGGGGTTGCTCCGGGTGAAGCCGTGCGATGCAAGTTTTGGGGATTAGGTTCTGATGGTACCGTAGGAGCAAACAAAATGGCCATCAAAATCATTGGAGACAATACAAACTTATATACTCAAGGGTATTTTGCCTACGACTCGAAAAAATCAGGAGGCATCACCATCAGCCACCTGCGTTTTGGAAAAGTACCCATTCAATCTGCTTACCAGATTTATTCTCCGGAATATGTTGCCTGCCACAACATGGCATATGTAAAAATATATGATGTGCTAGAAGGAATCAAACCCAATGGTATATTTTTGCTGAATTCCCCCTGGAGCTTAAACGACATGGAAAAGGAACTCCCGGCAGAAATGAAGCGGACCATCGGGCGCAAAAAACTCAGATTCTATAATATCGATGCCGTTAAACTGGCTCAGGAAGTCGGACTTGGGGGCCGTATCAACATGATTATGCAAACGGCATTTTTCAAACTGGCCAATGTCATTCCTATTGAAGATGCGATCCGCTATTTAAAAGCTGAACTGGAGGAAATTTTCGGCAAACAGGGAGAGAAAGTTGTTCGCATGAATTGCGAAGTGATCGATAAGACCCTGGATCACTTAATAAAAGTCGATTATCCAAAATCATGGGCGGATATAGAAATTCCTCCAAAGGATGAGCCTGAAGCAGATAATGGAGTCCCCGAGTTTGTCAAAAAAGTGATGATCCCAATGAACAAACAAAAAGGGGATCATTTGCCGGTCAGCGCATTCAGGCCGGATGGAATTTTTCCCGTGGGAACCTCAAAATATGAAAAACGCGGTGTGGCGATCAATGTCCCGGAATGGATAAAAGAGCATTGTATTCAGTGCAATCAATGTTCGATGGTATGCCCCCACGCTGCAATCCGGCCTTCGCTGCTGACCGATGAAGAACTGGCTTCCGCGCCGGCCGGATTTGAAGCAATAAAAGCTTTGGGCAAGGAACTGAAAGGATATCATTTCCGCATGCAGGTAAACACGCTCGATTGCCAGGGATGCGGCAACTGCGCAGATATTTGCCCGGCAAAAAAACCTGCCCTGGTTATGAAACCATTAAAAACTCAGACGGAACAACAGATTCCCAACTTTAATTATGCTCAGTCTTTGCCGATTCGTGACAATCTTGCCAACCGATTTTCAGTAAAAGGAAGCCAATTTTACCAGCCGTTGCTTGAGTTTTCAGGGGCTTGCGCCGGATGCGGTGAAACCATTTATGCAAAACTGCTGACCCAACTTTATGGTGAACGAATGATTATTGGGAATGCAACCGGATGCAGTTCAATCTGGGCGGGCTCAGCACCATCCATCCCGTATTGTACCAATAAGGATGGCCACGGACCCTCATGGGCCAATTCACTTTTCGAAGATTCCGCGGAATTTACCTATGGGGTATTTCTAGGACATCTTCAACAGCGGTACCACCTTGCTCAACTGATGGAACAAGCTTTGGAAAGTTCAATTGCGGATGAACTCAAACCGGCTTTTCAAGGATGGCTTGCAGCTCCCAATGATTATGAAAATTCGAAACATTATAGTGATATCCTTAAAGCCCAACTTCCCAGATATCTCAACGAACCGATTATAAAAGAGATTTATAACAAAAGAATGCTTTTTACCAAAAAATCCTATTGGGTTTTTGCGGGCGACGGTGCTGCTTACGATATCGGGTTCGGGGGTATAGACCATGTTCTCGCAAGTGGCGAGGATATCAATGTGCTTGTTTTTGATACCGAAGTCTATTCCAACACAGGAGGACAATCTTCCAAGGCAACTCCAAAAGGTTCTGTGGCAAAATTTGCATCATCCGGTAAAAAGACTGCCAAAAAAGACATGCCAAGAATGCTGATGACCTATGGATATGTTTATGTTGCCACGGTGTCTATGGGAGCGGATAAAAACCAACTTATTAGAGCTTTCAAGGAAGCCGAGAGTTATGACGGTCCGTCCATAATTTTCTGTTATGCTTCCTGTATCAATCATGGTATTAAAAAAGGTATGGGAAAAAGTCTGGAAGAACAAAAACGGGCTGTTGAATGCGGATATTGGCCTCTTTTTCGTTTTGACCCCAGGCTCAAAGAAGAAAATAAAAACCCGCTGATTTTGGATTCAAAACCACCTGACGGAAGTTTCCCGGATTTTATATCCGGGGAAATTCGATATGCGTCTTTGGAAAAAGATTTTCCCGATGAAGCAGAAAAGCTCCATAATCACCTGGAGCGAGAGTGCATGGAGCGATACGAAATTTTGAAACAAATGGCCAGTTATGCTCCATCGGAAGCCATGAAATAATTGAATATCAGGTAACAGCCTTGGATACTTGTCAACAGTGTGGAATATGCTGCCGAAAAGGTGGGCCGGCGATACATCAGGAAGACAAAAAGCTTGTTGACCGAGGGTATATTCCATTAAGATTCCTTTTTACCATCAGGAAAGATGAGCCTGTGTACGACAATATCCAGGGCTGCATTATTTCGGCCTCATCCGATATAATTCGAATTAAAGGCCACAAGGATTCAAACAGGTGCGTGTTTTTTGACCCAAAGCACAACCAGTGTACCATATACGACTATCGTCCCCTGGAATGCCGCATGCTCCAGTGCTGGAATACCCTCAAAATTAAAGAAACATACGACAAAGGCCGCCTTTCCCGCCAGCAACTTCTTGCCAAAAGTCCGCATATCAACGATCTGATCGAATACCATGAAAATCAATGTAACTATAAAACAATCCAAAACCTGATCCATCAGTTGAAACATGGCGATCATAAAAATGCTGCTCAAAATATTCGTGAAATTCTGGCTTTCGACATCAATTTTCGCTTACTAGCCATTGAAAAATCCGTTTGCAAATCAGATGTGATGGATTTTTTATTCGGCCTCCCATTAAAAAAAACATTACCCCGCATGGGATTGCGAGTCATTAGAAAAAAAGACAACCATTGTCTGATATCTTTAGCTCATCCCGGCAGATAGCAGGTCTGCGATTTCCATCAGATTTTTTTTAATATCTCTATACGATTCCGTGCTGTTTTTCAGGATTCAATCCTCTCCTGCAGGAAACCTACCCGGAAATATTTCCCGCACAATAAGATCCAAAAATTTCGACCACCGGTCCAATAATCCGAAAATCATTAAGATTCTCTGCTTCTGATTAAGTCGAAAAATGATGGTATATAATTTGCTCAATGAATCGGCAAAGAAAAGGAGTTAAAATTGAAAACTCAAAAACCAGGAGTGCATGGAGAATGAACAAACATCAGCTGATTTATAAATTTGCCCGGGAAAGGAACTTACCTTTTAAAACTGCAAAAACGGTTGTAGATGCGTTTTTTAATGAAATTGCCCTTTACCTGTATAAAGGGGATCGCGTAGAAATCAGAGGGTTTGGAACATTCGGGGTCAAAAGGTATGGTGAATATGTGGGGAGAAATCCTAAAAACGGCGACCCTGTCAACGTTAAACCCAAAAAAATGCCCTATTTCAAGGTCGGGAAAGACCTGAAAACCAGGGTCAATATTGGGTTGATTAAAAAATAACAGGTTTGGTCGGTACTTTTCAGAAACACTTTGTTAATCCGATTCTGATTAATTGGAGATTTTTTATGGGTCCATCAAGTGAACCAGCTGATATTTTAAAAGATCATGACGAAGAAACACCGGAGTGGATCGCCGATGATCCGGAGTATATCACATCGAATAGACGACAAAAGAAAGCTTTTGATCAACAACGCATTGAAGCGTTGGAACAAGAGAATGCCGAACTAAAATTTAAGATTTCACAATTGTCTTTACAAATCGAGAATGACTCCAAAAGGCAAAACCTGGAATCCTTGGCCACATTTACCGGTGGAATTGCCCATCATTTCAACAACATTATATTCGGAATCACCGGAAACATCGAATTGATAAAGATGAATTGGGATGACCCGCGTATGTCCAAATATCTGGCACGAATTTCAGAAGCTGCAGCAAGAATGGCCGATTTAAATGCCCGCCTGACGGCATACGCTCGCTGTGGAAAATATCGGCCGAAGATGCTCGTTCTGAGTAAATTTATCAAGACTTCTTTGGATCAGATGCCCCATAATTTTGGTCCGGACATCATGATCAAAACAATGCTTCATAATGATGTCGGCATCATTGCCGATATATTTCAAATGAATCTCGTTTTTTCAGCCCTTCTCAGCAATGCTGCCGAAGCCATTGAAAAGACCGGGGAAATTTTCATTGAAACCGGAAAAATACCGCCGGATTCTGAAAACCAATATTGGCCGCATTTAAAATTCCCAGGCACTTATGCATATTATTCGGTCAGAGATACCGGTGTTGGGATGGATAAATCAACCCTGGAACATATTTTTGAACCTTTTTTCAGCACCAAAATGCATGGAAGAGGACTTGACATGGCGGCTGTTTACGGCATAGTCAGAAACCATGATGGCTGGATTCATGTGGAGTCTGAAAAGGGAAAAGGAACCACCGTCAAGGTCATTCTTCCGGCCGCAAGCATTGAGCATGAACATTGATCCAACAAAAAAAAGCCCTTTTCAAAAATCCTCGCAAGCTATTGCTTTTGACCGGTCACTGACTGTAAAATAGTGATACAATCATTTTAAAAAGAGGTTCTTCTGAAATATGGGCACGACTCGAATGCAGATTTTATCAATCCTTGAAAAAAATCAGCATACCGCACTGGAAATTTCCCGACTGGTGGGAATCAAGGAAAAAGAAGTATACCAACACCTTGCACATATCGAAAAAACCGTAAAAGGTAGAGGTAGACGATTAACTATGACACCTTATTATTGTATTTCATGCGGATTTAAATTCAAAGACCGAAAACGTTTTCATCCACCCGGAAAATGCCCTCTATGCAGAGAAGAACGCATTTCAGAGGCGACTTTCGAAATTTTGTAACCAAGCAGGTTTAAAAATATACAGAGGCAAAGCAAAACCTTTCTGATATCATCATGGATTATTCTGAAAAAGAACATCTATTAAAAACCTTTATAAACTTGAACGTTTTTTCTCCCCTTAAACGAAATAATCTTGAAATTCATTTGCCCTTTTTTGACAAATTCCTCTTACCCCTGATCGATTACCTGACCATTTGGGATCTGACTCAGTTGTCGGGTCATTCGGATGACCCCACTCTGTTCGCTATTTTGCTTTGCATGTTTGATGCACTTCAGGAAGGCAGCCTTTGCCTGGATCTGGAAAAGAATAATCTTGAACGTCGCCTCCAGGTCTTTACTCATAAACAGGTCGCATCAGATACTGCAGAACAGTTTTTGTCCAGGTTGAGCCAAGATCAATACGATGGTTTTATTTCACGAAACAAAGACCTGTTCATGCCCTTGGTATTGAGTGAGACTAAGCATAGAAGGCTTTTGTATTTTCAAAAATATTTTGTTTTCGAAAAACAGCTTAAAAACCGTATCGACAGGTTTCTGTCAGTATCCGAAGTCCATGCGGAAAACCTTTTGAAAAAAACAGAATTGAATGATCTTGTTAAAACGATTTTTTCCCCCGAACTGGTTCTCAGGGGATCAAAAGGCGGCAAGCCTATCGTCATGGATCCATTTCAGGTAAAAGCCATCAAACTCGCTCTTTCCTCAGGATTTTGCATAATTTCAGGAGGTCCCGGTACAGGCAAAACCTCATTGATGGTAAACATGCTTCGGTGTTTTGCACGAACCGGATATGAACCATCCACTATTGTTTTGTGCGCCCCTACCGGGAGGGCTGCACAGCGGATGACAGAAGCAATTCACAAAAATATCCAGACAATTCAATCTCCTGGGCACGACGATCTTAACCTTTTGAATTTAAAAGCATCTACGCTTCATAAAATACTTGAATACAGGCCTTATATCCATGATTTTCACTTTAATGAACAAAATCCTCTTCCGGCATCAGTGATTCTAGTAGATGAAGTATCTATGGTAGATGTTGCCATGATGGAAAAGTTTATGAGGGCCGTTAATCCGCATAAAACCAGGTTAATTCTCATGGGAGATAAAGATCAGCTTCCATCTGTTGAAGCAGGGGCTGTTTTTGGTGCAATGATTCCACACAGCCGAGGAACCAAAATATTTCAAAAATATCTGGTTGTCTTGAAAAACAACTATCGTTCCGGCCGAAACCTTCAAGATCTGGCCAAACAAATCAATTCAGGAAAGATTTCATCAATTGAACCGCTCCCCTTTAACGACGCTTTAACAACCGAACCGGATCACTGGGCGATAGTCAATCCCACAACCCCTGAACAATGGCAATACGATCTGACCACATGGGCAAATGATCATTTTATAAAGGAAGGAGAATACCGTTCCCTGATTTTTTCAGCAGAATCCATGAATTCTGATTTGCTTCAGGGTTCATCCGAAGGCCAGGGTTTATTGGAAAAGATATTTCAGAAAGTTGAGTCTTTTAAGATATTGACTTTGATCAAAGAGGGCATTTGGGGCAGCATCGGCATTAATCGGTTCCTGTCCGGATATTTGAGCGATCGATTTAATTCTTCATTGGATTGGCTCAAAACAGGAGTTTTCTCAGGTGCATTGATGATTATTACCAAAAACGACTATTCAAGAACACTTTTTAACGGAGATACTGCCGTAGTCATTAAAGACCCCCAAGGGATTTTTCGAGCCTATTTTAAGCGCCTGGACTCTTATGTCGGTTTTCCCGTAAATCTTCTTCCGCCTTGGGAACCGGCATATGCGTTAACCGTACACAAATGTCAGGGTTCCGAATTTGATGACATCCTGGTGGTATTGCCCTCTGATGAAGAACATCGGTTGCTGACCCGGCAGATTTTATATACTGCAGTCACCCGCGCCAAAAAAAAGGTCGTTATCTATGGAAAAAGATCAGCTTTCCAAAATGCGCTGAAACAAAAAATTCAGAGAGAGTCCGGCCTGTTATGGTAGTATTTTGTAATAATTCAGGTACCATTCCATGAATTTTTGAATCCCTTCTCTAATCGATGTGCTTGGCTTAAATCCGATATCCGATTCCAAATCCTGCACATCAGCGAAGGTTGCCGGTACATCTCCGGGTTGCATTGGCAAAAATTCTTTTTTCGCCTTTTTCCCCAGCACATCCTCAATAGTTTCGATAAATTCCATTAACGGGACAGGTTGATTATTTCCAATATTGTACAAACGATAGGCAACCTTGCTGGTCCCGGGATCCGGCGTGTTTGAGTCCCATTGTGAATTTCCGGATGGAATATGATCCATGACATTCACCACACCTTCAATGATATCATCGATATAAGTAAAATCCCTTTCCAGGTTTCCGTAGTTAAAGACTTTAATGGGTTCATCAGCTAAAATGGCACGTGTGAACAGAAACAGGGCCATATCCGGTCTTCCCCATGGACCATAAACTGTAAAAAATCTCAGGCCCGTCACAGGTAAGCCATAAAGATAACTATAGGTATGAGCCATGAGTTCATTGGACTTTTTGGTAGCAGCATATAAACTGACGGGATGGTCCACGTTGTGGTGTACCGAAAAAGGCATCAGGGTATTCAAGCCATACACGGAGCTGCTGGAGGCATAAATAAGATGGGCAACATTAGAATGGCGACAGCCTTCGAGAATATTCATAAATCCGGACACATTGGCATCAATATAGGCATACGGGTTTTCCAAACTATACCGAACCCCTGCCTGAGCTGCCAAATTCACCACCCGATCAAAATGATTCTCGGCAAAAATAGTTGCCATTGATCCGCGATCTGCAATATTTAACCGTTTGAAATTAAAGTTGTTATAAGAAGACAGTATGGACAGACGAGCTTTTTTTAAGTTGACATCATAATAGGCATTTAAATCATCAACACCCAACACATCATGCCCTTCGTCAAGAAGTCTCTTGCACAAATGAAACCCTATAAAACCTGCTGAACCCGTAACAAAAATTTCCATTGGCAACCTATGGTGATCAAAATTTTAAATATGAACCATCTCATCCCTGAGTTATTCTATCCTGAAGAACCTGGCTTTTAATTCGCTTAACATGACCCCGTCCAAGTCCCTGTACCTCACAACCCAATTGAAAGTAACGTCTGATTTGATTGTCATCTAGAATTCCAAAACAGTCGATTATTGCGCAAGGCTTTCCGACCATGGATACAACATGGTCGGGTGAAAGATTTCGATAGGCTTCATGTCTAACGGCAAAGATGACCGCATCAGAATCCCTGATGGTAGCTTCCAAATCTTTTTGAACACGCACCTCGGTCAGTTTTTCCTGATTTCTGAAAAATCTGGCAAGGGAATGACCCGGGGCCGGATAGGAATCCTGCTTCTCCAATTCCCACCAATGCTTTACATATGGATCATGCACAACCACATCCCCACCCATTTCCGTTAACTTGCGAACCACGATCTCCGACCCGGAATAACGGGTATCTCCGACATCTTCCCGATAGGATACGCCTAATAACGCAATTTTAGAAGCTGCGACAATTTTGTCCATATCCCGAAGAGCATCCCGCACCAATTGCGCCGCCCGCAGTCCTCGCGTATCATTGATGTCAATGGCCGAAGGGGTAAATTTGAAAATATCATCTTCAAATCCCAACAGTTTATGATAGGCCCAGAATCCAAGCCCTCCGTCTTTGGGAAGGCAATATCCTCCGATACCGGGACCGGGAAATATCAAATTCGAATGTGTTGGTCGAACTTTGATTGCATCGATAACTTTGATCAGATCCACGCCATTTCGTTCAGAAAAGAGGCTCCACTCATTCAAAAATGCCAGAATCGTTGCCCGGAATGAATTTTCGACAATTTTGCATGTTTCACTTTCGATAGGTCTGTCCAGGACGGTCAGGGGAAAATCTTTGACATTTAAAATCTGGGAAAGAAAAACTTTGACCCGCTCTCGGGATTTTTCATTCACACCACTGCATACCCGCCAGAAATCCCGAATGGAAGCCACATAATTTTTGCCGGGCATCACTCTTTCAAATGAATGGGCCAGGATCGGTTCAGTATCATGGAATCCCCGCTTTTCAAATGCTTTCTTCAGCACCGGATAGGCCACATACTCCGTAGCACCCGGAGGGACCGTGGTTTCAATCAGGACCATACAGTCCGGATTGATCTTTTCGGCAATGATTTTCAGGCTCTGTTCAAGCGCGGCAATGTCGGCATACCCCTGGCGAACATCTCCCAATTCTTCTTTATGATAATCACACTGTACATCCACAACCACAACATCAGCCAGAGACAAAGCATCATAGGTATATGTCGCAATAAGGGTCTCTTTATCCTTTACACAACGATGAATCAGAGGGGCTACCTCAGGATCTTCAGCTTCGACAGGAGCGTGTCCCCGGTTCAGGTAATGAATTTTCCAAAATGATCGGGTCGATGGTCGCTGCATTCCAATAACAAACTTTGTCGGAATAGCCGTTTCCGGATCCACTGAATCCGCAATAACACCCGCCATCACCGATCCGACAAACCCAACCCCCATCACCACAACAATTTCTCGCCCCATCAAACGCTGTTTTTTAACAATCTGTTTCAACCGGACAAATTCTTCTTCAAAATCCTGCGGAGACGGAAGCCTAAAAGTCTCTCCATTCGGGCAGACAGACTCCTCTTCCCTGCTTTGATAATCGGCATTACACATACATTTTGGGTCTTTTTCCATGTCCTTCCAATCCTGATTGTTTAGTGTCTGAACAAAACAATTCCCTTATTTTTTTCAGGTCTTTTCCCTGAATTGCCTGCAAGAATAATTTGATGAATCACCCGCAGTCAATACGCCAAAAGGTTATATTTAGTCAAATAGAAACTTATCACTTTTGAAAATGAGTAAATCTTTTCATTTCACATGAGCTGTTCTTGATTGAAAGATAATCTCTTCTTTTGATACAAACCCAAGGTCTTTGCGCGCCACACTTTCCACATAAGTCAAATCATTTTTCAACCGATTGATTTCATTTAAAATAGATTTATTTTCACGTGCGATAGCCTTGTTCTCTTCAATTAATTCCGCAAGCTCCTTTTTGAGTCTAAAATGATCGACCAACCCTTTTTCGCCAAAAATTGCCATCACAAGTATGGATGAAAGCACAAAAAAGATTACTGAAAAGAATATTTTTTCTCTGATACTCATGGTGTTGTCCTCCGAACCTGTTTAATAGCGTTCAATAAAATTTGTATCTCTCTGCACTTAAACCATATTGAAAAAATTGAATATATAACCATTCCGGAAACTATGGATCCAAACAATCCCAACAGTCTCCATATCAGGGAAGCATCAGAAACCGGAAAAATCAACCAACTGATTACCGCAACGCCAAAACTCATCACAATGGTTCCCATAACAGCTTGTGATAGCGATAACAACGTATCTCTCCAGTCGATTTCACCCAATTTCATCTGAAGTGCCCGAATTAGAAAAATCAGGTTGAACACGGAGGCCAGCGAGGTCCCCAAGGCCAAACCCTTATAATCCATAACCTGCATAAAAACAACCGACATGATCATTTTCAGCAGGATACAAAACAAGCCGATGCGAACCGGGGTTCGGGCATCCTGGAGAGCATAAAATGTTGAAACGACAATTCTTACCGATGTAAATGCCCATAAACCCAAGCCGTAATACAAAAGCGCTCCTGCGGTCAATTGAACGCTTTGAGCATCAAAGGCCCCCCTTCCAAACAGCACGGAGATTATCGGCTCTCTTAAAATCACCAGACCCGCCATAGCCGGCACCGTTACAAAGAGTACCATCCTTAGACTGAAACATATGGTATCGGCCAATACCGTGTAATTTTTCAAGGAAGCATTTTTTGAAAGTTCCGGAAGTAAAGCCATTGCTGCTGCGATACCGAAAATACCAAGGGGAAACTGAACGAGCCGATCAGCATAATACAGGTAAGAAATACTTCCCTCAGTTAAAAATGATGCAATCAGTGTGTCCAACAACATGTTGATCTGAAAAACAGAGGCTCCCACGGCAGCGGGCAGGGTTAGAGCCCAAATTTTTTTCAGCCCTTGATGAAACAAAACTGTTTTTTTTCTTATAAAAACACCCGTTTTCAGCAAGAAGGGAACCTGGAACACCAGTTGCAAAACTCCTCCGATGATCACCCCCAAAGCCAATCCATTTACCGGTTCCGTCATTGCAGGAGAAATAAAACAGATGGCACCGATCATGCTCAGATTGATGAGCAGTGAGGATAAAGAAGGGGCAACAAAATGGCCAAAGGTGTTCAAAATCCCCATGGATATTGCCGAAAGACCGATAAAAACAGCAAACGGAAGCATCATGCGAGTCAGCGAAACTGTCAGAGCAAATTTTTCCGGAATATGAACAAAACCCGGAGCAAACATGACCACGATAATCGGAGCAAACAATACACCGACAAGGGTCATTCCTGACAAAATCAGACAAAAAGTCATGAAAGCCGACCGGGCCAGATCAAAGGCCTCTTCCTTTCCTTTCACCGACAGATATTGAATAAAAACGGGAATAAAAGCGAGACTCAGAATGCCCTCGGAAAAAAGCCGTTTTAAAAGATTGGGAATTCGAAAAGCCACAAAAAAAGCATCCGATATAAAACCGGTTCCAAAAAACCATGCCATGACGGCATCCCGCACAAATCCAAAAATTCTTCCTAAAAATGTCACCCCTCCCACGAGACCGGCATTTTTTGTCATTTGTGCTTTTTGAGTCTTTTCCATATGCCTGGACAAATCAAGAATTTTTCTTGACACAAGTTTAAATTATTTGTTAAAAAATTCTTTTATAATTTTAAGGCAATTTAATCTAATGAGTTCAATAGAGAAAGGAGTTTAATTAAAGTTGGCAAATCATAAATCAGCTTTAAAACGTGCCCGTCAAAATACGGTAAGGCGTTTGCGGAATAAATCCATCAAAACGCGAGTCAAATCCGTGGTCAAAAATATTCGGACTGCAGTTTCCAATGACCTTCAGGATAACATTGCTCAGGAATTGAATCTGGCCAAATCCGTTATCGACAAGGCTGCAAAAAAGGGAACCATCCATAAAAAAACGGCCGCCAGAAAAATCTCACGGCTCTCCAAACTGGTCAATTCCATTTCCGCCTAATGGTTTGCCGGTTTTAACCGGCAAACCGATTGTACCATCATTCGATATCCGTCAATTGATAATAAACCATTTCTGCCATTCTTTTGGACAGAACCTTGATCGCATTCTGTTTTCGGTTTTCTGTCGCAAATTTGTCACTTGAGACTTCATAGCTTTCATCATCGGAAAACCCTCGGGTTGCCCATAACACATTGCCCTGCTTATCGGTCAATTTCAGATCCAAATAGATCCTGACCGTTCGTTCCAAAGGCGTCTGTATCCCGCTTCTGGCTACGGTTTGGGTTCTCAATGAAGTGATAATCCCCCAAAGCACGGCATCCGCAATTTCTTTTTCAACAACATCTACGGTGGTGCTGCGAGTCAATTCATAAATAAAATCATTGGTTATTATGGTTTCGATCCCGGTCTCCGCAGTCTTGTTTTCAAAAACAGGAACGAATATGCTTCTGACCTTGAATGGAAAATCTCCACCCCCAGAGAAACGATAACCGCACCCCAGGATCGTCATTAAAAGGATACCAGTTAAAACCAGAATCTTATATTTCATCATCACCTCATTGTATATCGTATCCGTGAGCGCTCCAACCGGTTTGGCCAAGATTGATCCGCCAAAACCAAAGCCCAATCTTCAGGAGCCCGGGTTTCAATCCGACGGATCACCAAAATTCATATGACAATATTCACCAGTTTATTTTTAACCACAATCACTTTTTTTATGGGGGTTTGGCCGACAAACTTTCTTACTTTTTCATCATTCAAAGCTGTTTGTTTAACAGTCTCATCATCGGTATCTGCCGGAACGGTAAAGCGGCTTCTCAATTTTCCATTAACTTGGACAACAATAGTAAGCTCCTCTTTGACCAGCACTTCCTGACTATAGGATGGCCATGGTGCAAAAAGCACACTGGTTTTATTCCCCAACCGGTTCCATAATTCTTCGGAAAGATGTGGTACGATGGGTGCCAGCAAGACAGTCATGGTATCTACCGCGTAACGAAGCACCTCAGCCCTGTGCGGCGGTTTCACATTGGCCTTGCCCTTTGATTCACGTTCGGCCTCCATGGCATAAAGGGAATTGACCAGTTCCATAACGGCGCTGATGGCGGTATTGAAATGAAACCGTTCTTCAATGTCATCGGTGACCCTGCGAATCGTTTCATGAGTTTTTGTAAAAATCACTTTAAGTTCTTCATCCAAATCTTGAGGATTGCCTTCAAAAGCGGTTACATTTTGAATTTCATCCATACAGGAGTCCGCAAAACGCCACACACGATTTAAAAATCGAAAACCTCCTTCAACACCTTGTTCGCTCCATTCCAGATCCCTTTCAGGTGGTGCTGCAAAAAGGCAAAAAAGCCGGGTCGTGTCAGCCCCGTATTTGTCCAGGAGCACATTGGGATCGATTACATTTTTTTTGGATTTGGACATTTTTTCAACGCGACCAATGGTGACCAATTTGCCACACTTGGTGCATCTGGAATTTTCTTCAACTGTGTTAACTTCTTCGGGGAAAAGATACCCATGTTCGGGACAGGATGCGGTTTCCTTGCACACCATGCCTTGAGTCAGCAACCGTGTAAAAGGCTCCTTGAATTTGGTCAGTCCCATCTCGTGCAACACACGGGTGTAATACCTGGAGTAAAGAAGATGGAGAATGGCATGCTCCACCCCTCCGATATATTGATCAACAGGCATCCAGTAATCCACAGCATCCCGGTCAAAAATGGCATTGTCGCAATTGGGGCTGCAATAGCGTTCAAAGTACCAGGATGATTCCACAAATGTATCCATGGTGTCGGTTTCTCTTCGGGCATCCGTTCTGCCACATACTGGGCAGGAAGCTTGAATAAAATATTCCAGGGTCGGAAGAGGAGATTTCCCTCCTTCCAGTAGGTCGGCATTTTCCGGAAGTAAAACAGGAAGGTCTTTTTCTGCAACAGGTACGACACCGCAGTCTTTACAGTAAACCATGGGGATCGGGGCTCCCCAGTATCTCTGCCGTGAAATTCCCCAATCTCTTAACCGGTAACTGACTGTTTTTTGGCCAAGGCCCTTTTGCCGGAGATGGTCAGCGATTTTATCCATGGCATCCCTGTTGCCCATCCCGTTAAATTCACCGGAATTGACCATGATACCCTCTCCGGCAAAGGCTTCCTCCATGGTATTTGGATCTAAATCATCCTCTTGAGGCTTGACAACGACAATCATATCCAGGTTATATTTTTTAGCAAACTCAAAATCTCTCTGGTCGTGAGCCGGAACAGACATGACCGCTCCGGTGCCATATTCCATGAGTGCAAAATTTGCCGAATAAATCGGCATGGTGCGTTCAGACAAAGGGTTGGTACAATAGGCACCGATAAATACCCCCTCTTTTTCATAACTTTCCAAAGCTTTTGCAGACCTGTCCTGGGTAGCCATCCGATCAACAAATTCGGTTACCGCATCTTCCTGGTCGGTCCCTTTTGACAGCTCCGGAACCAAAGGATGCTCAGGTGCCAACACCATGAAAGTCGCCCCGAAAATGGTATCGGGACGAGTGGTAAAAACCGAAATCTCGGGTTGAACCGTTTTAGGAGGATTTTGGATAGCAAATCTGATTTCAGCGCCCGTACTTTTTCCGATCCAGTTTTTCTGCATCGTGATAACTTTTTCGGGCCAACCCGGAAGTTTATCACAATAATCCAAAAGGTCCTGCGCATAGTCGGTAATCCGAAAAAACCATTGCTGAAGCTTTTTTTGGCGGACAGCCTTTGAGCAACGCCAACACATTCCAGCTTCCACCTGTTCATTGGCAAGCACCGTTTGGCAGTTCTCACACCAGTTTACCAGGGCTTGCTTGCGGTAAACCATTCCCTTTTCATACATTTTAATAAAAAGCCACTGTTCCCAGCGGTAATATTCGGGCCGGCAAGTCGCAATCTCACGATTCCAGTCATAACTGAACCCCATGCGTTTTAACTGGCTTCGCATATTATTAATATTGTCATAAGTCCATTTGGCAGGATGCGTATTATTGGCAATGGCGGCATTTTCAGCGGGCATTCCGAAAGCATCCCAACCCATCGGGTGAAGAACATTAAACCCTCTCATCCTTTTATATCTGGCAACAACATCACCTATTGTATAATTGCGGACATGTCCCATGTGAATTTTACCCGACGGATATGGAAACATTTCCAGGAGATAATATTTTTCCCTGGCCGAATCTTCAAAAACTTTCATCAATTCTTCTTGATCCCAATAGGTTTGCCATTTTTGCTCAATTCGTTTTGGATCATATTTTTCATCCATTGCCGATTGTTACCTCCGAAAAGCCGATTTCACATAGTTTTGATTCACGTTTTTATCCGAAAGCCCGCGTGCTGTATACAGGTGTTCCTTGTGCCACAAGAGCAAAAAAATATCAAGACTGAGAAAATATTTGACTTGTTTATTGCAATTTCATATGCAGCAAAAGATATCTTTGATAACATTTCTGTTGTTAGAACGTAAAGCTTAGGTTATGGTATTTTATAAGGGGGTTAAAAATAAACATCCTATATGACAACAAAAATTTTAATCAACGCAGTTGATCCCGAAGAATGCCGAATTGCGAACGTAAAAGACAGCAAGCTTGAAGAGTTTCAGATTGAAAGTGCGGCCAGGGAAATTATGCGGGGCAACATTTACAAAGGCATCATCACCAGGATCGAACCCGCTCTTCAGGCAGTCTTCATTGATTATGGGGCAGAACGGCACGGTTTTCTTCAGAAACACGAAATCCACAGCGACTACTTCCAGGAAAATCGCACGGGTGATAATTCTTTAAAAAATATTCTCAAAAAAGGACAGGAAATCATCGTTCAGGTGGCCAAAGACCCTATCATGGAAAAAGGCGCCATGCTGACCACTTATATTTCATTGGCGGGAAGATATGTCGTTCTCATGCCCGGGAGCAAAAATTTAGGAGTATCCAGAAAAATCGAAGATGAAAAAGAGCGAAAGCGACAAAAAGAACTTTTGAACAGTCTTAAGGTTCCTGAAGGATTCGGAGTGATTATCCGCACAGCAGGTATGGACCGCTCCAAAACGGTTATCGCAAATGATTTGCGCTATTTGATGAGGCTGTGGAAAAATATCAAAGAAAAGGCAATGGAACTGCCTGCCCCATCCATTCTCTATAAAGAAAGAAATATCGTGGTTCGAGCCATACGCGATTATTTTACATCAGACGTCACCGGTATTCTGGTTGATGATGAAGCTGTCTATCAGGAAGTAAGAGATTTCGTCAAAATTACATCACCCAAGCATACGAAAATCGTCAAACTCCATAAGGGACCGAAACCTATTTTTACAAAATATCAACTGGAAAATCAGATTGCATCCATTTTTGAAAACCGTGTCGATCTAAAATCAGGGGGATCCATTGTCATACAGCAGACCGAAGCTCTCGTGGCCATCGATGTAAACTCAGGAAAAGGGACACACAAATCCTCCATTGAACAGACTGCAGTGATGACCAATATCGAAGCTGCCGAGGAAGTGGCTCGCCAATTGCGGTTAAGGGATTTGGGAGGACTGATTGTCATTGATTTTATTGATATGAAGGATCCTAAACATCGGCTTGAAGTGGAAAAAGCCCTGAAATTTCATGTTAAAAAAGACAAGGCCCGAACCAAGGTCGGACGAATATCCCAATTCGGATTAATGGAAATGTCAAGACAGCGCATAAGACCTTCTATTGAATTTGGAAGCTACGGTTCATGCAAATGCTGCCAGGGAAAAGGACTTACGCCGTCAACAGAAACCCTTGGTGTAAGATTTCTTCGCAAACTTCGCCTTGAAACGTTAAAAGATGAAATTACCACCGTAAAAGGGATCGTTCCAGTTGAGGTTGCCGATTATCTGCTCAACAAAAAAAGAAGCGAGATTCTCGACCTTGAACTTCGAAGAGGACTCTCAATAACCATTGAAGCCAATTCGAACATGATACCCGGAGATGGCAAGATTATCTGCGAATAATGGAAACCTGGCAAGCCTTGACACCTCATAATGATTACGGTAATAATATCAACTTATTCAAAAAATTTGCCCGGCTGATTTTAAAAAAATGTTTGAAAAAAATCCGAAAAATTCCAAAAAAGGACTATTTCTGCTGATGCTTTGTGTCATTTCACTAATCGCCATTGGAGGCGGAGTCTTTTTTTGGTTTAAATCCGATCAACACCATACCGAACCCGGAATCGGTCTTCAAGACTCTCAAAGTTCACCGCATGAAACGGCGCAAACTTTTCAGCCTGTCCCCCGCGAAAAAGTAATTGACCTTAATCAGGTACACGAAGATGAAAATCTTCAGAAACTGGTCCAAGAACGCAAAGAAGAATTCGGCCTGGACAAAGGAGTGGATGTTATCGTCAGAACCGATGAAAGCTTTAAGGTCGGTGAAACCATCATCCCCATGAGAGAAATCCTTGAAAAAATACGTATCAAACAAGGGGATATCCTAGAGGAAGGTCTGACCGAAAAGTCTTTTGAAAAAACTCTTGAAAATCGGGATTGGTCCGAAGAAAAAGACCATTCATTCGGGGTATATGTTGTAAAACCCAATGATAATCTCTGGAACATCCATTTCAGGTTTTTGCAGGATTATTTTGACAATAAAAATATCCGCCTTTCCCCTTTGGCTGATAAACCGGATAATCGGGGGTTTAGTTCCGGCATCGGCAAAATTTTAAAGTTTTCTGAAAAAATTGTGTATATCTATAACATTCGCGAACACAACCTGGATGTCGATTTAAATCTTATTCATCCTGAAAGTAAAATTGTGGTTTTCCATATGGCGGAGATTCTATCCCTTCTTGATCAAATTGATTTAGAAAAAGTCAATTTGATCCGGTTTGACGGAGAAAATCTATGGATTTCTGAAGCACCATAAAAGCTTTCACCGATTGGGTTTAGCAAAAGGCATCGCAGCTAAAACTGGAGATGCATTCGAATTTTTCAATAAAAGTTTGACGAAAAAGACCATTTAAAGTATATGGTCGCAAATTTTTTATTGGGTTTTACATTTTTTGTTTTTTTCGCTTGAATAAATTCATTCACAATACAGTGTAAATAATAACTTTAAGGAGGTTTAATCTTGGTTGATATCGTTTATGCAATGGGGCAAGGCGGTGCAGCAGGACAAGGTGCACAGGGTGGATTTTCAGCATTTATCCCCCTTATACTTATGTTCGTTATCTTTTATTTTTTATTGATCAGACCCCAGCAAAAGAAAACCAAAGAGCATCGTGAAATGATCAACAACCTCAGAAAAGGGGATCGCATTATCACCGCAGGAGGTATTTACGGCCGTATCACCGGAATAGATGATACGACGGTGACTCTGGAAATTGCAGACAAGGTGCGTATTAAACTGGCCAGACACAATGTCGGCGCGTTGCTTCAATCATCAGCTCAGACAATGCCTAAAAACAATAAATCCGATAACGAATAATTCGATCAGCACTGATCCGTCAACCATAAGCCCCATTGAAAAAGAAATTTTTTGCTTGTGAAGGCATTTTTCTTTATCTGGGGCTTTAATTTGATATGTACAAGCCATTTCAAACAATTAAAATTTGTTCAACCAACATGGAATTTTCAAAGATTGATCTTTGTTGAAAGGAAAAGAACCGTTGAAAAAGATCTCATGGCGGCTGGTTTTTATCCTGGCGGTTTTTACCATTGCAATCATATATGTCCTACCCACTTTCAAACCATCCTTGTGGCCATATAATAAAATTAATCTCGGTTTGGATCTTCAAGGCGGAATGCATTTGGTGATGGAAGTAGAAACAGACAAGGCTGTCGAAAGCACCCTTGAACGTTTCAGCCAGGAAATCGGAGAGATGATCAGAAAGGAAAACCTTCGAAACGTTTCCGTGGCTATGGACAATGGATCACGGATTTCGGTCAGGATCACGGATTTAACTCAGGAAAAAACCTTTCAAAATTTGATGGATAAAGAATTCAGGGATCTTCGGTTGCTTTCCCGAACACAGGAAACAGACTCCTTGACCCTGATTTGGGATCTTCCGGATGAAGAAACCCGTCACATCAAAAATCTTTCAGTACAGCAAGCTCTTGAAACTATCCGAAACCGAATTGATCAATTCGGTGTGAGCGAACCCGACATTCGAATTCAGGGAACAAATCGCATCCTTATTCAGCTTCCGGGCATCACGGACACCCAGCGAGCTAAAGAACTCATAGGAAAAACCGCTATTTTGGAGTTTAAGCTGGTAAATGAAGCTGTGGATCCTGAAGTGGCTGAAAGAAACGGCGTGCCGGCCGGAAGTGCAATCTATTATCAGATTCAACAGGATAGAGGAACCAATCGTGAAATCAAAATACCCTATGTTCTGATAGACCGAACCCTTTTAACCGGAGCATACCTGACCGATGCCAGGGTTCAGATCGATTCCCAATTTAATGAACCCTATGTCAGTATTACTTTCGATCGAAAAGGCGGAAGGATTTTCGAAAGAATTACAGGAGAAAATGTCAAAAAGCGATTGGCAATCGTTTTGGATAACAGGGTCTATTCTGCGCCGGTGATCCAGGAAAAAATATCCGGTGGAGAAGCCAGGATTACAGGAAATTTTACCACTGAAGAGGCCCGGGATCTGGCAATCGTGTTGCGTGCCGGTGCCTTACCGGCACCAGTCAAAATTCTTGAAGAAAGAACTGTCGGACCTTCATTGGGTGCGGATTCAATCCGTAAAGGCCTGACATCTATGGTGGTAGGCGGCGTTCTTGTGCTCATTTTTATGATGGTTTATTATCAGGCCTCCGGCCTTGTTGCCAATATCGCCTTAATTTTAAATATACTGCTCATTTCCGCCGGCCTTGCCGCGTTCCAGGCAACGCTGACCCTTCCCGGAATTGCCGGGATTATCCTGACCATCGGTATGGCCGTGGATGCCAACGTCATCATTTTCGAACGTATCCGTGAAGAATTAGATATCGGGAAAACCCCAAGAGCAGCGGTAGATGCCGGTTATGAACGTTCAACCCTGACCATTCTGGATGCCAACGTAACAACACTTATCGCAGCTCTGGTATTGTTTCAGTTCGGGACAGGACCTGTCAAAGGTTTTGCCGTTACATTGAGCCTGGGGGTTATCTCAAGTCTTTTCACATCATTAATCCTGACGCGGTACATATTTGACTATTTTTTAATTACACGAAAATTTAAACGATTAAGCATCTAATTTATTGAACCAAAAATTGCGTACCACTATTTGAGATCCACGCCGGAAGGCAAAGGTCACTGATTTTTTCGGAGGAAACAATGCGGTTTATCAAACCTGATATCAATATTGACTTTACTGGTAAAAGAAAAATTGCCTATTTTATATCCGGTTGCCTTATCCTTTTAAGCATTCTGTCGGTTATCGTTCATGGCGGGCCCCGTTATGGTATCGATTTTGCCGGAGGTTCCCTTATCCAGGTCAATTTTTTTTCACCAGTCACTATTGCAGATGTCAAAAAGGGACTTTCCGCAGTCAACCTGGAAAAAGCCTCCGTTCAAAGATTTGGCGAAAGGGAAGATAATGAATACCTCATCCGGACCGACATTGTCGAGGCGTACCACGAAGATTTTTCAACACAGTTACAAAATTCCCTCAAGGCTGCCACAAATAGTGAGGTTGAAATTCGGAGGATTGAAATGGTCGGGCCTCAGGTCGGTAAGGATTTGAGGGAAAAAGCCTTATTTGCCATGTTTTTTGCTTTATTGTTTATCACCATATATATTTCCGGCCGATTTGAACTCAAATGGTTGTTAAGCGGAGTCATGGCAGCGGTACTTATCGGAGCCGTTTACTTTCTGTCCATTTTTAAAGTCAGTATTCCTTTTCTAATTTTGGCCGCCTTAATCGTAACATTGGTTCTGTTCTGGTTTCTCGAACTTAAATATGCCATGGGAGCAATCGTGGCACTTATCCATGATGTCATCATCACGGTCGGCCTTTTTTCCGTTCTCAACATTGAATTTACGCTTCCCATCATTGCGGCATTGCTGACCATCATCGGATATTCCTTAAATGACACCATCATTGTATTCGACCGGATCAGGGAAAACCTGAGAAAACATCACCGAAAACCCCTGGAATTCATATTAAACCGAAGCATCAATGAAACCTTAGCTCGAACCATATTAACTGCATTAACCACCCTGACTGTGGTTGTCGCCCTTTTGATTTTGGGCGGCGGAATCATTCGGGATTTTGCACTGGCCATGACAGTCGGAATCATTATCGGGACCTATTCTTCCGTTTATGTGGCCAGCCCTATACTTCTGGCATGGAATGTCAGAAAAAAAAAGCCTTAGGGATTTCCAGAAAGGCCGTAAAACTAAACTGATGGGAGATACCTTTCCGGAAAAATGGTTTCCCTGGTTTGCACTTAAAAGTATTCCGGGAATCGGCAATATCCTCTTTAAACGATTATTAGACCGATTTTCTTCCCCTGAAAAGGTTTTTGATGCATCTTTTCAAGAACTGAGCCAAATCAACGGGATATCCAGAAGTCTTGCGCTCAGGATAAAATCATGTCAATTGAATGAGACCATCAAAAAAGAACTGGATCATGTCCTTGAGAAAGGTTTTCACATCGTCACCTTTTCCGATTTGGATTATCCTCCTCTGTTACGTCACATCCCTGATCCTCCTCCTTATTTGTACGTTTCCGGAAAATTATTGCCACAAAACCATAACATGGCTGTGGTAGGTTCGAGAAATCCGACTTCATACGGTATTTCCGCCGCCAAACGCATATCCGAAGGCCTGGCCAAACTCGGATTCATAATCGTAAGCGGCATGGCCAGAGGAATTGATTCCGCGGCCCATGGAGGAGCGCTTTCGAAAAGCGGTAAAACCATTGCGGTCCTGGGAAGTGGTTTTAACAAGATTTATCCCCCTGAAAACCGCAAACTTTTTGATCAGATCTCAGAAAGCGGTGCAGTCATTTCAGAATTTTCGATTCAGTCTCCCCCTGAAGCCCACCATTTTCCAATCAGAAACCGAATCATCAGCGGAATGTCACTGGGAACGGTCGTTGTGGAAGCCGGCAGAAAAAGCGGTTCTCTAATAACAGCCAGACTGGCTGCCGAACAAAACCGGGAGGTTTTTGCAGTACCGGGGAGCATTCATTCATTTAAAAGTTACGGCACCAATAGTCTCATCAAACAAGGAGCAAAGCTGGTGGAAGATGTCCGCGACATCATTGAAGAACTGTCTCCTCAGATACGGGAAAACCTTGAAGGCACCCCCGAAAGTGCCTATCTTGACAACCGAACGAAGCTATTGCCGAATTTAAATCCGGATGAACAAAGGGTTATGAATCACCTTGAACCATACCCGGTTCACGTGGACGAACTTGTCAGAAAAACTTCCATGGCACCGGGAAAGCTATTGGGCATACTGTTAAAATTTGAACTTGAAGGAATTGCCGTACAATTACCCGGCAAATGTTTTTCTTTAAAAACCTGATTCGTTGAATTCCATCGAATCTATGGAATTCCATCTTAATTATAAATTTAAGGAGTTGTTGTGAGTAAACCGCTTCTCATTGTAGAGTCACCCACAAAGGTTAAAACATTAAAAAAATACTTAGGCAAAGAGTTTCAGATCGAGGCCACGGTAGGACATTTGAAAGATTTGCCTCGAAACAAACTAGGGGTCGATATTGAAAACGGATTCCAACCCCTCTACAGTAATATACCAGGCAAACAAAAGGTCATTTCATCATTAAAAAAAGCTGCAGGAAATACAACCGAAATCTATCTTGCCCCTGACCCTGACCGGGAGGGCGAAGCAATCGCATGGCACACTGCAGAAATTTTAAAAAAAAAAGGACGAAAATTTTATCGCGTTCTTTTTCATGAACTTACCGAAAAGGCCATTCGCCAGGCCATGGCCTCTACTACCAGTCTCGATCCAAACAAGTATGAAGCACAAAAAGCCAGGCGGGTTTTAGACAGACTTGTCGGATATGAAGTGTCGCCGCTGCTTTGGCGAAAGGTGCAAGGCGGACTAAGTGCCGGACGGGTCCAGTCTGTAGCGTTAAGAATTATATGCGAAAGGGAAAAAGCCATTCAAGCTTTCGAACCCGAAGAATACTGGACTATCAGCGCACTTTTTGAGGGAGATTCTCCCCCGGCTTTTATGGGAAAATTAACTCGCAAAAACAATGAAAAACTGACGATCCCCAATGAAACGGTCGCCAGGGAAATTCTCCAGGATCTTTCATTACATCAGCCGATCTTGCAAAAAGTCACCCATAAAACGATAAAAAGAAATCCCTTACCGCCATTTACCACCAGCAAGCTTCAACAAGATTCCATTAGAAAATTAAGATTTTCTGCAAAAAAAACCATGACCATTGCCCAACAGCTTTATGAGGGTGTTGAATTGGCCGACGGTGAGCCCACAGGGTTAATCACCTATATGAGAACCGACTCGGTCCGGATCTCGCAGGAAGCTGCTGAGGAGGCTCTAAAGCTTGTCAGGGAAAGATTTGGCCGGGATTATTCATTAGAAAAACCTCGTTATTTTCAAAATAAGAAAAAAGCTCAGGATGCCCATGAAGCTGTTCGTCCGACCTCGGTGTTCAACACACCGGAAAAGGTAGCCCCTTATTTAACACCTGACCAGATGGCTTTATACCAATTGATCTGGAAACGCTTTGTGGCTTCGCAAATGGCTCAGGCATTGATCAACCAGATTTCTTTTTCCATCGATTGCGGAAAGTACACCTTTACAGCATCAGGTTCCAATATTCAGTTTTTGGGATATCTGGCTCTCTATCAAACGGAAGATCAGGAAGAGCCTCTGGATTCCACCTCGGAACATCTTCCGGATATCCCGGAAAAAACAGTTCTCAAAGTCATTCACTATGATCCCAAACAGCATTTTACCCAACCCCCTCCCCGCTTTTCCGAAGCGTCTCTGGTCAAGGAATTGGAAGAAAACGGTATCGGACGTCCGAGTACTTATGCGACCATTCTCTCAACAATTCGGGAAAAAAAATACGTTGAACTGGAAAAAGGGTATTTCAAGCCCAATGAACTGGGATTCATTGTCAATGAGTTGCTTGTAAAAAATTTCCCCAATGTTTTCAACGTGGATTTTACATCCAATATGGAAGAAAACCTGGATCTTCTTGAATCTGCCGAAGCCGATGCACAGGAGCTTTTAAAACGGTTTTATGATCCTTTCAAAAAAAACCTGGATATGGCGGCAAGCAATATGCTGAGTATTAAAGGTGTGGGTTTTGCCACCGATTTAACGTGTCCTGAATGCTATTCGACAATCCATTTAAAAATTGGGAAAAACGGGCCGTTTCTTGCCTGCAGCGGATACCCAAACTGCAAATATACCCGGGACTATGTTCGGGATGAAAAAGGAATGATTCGCCCCATCGAACCAGCGCCCGAAGATCTTACGGACCAGACCTGTGATCAATGTGGAAAACCCATGGTCATCAAATTCGGAAAATACGGCCAGTTTTTTGCCTGTAGCGGATATCCCGAGTGCAAACATACCAAATCACTGGATGCCAAAGAGACCGGAAAAGAAACCGGCGTTAAATGCCCGGAAACAACCTGTGATGGAGAAATTGTTGAAAGAGTGTCCAAAAGAGGAAAAACATTTTACGGCTGTACCCGTTTTCCAAAATGCAATTTTGCCACTTGGGATAAACCTGTTGACAAACCATGTCCTGATTGCGGCTCTAAATATCTGGTTCGGAAATCGACCAAAAAGGAAGGGGAATTCTTAACGTGCCCTGATAAAAAGTGTGGCTACAAGGAGTTTTTTTCGGAATCATAGCCAAAATACCAAGAAGTGCAACATCCTAGATCAGGAAAATCTATAATGAATTGTATCGATGCTATCGAGGGAAGTGCAAAAAGTATAATCGAAAAACTTCATGAGGTTTTTGTGGATACCAGCCTTGATGACACGGAATATATTTTGAATGTCAAGGCGGTAATCATGGGAATTGGTGAATTTATCCGCTCAAACAAAGCAATCACCAGTGATCCTGAAACATTGGAGCATGTCCTTTATGAATTTTCCAAAAAGATATGGTTTTCGCAGTTACTCCAAAGGCAGAAAAAAGAATCCGGCACAGAGGATTCGGAAAAAGCCGGTTCTGAAATTAAAGAATATTATGACTACTACTTTGATTACCTATATGCCCATGGTAAATATCCCCAATAGGCTTACATTAAAGGTAACAACCGGAATCGTTACTCCATTTGGGCCAAGTCCTCCGGGGTGATAATCATGATATGGTCCTTGTTGATATCACAAAAGGCTGTTTTGAGGATTGCGTGATTGCTCAGGCTAAAAATCTCTGCATCCGTTACAGCAATAAAATGCCTGGAATCCAGCATGAAGTCGGTTAATCGAGCATTCGGCAACAGGTCGATATGCCCTGTTATTTTATACTGGCTTGTATAAATGATCACCTTGGTGCGTTTTTCAAAAGTATCTTCCATTTTCTCCCTCCGGATCAAATACCCTTTTCATCTTCAATATTTTGCGATAATAGAAAATATATTTCGTGTTTGTCAATTCATTCCCAATGGCCTGTTTTGATCCCAGACCGGTCTGAATTTGCTTGAACCGGATATTCTGAATTATGAAACAGCTATGGGAAAAAAATCAATCCCCTGCAGGAGTGAGTGTTGAAAAGCATCTTAATATCCATGCCGAACGATCCTGAAGAAGTGAACAACCTTCTCAAGGTGATCAACGCATTTCTTGAACCCAAAAAATTTTCTCCAAATATTATCACCGCCATCAATCTTGTCATCGAAGAGAGTCTTATGAATACGATCCAGCACGGGTATGATGATTCAATGGAACATCTGATCACCTTGCAAATCACTTTGAATAAGGACGAGGTGGTTTTAAGGTTTGAAGATGACGCAAGGGAATTTAACCCTCTGGCCACTCCCAGAATGGAAAAATCAGAAGCCCTCCTGGACTCGGCAAAAGGGCTGGGCATTCACCTGGTCCGCAACATGATGAACGCCATGGCCTATTATCGTGAAGACAATAAAAACATACTCCAGATCTGGATATATTTGAGATAGGTTTCACAGGAATCTGGAAAAACCAGATTCAAAAATTGACATTTCATGGTCTGTCTTTTGAATGATCTGAATTTTGAGAAATTAAAGCTTAAACTTTCCCCGCTCCATGGCAATTCTCATATAGGTATGAATAAAGGTTTCAGGAGGTTCATAAGTTTCATCTCCCTGTTTTTGTAGCAATTCTATGGCTCCAAATTCGCACGTGGGAACACAGAGCCCGCATCCAATGCACCGATTACGATCCACACTTGCTGTCTCTTCAACAGTGATGGCATCCATGGGGCACCGTTGCAAACATGTAGAACATGCCGTGCAATTGGCTTCAGTAACCTGGGCATAGTAATTCGCATGCACCGCTTTGGAAGGTTCAGGCAATAATTTGATATTTTTCAGGATCTGGCAACAACATCCACAGCACATGCATATGTTGGCAGGTTTTTTGGCATTACTGGGCTGAATCACCAGTCCGGCTTCCACACCTTTTTGTAATAACCCC
Organism: uncultured Desulfobacteraceae bacterium; assembly: GCA_964478625.1. Lineage (GTDB taxonomy): Bacteria > Desulfobacterota > Desulfobacteria > Desulfobacterales > SKZT01 > SKZT01. Next base: position 76,437 of record CAYZJH010000011.1, read on the forward strand.
AGGGCCTCTTCCTGGGTGATTGAACGCCCTAATCCATTTTCCTCATAATAGAATGCTCCTGTGGAAAAAACCAGACAAACCTCTTCGGGACGGTCACACCCTTTGCCAACCATTTTATGCTCTTTCCTGCAAATACAGGGAGCCACCACAATCTTCGACTGTTTTCGAATAATCTCCTCAGCCTGTTCATAGGGCATGACACCGGGTTCGGCAACCACACTCCTATTGATCGGAATCACCCTTAATTGCTGTGTCTTTTGTTTGGCCCATCCCTTTTTCACCAGATATGGAACATATTCATTAAAATCCCGGATCAAGCCTTCATCCAGACTGTTGACATGATATTCCCAAATACCGATAACAAACTGTGCCGCCATGTAAAAGGACTGATCCCCTTTTCTTTTGCGAAAAATCAACCCTTTTTGAGACATCTTTTCCAGAATGGGCGAAATCTTGTTTTCATCCATACCCAACCGCCCGGCAATAACACCAGCCGGTTCCTGTTTCATTTTCAGTCCAACCGCGATTTTCGCCTCCTCCGGAGAAAAAAGCCTTTTTAAAATCCTGATCTCAACACCGCTTTCCGTAGAAGGAAATCCTGTCGGAAGATCATCCAGATGCTTTGCCAGGTTCTGATAAACATCCTCAGCCATTTTATTTACACTCCCCAATTATCGTGTTGATTTCCATAATCGACATTCAATTGTTATCTCAGAGCCGGTTCCATGTCAACACAGACCATTGGGAACCATCAAATCGCTCTGATCTTTTCCCCCATCTTTGCGGGTGATTGCACTTTGATGATAAATGGTTTAAATTATTGCCTTTGTGAAATGAGGATACCCCCGGGAAGGTTGAATCAGTGGAATTAAATTTGTTCAAATTATTTCTGGCCTGCGCCGCTCTTGTACTGGCTGTCGGCACCAGTATTATGGCATTGCGGATGCGGGGCTTATTACAGTGGAAAGAGGGTTTAAAAAAGGAACTTAAATCCATGGATCATGCTGCGGAGTCGGCCACAGGGCCTGAACTGGAAGCCATTGATCTGGTAAGGGGCCGATGCAGGGAGATATTGAAATCCAATTTTCCCGAATTTCAGCAACTCGGAGAACTGGAAAATTATGTTTCCAACATTGCCGCTTGTTTTCATCCTCAGCATAAAAATCCATTAACGGCCATCACTGTTGAGAATCTTCTAAAAGCAGCACGCACTGCCGCCATAAGACTTGAAATGATTTTACGAAGACCGGGGTTTCAAACACTTCGAAACATTCGATTCCGACATATACGGCAGACCTCATGCAGATTCAAACAATTACGAAACATGTGGTTTTTCAGAGTCATCATGCGATACCAGGCCTTTTTTGTCCGTATCAATCAATTGCGTCTTATTTTGATTCCGGATCCTTTTTTGTGGTTGATCTACTTTTCGAATCAATGGACCCTGATGACCTTGACCCGTTTTTTCTTACTGGAGATCTATCTCTTTACAGGTCGACTGGCCATAGATGCTTATAACTGCAATCCTGATCCCGAAAAAAAAGCCTATTCCCAGGATGACCTGGAAAAAGTTTTAAAGGAAATCGAAACGCTCGGCATTGAAAACAATCTGTCCATCAACCCGGAATTAAAATCTATCCGCAATCGTCTGGTGGGCTTCAATGCCTTTTGGGGACCGGTTCCGGGACTGGAAACCTGGAAGCAATCCTTTTATGAAGCCGCCATGATTATTTCCGCTCATCACTTTCCTGAGAGCCAAAATCCCATAGAAGAGGTTTCTCTCGGTCCTCTTGTTCAAAGGACTGTGCATTGGTTGAACAGTATTCTGGAAACCAAAAAATATATTATCGTCAAACATCTTCACAACGTGGAACTGGCCACGGTCCTCCAGGTGAAATCCATTGCGGAAATTCCGGAAATAAAACAATTGGGTCATTTTGCCCGGAAATCTTTGATACTCTATCGATGGGCTAAATGGCCGTTAAAAATTTTTCAGAGGGCAAAAAGATTTACTGCCGCAGGAGTGGCTGTGGATATCGGTTGGCTGATAGCCAGAAAAAGTTTCACAAATTTGTGCAGCAGGAAACTTTTTGATTTGAGCTGCAAGGAGTTGGAAATTATATATCATCTTTCCGCCCTCAATAAGACAAATCCTCCCGAAAAATGATTATCACGCGAATTCAGAAACCGGTTCCAAAACCAAAAACCCAGAAAATAATTGTCAATTTCGGGAAACCGGCGTTTTCAATAGAACACGGCAAGCCAGATAGTTACATCATCCGGATCGGTCCATTCCACGCGATGCCTGCAGCGGGCCGGAATGTGGATATAGTCACCGGGGATCAAACATACCGGTTTTTCGATGCTCTCAACGGATGTTCCAGGATAAAAAGCAACGAATTAGGCTATAACATACTATTTT